>JAFSLQ010000030.1 GCA_017448355.1 Clostridia bacterium | reverse complement strand
AACGAGTATAGGGAATAGAGCTTTCTATAATTGTAGCAGTTTAACGAGTATAACTATTGGAAACAGTGTAACAAGTATAGAAGATTATGCGTTCTGTAATTGTAGTAGTTTAACGAGTATAACAATACCAAACAGCGTAACGAGTATAGGATATTATGCGTTCTATAATTGTAGCAGTTTAACGAGTGTAACTATACCTGATAGTGTAACGAGTATTGGAGAGTATACATTCGGAAAGTGTACATCATTACAAGAACTAACTATTCCTTTTGTAGGGGCAAAAGCAGCCGTAACCAGTAGTGATACTTATCAAATGCCGTTCGGCTATATCTTCTGTACATGGGATTATACTGGGGGGACTGCTACACAACAATCGTATTATAGTAGTAGTACGAATTCAACTACTAAAACTACATATTATATCCCGTCATCATTAACAAAAGTAACGGTAACTGGCGGCAATATATTATACGGCGCTTTCTATAATTGTAGCGGTTTAACGAGGGTAACTCTATCTGACAGCGTAACGAGTATAGGGAATAGAGCTTTCTATAATTGTAGCAGTTTAACGAGTATAACTATTGGAAACAGTGTAACAAGTATAGAAGATTATGCGTTCTGTAATTGTAGTAGTTTAGCGAGTGTAACTATACCTGATAGTGTAACGAGTATAGGAGAGGGTGCATTCAAAGGGTGTAGTGGTTTATGTTCGGTTGTAATTAAAAACGGAATAATAAAACGCTATGCATTTATGAGGTGTACAAACTTAGTATTTGTAGAACTTCAAGAGGGCGTAAGAAGCATCGAGAGTTTAGCATTTTGGGATTGTAATAATCTGGAGACGCTAATTGTTCCAAATAGTGTAATGAGGATAGGAGGTAGTGCGTTCAAGGGTTGCGAAAAAATAAAAGCAATGACTTTACCATTTATTGGTGAAAGCCATAATTCTTCAGAGAATAACTATCTTGGTTGGATTTTTAATTATTATGAAGGGGATGTGCCGCCTGCTTCATTAAAAACACTAACGGTAGAAGGAGGAACTATCGGTGCAAATGCTTTTATAGGTTGTAAAATTAATGATTTAACTATCGGGTATGGAGTTAGCATTATTAATAATTCAGCATTTGATAATTTTACTTCTTTGAAAAAATTAACAATATATGGTAGTGTTATAAACGCAAGTAATATTAAAGCGCTTTTGGCTTCATGTACACAGTTAAATAATGTGACCTTTGATATTGGAAATAAATATTTTTATAGTCAAGGTGGTATTGTTTACAATAGGGGTAAAACGGAAATTGTTTTTGTGCCGAAAAAAATACAGGGAACGATTAATATCATCTATGGTGTTGTTAATATAGGCGATGGCGTGTTTAATAATTATAATAACATACAAGCAGTGATAATTCCTGACAGTGTAAAAAGTATAGGGGGTTCTGCGTTTCGGAATTGTAGTAGTTTAACGAGTGTAACTATAGGTAATAGCGTAACGAGTATAGGAGGTTCTGCGTTTTCTGGTTGTAGCGGGTTAACGAGTATAACAATACCAAATAGTGTAACGAGTATAGGGGATTATGCTTTCTCTGGTTGTAGTAGTTTAACGAGTATAACAATACCAAACAGTGTAACGAGTATAGGTAGATATGCGTTCGAGAATTGTAGCGGTTTGAAAAGTATAACTATACCAAACAGCGTAACGAGTATAGGTAGTTCTGCGTTCGAGAATTGTAGCAGTTTAACGAGTGTAACTCTATCTGACAGCGTAACGAGTATAGGGGGTGCTGCGTTCCGTAATTGTACTAAATTAACAAGTATAACTATACCTGACAATGTAACGAGTATAGGGATTTCTGTGTTCGAGAATTGTAGCAGTTTAACGAGTGTAACTATCCCTGACAGTGTAACGAGTATAGAGGGTGCTGCGTTCCGTAATTGCACTAAATTAACGAGTATAACTATACCTGACAGTGCGAAAAGTATAGGGGGTTCTGCATTCTATAATTGTAGTAGTTTAACGAGTATAACAATACCAAACAGTGTAACGAGTGTAGGAGAGGGTGCGTTCTCAGGTTGTAGCGGTTTAACGAGTATAATCGCAACAAGTGGAAACACAGGGTATCACAGTAGCGGTAATTGTTTAATTGAAACATCAAGTAAAACCCTTATATTAGGTTATAAAAACAGTATAATTCCTACTGACGGTAGTGTAACGAGTATAGGGGGTTCTGCGTTTTCTGGTTGTAGCGGTTTAACGAGTATAACAATACCAAATAGTGTAACGAGTATAGGGGATTATGCTTTCTCTGGTTGTAGTAGTTTAACGAGTATAACAATACCAAACAGTGTAACGAGTATAGGTAGTTCTGCGTTCGAGAATTGTAGCGGTTTGAAAAGTATAACTATACCAAACAGCGTAACGAGTATAGGGTATTGTGCGTTCTCTGGTTGTAGCAAGCTAACAAGTGCAACGTTTATAAATACAAGCGGTTGGAAGGTTTCTCGTAATAGCAACATGAGTAGTCCATCGTCGCTTTTAAGTAGCGATTTGTCAAACACCTCTACCGCCGCAAGTTACTTAACTTCAAGATACAAGTACAACTATTGGAAACGCGGATAAAATTTAACCTATCAACGGACAGTAAACTTACTGTCCGTTGATGTTTATGGTTAGTAATATGACAGAAGAACAAAAGAAAGATTGGCGCAATTTTACAAAACTGAGCGCTTGTATATACTTATTTATCGTTTTAATGGTTTTTATTAAAACGATAAGGGGTTTTGATGCGGACAACTTTATAGGGAGTTTTTTTATAAGCTTATATGAACAGTCATTTAATTGGTTTGCAAGCTTATGTGTAATAACAATCTTTAATTTTAAACACCAAATATATAACTATTTTATATTTTTTGTATTAAATACATCATTAGATTTATTTACAGAAAAATATTTTGTAAATCTGGAAAATACCAGAGATTTTGTATTGTTAGGTATATCTTTATTGTGTATGGTAGTGTCGATTGTAATCATTTATCTTATCCCTAGTATTGATAAAAAGTTAGTGCAAGGCGGTAAAATTATTAAAGATACTAAACGTATCTTTTGGACTTTGATGATTATACAACTTACACTTTTTATGATCGGTGGTTGCATTTGTTATATATTATTTTAAGACATGGATAAACAGATACAGGCACGGGAATTTCCGTGCCTGTATTATATAGGCTATATCCTGTTTTTGTCAGGGATATAAGTTTTATCGCTGACTTGTATAGCCTTGTACGTCATACCGTTAAATTCATAAGTAGTATGTATAGGCTCTCCTTCGGCGGTTGCTCGCAACACCATTTTAGTCGATGGTTTTTCAAGTTTAGGAATATTGCCGTCAATAAATTTTTCGGAATTAGCAACTTCTATTATTCTGCAACCCTTGGCTATAAGCACGGCAGAAAATTGCCATAGTTTTTTATAAGCCCCGTAAGAATCTATTATAAAAGATAAATTCTTTTCGGGTATAAAGCCTGTAATTCTAAAATAGTTTTCCATATTATTTTCTCCTTTGCCGTTTTAAGCGGCTATTTGTTTAATTTTTTTGTTGGCATAAGGTAGCCATACTTTGTTTATATAATTCATTACGTTGCTATTAGGTATAGAGTTATTATTTCCGTGACATTGTAATATTTTACGTTTTTCAAGTGAATATTCAAGTGTAACGAAAGGCTTATTCGGGTTTTTCATAGTGCGGATAAAGAATATAAGCGTTTCTTCCTTTGCGAATTTTTGGTCGTATCCCATACCGCCTACACAATGGTGTAGTTTTTTACCTTCCTGTATAAGTTCCGCAGGGGATTTTGCAATTATTACGCAGTAATCTTCATTTTCTTTTTGTAAAGGCATATACTTATTTGCAATATTAAGGAATTTAGCGTAAAAACTTTTTCTTTGTTTTTCGTCCGCTTTTATTTTTGCCGTATCATACTCGTTTATTCGAATATCGTGCCAGCGCATAAATTCTTGCGGGTAGCGATTTTTAGGAATGTTCATATCAAGTTTCAGATATTCGCAGGCGGTAAAATAATCTCTATATAAGTCCGTCGTAATTTTTTGCGAATTTATATATTTATAAAGTTTCGGTAATTCACCGCGGAATTGTTTCCGTATAGGCTTTAAGTTTTCGTCGTGAGCATAGTGTTTTACTATCCACGATTCCGCTTGCAGTTCGTCTAAATCTTTATTTGTCTTATACGCTTTAAGTACTACCGAAACGTCGTAATATTTGTTAATCTCGGTCAAACGTTCTTTATTTCTATAAAGCCACTTGCAAAACGTTTTATCTTGACATTTTCTTAAAATCATTTTACTCATAACGTACCTACGTAAGCCCATTTTCATAACGTATTCCATCTGCGGATATTGTTCGTAAAGTCGCAGGTAACGGAAAATATTGTAAATATAAACGCTGTCGTATTGGGCGTATTTATATTCGGGAAACCTTTCAAGATATTCTATATTAACGATAGTGGCCGCCGGATCATAATATTTATCTTTAATTTGATACCATTTACCGTCTTCCCACGTTTTGCAGTAAGTAGAAAACCCTTCTTGATACCAGCCTACGACGTAACCGCCCAGCCAGAAATACTCTATATCTTTGCAATACCCGAAATTTTCGTGTATAAAGTGTACTGCTACCTGTTTTACCGCCCATCTTTTTTTACGGTTTTTAAGGGCTATGGTCACTTTACATAATTGTTTGTTTTTAGTCGTAAAGTAAGCGTAATACCTTGTAATGCCTACCTGTTCGGGATAGTATTTAAGGTCGAGTTTTCTTATTCTTTTTATCAGATATTTGGGTATAGGTCTTATTGTAAAATTTGTTTTCATAATCTTATCTCCAAAGTGTTTCCGAAAAGTTCTTTAAGGATATTTATTAAAGCGCCGTTATTATCATCTTTAATAATTTCTCCCGTTTCCATATCTATTTTCATATTTTCAGGCTTTACGGTTATATCGTTCAGACTTTCCACAACGGCCACCTTAAAACCTTTCTCTATTATTTTTGCTATATAAATATCTGCGGCGTGATAGGGAAAGCCTACCATCGGTATCCGTTCAGGTAAGCCAACATCACGCCCTGTTAAAGTCAGATCTAAAGCATTCGCTATCTTAACGGCGTTTTCACCGAATATTTCATAGAAATCTCCTAAACGGTAGGCTATAACGCAGTCGGGATATTTTTCTTGCAGTTCTGTATAATGTGTGTATATAGGGCTGACTTTTGAGGTTTCTTTTTGTTGTTCTTCTTGCGCTAATTCTTCAAAGACTTCCTGTTTTTCTTCTTCGGTGATGTCATCTTCTGGTTCTTCCGTTTCTGCGTCCGTATCGTCACCGTGTTGATTGTCAGTGTCTTCGTTTTTACTTAAAAGGTCGAACATATTAGGCTGAATATTTTTTTTAGGCGGTGGCGTAACGGTAGTAACGGGTTTCGGTGTGTATTTCGGTTTAGGCGGTTCGTACGGCGTTCCGTCTGTGTTATATAACTTGCCTTCGATGCTGTCTTCTTCAAAATAGTGCATAGCCCAGCCGAAAACAATTTCATCTTCCACCATAGCCGAGCGTTTGCCTTTTTCAGCCTGTTCCTGCGCTTTTTTGCAGGCGTAGTCCAAAAAATCGTCAAGGTCTTTTTTAGAGATCAACTGCTTGCCGTCTTTTTCTATTTTTACGCCGTTATTTATTTTGTTCGCAAGAGTTTCGGAAACGTTGTCTTGCAGGTAGGCTTTAAGCCGTTCTTGCTGGTTATCGTTTGCTTTCAGATTTAATACAATCATTTTTGTTTTCTCCTTAAATTTTTAATAGTTATTGTTAAAAAAATAACTCCCGTGGAATACCAAGGGAGTTTATCGAATATACCGTCTTTAACTTCTTGTTTCGTAATGTCTAATATCCGTATCGTTCTGTTTTTAACATAAGGCGGAAATTTTAAATAATATTCTAATTGTAAAAGAGTTTCGTTAGGGGTTCTGCAAATATTATATTTAGTTTTTCCGTCTTCCGTTATTTCAATTTTATAGCCGTAGTACATTTAACACCTGCCGAATAATTTATTGATACGAAAATTAAGAATAGGCAAGGTTGAATAACAATTATATCCGCCGTGATAGTCGCTATCGCTTTCAGCAGTTCTTATTAAAATGTTGTTATACCACTCGTTACGGAAGAAACGCACGTCGGATATAGAGAAATATACGTATTTATCCTTAAACTTAAAAAAGGCGGAAAATTCGTAATGGTTTTTTAATACCTTACAAAGTTCCCAGCCATTTTCTTTGGATAAAGTTTTTAAGTAGTTGATATACTTTCTTTGGAAACTTTTGTAATCTTCGCCCGTATAGCAACCGGACGAAAACTCGTAATTTAAATATTCTTTCAAATCGTTTAACGTAGCCATATTAAAACTCCTTTGTGTTTTTCAAATAATCTTTCATAGCCTTTTTAAGCCCGTGGGATAACCGCTTGTCCTTGTCTATTTCTTCTTGCGTAAGGTCAAGCGCGTCAAACGTTTCGGCGGTATCGTAGGTAATACAGTATTCGTGGTTAGCGAGTTCGTATAGGAACATATCGTAGATAAGCCCGTCGCCCGTTTTATCTTCGGCAATAGCGTCTCGCTTTTCTTTTTCAAAACGCTTAAACATTTCAAGGAAAGCGTCTTTGTCGGATTTCCGGATATAGCAGCCACCGCCGACAGAGCAGATTTTATCCGTATCGTTTACGGTTAGATTCCACTTTGTCATCATTTCTTCAAACTGTTTATCCGAAAAGCATACGCCGAAAGGGAAGGCGTCCATTTCTTTTTGCTGTCTTGTTTTAAGTTCACGGTATTTATTCATAATCTTTCTCCTTAATAATTCCATAAATATCGTCTGCGTAAAAAGCGCAGGTAAAGTAATTGAAAACGGCGGAGCATTTAACCCCGCCGTAATCTACTATGTAATTGTTTTCACTTTCTATCGGCTTATCTAAAACGGTAATTTCCGCCGTTTTGCCTTTTAGCGAATTTATATGCGCCGTTGTTTTATAAGGTGTCATTTTTGTTCTCCTATAAATCGAATTGTTCATAAAACAAGTCGAGTATTTCTTCCCGACCTAATTTTTTGCATTTCTTAAAGTGTGTTGCTACATAATCGCTTAATGCGCCAAGCGGTGTTCGGTTGCTGTCTTTAAGATAACAAGCATTTACAAGTGATACGTATTCGAGCAAGCCCTTTATTCCGTATTTTTTCTGGACGTCGTTATACAGCCCCGTGTGAAAGATATATGCTTGTGAACCGTATATAAAGTCATAGGTTTTCCCGCGATAAGTTATTTGAATTTTTATGTCGTCCATATCTTTTTCCTTATCCGATGCGTTTTATCCCGCCACCGAAACTTTTAACTATTAACGTGCCGAATTCCGAACAACAGTCGTCGTCTTTATTCCAGCAATAAGCAAAAGTGTAGTATTCGTTTCCTTGCGCTTTTTCTACCAGAGTTTCCCACTCGCTTTTGTCACTTGTAACCAAGAGAAAATCGTAAAGTTCGCCGAATTCGGTAAATTCGTGAGTGATAGCGTAAACGGTACAGTTGTATTCTTTTTCGATCTCTTGCATTTTCTTTTCAATTTCCGGTTCTTGGTCAACCCAGAAACCGCCGAAGTTTTCGTAAAAGCATACTTTGTCAGACTGCTTAAAGCCATTGATATACGGCTTGTAGATGTCAAGTTGTTCTAATAACTTGACGGCTTGTTCTTTTCTTTGTTCTTTGGTTGTTTTCATAATGTTTTCTCCTTTTTTTACGCCACTTTGCAGTGGTCGTTTAATTTTCTTTGTAAGGTCTTAAACTCGTAATAATCCGTTACGGGTACGCTGATTTCGTTTTCGTCAAAATCAACGTCGTAGTCGAGTTTCAGACATAGCAGCTTAGAGATAAACTTTAATGTTTTAATGACTTCGAATAAGTCGTCTTTTTCGTAAACGAAAATTATCGCTTTACCTAAACCATTGGTGCTTGTGTAATACGTTTCCATTTTTCGTATTCTCCTTATATTTTTTTATTTGCCTGTCGGCACGGACAGAGAAGCATACTTCGGTTAAGGTTAAAAGTGTTAAAATATGAAAGCAAAGGTCAACGAAAAAGATAAAAATATTACTGTAAAGGTATAAATTGATAATCAATACAGTAATATTTTTATCCGTTTACCTTTGCGAGAAGTATGCTACGATAGTCCGAACGACAAGGCAAAAATATAAAGTGATTGTGTTGTACTATATATACGGGTTGACTTTTGATAATAAAAAAGTTATAATAAGTATGCTAAACTCGAACACTATATTTATATAGACGTTCTCCAAACTTAATAAAAACCTTGTTCTATGGATATAATCGTGGTAGGATTATATCTCTTATCGTGTTTATTAACTCCATAGAACTTTTGTTTTTAGGGGAACGTAAACGAGTTTAGCAACTTACGAGAAAGGTATATTCTACGGTGCCGCTCTCGTATGGGGGCGGCATTTTTAATTTCATAGCCGTTTAAAGTCTAAAAAAGATTTTAAGCGGCTATATTTATTCTCGGGGATATTATGAAAAAAAGGACGTGTTGTTTTACAGGTCATAGACTAATTAACCGTAGCGATTTTGACAGTATAAAAGCGCAAGTTAAAAAAGCCGTTATTGCTCTAATAAATAAAGGGGTAATATTTTTCGGGGCAGGCGGAGCATTAGGATTTGACACTATCGCCGCCGAGAGTGTTTTGGAATTAAAAGAGAGTTTTCCGCGAATAAAACTTATACTCGTTTTGCCGTGTAAAAATCAGACGCGTGGTTGGAGCGATTATGACATTAAAAGATATAACGATATTCTTCGCCAAGCGGATAAAGTAGTTTATGTTTCGGAGCAGTATTATGACGGTTGTATGCAAAAGCGCAATCGCCACCTTGTAGATAACAGCGGGTACTGTATTTGTTATTTGAAACGAAACAGCGGGGGAACAGCATATACCGTGAATTACGCTATTAAAAACGGGTTGATGGTATATAACGTCGCAAAAAAATACGGAGAGTCTGTTATAACAAACTCTCCGTAATAGAATAAAATTTTTAATTATATTTTTCGTATTTCATGAAGCGCGGGTATTGTAGCATAAAAGCGGGCGTTCGCCAGATACTCCAAGTTTCTCTCGTTAAAGAGTTTTGATGCTTTACGATAGCGGGAACACCGGCAAGTGATAATTGTAAATAGGTCATGTGAACGCACCGAATATCTATATCCGAGCAGGCAACAAAGCAGTTCCGTCCGTAGTTTATTCCGCATTCTTTTAATACGGAAAGAGCCGCTACCATCATACCGCCACCGCCCGAACACGGATCTGATATAGTTAATATTCCATCGTCTTTGGTTTTTTCTTTAACAATATCGGGGAGTAGTGCACATTCAGCCATAAATTTAGATATGTGGAAAGGCGTAAAGAATTGTCCCGTATGACTGTTTCCTTGATTTAAGCGTATAAACAGTTCGCCGAGATAATCTTTAAAAACGCCGTCGTCATATACTACCGAAGAACATAATGCGTAAATTTTTGAAAAAATATTGCATAGCGAATTTCTGTCTTCGGGCTTGTAATTATTCATTATGTCGGTGTATCGTTTCTCTCTTTCGGCTTTTTGGATTAAGTCTAAAAGATTAGATATAGCGATAGCCCCACACTCGAAAACATTTGATATAAGCCGTGTTTTATCTGTTCCGTAAGCAGATTTTTCGATAAGTTTAACGATTTCGTCAATCGTGGGTATTTTATACGGACAAAGGTTATTATTTTCCGTATTTGAAACGACGGCAAGGTTTTCTTCGACCTTGCCGCTGTCAAATTTTTGCGTTATTTCTTCTTTCGGTTGTTCGAGTACGATATCGAACATTGATAATTGAGTGTAATTACTGTTTTTCATAATTTTATCCTTAACCGAATAATTCGTCGTCTATATCTTTTGTATAGGTAGGTTTGCCGTAAAAGTGTTCGTTTTCGATACGTTCTAAAATGCTTTCTTTTTTCTCTTTAATTAGTGGCGTTCCGCCTTGTTTGTATTTGTATTCGATACCGTCTGCCATACCGTAAAAGTATTGTCTTTGACCGTCGTTAAGTTTTATGCCTTTCTTAAATCCTGTTTCGGCATAATGCTTAAACACGCCTACGCATTTTTTGTTGTCTTCGTCAGCATAGTAGCCTTTTGACAAGTTCTGGGTATATATCTCAATACCTTTTGCGAAGCCCCTTTTGTAACTTAAAGTTTCTTTGTCAATCATTGTTTTATCTCCTTATATAATTTTGTAATTTTGCCTTTCGGCAGGGGAAAGACGCCATAGGACGAAATTATTGTGTAATCATTACATAAAAAGGGAGAATCAAGGGGAAAAATAAAAAAGTTTTTAGGCGCAAAGGAAAAGCCGTATCCGTTGTGATACGACTAAAAAATTTTTTATCCTTGATGCTCCCGCTGGACTATGGCAAAGTTAACCGAACGAAAAGGCAAAATATATAAGGGTATTTTAAAATCTGTCATAAAGCATTGACAAAAAACAATATTGGAGTTATAATGAATTAAAATTCATTGAAAAACAATTCAGTAAAATATAGAGGTGTAATGTATGTTTATAGGAAGGGAAGAAGAATTAAAAATAATAAAAGAAATGGCGCAAAAATCAGGAAAGAGTTTGTTGCTTTACGGGAAAAGAAAAGTCGGAAAAACAACTTTACTTAAAAAAGCGTTAAAAGGTAGCAAAAATATTACCGTTTATTACGAGTGTGTAAAGTCCACATTAAAAGATAACATAAGCAATTTTGTCGATAGGCTTTTAGATAAAAAAGTGATACCTGTAAAATTGCTTTTTAATTCAATGCAGGAAGTTTTTGCTTACCTTAATACGTTAAGTATGGATTTGAACATAATTATAGACGAATATCCCTATTTAAAAGCGTTTACACCGTCGGAAGAAATCGATTCTATATTTCAGAATATAATCGACAACAATATTAAAAATATAAATCTGTTTATTTCCGGTTCTCATATAGGTATGATGAAATCCTTATTAACCGAGGGGAACGCTTTATATGGCAGGTTTGATAAGATAATAAACTTAAAAGAACTGAACTATATTGAAACCGCACGGTTTTATAAAGAAAAAACGATATATGATAAAGTAGGGTTTTATTCGGTATTCGGGGGCTCGCCGTTTGTAAATAGTTGTTTAGACGAGAATAAAACGTTAAAAGAAAACATAATAGAAACGATATTAAATCCCGCAAGTGCGGTCAGTAATTACGCAGAGCATTTGTTGATGTCCGATTTGTCAAACAATATAAATGCCGAAAGGATTCTTTTCGCTATTGCAAACGGAAAGAAAAAGCATAAGGATATTGAACAAAAGTTGGATATGGAAAGCAACGGGCTTTTAAGCAAACATCTTAAAACGCTTACCGAAATGGAGATTTTATCAAAGGTTTATCCGATAAATTATAAAGAAGATAGAAAAAAAGTTTATTATGAAATCAACGATAATCTTTTGAGATTTTATTACACTTTCGTATATAAAAACAAAAGTGCATTACAGATGCTTGGAGCAGAAAGTTTTTATGACGAATATATTGAACCGTCGATTATAACGTTTATTTCACATAGATTTGAAGAAATCGGCAGGACGTATTTCTCAATTCTCGCAAAGAAAGGTAAATTGAAGGGCGTTCTCGATATAGGCACTTATTATTACGACGACAGCGTAAATAAACAGAACGGCGAGTTTGATATAGTATTAAAAAGAAAAGATGTTTACGATATTTACGAGACAAAGTATTATGTCGGGGCGTTAAGCGAAAAAGAAATGCTTGACGAAGAAAAGCAAATACAAAGAATTAAAGGCTTAAGTATAGGCAATATCGGTTTTGTTACGGTTTCAGGAAAGGAAACGAAACTTGATAGATTTTCCTACGTTGACGGTAAGGATTTATATGAATGAATGTATAGATTTGAGAAATGAAATTTAAATAGTAAAATAATTCATTCTAATTGAAGATAACATAATATTATTATTCATATATGCGTTTGCCATTGATTTTTTTAATAAAATATGATAATATTATGACAGCACATTTAATGGGGGCGATAGTATTCATAAAAATAATAAAAGATATAGATTGTGGATAAAACGTCGCAATTTAAAAAATCTTAAAAAAAGAAAGAATAAGACAAACAAAAGTCATATTTATAATCCGATAGAGAACAATTATATCAAAAAGACGAAGTCTCCAACAAGGAAAAGGGACATAGAAGAAGTAACCGTATTTGCACCTGAAAACTTTAGTATAATCAATAATCCTGACGAACTTTCAAAATTTTTCGATGAAATAAAATATTACATAAAGAATCATAAGGATAATAAAGTTACAATATATTTTGATTTAAGTAAAATTAAAGATGTTACGATTGATGCTATAATGTATTTATTAGCCTTGATAAAAAATCTTCAAAACATTGGATTGGCAAAACATACATTTAGAGGAAATCTTCCCCAAAATGAAATTGCTTTAGAAAAATTTAAGGAATCTGGGTTTTTAGATTTTGTCAATTCTCGTGTCCAAAAAGTCAATGCGAATGCAAATAAAATAACAATAAGGACAGGACAAAGCAACGATAGTAAGGTTTTAAAGGAGATATGTGATTTTGTTATAGAGAAAGCAAATTGTACTAGAAAAAATACGAAGTTTTTGTATCCGCTTATGGCAGAAATGATGTATAATACTTATGAGCACGCTTACGATGGTAAATCATACACTATAAAGAACTGGTACATTTATGTAGAGTGTGAAAACAATTTGATAAAAACAACTTTCTTAGATACGGGGTTGGGGATACCAAGCACATTAAGAAAACGATTCAAAGAGACTTTATTTGGAGAACAAGAAGGCAAATTATTAGAGTCTGCCCTTAACGGCGAATTTAGGTCAAAAACTAAATTGGCTTATCGAAATAATGGACTGCCAACTATAAAAAATTATGCAATTAAAAAAGAAATTTTAAACTTGCATTTATTGTCAAATAAAGCATATTGTTTCATAGATGATGACGCAAAAATTTCAGCAAAAGAAATGAAAAATAAAATAATGGGAACAATATTTTATTGGGAATTAGATATAAACGGAATGAGAGGTTAAAAGAATGGAAAAAATAATAATAAATATTGCGAAAGATTTTTCAGAGACTCCGGGCCCCAGATATCAAAAAGACGGAGAATTCTCAGGAGAAGAATTTAGAGAAAAAGTTTTAGTTCCTAAATACAATGAAGCCGTAGAGAAAAAAGTAAAATTAGAAATAAATCTTGATGGAGGCTATGGCTATCCGCCATCTTTTTTGGAAGAAGCATTTGGTGGCCTTGTTAGGAAGTTTGGTAAAGAAGAGGTTGTTAAGACATTAGAATTTGTCTCTTTAGAAGAACCTTATCTTCTGGAAACTATACAAAAATATATGGAGAAAGCAATATAAGATGAGAGATAAACAAAAGAAATGGTCTTGGGGGATTGCTATTGCAGTAGTCGTCTTTTTGGTGGTATGGCTAATAATAGATTTAACTGTTGATTGTGCTTTTCTAAAAGTTGATTTTGCCCATTGGTTATCAATTTTTCTTGCTTTTTTGGCGACTTTTATTATAACTTTTTATTTTGCAAATAAAAAGCAAGATTATGAAAAATATATTGAAGCATATGAAGTGATTATATGTAAAATGCAAAACATTTTGGTTGAAGATCCTACACATTTATTTTCGCCAAATTTTGATTATTCCGG
This sequence comes from Clostridia bacterium, assembly GCA_017448355.1. GTDB lineage: Bacteria > Bacillota > Clostridia > Christensenellales > Borkfalkiaceae > UBA1259. The sequence goes on along the minus strand of JAFSLQ010000030.1, from coordinate 36,209 downwards.
AAATGGCGATGACAAATTACAGCATTATAATAAAGAAATACTTTTATATTTTAAGAAATTAGGGAATAAATTAGACTTGTTAAAGAAATATGTTGGTGATTTAACAATTAAAGATGAGCTAGATTTTGTTGAAAATAATCTATCTTCATTTAAAGAAGAAATTACTGATAATTTATATGGCGCAACATTAAAAGAGAAAAAATCTTATATCAAAAAACAGGTAGCATTGATCGATAATAAATTAGACGAAATCAGGCTGAAATTATATATCCAAAAATAATTATAATGGTTCTTATTACATACTATATTTGCAACCAAGTGTGTGGGTCGAAAAGTCTTTTGTCTTTTCGACCTATTTTTGCATATTTTTAGGCAAAAATGGGCTATTTTCGCATTTTTTTGAGATCTTGACTTTTCAAGGTCTTTTTTTAGTGCTAAAAATTTTAAGTTTTTAGGGGGAATTATAAAAGGGTGTGCAGGTCTATTATAAATATTATAAAGTTATGAAATGTCGTATATTCTTGTGTTTACGATTTAAAAATTATATAATATTAGTGCAGAAAAAAGGAGAAAATAAGAAGATGATTTATTCAAAGGACGCAATTGTAGGAGAAAAAACGCTACGGGAAAATTTGGAGTTAGTTAAAGAAAAGATAAGGACCTACGGGGAAGTGCTTGTTATAGGGGATAACGAGAAAGAAGTTTTAAAAGTATCCTTTTTTAATATGGGGGAAGTAAAAAGGCCGAAGGCAAAATGCGTCACGCTTGTAGAAGCACTTGAAAGAGTTTTAATTAGCGCGCCTGAGGATGCCGTACACGTAGACCAGATAGTAAACGACATAGCCAGCGCTAATTTGTATTTCAAAAAAGACGGGTCGTTAGCCAAGAGAGAGGACATTAGGGCAACGGCGCAAAATTATCCGCAAAAGTTTGAATGTCTGAAAGGAAACTATATCAAGCTTAAAAGGGAATCGGGAGTTATAAAAATAGTAAAAGAGAAAAAATAAAAAGGGGGCCACGGCGTTCTTTTTAAGGAGTTAAGTGAAAAAATATAGGAGGGGAAATAAATGGAACAAAACATGATAAGAATAAATCCTGCTAAACTTGCTTTTGGCATTAAGTTGTTGGAAGAGTTGTTTTCTGGACAGGAAGTGATTGAAGAAATGAAACGTTATACCGATATGAACGGGGTGCTTTATATCCCTAATATAGAAAACTGCTATAGCAATGATTTTGCGCATTTACGTCTTGAAATGGATTACAGTAAAGCAGACGAAAAAGAATTTGCTTTGGATGCAGATAATTTGGTAAAAAACATATACGGCATTTTCTCTTTTTGTAAAAACTGGAAAAATGATAGTGGGATTTTTTTACTACAAGAAACTGATGCAAATAATATTTTGCCGCAAGATCTCTTTGAAACGTGGAATACATATATTCGTGATCTAAAGGTAGAAGGGTTTGATGATGGTTTAAGCAAATACATATGTGGACAAGAAGGTTATATCTCAGAGAAATATTTATCGGAGAAAGAAGTCGCAACATGGCGTAAATTTTTGACGGCTAAAGAGTTGGAGACGACTAAAAGAATAGGCGACGGGGTAGCGGCATATACATTGATAGCAAAAGCACAAAGGCTTTTGAGATTATTAGAAATGCGAGAGCCTAAAAAAGTGCTCAATGAGGCGAAGAATAGTCTTATTATCAGTTTGGCGATTCATCGGTTTGCAAAAACAAAAACTGTCGTAAAAGAAGTAGTATAGACTGAATATAATAAAATTTGTAAGGGGGCATTACTAGTTATTTTTTTAGACTACTTGACAGGAAATATAATATTTGATATAATTCTTACAAGGTGTATGGCATGCCTGCTCGTTCGTGCAAAGAATTGTTCAGCCATTAAACAGATAATATAATCTTTATTAAAAGGTTTATTGTCTTTAAGTTTACGAACGCATTTTATAGACAATGAGCCAAAATATAAGGAGTATATTATTATGAATAAAGTAGAATTTTTTAAACAACAAGCTAAAAATCTTTTAAAAGATTATAACACGAGAGTGTTCAATGAAGACGAGGGTTTCTATGATTATAGTCCTCGCTTTTTTCATGATATCGATGATATTATTATGAGCTTCGATATTGACGAAGAAGAACCTTTTACGTTAATGAAAGCGCAACATATTGTTGCAAGACTAGCAGGTTTTTATAAGTGGACAGAATTAATAAAGGCATCAGAACCTTTATTAGAGTTAGGGGAACTATTGCTGACAAATCGAGAAGCTTATCAGGAAAAGTTAGGGCTTTTTACAAATATAGTGGAGAGTCCTATTGTGGCCGACTGGAAGTCTTATGAAGAAGAAAACTTGAAAGGCGTGGATGATGCTACAAAACTAGCAGTATTTAAGGAGGTTTTCTTAGATAATGGGAGAAGCAATAGAAAACAAAAAACACACATTACGCTTGATTTTAGTAAAGACGAAAATGCTCAAGACATGCTCAAGAAGATAATGGCAGAAAAAAATTTGAGTCCCGAAAAGGCTATTCTCTCTTCTATTACGCAAAAGAATTGTGTAACGATTTTAGCAACAGGATGGGCAGGAATTGCTTTGTCATTATGGGGGCATGCAGACCCAGATGAAATAAAAGAAAAATTGGATAACCCTATTATAGAGATACAACCGAACAAAGACAAAGAACGTTTAATAAGGATAGTAATGGAGCATGAGAAGGTCGCATTTGACACGGCAGTTTTATACTTTATGCTGTTTACACTTGCATCATTGGGATACCATATTTAATCATTTATAATATTTTTTATAAAAAAGGAGGTAAATATTTGATAATAGAAATTTTAAGTGTTTTATTACAAATTTTTTGGAGTGTAATAAATGGCATTGCTATGGCAATTTATAATATGCTACCAGGAATACTGCAGATTAATAGAGTTCTCACATTTTTATCTCCGCCTGGTTCGGTTTTTATTTTGCTAGGTGTTCCTTTGGTGTTAGTTCCATCGTGCGTGAAAGTAGTAAAACTAATAAGCAAACATATTTAATATTGAATAATAAAAGACGGCTGAGATTGTCTCAGCCGTTATTCTTATTTTTTAAATTTCAATGCGGTTAATTTATAGAGGTTAATAAATTTATTTAAAAATCAATTGCTAATCTATTGCAAAAATATGGCATTTATGCTAAAATAAATACAATTGAAAAATTATAGGTGATATTATGGATTTTGGTAAGCAAGTAAAATACGTGAGATTGCAATTACATTTAAGCCAAACAGAGTTCGGCAATCTTCTTGGTGTAAACTTTACTACCGTCAATCGTTGGGAAAACGGTAAGACCGATCCGTCTTTTAAGGCTTTGCGCGCTTTTGAAACTCTTTGTAAAGAAAAAGATATAAAACTACCTGACGAAGTTTTATAAGTATCAAAAGATTTAACGAACTGAAAAACTATGGTTGAGATAATAAACAATACAAGCAAGTTGCTTGGCGATGATCTGAAATCGGAAATAAAGAGTGGCGCAAGACTACGAATAGCGGCGTCATGCTTTTCGATTTATGCTTATTCTGCGTTAAAACAGGAACTTGAAAGTATAGAAGAACTTAAATTTTTATTTACAACCCCTGCTTTTTTGCCGGCACAGGTAAGCGATAATATCAAAAAAGAAAAGCGAGAATTTTATATCCCTAAACTTGGGGAAACTGCGCTTTGCGGAACAGAATTTGAAATAAGGCTAAAAAATCAAATGACGCAAAAGGCGATTGCAAGAGAGTGTGCAGAGTGGATTAGGAATAAAGTTAAAATAAAATCGTTAAAAGAACCAGTTGCGACACAATCAATGATAAACATTGAAAACGGTGATAAATTAACTCATTATACACCTATTGACGGCTTTACTACGGCAGACTTGGGGTACGAAAATAAAAACAGTAAACTTGTTGGGATAATGAAAAACGACAATTCAGAGCAAAGCAAGTTTTTTATTTCCGAGTTTGATAGACTGTGGAATAGCGATAACCAGTTAGAAGATATAACAAATACGGTAGTAGATTACATATCGAGTTGTTATAAAGAGAATTCGCCTGAATTTATTTACTTCATTATACTTTATAACATTTTCAAAGAGTTTTTGGAAGATTTAGACGAAGACTATATGCCCAACGAAGCGACGGGCTTTAAAAACAGCATTATATGGAATACACTTTATAACTTCCAGAAAGACGGTGCAGTAGGGTGTATAAATAAACTTGAAAAGTATAACGGCTGTATTTTAGCGGATAGCGTTGGTTTGGGTAAGACTTTTACCGCGCTTGCGGTAATGCAGTATTATTCGCTACGGAACAAGTCTATATTGGTGCTTTGTCCTAAACGGTTAGAGCAAAACTGGACGCAGTATCAGGGCAATAAAACTACGAATTTGTTTTATAAAGACCGTATTCGTTTTGACGTGCTTTTTCATACCGATTTAGGCAGGACGTCTGGCAAAAGCGGGAGTATGGATTTGGCGACTGTAAATTGGGGAAACTACGACCTTGTTGTTATTGACGAAAGCCATAACTTCCGCAACAATAATTCAGCACATAAAGACAAAGACACGCGCTACGACTTTTTAATGAAAAAGATAATGCAGGAAGGTGTTAAGACGAAAGTGCTTATGCTTTCCGCAACGCCTGTTAATAACCGTTATAACGATTTAAAAAATCAATTATTGCTTGCTTACGCGGGCGACTATTCGGAAATGAATAGAGCCATTGACACGTCAAAAAGCGTGCAGGTGGTTTTTGCTAATGCACAAAAGGTATTTAATGCTTGGAGTAAACTTCCGATAGAAGAACGCCACGCAAAAGATTTAATGGACAAACTCGATATAGACTTTTCTATTATTCTTGATAGCGTTACGATAGCGAGAAGCCGTAAACACATACAAAAATATTACGATATAAAAGATATAGGAAAGTTCCCGAATCGACTTCCGACAAAATCTTTCTATCCGAAACTTACTGACGATGCAAGCGTAATGAAGTTTAAGGATATATACGAACAGTTATTGTCAATGACAATGAACGTATATGCTCCGTTAGCAATGCTGTTCCCGTCAAAGATAGATAAGTATGAAGAAAAGTATAGGATAGACTTATCAAAAGAAGATCCTAACGCAAATGCCTTGGGACAAGGTTTAACTCGTCAGATGCACCGTGAAAACGGCATCAAAAAGTTAATGACGATAAATCTTTTAAAACGTTTAGAGAGTAGCGTGCACGCTTTCAGGCTTACATTGGACTACTTACTTGAAACAAACCGTGATACGCTTGGGGTAATAGAAGATTACGAAAAAGGCAATAAAAAAGCGTCTATAAAGAAAGAGATTACGGGTTTTGTAATAGACGATCCGGACGAAGACGAGATGTATTCGTTTCAAAAAGTTTCGACGGGTAAAGTTATAGATATAGAACTTTCCGATATCGATATTTACACTTGGAAACGTGATATAAAACACGATATCGAGATACTTGAAAAGTTATACGTTGAAATGAAACGTGTGACTCCCGATAAAGACAGCAAACTGAAAGAGTTAAAGGATTTAATTGATTATAAATTATATACAGGCTTAAATAACGGCAATAAAAAGATACTCGTGTTTTCAGCGTTTGCAGATACGGCGGATTATTTATATCAAACTCTTGCACCCTTTGTGCAGGAAAAATACGGCATATATTCTGCCGAGATAACGGGCGGTAATAAAAATAAAACAAACGTAGGCGGTAATCAGTCTGCGGATAGAATTTTAACTCTTTTTTCGCCCGTTTCAAAACAAAAGGACGTTATATATCCGACGGAAAAAAGCGAAATAGATTTACTTATCGCAACGGATTGTATATCCGAAGGCCAGAACTTGCAGGACTCCGATATATGCATAAACTACGATATACATTGGAATCCCGTCCGTATCGTCCAACGTTTCGGACGAATAGACAGGATAGGCAGTAGAAACGAAGTTATACAACTTGTAAACTTCTGGCCCGATATAAGCCTTGACGAGTATATCAATCTTAATAAGCGTGTTTCCGCAAGAATGACGATAGTAAACGCTACGGCGACAGCGGACGATAATATTCTATCTTCCGAAAATGAAGAAATGGATTACCGCAAAGAGCAGTTAAAGAAATTGCAGGAAGGCACGTTGCAGGATTTAGAAGACGTTGACGGCAATATATCTATCACCGACTTGGGACTTAACGATTTTGTAATGGATTTAAATGCTTATCATAAAGCGAACGGTGATCCGCAAGGCGTAACCAAAGGTCTGCACGCAGTCGTTGAAGCCGATGAAAGTAAGGGAATAGAAAAAGGCATAATTTTTGTCCTTTGCAACCGTAATAACGGAATAAATATAAACAAGCAAAACCGCTTGCACCCGTTCTATCTTGTTTACTTAAAAGAGAACGGTGAAGTAATGTATAACCATCTGGAAGTAAAATACGTTTTAGATGTGTTGCGTGCCACTTGTAAAGGTAAAACCGAACCGCTTGCCGAAGTGTGCCGCTTGTTTAATAAGGAGACAAAAGACGGCGCAAAGATGGACAAGTATAATAAATTGCTTGACGAAGCGATTTTAAGTATTTGCGAAGTAAAGGAAGAAAACGATTTAAAATCGCTTTTCAAGGTCGGCAGTAAAGTGCTGTTTCAGGAAAACGTTGATGGGCTTGACGACTTTGAACTCATATCGTTTGTAGTAATAAGATAATGCTGAATTTAAGTACAAAAACACAGGTAAACAGAAGATTTACTTTAAGGGAACTTTATAAACAGATAACGGCGGATAAAATCGTAAAAGAAGACGCTAAAAGTATATTGTCGGTAACGCTTTCAAACGTTTTGTCTAATGATACAATGAATTTTACCGAAAGCGGCATTGTAAAAGAGATATATGTTTTTACCATAACTCTGCCAAGTAAGGATATACCGAAACTATTTATAGCCGCACTCGATAAAGCGATAAACTTGCACACGTTTTTTGTTTTACAGGTTGGTGAAGAATACTGCTTTTACGGTGCATATAAAGAAAAGACGGAAAAGGGCGTAAAACTCGGCAAGTATTATCAAACGGAATGGGTTAATATAAACGAAGTAAAATCTTTGCCGCTTACCGTAAAAAATCTTGACGACGTTTATACCTTTTTGATAGACGAACTTATCCCGATAACGGCAAGAAGTGAAGAAAGCACGGTAGATTTTGTAAACCGCTACGACGAGATTTTAAGACTGAATAGAGAAATAGAAAAACTGCAAAAACAAGTCGATACCGAAAAACAGTCAAAAAGGCGTTTTGAGTTAAACGACAGATTAAAGGAACTAAAAAGGGAATTAGAAAAACTAAATGAAGAAGGCTAAATCAGAAGAAAAAGCAAACAAACCTTTTTACACAAAATGGTGCTTTTGGGTAATTATAGGCTTGATTTTATGTGGAAATATAGCAGTTTTAATATGGGTTAAGAGTACCGACTTAAAAGCGAACTTATTGACTGTAATAAGTGGTTGGATAAGCGGTATTGCTACGTTTATAATAGGTTTTATTGCATATAAACAAAATGAAAAATATCAATTAGAAAACAAAAGACAAAACTTATTATCGGATATTACTAATTTTGCTAGTGATTTTCAATCTGCTTATGTCAATTATATAAATGTAGATAAAATTATTGATTTATGCTTTAAGCAAAAAAATCTTTTTTTGGCATCAACAGAAGAAAAAATTAAACTGGAATATGAAATAAATAACGATAGCATATTTTTATTAAAACAATTTAGATATTTTGAGTCAGTTTTAATGAAAGCAAATTATTGCGCTGACCAAATCATTACTTTGCATAAGGCGATAAAAGTAATGGAAGAAAGTGATATATTTTCCGCACAAAAAAAAGAAAACGACAATTATATAAATATTGAAGAGGATACTTCCACAAAAACTACTTGTGTTTTAGATTGGATGCATGAAGTTGATAAACTCGCAAATCAAATTATTTTAGAATATCACGAGTTACAGTTAAAAATCTTGAATAATGCAGAAATAAAAGAGTTATATAATTCCACCATTAAGGAAGGCATTTTAATTGTCAATTATTTTAAAAAAGTATCTAAGGAGAATAACGATGGACAAGTTGAAAATGGAAAGCAGAGATAACGTGCAGGGGAATATCGAGAAAATAAGGGAACTTTTTCCTAATTGCGTTACGGAAGTGTTAAGGGACGGTAAACCTACGCTTAAAGTGGATTTTGACATTCTTAAACAAGAAATGAGCGATACGCTTATCGACGATAAGGAAGAGCGCTATCAATTCACTTGGCCGGATAAGAAAAAGTCCATTTTACTTGCAAATACGCCGATAAATGCAACGCTCCGCCCGTGTAAGGCAGAGTCCGTCGATTTTGACAATACCGAAAATCTTTATATTGAAGGCGACAATTTAGACGTATTAAAACTTTTGCAGGAAACGTATCTTGGCAAAATAAAAATGATTTACATAGACCCGCCTTATAATACGGGCAGAGATTCTTTTGTTTATAATGATAATTTTAATGTGACATATAAAGATTATCTTGCGAATGCAGGTGTTTACGATGAAAGTGGTAATATCCTGTATGATGTCCGTGCAAATAATATTGCTAACGGAAGGTTCCATACCGATTGGCTTAATATGATTTATCCGCGTTTAAAAGTCGCAAAAGATTTATTGTCTGATGATGGAGTGATTTTTATTAGTATAGACGATAATGAGGTGGAAAATCTTAAAAAAATATGTAACGAAGTTTTTGGTGAAGATAATTTTATTGGTTGTGCAGGTCGAATCACAAAGAAAAGTAATAATAAAGGTGATTTTTGGGCACCTAATTTTGATTATTTATTAACATACACTAAAAATAGAGAGTCAGCGGTAGAATTTACAGGAGGTGCAAACATTGATTCATATAATTTAATTGAAACTGATGGACCTCGTAAAGGAGAGCGTTATCAATTAGTAAGATTGTATATGTCATCTCTTCAAAATAGAAATCCAGAACAAAGATTTTGGATTGATTGTCCAGATGGTTCAAAAATTATACCTCCTGGTACAACATTCCCTCCAGAAAGACCAAATTTGGGAGATGGGATTTGGAGATGGTCGAGAGCAACATTTGAAGCAAATAAAGATAAAATTGTAATAAAACAAGTTAAATCCTCTAATCTTTTAAATGAAAACAAAGAACCTGCAAAATGGAATGTATTTACAAAGACTTATTTAAATGATGTTTTAGATAAAAATTCTGCGAAGCCAAATAGTTTTATTGAAGAATATATTAATCAAATTGCCTCTCACGAGTTAGGTGAGCTTGGGATACCGTTTGACTATGCCAAACCGACTCCTTTAATAAAATATTTAATGAATATTGCACAAATAAAAAATGATGATATCATTTTAGACTTTTTTAGTGGTTCAGCATCTACAGCAGATGCGATAATGAGATATAATGCAGAAGATGGCGGCAAGCGTAAGTTTATTATGGTGCAACTCCCCGAAAAGTGCGACGAAAATTCCGAAGCCTACAAGGCAGGCTATAAAAACATCTGCGAAATAGGTAAAGAGCGTATCCGCCGTGCGGGTAAAAAAATTGTAGAACCGACAAATTTACTTGAAGACCTGAAAAACGTTGACATAGGTTTTAGAGTGCTTAAACTTGACAGCAGTAATATGAAAGACGTGTATTATAAGCCGTCCGAATATACTCAAAGTTTGCTTGACAGTTTAGAGAGCAATATAAAAGAAGACCGCACTCCGCTTGACTTGCTCTTTCAAGTTATGCTTGATTTAGGTAAACCCTTATCCGCTAAAATAGAAGAAAAGGAAATCACGGGTAAACACGTATATATCGTAAACGACGACGATTTAATCGCTTGTTTTGACGACGGCATCACCGAAGAAGTGGTTAAAGAAATAGCAAAGAAAAAACCGTTATTTGCGGTATTCCGTGACAGCGGTTTATCTTCCGACTCCACAAGCACAAACTTTGACCAAATCTTCGCCACCTACAGTCCCAACACCACAAGGAGAGTGTTGTAAGGATGAAATTACAATACGAAAAACAAGAATTATATCACTATACTTCATTGCAAGCATTAAAATCTATAATAGAAAATAAAACGATAAGGTTGACCGATTATAGGTTTTTAAACGATAAAACTGAATTAAAATATAGTATTGAAGTTTTGCATAAATACTTGTTGGAGTTAAAAGATAAGTTAAAGTATTATGATAAGATAATAAAGGATTTATCCGATTTAGAAAAAGGAATTACATATACATATAATGTAAAAAGAGTTGAAAAAGAAAAAATATTATTAGAGCCAGCATATCATAACGACACAAAATTTTATATTTTATCTATGACGGATAAAAGTGATGATTTGGCATTATGGTCAGGGTATGGCAAAACAGGATGCTGTATTAAATTTAACAGTCAAAAATTATTTGACTTTTTTTATAGGATAAGAGATAGGTTGTTCTCAATTGGGTTGGACAATATCGTTAGAGGGAAGATACAGTATGGTAATGGCATAGCAAACGACGAGAAACAATTTTTAATTAATATTTTTAATGCACCCGAAGCAGTACTCAATATACCTTATTTATTAAATCAATTATGTTCTTTAAGAAAGGAAAGTGCATATAAATACGAGAGTGAATATAGAATAGGTTTAAAATATTATGACGAATGGTTCTCCAAAACAGATGATCAAGGCAAGTTTTTTGCAAATAAGGTTTTTATAGAAAAAGATGGATTTTTTAAGCCGCAAATAGAATTTAATGGTTTTCCGATAGAAAATGGCATTATCGAAGAGATAACTATTAGCCCTTATAATAAATCAGATATAGCATTATTGGGAATGCAAGAATTTTTATTTAGTAACGGTTTAAACGAAGTAAAAATACAAACATCAAATATAAAAATAAGATAGTAATCATTAAATTTGCGATATACCAATATGAAACGAATGATGGAGGGAGAGTTCTATAAATATGAGCGAAAAATGCGTTTTATGCGGTGCAATGTCAGAAGTAAAATACGAATACGGATTTGTAATGACGCAATGTCCTGACTGTGGAAGATGGATAATGCATCAAGTGAAATTTGATAGGTTGTCTATAGAACAAAAAAATAAAATAAAGAGTTATATTTTTTATCATAAAAAAGAAAAAGGAGATTATTTTATAGGCACTGAAAACGAGTTCAAGGATTATCAGGCTTGTATTGTGCCTATTTGTGATACACAATTTTTATCATTAAATATTGTAAATGCGTGGTATCCTAAAACTTTTGCAGATAAGATTGATTTAATATTGTTAAAACTTGCTGAGTTTTCGAATTTTCAAGGCGACTATGTTACGATTTCTAACGAATTGCTATTTGCAGACAGCAAAAGCAGTGAAACAATAAGTGAAAACTATTCTTCATATATTGCCGCTAAATTTATAATTGATTATTTAGAAAAAGAAAATTTAATAAAAGTAGTTGATGCTGAAGATATACAATTATTGCCAAAAGCGTGGAGTAGAATATATGAGCTGCAAAAATCTCATATGGACAATAAAAATGTTTTTGTTGCAATGAAATTTGGAAAAGAAACGGAAGCGTTAAGGGATAAAATTAAAGAAGGACTTGCGGGTTATAACGTGCGGATTATGGATGAAATTGAACATAATCACCAGATAATTCCCGAAATGCTTTACGAGATAAAAAACAGCAAATTTGTTATTGCGGAATTATCGCACCACAATAACGGTGCTTATTATGAAGCGGGTTATGCGCTGGGACTTGGAAAAGAAGTAATACATATTTGCAGTGAATCGGAACTAAAAAGCGGATTGCATTTTGACGTGGCACAGGTAAATACCATTGTTTATAGTAATATATCTGAAATCCCAGAAAAATTAAAAAGGCGGATACAAGCAACAATAGAGAATAAATAAACTATCAAGGTGGTAAATGAGAACATATAAAACAGGATCAATAATAGCAATAGTTTTATGTTTGTTTGCGATAATTGCGTCTTTAATATTTAAATATACCTTTCCTATTGAGATATTAGATGATATTTTTATAGGAGTTTTTGCAAGTGCTTTTGTTGTTTTTATTACTTATCTGACAGAATACTTTATAAAAAACGTGAAATTATTTGCTTATCTATACATTACGGAAGAGAATATCATAATGCGTACATAGAATTCCTAAATGATTTTTTTAATAACACATACAAGGATGGTTTGCCAGATATTACTAAAATAATTGAAAAAGTGCAAAACGATAAAAACATAAATATAGAAGTAAAAAATTTAATTCGAAGAAATGAAGAGAGATTGTTGGCTGTTAAAGAATTTTCTCCATTTTTCAAGAAGAACAAATGCAACATGGAAATTATGCGATTATTTTTTGTGTTGTCTGATTTAAATGATATTATAAATAGCTTTGATTATGAGTATAAAAAGTTCAATAATAATATATATAAAAACAAACCAAGACCACCTATATTTTCAGAAGAAAAACTAAAAGAAAGAATCTTTTTATTATCAGAAAAAGAAAACAATCCTTGCGAAGAATTAGCACAATTATTGATTTTTCTTGATAAAAAATATATACGACAAATAGGTAGAAAAACAAGATGAAATTCAAATTTAAGATTCAACAATATCAGACGGATGCGGTAAATGCCGTTATAAACGTTTTTAAGGGACAACCTTATATGGACAAAGTTTCCTATTTAAGAGATTTAGGGAACATAACTTCGCCCAAACAAATCGGTATTTTAGAAGACGATATTTTAAGTAGTGACGGCAGCGGGTTTGAAAATGCACCCATTGCACTTTCCGACACGCAATTACTTGAAAATATCCGTGGTTTGCAACTTGAAAACAATATAAAGCAATCTTCCGCACTTTCTAAACCGTTAGGGCAGAATTGCCGTTGTTCGCTTGATATAGAGATGGAAACGGGGACGGGCAAAACTTATTGCTACATAAAAACTATGTTCGAGTTAAACAAAGTTTACGGTTGGAGCAAGTTTATCGTCGTAGTGCCGTCAATCGCTATTCGTGAAGGCGTTAAAAAGTCCTTTGAAGTAATGGAAGATCACTTCTTCGAGACTTATGGCAAAAAGGCAAGGTTCTTTATATATAACAGCAAAAATCTTAACCAGCTCGACAATTTTTCGGCGAGCAAAGATATTTACGTTATGATTATAAACAGTCAGGCGTTTGCGCAGTCCTTAAAAGAAGGTGCGAACAACGAAGCGGCGCGTATTATTTACAACAAGCAGGACAGTTTCGGTTCTCGCCGTCCGATAGACGTTATTGCGGCTAACCGTCCTATCGTTATTTTGGACGAACCGCAAAAGTTAGGCGGCGACGCAACGCAAACTTCGTTAAAGCGTTTTAATCCGCTGTTCTCGTTAAACTATTCGGCAACGCACAGAGACACGCACAACCTTATTTACGTTTTAGACGCGCTTGACGCTTACAATAAAAAACTTGTTAAAAAGATAGAAGTAAAGGGCTTTGAACTTAAAAACTTACACGGCACGGAAGGGTTCGTTTACTTATCTAAAATTTTAGTCGATCCCGTTAAACCGCCTATGGCAAGGCTTTCTTTCGATATGAGAAAAGCCGATAATTCCGTTATCCGTGCGACGAAAACTGTTTCCGTAAACGACAGCCTTTATGATTTATCAAAGGGCAATTCCGATATTTCGCTTGAAGAATATAAAGACGGCTACGTTGTTAAAGAGATAAATCCCGTCGATAATACGATAACTTTCTTAAACGGTATTACTTTGTCCGTGGACGAAGTCAGAAACGATATTTCAGAAAGGGATATGCGGCAAATTCAAATTCGTGAAACTATTATTTCGCATTTTGAAAAGGAAGAAAGACTTTTTAATCTCGGTATAAAGTGTTTATCGTTGTTCTTTATTGACGAAGTAGCGCATTACCGCCAATATGATGAAGACGGCAACGAGTTGTTAGGCGATTTTGGCGTAATGTTCGAGCAGGAATATATGAGTGTTTTAAACGAATATATGTCGCTTATCGAAACGCCATACATAAAGTATCTTAGATCAATAGACGTAAAGGACACACATAAAGGGTATTTTTCTATCGATAAAAAAGGGCGTGCGGTAAACTCTTCCGTAAACCGCAAGGGCGAGTGCGAAGATATTTCCGCTTACGATTTAATATTAAAGAACAAAGAAAGGCTTTTATCGTTTGACGAGCCGACTCGGTTTATTTTCTCCCACTCGGCACTTCGTGAAGGTTGGGATAACCCTAATGTGTTCCAGATTTGTACGTTAAAGCAATCGGGTAGCGAGATAAACAAGCGGCAGGAAGTAGGGCGCGGTATGCGACTTTGCGTAAACTCCGCAGGCGATAGAATAGATAGTTCGTTTTCTTCGGTTAAAGTTCACGATATAAACGTTTTGACGGTTATTGCAAGCGACAGTTATAAGGATTTTGTCAGCGATTTGCAACGTGATATTAAAGAAACACTTTATGAAAGACCTACAAAAGCTACGCGCGAATATTTTGCAGGCAAGTTTATTAAGGTCGGCGACGAGTTGGTTGAAATTACCAAAGAGCAAGCGGCTAAAATCGAACGCTATCTTATCAGAAACGATTATATCGACGATGACGGCAACGTTACGGACACTTATAGGCAAGACGCGGAGACGGGCAAGTTAGCGCCGCTTTCCGAAGAACTTGTACCGCTTGCGGGCGGTATTCATAAACTCGTTCAGGCGATATTTGACGAAAAAGTGCTTGACGAAATGGTTACTTCCGCAAACAAGCCTAAAATTACCGACAACGATCTTAACGAAAGGTTCAGTCAAAAAGAGTTTCAGGCGTTATGGAAACGTATCAATCATAAATACGCTTATACCGTGGAATTTGACAGCGACGAACTTATTGAAAAGTCTGTTTCCGCTATCAATAAAGACCTTTTTGTTACGGAACTTACTTATAAGCGAACAATCGGTTCGCAGGGTGAAAGCATTTTAGAATTTAACGAAGAAAAAACAAAAACCACTACTCTTAAAAATACCGCAGGGTTTTCCGTACCTTACGATTTAATAGGACAAATTTGCAAAGGAACTAAACTTACCCGTAAAACGGTTGTTAAAATTCTTAAAGGATTGCGTGCGGATATTTTTGCTATGTTTGCTAAAAATCCCGAAGAGTTTATCACGAAGGTAATTGATTTTATTGACGAGCAAAAGGCGACTATGTTCGTTGACGAAATTAAGTATAATATCACTGACGAAGAGCCGTATTCGAGCGATATATTTACGGTCAGCAAAAATCTTTTGTCGCTTGACAAGGCATACAAGGCGGACAGGCACATTACACCTTACGTCGTTTACGATAGCGATACCGAGAAAAACTTTGCTATGGATTTGGATAGGGCAACGGACGAAGTATGCGTTTATGCTAAACTACCACGTGGATTTAAAATTCCTACACCTGTCGGAGATTATTCGCCTGACTGGGCAATTGCTTTTTACGAAGGCAAAGTAAAATATATTTACTTTGTTGCAGAAACGAAAGGTAGTATGGACAGTATGCAGTTAAAAGGTGCAGAAAAAGCAAAAATAGATTGTGCTAAACGCCTATTTTCAATGATAAACGACGGCGAAGTGCATTACGATGTTGTTGATACATACCAGCACTTGATGGACATCGTTAGTAAATAAAGCGATTTAATTTTAGATATATATATGGCTTTTTTATTTAATTTTTTGCGAAAAACTGAATATACAGAAGAGTATAAGCAAGTAATTTCCTTTAAAAATTTTAGTGATTTTTTAGTAACTATAACAAAAGACGTATCTAGTAAAAAATCAGATGACTTGGTGAGGATAAAAAAGTGACACAAGAAGAACTAAATAAGATTATTGAAAAAGATTCGTATTTGAAAGAAAGAGAAAACCCCTCATCACATGATGTAGCACTTTATTTAGGGGAAGTCAATCATCATTGCCCGTTGTGCGGGAAGGCACTTATTTATAGAGAACAAAAGAAAAAAAATAGGTTATTCCAGATAGCTCATATTTATCCTAATAGACCTACTATTGCACAATATGAAACATTAAAGGATGTAGAAAGACTGGGAGGAAATTCTGAGTCTTTTGAAAACAAAATTGCCATCTGTTTGGACTGCCATTCAACACAGGATTATCATACTACAGTTGAAGATTATAATCACTTATTGGATATTAAAAAGCGATTATTGACGGAATCCGCTTTAAATAACGCAATTAGATCTTTGGATGTCGAACGGGATGTCTCGATAGTGATATCTAGATTGACAAATATTTCGGAGATGGAGTTGGCAGATTTGAACTATGAGCCAGTGTATTTAACCAATAAATTTGAAAATAGTGAATTGTTAATTAAAACAAGAATTGAAAGTTATGTACACATATATTTCCCTTATGTCAGAGATTGTTTGAAAGAAATTGATGGCAAAAATGGTTTTAACCAGCAAGTGCTTGCAGGTCAAATTCGGAATTGTTATCTAAAAATGAGAGATAGGAGCTCAAATAAAAGTATGATTTTTTATCAAATGGCAGATTGGTTAAAAAACAAAACACAATCAACATCAAGAGAAGCCTGTGAGATTGTTATTGCATTTTTTGTTCAGAATTGTGAGGTGTTTGATGAAATTACCAAATAAAGTAACATCTTATAAAGAAAGTGTATTAGGGAAATTTTATCCGATATTAAATTTGCTAAAATCTCAAGATATGTATGTGTACGAATTGTATAAAAAAATCGAAAATCATTTTGAAACAATAGCCGATTTTATTGATGCGTTAGATTTTTTGTTTGCTTTGGGCACATTAGATTTATTTAAGAAAGATGATAAGGAGGTGTTGCACTATGCTTTGTGAAATTTATTGTAAGGAATTTCATCAACAAAAAATTGAGTTTTCAGACGGATTCAATGTGGTGTTAGGAACAAATGCCGGAGATAATTCTATAGGTAAATCAACATTAATGCTTATAATAGATTATGTTTTTGGTGGGAACACGTATTCTGATGCCTTTGACATAGTTAATAATGTTGAAGAACATGACATATATTTTAAATTTAAATTTGCAAACGAGATGTATTATTTTTCACGTTCTATACTGGATAGAAATATAGTTTGGAAATGCGATGAAAGGTATAACAAAATAAATTCTATATCACTTGATGAATACTGTGATTGGCTATCAAAAATGTATGACATGAAATTGTATGGATTAACTTTTAGGAATGCTGTTGGAAGATATATTCGTGTTTACGGGAAGGAAAACTGCGATGAAAAACATCCCCTGCATTATACTCCAAAAGAAAAAGAAAAGGACGCTATATGGGCATTATTAAAACTATTTGATAAATATAAACCTATAGAAGAGATTGCAATCCGTGCAGAATCATCTAAAAAAGCTTATGATACTTTTGATAAAGCACAGAAGTTGAATTATATAGCAAAAATAAGCAAACAAAATTACAAGAATAACGAAAAAGAAATAGAAAGATTAAACTATGAAATTGAAAAAATTTCAAAAGAATTGGATACGGGATTTTTTGATATAGATTCGGCTGCATCAGAAGAGGCGATTTCAATTAAGAACAGACTGTCACGTGTTAAACGTATACGTAGCAATATACTAAGCCGACTTACTACAATCAAAGAGAATGAAGCTTATAGGTTTTCGACAACTACGGAAGCAACCCACGAACTACAAGAGTTTTTCCCCAATATTAATATCAAACATATTGATGAGATTGAACATTTTCATAAGCAAATATCTGTCGTATTTAAAAGTGAATTACAAGAAGAAAAAAGAAAACTTGAAAGACAAATTAAAGAATATAATGAGATAATTGAAACATTAGAAAACGAATTAAAAGGGTTAATACATAATCCCAAACTGTCGAAGATTATATTGCAGAGACATGCTACTTTTTTGAAAATAATTGAGAGATTGAAACGAGAAAACGATGCGTTCTGCAAAGCAGAGGAACTTATTCGTATTAAAAAGGCGGATGAAGAGAGTTTGACAAATATAAAACTTGAACAACTTGGTTTGATAGAAAAAGACATTAATGTGGAGATGGATACAATAAATAAAAAATTGTATGTGGATCATTATAATGCGCCAATCATTCATTTTACTGAATCAAATTATCATTTTATAACTCCAAATGATACTGGTACTGGCATTGCGTATAAAGGATTAGTGGTTTTTGATTTGGCAATTGCGCATCTTACCAAACTTCCGATTTTAGTACATGATTCCGTTTTATTAAAACAGATATCAGATGAGGGCGTCGGAAACATTATTAATCAATATATCAATTGCAAAAAACAAGTGTTTGTGGCGTTAGATAAACAGGATTCTTATAATGAGGAAACGTCTGCATTACTTGAACAGTATGCTAAGATTAAGCTATTCCCTAATGGAGGAGAACTCTTTGGTCGTTCTTGGGGTAAAAAACATGAAAGTTAATAGTTTGGTTTAACATGAAAGAAGAAAATTATAAAATCAATAATATAAATTAACCGCTTGTTATACAAATGGTTAACTTATACCTAAAAATCTTAATGCGCACATTTGTAAAAAATTTGCAAAAATAGCATATAAGAACTTGACAATGGGGTATAATAGTGGTAGAATATAACTACAAAAAGGAGAGTTGATTATGTTAGTCAATTTCAGATTTAAGAATTATAGGTCATTTTATCAAGAAAATGTTTTGAGTATGGAAGCGGTAAAAGATGCCGAATTAAAAAACATAAATACCTTCTCGGTAGATGAAAAAATAATGCCAAAAGATGAAAACGAGTTATTAAAATCAGCTGTAATTTTTGGCGCAAACGCATCAGGCAAATCAAATGTAATAAAAGCATTAGCATATATGAAGAATGTAATTCTATTTTCTGCTTCTCAAATGCCTATAGTTAGAAACAATGAGTATTTTGCGTTCTATGATTATGCCTTTAGTGAAGATACTTTATTTGAAGTAGAATTTATTCAAAATGGTACTTTCTATAAGTACGGCTTTACTTTACAAGGTAGTATTGTGACGGCAGAATGGCTGGATAAAAGGAAAGAAAGGCTAACTCATGTATTTTATAGAAAGGGCAACCAATTGGACATAATGGGGTTAGATAAAACCGCTTCAAGACTAATAAATCTTGCACCTAATTCACTATTCTTATCAGTTGGTGGTAATTTTCATTTGGATATAAATCAATATTTAAATGATGTTATGAGTTGGTTTCAAAACTTATTAATAGTATTTGAAAATAATGCTAACAGTCTTGATATTTATACGCTGGAAAGCGGCAAATATAGAGATAAAGCGTTGGCTATTTTGGAACTTGCCGATATAGGTATTCGCGATATTAGAGTCAAAAAAGATAAAGTGGCAAATATGGCGGATATCAACGATGTGCTTAGGTTAAATACACAATTACAAATTCAACCAAATGCATTTCGTGGTCAATTAAAACAAGAAGAAAATAACCTGTTTAATATAGACATGGAGACCTTCTTTGACATATATAATAAGAACGGTAAGAAAGTCGGCAAAAAGAATGTTATGCTCTTTAAGGATAAGGGATTTAATTCTGAAGGCACAGAAAGACTGCTGTGCTATTTAGGTTGGATTCTTGCTGCTCTTGATCAAGGCAGAGTAATTTTAATTGACGAAATGGATGCAAAACTACATTTTTTAGTTGCAGATTTCTTAATTAAATTGTTTAACTCAATTGACAATAACCCCAAAAACTCACAACTTGTTTGTACAGCTCATAATGTGATGATTATGGATGAAGATTTAAGAAGAGATCAAATTTACTTCACAAGTAAAAACGAACAAGGAGAAAGTTATTTGGTCGCGTTATCTGACTATAAAAACGTTCGTAAAAATGATTTGTTTAGTAAAAAATATTTGGCTGGTTTCTATTCTTCACTTCCGAACATGACTGACAATTTATGAGGTGAAATATGAGACGAAGAAAAGATTTGAAGCCATCTCGTGATAAATTTTACATCATCACTAATGGTAAAGAAACAGAATACAATTATTTCACTTTATTAAGAGCAAAGAAAAGTATCTTTGATGTAAAAATTGAATTTCAAAATGCAGATCCACTAGGCTTGGTTGAATATGCTAAACGTTACATTGGAGAAGCAAATCAAATCTGGGTTGTTTTTGATGTTGATAAAACCAGTGAAGATAATAGATTAATTCCAGCAATACAGTTAGCAGAGAGATGTAGTATAAAATGTGCTTTTTCTAATTTAGCATTTGAAGTATGGTTAATTTCTCATTTTCAAAAATGTAAAAAGCCGATGGATACAAGGCAACACGAGGAAGAGTTAACGGAATATTTGAATTCTAAAAAGGCAGGATTAGAATATGATAAGACATCGGAAGAACAATTAAAAAAGTATTTTATTCCATATTATGAAACTGCTATAGAAAACGCAAAAGTTGTATACCAAACAAGGATGAAAGAACACAAGCAAAGATATGGAGAGAACTCAAGACCATGTATTTGGGAGTGGAATTCAAGCACTAACGTTTATAAACTTGTTGAGGCATTAAAATTAACTGTTAAATAACAAACAAAAAAACGGGAAGATTTAATTCTTCTCGTTTTTTTCTATGATTTGGTTCAAAGATACGGTATAATAGCATTATATAAAAGGAGGTGGGGCTATGATTGTGTAGGCGTCTGCGGTAGTGATACACGCAGACGAGAAAATCAAAACAATTAAATATTTAGGAGGTATATATGTGAAAATAACGTATAAAGACTACGTGGATATCCAGAAGTTAAAAAAGCAGGGATTAACGAGGAACGAGGCGGTGCTTAAAACAAAATATACCCAGTACGTCGTGTACAAATATTGGGATATGCCCGAAGACGTTTTCCTGAAAGAAAAAGACCAAACTAAGTCGGAATACAGCAAGTACCGAGACATAATCGTCGAAATTATAACCGAGAACAATACACTTCCCGCTAGCGTTATCTACGATAGATTAAAGGAAAGGCTCGGCGACACCGAACACCTTGCGTCCATGAATTCTTTCTATCGGTACATAAAAGATTTAAAGCGTAGGATGGGATTATCGGACAAAAAGGTTTCCGTTCGACAGATGGTGGAAGAAACCCCGATGGGCGAAGAAGCGCAGGTGGACTTCGGGCAGTATCAGATGCCTAACATGTACGGCGGGACTAACAGAGTATATTTCTTCTGTATGGTGCTGTCTTACAGTCGGATGAAATACGTTTACTTTCTGTCAGAACCGTTCGATTCTCTCGCGTTTGCCTATGCCCACGAACTCGCTTTCAAGTATTTTGACGGGAGACCGAAAAAGATACTGTACGATCAGGACAGGACGATGGTGGTAAGTGAAAACTGCGGCAACATAATTTTCACGAAGGAGTTTGACGAATACAAGCGGGCGGCGGGGTTTGAGGCAAGAGTATGTAAACCGCACGACCCGAACAGTAAAGGCAAGATAGAGAACGTAGTGAAATTCGTCAAGCAGAACTTTTTGGAAGGTAGAGAGTATTGCGGCATAGACGCATTAAACAGTCAATGCCTGGCGTGGCTGGACAGAACGGGCAACGGCAAGATACACCAAGCAACCAAAAAGACCCCGCGGGAGTTATTTGTTAAAGAACAGCCGAAACTTACAAAGCATCACCCCGTAGAAATCGACCTAAACAAAACGAGAGTGGCAAGAGTATCCGACCTGTACTATATTACTTACAAAAGCAACAGGTATTCCGTTCCGCCGAGTAAGTGTAATATAGGGGACAGGGTAAGATTGGAGATAGAAGGCAGCGCACTGCATATTATCGACATGGCGACGGATAAAAA
This sequence comes from Clostridia bacterium, assembly GCA_017448355.1. Taxonomy (GTDB): domain Bacteria; phylum Bacillota; class Clostridia; order Christensenellales; family Borkfalkiaceae; genus UBA1259. The sequence continues at coordinate 14,216 of JAFSLQ010000030.1, read as the reverse complement.
GATAGTGACCCACCGACTACTTAAAGGTAAAGGCAAAGCGCAGGTTGACCGAGAGATACAGGTGGATAAAAACTATTTTGCAAAAGCCAAGGAAAAGTACGAGTCAAGCAGCGTGGTAGTCAAGTTTATCGAAAGGATAGAAATGACAAAGCCACGGTACTTAAAAGAACAGGCACGGCTGTTGCATAAAATAGAAAAGCAGTATTCAAAGGACGATATAATTTCCGCAATAGTGACTTGTTCAAGCGAAAATCGGTTTTGCTTTACAGAAGTGCTGTCCGAACTCTTAATCCAAGTAGGCGAAAGAAACTTAAAAGAGATAGCACCCAAACGCACCACTTCAAGGTATAGGAAACTTGCCAATTATAATTTACTTACGGAGGCGGACGATGGACTTATCTAGGATAAAAGAGTTGGCGGGAAAACTAAACCTAAATAACCTTGCAAGAAACGTTTACGACCTACACGGCACGGAAAAGGAGTGGCGGTTTTTGGAAAAGGTGCTGCGAACGGAACAGGAGATACGCGACGGCAATAAGGAACAGATGCTAATAAAAAGAGCCAAGTTCCCAGTTATAAAGACGATGGAAGAGTTTGAACTGGACGCACAGGAAAAACTTACCAAGTGGCATTTACAAAAACTCTCTGAAACGAAGTGGATAGAAGATAAATACAACGTTCTTCTAATAGGTAGTGCGGGAACGGGCAAAACCCATCTAGCCGTTGCAATCGGGTTAAAGGCGATAGGCAATAACAAAAAGGTGGTGTATACCACGGTAAACGAATTGCTGTTTTTAATAAAGACACAGCAGGAAGTCAAAAAAAGTAAAATCAAGTTGGACTATATAGAAGACTGCGACGTGGTAATAATAGACGAACTGGGATATACGCCGTTAAACCGAGAAGAGACGCTAACTCTTTATAAAAAAATCAACAATCTCAATACAAGGAAATCACTAATAATAGGTACGAACAGAACTTTCGAAGGCTGGGGAGACATCTTTTACGATGAACAAACAGCCGAAACTTTACTTGACAGGGTGGTCGAAAATTGTCAGGTCATAACGCTGACAGGTGGCAGTTATAGACTAAGAACTCACAAAGGTATATTTGATAGGTGCTGAACCCTTAAAGATTTAATTTGATTATAAATAAAATTTAATTTTGAATATTCAGTTTTTTCGCTAGAAAGAACTTTTATATAAGAAAAGTTTTTGATTTGGTGAGAAAGTGAGAACGCCTACGGGGGTAGGGGGGGTAAAAACCCCGGTAAAACACCCCCCTAGCGGGGCCGCAAAATCACGCAAGTTTTCGCAAAATCAAAAATCAAACGCGCAAAATCACGCAAGTTTTCGCAAAATCAAAAATCAAACGCGCAAAACCGTGCAAGTTTTCGCAAAATCAAAAATCAAACGCGCAAAATCACGCAAGTTTTCGCAAAATCAAAAATCAAACGCGACTAGACGTTCAACGTATTTTTCAGGCGTGTTAGAAAAAGCGGGAATAGCAACGATACATAGAAATAATGGACAAGGCAGTTTTATTACAATCAATGAAAAATATAGGAATATAAAATAATATGCTTTTGTTAAAAGTCCTTGAAGGTGTTAAGCTTTTTCAGGGGCTTTATTTTTTTATTGCTTTATGATATAATAATCCATAATTAAAGGAGAAAAATGTATGAAAACTTTAGTGGCATATTTTAGCGCAAGCGGAGTAACGAAAGGCGTTGCCGAAAAACTTGAAAGTAAAATCGGTGCGGATACTTACGAGATAAAACCCGTAAAGCCTTACACGGATGCCGACCTTAACTGAATGGATAAAAATTCCAGAAGTTCGCTTGAAATGAAAGATAAGTCTTCTCGCCCCGAAATTATAATGGGCGATATGGACGTATCAAAATACGATAGGATTTTGCTCGGCTATCCCGTGTGGTGGTACACCGCGCCGACTATCGTCAACACTTTTTTAGAGGCATATGATTTCAGCGGTAAGGAAATTATAATTTGGGCAACGAGCGGCGGCAGCGGTCTCGGTAAAGCCAAAACCGATTTAGCAAAAAGCACAACTGCGACCATTAAAAACGGCAAGATACTGAACACCCCCGCACAATTAGAACAGTTTATCAAACATATTTAATATCGATAAATCAAAAAGACTGAGATAATCTCAGCCTTTTTGACGTCCCGCAAAGTTTATATAAGGTTTCTTTTTTCGAATTGCGTAGTCTAGGGTTTTTCTATCGCCACCCCAGGAATATTTTACATAAGCAACTAACAGGTCGCAACTATCAACCATCCACTCGTTGCGCTGTAATATTGCAAATTTTTTTCGGTACGGTTTCTATCGGGGGATAAAGAGTGCCGTCATATGTTTCACTTGCTATTTGCAATTTGCTGTAAGACGTATCCTGATACGGAAAAATAAAAATCAATTCAATGTCCGGAAAGTCTTTTTGTAGTTTTCGCAAAATCAAAAATTAAACAGGGAAAAACCGTTAACTTATTAAACAAAAAGCACTTTGACCTTTTTCGGACAGGGTGCTTTTTCGTTTGTAGATTAAAAATTGATAGATATTAAGGACTTTATTTTTTATAAAAATAAAAACCTGTTATACTTAAAAAACCACAAAGATAGGATTATAGAATATGCCTACACTCCCGCTTAGTTTTTATTGTATTTTTTCGTTATCTAATTTATAAAAAAGTTCCTTCCATTCATTAAAACAATATTCCTTGCCGTGAACACGCATGCCGTTATTTTCGAAATTAGGATAAGTTACAGGAGAGATAAATTCTTTATAACTCATTTTATTTAACTTGGAAGTCGGCGTAACCGGGTTTGCTGTCTCATTAAACCCCTGATAAATAACTCCTTTTTCATTGAGAAAAAATTTATTTTTAAAAAATACTCCAAGTTTTATATTGCCGAGTGCATAAGAAATTTTCCCGTCAAAAATCATTATATCCATTTCCTTTATAAACCTAACGTATTCTTTATAGGGAATAAATTTTTGAACTATTTCCGCCTTATTGTTTTTCCACCGCTTTGCAACGTATTTTTTTATTTTATTTTCATAAGGCTTATGCACATATGAGAGAGGAATAAAAATTTTTATATTTTCATTCTGCCACTTTTCCAGCATTTTAAGTATTTTGATATGGTTGTTTACTTTCATACCAGAATGCCCAACCATAACGTATGTGATGTTTTTATCGTGTTTTTTTTCTGTCTTTCTATCTTCATCCAACTGTTGTTCCGTAATATCCGTTGGATACTGTGTTGCCATTGTGCGAACATTTTCACCAAAAACATTTTTTATGTTGATAATATCCGTCACATTATCTCCCGTGATTATCCTTGCCTTTCTTATAGTTTCCTTCCAGCGCTTTTTCAATTTAATAATCAACTTGTAAATATTTTTTATGGGTTGAAAATGATGATATATTTCCCTTGAGATGTCGTGTCCCCAAGAGCGCAAAACAAGTTTATTAATATATTCCGGATTGATCCTTATCATGTCCCACGCAGTAGGTATTGCGTGGATAATAAGCCAATCGCAAAAAGGAGCGACTTCGTTTATAATTTCGCATGGTTCTATATAATCATATAACGCCGTGTTTTTATATCCCTTTATCTCTTCATAAACTTTCTGCTTTGACGTAAGAAAATAATGTTCGTCAGGATTAAAACCCGCCATAGGATCGTTTACCATATACACAACGTATGGGTTGAATTTTATATCGTCATGGAAAAAAATATGTATGTATTTATAATGTTTATCAACATATTTACTCATCTCTCACCTCTATTTTATTATATAGATTTTTATACACGTTGTCAATGAAAAAAGCAAAACCGTACAAGTTTTCGCAAAATCAAAAACTACCGATGCAAAAATATCGAGCCTTTTTTGATAAGTTTATGTGCAAAAGAATATATGAATAATAATTTTATTCCGAACGCTTGGAAAAAACTCAATATCGACTTGCAGGACTATTCTATTCAGGCAGTAAAAATGGTCGTTATAGAAGGCGTGGCGATTACGTTCCGCCTTTATGATTGCGGCGAGAAAGGGAACTAACCTTCTCTAAAAAAAGCCGTGTTAAAATCGGCGCAAGTATTGACAAAGGGGCGGAAAGAGTATATAATTTCTTTTAAGTAAAGGGCTGTGCTTAAAAAGGAGAAAAAACATGAAAAAACTTTTAGTAATTACGTTAACTCTTTGTCTTTCTTTATGCGCGATTTTGTCGCTTGCCGCTTGTTCTTCGACCGTTGAAGGCAGAACTTACACTCAATCGGGGTTAGAAGGCGTAGGCGTTACGCTTACCGAAACGCAAGAAGACTACGTAGAAAACAATTACCTTAAAGAAGCAAGAAAGTACAGTTGGAAGTTTAAGGCGGAAGGCAAAGGCGAAATATGGTCTTACGGCAAGGCTTCGGGCGAATTCACTTGGGTTCAGGACGGCGACAAGGTAACTATAACCGACGAAAGCGGCGTTTCTAATACGCTTACCGCAAAAGACGGTGCAGGGCAGTTGTATCTCGAATTAGACTACACGTCTTCTATCGGTTGCAAAGTAAACGTTATTTTTGACGCGGCTAAATAACAACGGAAGATATTAAAAAACTTATGCGCTTTTCGGTTTTACACGAAGGGTGCATATTTTTTTATAATTGACAATCCGTGCCCGAAGTGATAGAATATATATGCGCGGCGTAAAAGCGCGGTTAAATATAGGACGGATAAAAAATGGTTTACTATAAACACGAACAATTACTCGAAGATTTCAGAAAAAATCAGGACAAGTATCAGAAAATCTGCGGATTTTTAAGCGGGTTTTACAAAGAAAAACTGCATGAAAAAAATATTCCCGTGTTCGCCGTTGAAACGAGAGTTAAAACGGAAGCCAGCCTTATCGGTAAACTGCAAAGAAAGGGCGAAAAATATACGGATATCACCGATATAACCGACCTTTGCGGCACGAGAATCATATGTTATTTTTCCGACGACGTAGATAAGATTGCCGACTTAATCGGCGAGTGGTTTGACGTAGATAAAGAAAACTCGATAGATAAACGGAAACTTTTAGACCCTTCGTCTTTCGGATATCTTTCAATACACTTTATCTGTTCGATGACGGAAGAAAAGGGCTTCCCGAAAGAACTTTGCGGGATTAAGTTCGAATTGCAAATCCGTTCGGTATTGCAACACGCTTGGTCTGCAATCGACCACGACTTGTCTTATAAAGCGGAAGTCGGTATTCCGAACGCAATAATAAGAGAGTTCGCAAGGGTAGCGGGGCTTTTGGAGATTGCCGACGAAAAGTTTATCGAGATAAGGGACAGGGTAAACGACTACATATCAGAAGTTAAAAACGATATCACGGAAGGCAAAGTGGACGACGTGAAACTCGACGTTATCAACTTGTTTATCTACGTTACTTACAACAAGGATATGAAAGAGTTTTATAACGATATATCGACGATAACGGCAACGAAGATAAACTATTCTTCCGCCGAAAATTACATACGGCAATTAAACTTTCTCGGGATAGAAACGTTAAAACAACTGCACGAAACGTTTATAAAAGAACGCGCGTTTGCTTTGCGGCTTATCGACGCCTTCTTAACGGGCACGGGCGTAGAAGAACTTTCACTCGATATCGGGTTAAGGTTTTTATGCATTGCGAAGATTATTGACGACGGTTATACGATTGAAAAAGCGACGGAGTTTTTCAATCTCTCTATGAAAAACAAAAAGAAAGCCCGTGAACAGGCGGAAAGACTTTTTGCGTTTAAGGAAAAAATTAAAAAGCAATAAACGGATATGACGGGCGACGAAATACTAAAACGGGCATACGAATTTGCCAAAGAAAAACATAAAAACCAAAAACGGAAGGGCGGAGAAGATTATATCGTTCACCCCGTTGCGGTTGCGCGTGCGATAAAAGACGGGGGATATCCTTTGGATTATCAGATAACGGGCTATTTTCACGACCTGCTTGAAGATACCGACGCGACGGAAGAAGAGATACTTTCTCTCTCGAACGAACGTGTGCTTACGGCGGTTAAACTGCTTACCAAAAATAAGGGCTATTCTATGAAAGATTATATCGCGGGCGTAAAGTCGAACGATATTGCCTTCCGCGTTAAAGCGGCGGACAGGCTCGATAATCTTAAAAGCCTTAAATCGGCGGACGACGCGTTTGCAAAACGCTATATCTCCGAAACGGAAGAGTGGTTTACGGACTTTTCGGAAGAAATAAGAAAAGAACTTATAAAACTTAAAAAGAAATACGACTGGTAAAAATAGCGGACGCCGACTTTAAGTCGGTGTTTTTATTTTAAATTCAATACAAAAAAACACTTTTATTTTCTTTTTTGAATAAAATATAGAAGGCATTAAAATATGCCGAATTTAAACAAAGGAGAAATAAATGGCAAATTATAACGTAGAGATTACAAACGGTAGCGGGTCTGCCGAGATGAAAAAGGGGACTTATTCGGTTACGGTCGTTGCAAACGGCTATGAGGCGACAACCCTGTCCCCGTCGTCTTACACGGCGACCGAGTCGGCGGGATCGGGCAGTTTCACCGTCAGTGCAAACGGCGTTTTGACCCTTATTTTCAACGAAACGGGGGCAAGTGGCGGAACGCCCGTAACTTCGGGTTCTGTCGTAATGACGGACAGCACGGGGGCAACGGAATACGGTTCGGCGGTAACTATTAACGCAAACGGCGAAGCGGTGTTTAACAACGTTCCTTATAACAGCGGAACGCCATACGTGTTGTATTTTGTTCAAAAAGCGACGGACGATAACCACAACCTTTACGAAGGGGTTATCACCGTGAATATGGCAAACGCAACGCAAACGGAATACGTTCTTAACTCGCCGATAGCCGAACAGTCTTTTACTTTAACCGACGCTAACTATGCGGGGCTACCCGTTGCGTCGGCAACAATGACCTTTACCGGTGAATAATGAAAGTCAGGCTTATTATAAGCGTTTCAAAAAAGGGATTACCCGCGTTTTTAACGGTCAGGACTTTTCAAGGAAAACTTATTTTCTCTAAAATGGTCAGGTGCGGGCTGAACGAAGTTTGCTTTTGTTCGGCAAATAGAAAACTTATCTTTTCTCTAATGCCGATAAACGCTGACTATTTAGGCTTATCGTATTATCTGAAACTACCCGCTTGCCCGTGCCAGACGGTTCGAGTTCACTTTGATATTAAGGAATCGGAAAGAACGGCGTTGCAGTCCTTTACGCTGTACGATAAAAACTACAATTTTCCTATTATATCCGCCCTTTTACGCTTTTTTAAGTATTAGGGAATATCGTTAAACGACGATTAAAAACAATTACAGTCGGAAAGGTTAATCCTTTCCGACTGTTTTTTTATCGTTTTTTAATATTTTTCCGATTATTTTCGTTTGCCATTTTTTCGGCAGAATATTTAGTATTTTTAGTAGCGGATTACGGTTTAGGTTATATACGTATCGGGGCTTTTTGGCAACAATAGCGCACATAACCGTTTTTGCGACCTTCTCGGGCGGAACGCTTTTTGCTTCCACACTGTTTACTATCTTTCTGAACTTTTCGGCGTTATAGGAATAGATTTTAGTATTGTCGCAAAAACTATCGAGTTCTTTTGTCGAAACGGAAAGAAGCCCCGTCTTTACCGCCCCCGGACGAACGACGGATACGCTTATACCTAATAATTGCAGTTCCTGACGCAACGAAAAGGCGTATTTTTCAAGCGCGGTTTTGGTTATCGCATAGATACCCGTAAACGGCAGGGGATTAAGCGGTGCAAGTTCGCTCGTCGTTATAATAATTTTACTGCCCTTTTTTAAAAGTGGCAAAAACGCCTTGTTTACTCTGTATGCACCGAACACGTTTATATCAAATATACCCGTAAACCGTTCTTCACTCATCTCGACGAGTGAGTCAAGGCGGTATATTCCCGCAAAATGCACGATTGAATACAACCCGTCCGTTTTTTCGGAAACAGTCTTAAAAGCCCTTTCAACGCTTTCAAAGTCGGTTAAGTCTGTTTCTATCGGAACGATATTTTCTTCACTTTCCCGAACGGTTTTATCGAGTGCAAAAACGGTGTACCCGTTATTTGCCAAAAGTTTCGCCGTCGCGTACCCCATACCGCCGTATGCGCCCGTTATCAAAACGCTTTTCATTACTTATTTTCCTTTTTCTTTCTTTAACTGAAATTATATCGCATTTGCCTTTCAATGTCAATCGGCACGGGGTTTTTAATTTTGCCACTTGTATTATCGGCGGTTTTATACTATAATATAACAAAAAAGAATAGATGTTTCGTTATATTTATTGTTATTATTTTAAAAAGGAGTTAAGATGAAAAAATTATTTAAATTATTTACGATTATTTTAGCGATTGTTATGGCGTTTTCTCTCGTTGCGTGCGACAAAAACAACGGCGACGAAACGGAAACCGAAAACGGCACTACCATAGACACGGAAAGCGGACAAAACGCGATTGCCGATACTTCGGCGACATACACTTCTATTTCCGATATGACTACCGCGCTTGCGGGAAGTTTATCTGTCGAACAGAAAGAAACTGCTTTACCTGAATCCTGCCCGACGGGAACTAAAAAGATAACGGCGGGCGGAATATATAAATATACAAGCGAATTTTCGGACACTATATCGGTCGGGGCGGACTTGGGCGTCGTTCATATCTATCTTGACGGGGTTAATATTTCGGCAGAAGATAAAAGCGTTATCTCTGCCGACGAAGGCACGAAACTTATAATAACGCTTATCGGGGAAAATACCCTATCAAACAGCCTTGGCAGTAAAGTAAAAGATAAACACGTTATAAGTACGACGGAAGATTTAACGATAAACGGAAACGGAACGCTTGCTATTAACTCGACAAAATCTGCTATCGCTTGCGACAAAGTGTTTTACGGTCTTAGTGGAACAATCGGCGTTCAGGCAGTTAAACACGCTATAACAGCGGACAGCGTTTATCTCGACGGGCTTACGATAGACGCGGTATCCGTCGGCAAAGACATTATCCATGCGGAAAGCGATTACGATGCGGTATCCGCCGCACCGACTTTTAAGTTCGACAAAGGGTTTGTAATTATCGTTGACGGCACTATTCATACGACGACGGTAAAGGGCGACGGCATACAAGCGGACAGTTTGGTTTACATAAAGGACGGCACTTTCGATATTACGACGACGCCGACTTGGAACGACAATTATACCGCAACGGAAAATCAGGAAAGCGGTATGTATAATAGAACGACGCACGAAAAAGTTTCAAAAGACAACGTTAAAAAGGGTAGTACCTACGCCGTTTTATCTGAAAGCGTTAAGGGCATTAAAGTAGGGGAAATAGACTATTACCTTGAGACCGATACCGAACAGACTAACGAACTTACGGTAGCAAGCAATGATTACACCATTTTAATAGAAGGCGGCGAGTTCAATATCAATACGGTGGACGACGCTATACACACTAATTCGGGGTCGGCACTAATCTACGGCGGAACGTTCACGATATCAACAAGCGACGACGGTATTCACGCCGATACCAACCTTAAAATTGCGGGTAATACCGTTATAAACATTTTAACCTGCTACGAAGGTATCGAAGCGCAAACGATAGACATATCGGGCGGGGAAACGACGATTAACGCACTCGACGACGGCGTGAACGCGACGAATTCTAACCTTACGGAAAGTCAGCAAAGTACCGTTTGTCAGATAAACATTTCGGGCGGAAGGCTCGACGTTACGGTCAACCCGAACGGGGATCGGGACGGCATAGACTCTAACGGCGGAATTAAGATCACGGGCGGAACGGTTATTACCCGTGGCCCTAACCAACAAATGGCAAGCCCGATAGACGCGGCGAACTCTATTTCGGTTACGGGCGGAATAGTAGTCGTTATCGGTTGCGCTCCCGGATATTCGGGTTCGTTCAGCGGTCAAAGGGGATTTATGATGCCACCGAACAAACCTTCGGGTGGCGGTAATGCAGGCGGTGGCGGAAACCCGGGTGGCGGTGCAGTAAGCGAAGGCAGTTTCACGACGACGCTTACCAAAACGCAATCTAACACGAAGGGATTATCTCTCGGCGACCACACGGTATCTGTTTCCGGAACTACTATTTCTTACACCAACGCTTACTCGTATAGCGGGTATACAACCGTTTACGCAAGCGCTTCGGCAACGATAAATTAAAAGAGTTTTATAAAGAAAATAAGTCTTCAAAAAGTTGAAGGCTTATTTTTTTATTTAATTATCGGTTATTATCTTTTTTATATTGTTTTAATCGGGGGTTTATGGTATAATAAATAAGATAAACAATAAGGAGTTAAATTATGGAAATATCAAAAGACGTTAAGTATATCGGCGTTAATGACCATAAAATAGATTTATTCGAAGGTCAGTATATCGTTCCTAACGGTATGGCGTATAATTCTTACGCTATAATCGACGATAAAATCGCCGTTATGGACACCGTTGATAAAAACTTTACCCACGAGTGGCTCGACAACGTGGCGGAAGCCCTTGGCGGGAGAAAACCCGATTATCTCATAGTTCAACACATGGAACCAGACCACTCGGCGAACGTAATGCAATTTATGTCCGTGTATAAAAACGCGACTATCGTGTCTTCTCAAAAAGCCTTCAATATGATGCAGAACTTTTTCGGCACTGATTTTAGCGACAGAAGAATAGTAGTCGGCGAAGGGGACACGCTTTCTCTCGGCAAACACACTTTAACTTTTGTAACCGCACCTATGGTACACTGGCCGGAAGTTATCGTAACCTACGACAGTTACGATAAGATTTTGTTTTCAGCCGACGGGTTCGGAAAGTTCGGTGCGTTAGACGTAGACGAAGACTGGGCGTGCGAAGCAAGGCGCTACTTTTTCGGCATAGTCGGAAAATACGGCGCACAGGTTCAGGCACTATTAAAGAAAGCGTCCGCTCTCGAAATAAATACCATTTGTCCGCTACACGGCCCGATTTTAAAAGAAAATCTCGGCTATTACTTAAACTTATATAATATCTGGTCTTCCTATCAGACTGAAAGCGAAGGCATTATGATTGCTTACACTTCCGTTTACGGAAACACCAAAAAGGCAGTCGAACTTCTTGCAAACAAATTAAAGGAAAAAGGTTGCCCGAAAGTTGTGGTATCCGACCTTGCGAGAACGGATATGGCGGAAGACGTTGAAGACGCTTTCCGTTACGGAAAAATCGTTTTTGCAACGACAACTTATAACGCCGAAATCTTCCCGTTTATGAAAGATTTTATTATCCGCTTAGTAGAACACGGCTTTAAGAATAAAACCGTCGGGTTTATCGAAAACGGGTCTTGGGCGCCTACGGCACTCAACGTAATGAAAAACTTACTCGCGCCTTGCAAGAACTTAAACTACTTAAATAACAACGTAAAAATACTTTCCGCTATGAATAAAGTAAACGAAGAAGAAATAGAAAAAATGGCGGAAGAACTTACGACGGAATACATTGCACAGAACGGCGAAACGGCAAACAAAAACGATTTATCGGCGCTCTTTAATATCGGATACGGGTTATACGTTATCACGTCTAACGACGGCAAGAAAGACAACGGGCTTATCGTAAACACGGTTACGCAGGTAACCAACGACCCGAACAGGGTTGCCGTTTGCATCAATAAACAGAACTATTCGCATTACGTAATAAAGCAGACGGAAAAAATGAATATTAACTGTCTTTCGACGGAAGCGCCTTTCTCGGTTTTCCAAAACTTCGGTTTCCAAAGCGGAAGAGTTGCCGACAAGTTTGAAAATATAAACGTTCTGCGTTCGGATAACGGGCTTGTTTTCTTACCGCAGTATATAAACTCGTTTATGTCGCTTAAAGTCGAACAGTACGTCGATTTAGGCACGCACGGTATGTTTATCTGTTCGATTACCGAAGCAAGGGTTATTTCTCAAAAAGAGACTATGACCTACACTTACTATCAGCAAAACGTTAAACCGAAACCTGAAACGGAAGGAAAGAATGGTTTTGTATGTAAAGTTTGTGGATACGTTTACGAAGGGGAAACTCTCCCCGAAGATTTCGTTTGCCCGTTATGTAAACACGGTGCAAGTGATTTTGAACCTATAAAATAAAAAACTTAAAGGAGAAAAGTTATGAAGTATATTTGCGACGCTTGCGGCTGGGAATACGACGAAGAAGTCGGCAGTCCTGAAAACGGTATCCCTGCGGGAACAAAGTTTGAAGACTTACCTGTTGACTTCGCTTGCCCACTCTGTGGTGCAGGAAAAGATATGTTTTCTAAAAACTAATCTTAACTAAAAGAAAAATAACGGCGAAATCGCCGTTATTTTTTATTGATTTTTTTCTCGTTTTATTTTTTAAGTATTTTATCTTTAACCACTTTATATTCTTCTTCCGAAACTATTTTTTGGTCAACGAGTTTTTTCCATTTTTTAAGTTCGTCAATACTTCCGCCTTTGCTATCTTTTTTATTTAACGCTTCCGCTTTTACCTTGTTAAACTCTTCTTCGGTAATAATTCCTGCCTTTAACAATTCGCTGTATTCAACGATATTGTCGTAATTAGTCGGTTGTTTATCGGCGTATTCTGTCTTTATAAAACCGAAGAAGGCAAGTATTATTTCAAACATATACAGTATTGCCGAAACAGCCATTACAATCGCACCGATTGAAGTTACGACGTTTACTTCGTAAATAAGCCAAATAATTCCGTAAGCCCCGAGAAGCGCGGAAAATCCGTACCCGATATTTTGCAAAATCTTTTTATCGGTAAATATAAACGCAATCGATAATACGGCGAGTATCCCCGACGAATAGTCCGTTGTTGAAAGCATTACTTTCATACCGTCAATAATCCAGCCTACGAAAACGACAATAAAACCGATAGTCGTTAAAATGTTCTTAACTGTTTTTTTCATAAGTTTTCTCCTTGTTTATTTTGATATATTCAGTTTATACCAAATATTTTGGTAAGTCAAGTATTTTACCAAATTATTTGGTAATATTTAGTATATGGAAATTAAGTTTAAGGAAAACTTACGAAGTCTTCGTATATCTAAAAAGATGTCGCAAAAAGATTTAGCGAACTTGCTTAACGTTGACCAACGCACCGTAAGTGCGTGGGAAAAAGGGGTTTGCGAACCGAGTTTTTCTATGCTTTATAAAATATGTAAAGTGTTCGACGAAGATTTTAACGATATTTTGTCTTGATTTTTAAAAATTTAAAAGTCCCCGAAAAGGGGACTTTATTTTTCTTTCTTCTTATTTAAGGCTGTTGCCGAGATAAGTGCCGAAACCGGATGATTTTACCCTTTTATTTTCGGTAAATCCGGAACTCTTTTTTTCGCGCTTATCGGAAAATCCTTTTTTAAAGCCTTTACCGTTCTTTTTGTCGTTCCCGCGACGGAAGGACTGGTTTCTGCCTGCATTATAAGGTTTACTGAACTCGTCCTTATCGTTAGGAATAATAACTACGTATCTGTTCATACCTTTTCCTTCGCTTTCCGTTTTAACCGTTTGGCTATCTGCAAGGGCGGTGTGAATAATTCTTCTTTCAAACGGGCTCATCGGTTCTAAAATTACGCTTCTTCTTAAAGAAACGGCCTTTTCTTCTAACCTGTGCGCCAAGGAAACGAGAGTTTCTTCCCTTCTTTCGCGGTAGTTTTCGCAGTTTACAACGACTTTTTTATATTCTTTATTGCCGATATTAGCGATTGCGCCGGCAAGGGTTTGAAGTGCGTCCAACACTTCACCGCGATAGCCGATAACTTCCGAAGAATTTTCCGCAATAACGTTTATCGTGGTTTCCTTCGCTTCTTCGTCTAACTGTGCTTTTGCGTTGATATCTAAAATATCTAAAACTTTCTGGATGAATTTCGTTGCGCTTTCGTTTCCCGTCGCCTTCTTTTCGATAGATACGACTGCCTTTCCTTTCATTTTTCCGAACAAGCCTTTCGTCGGCTCTTCGATAACTGTGATTTCCGCTTCTTCTTTTTCTAAACTTAATTCTTTAAGTCCGTTTTCAATCGCTTCTTCAACGGTCTTTCCTGTAAATTCCATTTTTGTCTCCTATATATAAAACGTTATTTTCTCTTTTTCTTGCCGACAGGACCCGTTATAAAATCGCCGTACTGCGGTTCTGCCTGTTTTTTCTTTT
>JAFSLQ010000029.1 GCA_017448355.1 Clostridia bacterium | reverse complement strand
GTGTTCCAACTTTTTGTCCTATTTTTTTTACAAAAATTTACGCCCTATTGCTAATTTTCGAAATGGGGCGTACTCTTTCAAAAAAACCGTGCATCTTTAATCGACTTATTATGCCGAAGCGGTGGCAGTATAGGTGACTCCTTCAAAGCAACCTTATGGCACACAAACCTTTCTACTTAGTGCTGCTGTATTCCTACTCTGACACGGTTCATAGGGGCTTGTTGCACAAGACCTTGATATCAACGCTCCTTATACCGTTCAGCCTTCCACATAATAGGCCTAATAAAGCATTCTGCTCCGCTAAGCGAATTGCGGATTACAGGGCATCGCTAACTCCCCGCATAGCACGGCTATTATATTTTAACCGATATATCACTTTTTTGCAAGTTTTTTTTGATAAAAAAAGGCATTTCGCTTAAATTAACTTTACAAATCCGACAAATAATTTTATACTTATATATGTATCATTTTAAATACTTTTTTTATTTTCGGAGCGATTTATGTACAAAAAAGTTGACACATCTTTGAACTTTTTAGACAGAGAAAAAGAAGTCTTAGCATTCTGGAAAGAAAATAAGATTTTCGAGAAGAATATGGCGAAAAATGACGGCGCTAAAGAATTTACCTTTTACGACGGCCCGCCCACCGCTAACGGCAAGCCGCACATAGGGCATATTTTAACCCGCGTTATTAAAGATATTATTCCGCGCTATCACGTTATGAAAGGCGAACATTGTCTGCGTAAAGCGGGCTGGGATACGCACGGTCTTCCCGTTGAACTCGAAGTGGAAAAACTTTTGGGTATCGACGGTAAGCCCGAAATAGAAAAGTACGGTATTGAGCCGTTTATCAAAAAATGTAAAGAGAGCGTCTGGAAATATAAAACCGAGTGGGAGAAAATGAGCGACCGCGTCGGTTACTGGGCGGATATGGAAAATCCGTACATTACTTACGACGATAAATATATAGAGTCAGAGTGGTGGGCTTTAAAACAAATAGCAGAAAAGGGGCTTTTATATAAAGGTTATAAAATCGTTCCGTATTGTCCGCGTTGCGGCACGGCACTTTCTTCGCACGAAGTCGCGCAAGGGTATAAGGACGTAAAAGAAACGTCTGTATTTGTGGGCTTTAAGGCTAAAAACAAAGAAAACACATATTTCCTTGCTTGGACTACTACGCCTTGGACGCTTCCCAACAATATGGCGCTTTGTATGAACCCCATGGAAGTTTATTCGGAAATAAAAGTTAAGGACGGCACGCATTATATTCTTGCAAAGACTCTTGTTCCGAAATATTTTGAAGAGTACGAAACCGTATCCGAAAAAACAGGTAAAGAATACGAATACGAAGAATATATCCCGCTTTACGACTTTGCTATTCCCGATATAGAAAAAGCGGGGCAAAAAGCATACTATTTGACCTGCGCAGACTACGTTACTATGGAAGACGGTACGGGAATAGTTCATATAGCGCCCGTTTACGGCGAAGACGACCATATAGTCGGCGACAGATACAATCTTCCTTCCGTAAAACTTGTCAATCCGCAAGGGAATTTGGACGAGCGTTGCGGCAAGTTCGCGGGTATGTTCGTAAAAGACGCGGATAAACTTATCATTGCCGATTTAAAAGAGAGAAAATTACTCTTTAAGACTATGGAATTTACCCATAGTTATCCTTTCTGTTGGCGTTGCGACACACCGCTTATCTATTATCCCAGAGAGAGTTGGTTTATAAAGACGACGGCAATAAAAGACAGGCTTCTTGCAGCCAACAATTCGATAAACTGGATGCCCGAAACCATAAAGTCCGGTAGAATGGGTAACTTCCTTGAAAACGTTATCGACTGGGGTATTTCCCGCGAAAGATACTGGGGCACGCCGCTTCCCGTATGGGTTTGTAACAAGTGCGGTAAAATCCACGTTATCGGCAGTAAACAGGAACTTAAAGACCTTTGCCATATTGATGGCGACATAGAACTTCACCGCCCTTATATCGACGATTGTACGTTCGAGTGTGAGTGCGGCGGAACTTTCGTGCGCGAAAAGGACGTTATCGACTGCTGGTTCGACTCCGGTTCAATGCCGTTTGCGCAGTTCCATTATCCTTTTGAAAATAAAGAACTTTTCGAGAAACATTTCCCCGCAGACTTTATTTCGGAAGCAATTGACCAAACGCGCGGCTGGTTCTATACTCTTCTTGCCGTTTCGACCTTGCTTTTCGATAAAGCGCCATTTAAAAACTGCATTGTTTTGGGGCACGTTAACGATAAGAACGGCATTAAAATGAGTAAGCATAAGGGCAACGTTGTTGACCCGTGGACGGTACTCGATAAACAGGGCGCGGACGCTGTCAGATGGTATTTCTATACCGGCTCTGCACCGTGGCTGCCTTCGAGATTTTACGAAGAAGCGGTGTCCGAAGCACAGCGCAAGTTTATGGGAACTTTCTGGAACACTTACGCGTTTTTCGTGCTTTACGCTGAGATAGATAAATACAATCCTGCCGAGTTCGATATTAAAAAATGTAAACTTTCCTTAATGGATAAGTGGATTTTATCCAAGATGAATACACTTATAAAAGACGTTGACGCGGGGCTTAATTCTTACGATATTTTCGGTGCGGCAAGACTTCTTACCGCGTTTACCGACGATTTATCCAACTGGTACGTGCGTCGCGGCAGGGAAAGATACTGGGGTTCTGGTATGACCGAAGATAAGGCGGCGGCTTATACTACGCTTTATACTGTTTTAACGACTGTTGCAAAGTTATCCGCACCGTTTACGCCATTTATGGCGGAATCTGTCTATCAAAACCTTGTTCCCGCTTTCTATAAAGATGCGCCGATATCAATCCATCTATGCGACTTCCCGACGGCAGATGAGAGTTTTATCGACAAATCGCTTGAAGACGGTATGCAAGACGTACTTGACATTGTCGTTTTAGGTCGTGCTTGCAGAAACACATCGAACATTAAAAACCGTCAACCGCTATCGAAAGCGTACGTGTGTTCGGAGCGTAAAAAAGGACTTCCCGAGAACCTTTTAAGCATCGCGGAAGATGAATTGAACGTTAAAGAGATAGTTTATTTAAAAGACGCGTCAACTTTCGTTTCTTATAAGATTAAGCCGCAACTTAAAACGCTTGGACCGAAGTACGGTGCAAAACTCGGCAAAATAAGAAAACTTTTCGAGACGGCAAATGCCAACGAGATTGTTGCAACCGTTAAGAGCGGCAGTATCTATACTACCGAATTTGAAGGCGACACCTTTGAATTTGCGCTTGACGACCTTTTAATCGAAAGCAGCAGTGCGGCGGGTTACGTTTCCGCAAGCGACAGCGGATTAACCGTTGTTCTCGATACTAATATTACCGAAGAATTATTAAAAGAAGGCGTGCTTCGCGAACTTATTTCAAAAATTCAGACAATGCGTAAAGAAGCGGGCTTTGACGTCGTTGACCGTATTAAAGTGTATTATACGACAGATGATGAAAACGTTAAGAACGCGATAGAATCCGACGCGTTAAAGTCGGTGGTTTTGGCGGACGGCGTTTACAGCGGTACGGCGGACGGTTATACCAAGGAATTAGACGTAAACGGCGCAAAATGCGTTGCGACCGTCGTTAAGGTAAAATAATGAAAGCCGCGGAGTGGAAAGATTATTCCGTCATCGCGACGGGCGACGGGTATAAACTTGAAAGATGGGGTAAAGTTATACTTCTCCGTCCCGACCCGCAGGTGATATGGAAACCGCAATTTGACCTTGACGGGTACAAAAATCTTTCGGCAAAGTATATAAGAAGCGAATCGGGCGGCGGGCGTTGGGTTTTTAAGACCAAAATGCCCGAAGAGTGGGCGGTTAGTTATAAAGACCTTACGTTTAAGGTTAAGCCGATGGGGTTTAAGCACACGGGGCTTTTCCCCGAACAGGCGGTGAACTGGGATTATATGCGCGCGCTTATAGAAAGTAGCGGCAGAAAAATAAACGTGTTGAACCTTTTTGCCTATACGGGTGGGGCGACTTGCGCACTCCTAAAAGCGGGGGCGAGTGTTTGCCACGTGGATTCCGCAAAAGCGATGGTGGAGCGGGCGAAAGAAAATACCGTGCTGTCTGGCGTTGCGGGCGAAAACGTAAGATTTATTATTGACGACTGTAAAAAATTTGTAGAACGCGAAATTCGTCGCGGCAGAAAGTACGACGCTATAATTATGGACCCGCCGTCATATGGGCGCGGCCCAAGTGGCGAGACCTGGAAACTCGAAACCGAACTTTATCCGCTTGTCGAACTGTGCGAAAAAGTTCTGTCCGATAACCCGCTGTTCTTTCTTATCAATAGTTATACAACAGGACTTCAACCGCAGGTTATTAAAAACGTGCTTGTATCAGCAATCGAAAATAAACGCGGCGGAGAAACGGAAGCATACGAAGTGGGACTAACTACCGAAGAAAAGGGTATAATTTTGCCGTGTGGCAACAGCGGAATATGGATAAACCGTTAAGGTGAAATATGGAAGATTTAACAATACTATTTGAAGACAATCATATTATCGTGGTACTTAAACCGCAGAATATTCCTACCTGCGAAGATGAAAGCAAGGACAGGGATATGCTTACGATTATTAAAGACTACATTAGAGAAAAATACAATAAGCCGGGTAACGTATATCTTGGACTTGTCCATAGGCTGGATAGACCGACCGGCGGGGTTATGGTTTTTGCTAAATCATCAAAAGCCGCCGCAAGACTTACGGAAGAGATGAAGAACGGGGACTTTGAAAAACGTTATTACGCCGTGCTTTGCGGGATTCCGAAAGACGACCAAGCGATACTTACGCATTATCTTAAAAAGAACGCTATAAACAATATGGTTTACGTGTGTCCGCCACTTACGGAAGGCGCAAAGTTCGCCGAACTCGATTATAGGGTATTAGAAAAAAAAGGCGACTATTGTCTTGCGGACGTGCGCTTACATACGGGCAGAAGCCATCAGATACGAGTTCAGATGAACGCGATAGGTTGTCCCGTTTACGGCGATATGCGTTACGGCGGGGAAAAGGCTAAAAAGGGTTACTTGGCGCTTTGGGCGTACTACCTTGCTTTTACGCATCCCGTTAGCAAAGAAAGGTTGGTGTTCAGGGTTCAGCCGCCTAAGGAAGTTGCGGTTTGGGGCGAATTTAACACTGAGTCGTCTATAACGATTTTAAAACCGAGTTTATAAAGTTTAGGGGTTAAGGTGGAAAGATTCAAAAAGATTATTCGCTTGTTTTTCGAGTTCTTTAAAATAGGTTTGTTTACGTTCGGCGGCGGGTACGCTATGATTGCCGTTATGGAACGCGAACTCGTCGAAAAAAAGAATTTCTTAACGCACGAAGAATTTCTCGATATAATCGCGATAGCGGAATCTTCGCCTGGGCCCTTAGCGATAAACTCCGCAACCTTTATAGGATATAAGACTTGTAAATTTTTCGGGTCGCTTTTTGCGACTCTTGGCGTTGTTTTACCGTCTTTTATAATAATTTTTGCAATTTCATTATTTTTTGAACGCTTTATTGCGCTTGAATATGTGGGCTATGCTTTCCGCGGTATTCAAGCCTCCGTGGCGTTTTTAATTTTGTCCGCAGGAATAAAAATGTTAAAGCATTTAAAGCACACCGTGTTTAACGCGATAATGGTATCGCTGACGGTGGCGGTAATGGTGCTTTTAGAGTTTATCGCGCCCGACTTTTCAACCGTATTTTTAATACTCATCGGCGGCGTTATCGGTTTAATCGTTTATCTCGTCGGATATTTTAAGACGAAAAGCACAAAAGAAAAGGGGGATAAAGATTAATGCCCCTTTTGCTTGATTTGTTTTTAACGTTTTTAAAAATCGGCGCGGTGTCTTTCGGCGGTGGGTACGCAATGATACCTATGCTTACGGACGAAGTAATTGCGCACGGCTGGCTTACAGAAACCGAACTTTTGAATTTTATCGCCGTGTCGGAATCGACGCCCGGCCCTATCGCCGTCAATATGGCAACGTTTATCGGCAGCGCGAAAGGCGGATTTTTAGGTGCGCTACTTGCTACGGTCGGCGTAGTACTGCCCGCGTTTATAATAATACTTATCGTTGCGTCGATAGTTAAAGGTCTTTTAAAGTATGCGGGCGTTAAAGGGTTTTTATCGGGCGTCCGTCCCGTGGTTGTGGGATTAATTATCGCAACGGGTGCGCTGCTGTTTTTGACGGTAGTACTCGGTTATACCAAAGTCGGTGCGCCGCTGTCGTTCGATTATAAATCGCTGATAATTTTCGGGATAGTTGCGTTAACTTATATTGTGTATAAAATCTTGCGTAAAAAGACGCTTTCACCGATAATATTAATTATCTTTTCCGCACTTTTAGGACTTTTATTTTACGGTCTACTTTAAAACTTTCGCCGCCATTACCTTTTGGTAATGGCGGCGATTTTTGTTATCAATAATCCCAAACGGGGATATATTCTTCGCTTGCGGAAATACGCTTTTGATAGAACATTTTTTCTATACCTTTACTTATCGCGTAATCTATCACGCTGTCATATTCCCGCTTGGTTATTTTGCGGGATAGTTCGGGTAAATCTGTAATTTCGCCCATAGGTGTGTACTGACTCATTACGTTTAAGTACGCACGGTCTTTTAAATTATCCGCAAAAAAATCTATAATCCGTTTACTGTCGCTGGCGCAGGCAGGGAGAACCAGATGCCGCACTATCGTTCCGCTTTTAAGCATACCTTTTTTATCAAAAATTAAAGGTTTTTGCGCCATCAACAAAACGGCTTTACTTGCATACTCAAAGTAATTGCTTTTACCTGTGTAGCGCGTGGAAAGAGCTTGAGAATAAAATTTCAGGTCGGGTAAAAATACGTCTATAAACGAATAAATTTTCTGTAAGATTTCAGGTTTTTCGTAGCCGTGCGTGTTGTAAACTACGGGGATTTTAGGTTTATAAATATTTAGCGCCTCGATTATCTTATCGGAAAATTGAGTGGGCGTAACCAGATTGATATTTTCCGCACCCACATTTTCAAGTTCAAAGAATATATCCGCTAATTCGCCCGCGGTAATTTCTTTGCCGCGTAGATTGCGCGACAATTCAAAATTCTGGCAGAATTTACATTTCAGCGAACAGCCGCAAAAGAATACCGTGCCCGAGCCGTTTTTGCCCGAAATGCACGGTTCTTCGAACTTGTGAAGATAATACTTTGCTATTTTGATTTTATCGCCCGCACCGCAAGCACCGACTTTTTTCGTGCGGTCAGCACAGCAGGAGATAGGGCATAGATTACACCCGTTATTCAAGTTCAAACGCACCCGTATAAAGTTGATAATATTTGCCTTTTTCGTTTATTAAATCGTTATGGCTGCCGCGTTCTATTATAACGCCTTGTTCCAAAACCATTATTACGTCGGAATTTTGTACGGTCGAAAGCCTGTGCGCGATTACGAACACCGTTCTGCCGTCCATAAGCCTATCCGTACCTTTTTGCACGAGTGCTTCCGTTCGTGTGTCAATCGAAGAAGTTGCTTCGTCTAAAATCATAACCGGCGCGTCTTTTACTGCCGCGCGGGCTATTGATAAAAGTTGCCTTTGACCTTGCGAAAGGTTACCGCCATCGGCTTTAAGCATAGTGTTATAGCCTTGCGGAAGACGGGTGATAAAGTCGTCCGCATACGCTAAGCGTGCCGCGGCTACACACTCTTCGTCGGTTGCGTTAAGCCTTCCGTAGCGGATATTTTCCATAACCGTGCCCGTAAACAGGTTGGTGTCTTGCAATACTATACCAAGCGAACGTCTTAAATCGGCTTTTTTGATTTTATTTATGTTAATTCCGTCGTATCTGATTTTTCCGTCCGCAATATCGTAAAACCTGTTGATAAGGTTTGTTATCGTGGTTTTGCCCGCGCCCGTCGCGCCAACAAACGCAAGATGCTGACCGGGGTGCGCGTAAAGGCTTACGTCGTGAAGAACGATTTTTTCGGGTACGTATCCGAAATCTACGTTAAACATTTGAATATCGCCTTTAAGTTCGGTGTAGGTGATAGTTCCGTCGGCTTTATGCGGGTGTTTCCAAGCCCAGTGTCCCGTGCGTTCTTCACACTCTTCTATATTGCCGTTTTCGTCGATTTTACATCTTACGAGAGTAACGTAGCCGTCGTCCGTTTCGGGCTTTTCGTCTAAAATATCGAAAATTCTCGACGCACCTGCAAGCCCCATAACGATAGAGTTAATCTGTTGCGAAGACTGGGAAACGTTAGCGGTAAACTGGCGGCTTACGGGTAAGAACGCCATAATTACTATGATAAAACTAACGGTATCGTAGGTAAGACCATTCACCGAAAGGTTGGGGACGTTAAGCGCGGCAAGCACGCCGCCGACGAACGCCACGAAAATATACAGAATATTTCCTATATTGCCCATAATCGGCATTAAAATGTTGGCAAAGGTGTGGGCTTTTGTCGCCATTTCGCAAAGTTCTTCGTTCTTTTTGTCAAATTCCTTTTTAGATTCTTCTTCGTGGCAGAAAACCTTAATGACTTTACCGCCTTGCATCATTTCTTCGATAAAGCCTTCTTCGCGCCCTAATGCCTGTTGCTGCTTGATAAAATATTTTGCGCTCTTCCCGCCGACCGATTTCGTTACTCTGAACATAACGAATATGCCTAAAAACATAACCGCGGAAAGCCAGATACTGTAAGAAAACATAAGAACAAGCAACGTTACTAAACTTATCGACGCCGACAACAGTTGCGGAATACTTTGCGATACGAGTTGGCGCAGCGCGTCGGTATCGTTTGTGTACACACTCATAATGTCGCCAGTTTTGTGTGAGTCGAAATAACTTATGGGAAGCGATTGCATTTTATTGAAAATCGCCGTTCTCGTCTGGTGCAAAAATCTTTGCGTTAAAACCGCACCCGTTCTTGTGTAAATGAAAGAGCAAAGGATATTAACGAGATATACCGAGCCCATAACTACGAAAATGGTAATAAGTGAAGGCAGTACTTTATCGAGTGCCTGATTTCCGGTAGAGCCTTTGTTTACGTAGTCAAGTCCGCGGTTTATGACTTCCAGCAAATTTTTAAGGAAGAAAGAGGACGCGACGCCCGTAATAGCGGTAATAACAATGCACGTAACAATAATTATAAGCAATTTTTTGTTTTGCGAAACAAGCATATTAAGGAGTCGCTTAAATGTGCCCTTTTTTGCTTTTTGCGGATTAAAACCTTTTCCGTTTTTAGCGGATTTCGGAGGCTGTATGCGTGGTGGCATTATTCTTTACCTCCTTTTGTTGATTGCATTTTATTCTGCGAATAATAAAGTTCCTGATATATTTCGTTTTTAGCAAGCAATTCGTCGTGAGTTCCGACGGCTGAAATAGTTCCGTTTTCCATAATTATAATTTTATCGGCGTCCTGAACCGACGCGATGCGCTGTGCGATTATGATTTTCGTCGTTTCGGGAATATATTTTTTAAGTCCTTGACGAATCAACGCGTCGGTATGAGTATCGACGGCGGAAGTTGAGTCGTCTAATATAAGTATTTTCGGTTTTTTAAGCAGGGCACGGGCGATGCAGATTCGCTGTTTTTGTCCGCCCGAAACGTTCGTGCCGCCCTGTTCTATCATAGTGTCGTAACCGTTTTCGCGCGCAAGGATAAATTCGTGTGCTTGCGAAAGGCGTGCCGCCGCGAAAATTTCTTCGTCGGACGCGTCTTTGTTGCCCCATTTTAAGTTTTCTTTTATCGTACCGGAAAACAGTACGTTCTTTTGAAGAACCATTGCGACGGAATTTCTAAGCGTTTCAAGGTCGTAATCTTTAACATCTCTGCCGGAGACTGTAACCCTGCCGCCGCTAACGTCGTAAAGACGGGGGATAAGACTTACCATCGTGGTTTTGCCTGAACCCGTTGCACCGATAATGCCGACGGTTTCGCCGCTTTTAATTTCTACGGAAATATTTTCCACAGCGAACCTATCCGCGGATTTGTTGTATTTAAAAGCAACGTTTTCAAAAGTGATATCGCCGTTTTCAAGGTCAAATACGGCGTCTTTCGGAGAAACGATAGAACTTTGTTCGTTCAGTACTTCCGCAATACGTCTTGCACTCGCGACGCTTATGATAATCATTACCATAATCATCGACAGCATCATAAGACTCATTAAAATCTGGAAGGAATAGGTCATAAAACTCTGTAATTCAGTCCATTGAAGAAGCGAGTTTTCAGAACTGATTATCATTATAGAACCTATAACGAATATAAGGATTATTCCCGAATAAGTACAAAAATTCATAAGCGGAGTGTTAAGCGCGATAAGTTTTTCGGCTTTTGTGAAGTTTTGTTTAACTTCGTTTGACGCTTTGTTGAATTTCTGTTTTTCAAAGTCTTCTCTCACGTAAGATTTGACGACGCGTATACCGCGAACGTTCTCTTCGACCGATTCGTTAAGTGCGTCGTATTTTTTGAAAATTTTATTGAAGAAGGGTATAGCCTTAACCATTATCAATATAAGTCCAGTTGCGAGTACCGGTGCGATGCATAAGAAAATCAACGCCATATCCGCGTTTATTGTAAACGCCATAATCATAGCGAAAATTATCATAAAGGGTGCGCGTATAGCCGTCCTTATAATCATCATATAGGACATTTCAACATTCGTAACGTCGGTTGTCAGCCTTGTTATAAGAGAAGATGTGGAGAATTTATCGATATTTGAAAAAGAAAAGTCCTGAATTTTATAATAAATATCTTTTCTTAAATTCTTGGCGAACCCGCTGGACGCTATCGCGGTGTACTTGCCCGCCTTAATTCCGCAAAAAAGCGATATCATCGCAAGCACCATTAAAGCCGCGCCGAATTCCAAAATCAATAATAGATAACTTGGATTTTCCGCGCCGCCCGTTAAAAAATGAAGAAGTTTAACTAAAAATGCGTCGGGATTTAACGTTCCTTTATCGGAAGCGATTTCAAGCACGCCGAGCAGCAGCGTCATTATCCACGGGATAAGACACTCGATAATCGTTTCGAGCATTACGAAAGCAGGGGCTAAAAAAGACGGTTTTTTGTACTCTCTGACCGACTTTCCGAGTTGCTTTATAACAGGTATAAATCTTTGCGATTCGTCTTTACTTTGTCTTTTAACTTTCATTTTATTGCCTATAAATAATATGTTATTAACGACGTAATGAATATATAATCTTTGTAATTATACAAATAATTAATTTTTTTGTCAATTGATTTAAATATTACGTAAATATCTTTCTTAAACAAGATTGACAGTATAACATCAAAAGTGATATAATACCAAAGAATAATTGACAAGATAGGTTTTATTTCAAATGAAGAAATTTTTTACAAGCGAAAGCGTTTGCTCCGGACATCCCGACAAAGTGTGCGACAGGATTTCCGACGCAATACTTGACGAATATTTAAAACAAGACCCCGCGTCCCGCGTTGCTTGCGAGTGCGCGGCGACGAGTAATTTTCTTTTAATAATGGGCGAAATCACTTCGCGCGCAAAAGTTGACGCGGCGGAAGTGGCAAGGCGTGTTATTAAAGAAACGGGTTACGATTATTTCGGTTCTGCGTTTTCATCCGACAACGTGGAAATCGTCGTTAAAATGAACAAACAAAGTCCCGATATCGCGCTTGGCGTCGATAATTCTTTGGAAGCAAAGGAAAACGGTAACGACCGTTTTGACAAAACCGGTGCGGGCGACCAGGGACTTATGTTCGGATACGCTGTGCGAGAGACCGCTGAACTTATGCCGCTTCCCGTAATTTTAGCGCATAAGATGTGTAAGAAATTAGAAGACGTAAGAAAAGCGGGAGAATTGAAATATTTAAAACCCGACGGTAAAGGTCAGATAACCGTCGAGTACGATAACAGTATTCCCAAAAGAATAGATACGGTTGTATTGTCCGCCCAGCACGACGATAAAGTTTCTACCGAAAAATTGCGTGAAGACTTGAAATCGCGCGTCATAGACGTTGTTTTGCCGAAAGAGTACGTTGACGATAACACCAAGTTTTATATTAACCCCACGGGCAGATTCGAAGTCGGCGGTCCTGAAGGCGATTCGGGGCTTACGGGTAGAAAAATCATAGTCGATACTTACGGCGGTAAAGCGCCGCACGGCGGCGGTTCGTTTTCGGGCAAAGACCCGACGAAAGTCGATAGATCGGCGACATATATGGCAAGATACGTGGCTAAAAACATAGTCGCGGCACACCTTGCCGACGAGTGTCTTATTCAGGTTGCTTACGCTATCGGCGTCGCTCGCCCCGTCTCGGTAATGGTAAACACTTTCGGCACGGGAAAACTTTCGGATGAAAAGTTAGCGGAAATAGTATTGAAAGAGTTTGACCTTCGTCCCGCGGCAATCATTGATAAATTTAATCTTACCGCACCCACGTATTATAACACTGCGGCGTACGGACATTTCGGAAGGGAAGAGTTCGCGTGGGAAAAGACGGATAAGGCAAAAGACCTTAAAAAGTATTTGTAAACCGCGATGCGATTTAAAGATTTTATAGTTAAAATTCTTACTTTTGGCATTTACAATCCCAAATGGCGTTGTAACGATTGCGGTAAAGAAACGTTTAGCGGCGAATTTTTTTGCGAAACTTGCGAGAAAAATTTGCCGTATAACAATAAAACCGTTTGTAACCATTGCGGCAGAGAAATCAAAAATCCGTCGGAATATTGTTCTACGTGCAAAGAAACGCTTGTTTCGGTGGATAAAGCGCGAAGCGTTTTTAAGTATGAAACGCCGATAAGCGGGCTTATAAAACGGGCAAAGTATAATAACGGCAGATATATACTCGATTATTTTGCCGAAAAACTTGCAAACGTGTGTTTTGCGGAATTTTCTAAATCCGAAGTGATATGCTGTGTTCCTATGAGCGAGAAACGTTTAAAAAAGCGCGGCTACAATCAGTCGGAAATTCTGGCAAGAAAGGTGGCGGAGATAATAAACGTGCCTTTTTGCGATTGCATTATAAAAACCAAGGAGACGGAGCGGCAAGCGACTCTTACAAGGCGCGAACGTCTCAAAAATCTTACCGATACTTTTAAGGTGACAGATAAAAAGCCCGTTCGCGGCAAAAATGTTTTGCTTATCGACGACGTGTCCACAACGGGCGCAACGGCGGAAGCGGTGGCTATAAAACTTAAAAAATCGGGTGCGCTTCGCGTATATCTTTTAACGGTGGCAAGCGTGCCGAATAAAGACGGATATTAAATTCAAATAATAGGCAGATTAAAGGAGAAAATATGGGCTTATTCAGATATATTCTCGGTAGTGAAGCGAGAAGAAACCTACGAAAACTTGACGCTATGGCGGATAAGGTGTTGGCGTTAGAACCAAAATACAGCGGTTTAACGGACGCAGAACTCATAGGTCAGACGGCAATTTTAAAGAAGAGATTATCGGACGGCGAAACTTTGGACGATATACTGTTCGACGCGTTCGCCGTATGCCGCGAAACCGCATGGCGAGTTCTCGGTATGAAACATTATAAAGTTCAGATTATCGGCGGTATCTGCTTGCATCAGGGGAGAGTCGCCGAAATGAAAACGGGCGAAGGCAAAACTCTCGTCGCAACTCTTCCCGCATACCTTAACGCGCTTAACGGACAGGGCGTTCATATCGTTACGGTAAACGATTATCTTGCCGCCCGCGACGCGGAGTGGATGGGTAAGGTTTATAAGTTTTTGGGTCTATCTGTCGGCGTTGCTATTTCCGGAATGGAAGACGAAGATAAGCAAAAAGCCTACGCCGCGGATATAACTTACGGTACGAACAACGAAATGGGTTTCGACTATTTAAGGGACAACCTTAAAAGCCGCATAGAACAAATGGTTCAGCGTCCTTTATCCTTTGCAATAGTCGACGAAGTTGACTCCATTTTAATCGACGAAGCGCGTACCCCGCTTATTATTTCGGGTAAGGGGCAGGAGTCGAGCGATAAATACGTTTCGGCGAACAGATTTGTAAAAACGCTTGTTCCCGAAAAGGATTTCACTATTGATATCAAAGAAAAAACGGTGCAGATAACCGAAACGGGCGCGAAAAAAGCCGAAAGTTTCTTCGGACTTACCAGTTTTTCGGATATAGAAAACGCGTCGCTTTCCCACCATATACAGCAAGCCTTAAAAGCAAATTATATCTTTAAGCGCGATAACGATTACGTCGTAAACGACGGCGAAGTTATAATCGTCGACGAGTTTACCGGTCGTCTTATGATAGGCAGACGTTATTCCGACGGCTTGCACCAGGCTATTGAAGCAAAAGAAGGCGTTAAAATCCGCAACGAGAATAAAACTTACGCGACGATAACTTTCCAGAACTATTTCAGACTTTACAAAAAACTTTCGGGTATGACCGGTACTGCAAAGTCGGAAGAAGAAGAATTTCGCGCAATCTATGGGCTTGACGTTTTGGAAATTCCGACAAATAAGCCCGTCGCAAGAATCGATATGCCCGACGTTATCTATAAGACGGTAAACGGCAAAAATCACGCTATCGTCGAAGAAATTGCCGAACGGCATAAAAAAGGTCAGCCTGTTCTTGTCGGTACTATAACCGTTGAAAAGTCCGAAGAAATAAGCAAACTTCTTATTGCAAAAGGGATAAGGCACAATGTATTAAACGCCAAAAATCACGCGCGTGAAGCGGATATCGTAGCGCAAGCGGGTAGATTTGGGGCTGTTACAATCGCAACCAACATGGCAGGGCGCGGAACGGATATTCTTCTCGGCGGCAACCCCGAATTTATGGCAAAGCGTAAACTTCGCGAAGAAGGCGTAAGTGAAGAAAATATCGAACTTGCAACGTCATTTATATCCGATATTCCCGACGAAGTCAAGGCGATAAGAGAGCATTATCACGAGATTTACGCTAAATTCAAAGAACTCACCGACGCGGAAAAGATAAAAGTCGTCGAAGCGGGCGGTTTGCATATCTTAGGCACAGAGCGTCACGAATCCCGCCGTATAGATAACCAGTTGCGCGGACGTAGCGGACGTCAGGGCGACCCCGGTTCTTCGGTGTTCTTTATCTCTCTTGAAGACGACCTTGCAAAGCGTTTCGGCGGCGAAAGGATGTCGAGAGTTTACGAATTCTTTAAAATCGACGAAGACCAACCGCTTGCGTCAAAAATGCTGTCAAAGCGAATCGAAGGCGCACAGCGCGCGATTGAAGGCAGGAACTTCGGTATAAGAAAGCACGTTTTAGAATACGACGACGTTATGAACAAACAGCGCGAAGTTATGTACGCCGAACGTATGAAGGTTATAAAAGACGAAAACGTGCACGAAGACATCTTAAAACTTATTCCCGATTTCGTCCGTTATATAGTCGGCACGGTCATTGATAACGAAAATAAGCCCGAAACCTGGAATCTTACCGCGCTTAACGAGATAATAGAACTTAAACTTTTACCGAAGGGTACGGAATTTATTACCAAAGAACGCGCCGAAAACTGGGATTACGAGTATATGATAGAAAAACTCGTTGAAGAAACGGTAAATGTTTACGAAGCGAAAATCGCGCGTTATAAAGAAGAAGGTATAAACTTCGCGGAAGTGGAGCGCGTAGTGCTACTACGCAATATCGATACCAAGTGGATAGACCATATCGACGCTATGGACCAACTTCGCAAGGGGATTTCGCTTCGCGGCTACGGCAATATCGACCCTGTCGTTGAGTACAAGAAAGAAGGGTTTGAAATGTTTGAAGATTTGACCGCGTCAATACAGGACGATACGATTACGCTTTTATTGAAAGCGGAACTTCGTAAAACCCCGCAAATAGCGAAAGAAGAGCCGAAAGACCTTGTTTCCAACAAAGAGGGTAGTACGACGAACTATATGAAAAAGGCAAAACAGACCATAGGCAGAAACGACCCTTGTCCGTGCGGCAGCGGCAAGAAGTACAAAAACTGTTGCGGAAAGGATAAATAAAATGGAAAGCAAAACCGAAACTAAAATTTGTCAAAGTTGCGCTATGCCGATGACGTCCGACGACCTTTACGGCACGAATAAAGACGGTAGTACGAATTACGACTATTGTAAATATTGCTATGATAACGGCGAGTTTATCCACAAAGTTTCTATGGAAGAATTTGTCGATATGTGCTCTAGATTCGGCGAACAAGCGGGTATGACCAACGAGCAGATGAAAGAATTTTGTTCTAAAATATTTCCGACCTTAAAAAGGTGGAAAAAATAAGTACCGTATGGCGACGTCAAAAGAATATAAAAATTTTATTTTAGAGCAATTAAGTGTTTTAGGCGATATAACGGTAAAACCTATGATGGGCGAATATCTGTTATATAAAAGCGGAGTGCTGTTCGGCGGCATTTACGATAACAGGCTACTCGTTAAAATTATCGAGAGTAATAAAAAATACGATATGCCCGTCGTTTCGCCTTATGACGGCGCAAAATCTATGTATTTTGTGGACTGTTTAGACGATGTTGAAAGGCTTACCGATATTGTTTCGGATACTTATAAGGGGTTATTATGAATATAGAAGATTTCAGATTAAAAATAAAGGATTTACGCCTTCTCTTGTCAGAGGCAGGGCACTCTCTTTGACGTAGACAGACTGAAAAAAGAGTTGGAAGATAAGCAGGCGGAGTCAGAAAAACCGGAAATTTTTATGAATCTTGATAAAGCGCAGCAAATATCCAAGGAGATTGCGGCGCTTACAAACAAAATTTCCGTTTTTTCCGACGCGGAAAAGATAGTCGACGACGCGGAAGTTTTAATCGAACTTGCCGAAGAAGAAAACGACGACAGCGTTTTAGCGGAACTTGACGCCGACTTAAAAAAAGCGGAAGAAAAAATTGAAGATATTCGCTTAAAATCCTTGCTTTCAGGTAAGTACGACAACTTAAACGCAATACTTTCTTTGCACGCCGGCGCGGGTGGAACGGAAGCCTGCGACTGGACGGAAATGCTTTACCGTATGTATATCTGCTACTGCGAAAAAAACGGCTATACGCTTACCGAACTTGACCGTTTAGACGGCGACGAAGCGGGGATAAAAAGCGTTTCGTTCAAGGTAGAAGGCGACTATGCTTACGGCTATTTGAAAGCCGAAAAAGGTGTGCATAGGCTTGTCAGAATTTCACCGTTCGACGCAAACAAAAGGCGGCATACGTCCTTTTCTTCCATCGAAGTTATGCCCGAAATTATTGACGACGAAGAAATAAAAGTTAATCCTGAAGAACTCAGAATAGATACATTCCGTTCGAGTGGCGCAGGCGGTCAGCATATCAATAAAACCGATTCCGCAATACGTATAACGCACTTGCCGACGGGGATTGTTGTTTCTTGCCAGAACGAACGCAGTCAGACGCAGAACCGCGAAATGGCTATGCGTATGCTTATTAGTAAACTTTTGGAAAAGCGTGAAGCAGAGCGGTTAGAGCGCGACCAGGATATTAAGGGCGAAATTAAAAAAATCGAGTGGGGCAGTCAGATAAGAAGTTATGTTTTTTGTCCGTACACTCTTGTAAAAGACCACAGAACAGGCTACGAAGATTCCGACGTAAACTCGGTTATGAACGGAAATATTCAAGGCTTTATAAACGATTATCTTAAAAAATCACAATGAGTTATAAAGAGAATACGGAGTATTTCGTAATAAAAGAAAACCCGATTATTTTGGGTATAGAAACTTCTTGCGACGAAACCGCCGTAGCGATAACAAAAGGCGGCAGGGAGATTCTTGCCGACGAAATAATAAGTTCTGCGACCGAACACGCGCGTTTCGGCGGCGTTGTGCCTGAGATAGCGTCGAGAGCGCATACCGAAGCAATTTTGACCGCGACAGAACGCGCGTTAAAAAATGCAAATCTTACTATGGAAGATATAGACGCGGTTGCGGTAACCAAGGGCGCGGGGCTTTTGGGTGCGCTGCTTGTTGGTGTGTCGTTTGCGAAAGCGCTTGCGTTTTCGTATAATATCCCGCTTATTCCGGTAAGTCACATAAGGGGGCATATCGCCGCCGCATACCTTGCGGATAAGGGGTTAGAACCGCCATTTATAACGATTCTTGCAAGCGGTGGGCATACCGCTATCGTTAACGTCAAAAGTTTTTACGAGCATGAAATTTTGGGACAGACGGTGGACGATGCGGTCGGCGAAGCCTTCGATAAGATCGCACGGGTACTTGGATTAAAATACCCCGGCGGACCTAACGTCGAAAGACTTGCGTTAAACGGACAAAACGTTATAAAACTGCCTAAAATGCTTGGAAATAACTATCAGGGCAGCGAATTTGATTTTTCGTACAGCGGACTAAAAACCGCAGTTATAAATTATGTGCACGGCGAAACACAAAAAGGCAGGGAGGTTGCGTGTGCGGATGTTGCGTGCAGTTTTCAGCACGCCGCGATAGACGTGCTTATCGATAAAGCATTTAACGCGCTTAAACTTACAGGTTACAAAACGCTTGCAGTGTCCGGCGGCGTCGGTGCAAACGGATATTTGCGTGAAAGTCTTAAAGTACGGGCGGAAAAAGAGAATATTAAACTTATTTTACCTGAAAAGCGCCATTGCACCGACAATGCGGCTATGATATGTGCGGAAGGCTATTTGCAGTACAAAGCGAAAAACTTTGCCGACTTAACTTTAAACGCGCAAGCGGTTGTTGACGGCATATAGTGAAAAACGTTTTACAAATACAGATAAATTTGATATAATCTCTCTTGAGATTAATGCGAGTATGGCGGAATTGGCAGACGCGCTAGATTCAGGTTCTAGTGGGTAACACCGTACAGGTTCAAGTCCTGCTACTCGCACCAAAGAAGTGGGTCAAAAGGTCTTTCGGCATTTTGACCCATCTTTGCATATTTTAAGGTAAAAACTGGCGATTTTGCACACCCTTGAATTTCAAGGGTCTTTTTTTTATGTCCAAAAAACGAAAAAACACCCTACCTACACACATAGGTAAAGTGGGTTAAAATGTGAAATGGACGGGATTTGAACCACAAAAACGATTTTAAAAAATTCAATAAAATACTTATGATTTTAACTATTCAGTCCCCAAAAAATCCCCAAAAAGACTATTTAATTACTTTTCAATAATCACTCAAATAAGTTGCGTGACGGTATTATATATTAAGTATTGACCTTTTTCGTTCGGGTGTATTCCGTCGGAACACATTAAATCGCCGAAAAATTCGCTCTGTAAAAACGCCCTTCTTAAATCTATCAGTTCTATATCGTTTTTTATAGCCACTCTTAAAAGCACGTCGCTGAATATTTCATGATGGCGATAAATCGTATTTATGTCCCCATGAAAGAAATCGAGCACCGTTTGACCGTTTACGATTTTTGAAATTACGTTATAAAAATAGCGTTCGCTGCTTATGGGCGTGATTGTGCAAAAATAAGTTTTTACTTTGGCGCGGTTAAGTTTATTTACAATCTCGTTTAAGTCGTCGCCGAATTCTGCAACGGTCGTTTTAGGATGATGCGGCGAATCGAACGATGCGACAACTTTTTTCCAGTCGTAGTCGGCGTCGTTACCGCCGAGTTCTAATACCGCAACGTTATCTTTATCGTCGGGCAAAGTTTCAATATACTTGTCTATAATTTTTCTGTCGGCAAATTTTTTTAACGATAACCCATACACCGACCGATTATTTATATTAAGTCCGTAGTTTTTGTTCAGTAATGCCACGGCGTTATTTTTTATTATTTCTATCTTTCCATTGTCGGTACAAATACCCTTGCCGACCGAATCGCCGAATAACGTAATATTCGTTTCCGTCATAGTTTGCTCCCGTTTTTTTGATACGTTTTAATCGTATCATAAAAACGAATTATTTGCAACCTATCTTTATATCTTGGCGTTCTAATTATACAAATAGTTTCGGTAGAACGATTTCCGCCTTATCTACCGTCGGTAGAATTGACTTTATATAATTTTTAAGTTATATTTTATGGTCGATTAAAAGTTCGTCATCAAGCAACGTATTGCAAAAATGTAAAAGTTCGGATTTGGAATACGGTTGTTTATTGTCTATCCAGTCAAGTCCTATTAAAATAAGTCCGCCGGTAAAAAAACTTGCGACAACTTCGACGGGAATCTTATAATTTTCGTTAAATTTATTTTTACCGATCAAATAAGCCGCGCTGCGCTTTATGGTTTCGAGAAATGAAATTATCATTTTATCCGAACAGTTTTTTCTTATTTTTACAATTTTGTCGTTGTTTTCGACAAGGAAATCAATAACGCACCCGATAAGGCTCATGTACATTTCCTTGCCCGACACGAATTCGGAATTTTCTATGCTTTTTTCAAAGAGTTCTTCCTGAATTCCGTCAATGGTGTAATTAAGCAGATCTTCTTTATCTTTGAAATGATTGTAAAAAGTCGCTCTTCTGACCATTGCTTTTTCACATATATCGTTTACGGTTATCTGTGAAAAATCTTTTTCCGCCATAAGGTCAAAAAGAGCGGTGCTTAAAAGTTTTCTCGTTCTTATTACGCGTAAATCTTCTTTGTCTTCGTTTTTAGTGATTATTTTCATTTCGATACTCCGCCGTTTTTTGGACGAATTTTAAAAAATGTCCATTATTTTACTATTGTAATCTTTGTGTAAATTTTTGCGTTTGCTTTTTTATAAAATATAGCATATACTTTTACTGTTGTCAAGAAAATATACATTTATCCAAAAAATCAAGGAGACAGAAATGAAGGAAATCGAAGTAGAACATTTAACGAAAGATTACGGATACGGCAGAGGTGTTTTCGACGTTTCCCTTACGGTAAATCACGGAGAGGTGTTCGGGTTTTTGGGACCGAACGGTGCGGGCAAATCCACGACCATACGACATCTTATGGGTTTTTCCAGACCGCAAAGCGGACATACGAGAATTTTCGGAAAAGATACGTTCGGGCATTATACCGAATTTATGGATAAAGTCGGTTATTTGCCGGGAGAAATCGCTTTGCCGGCGGGACTAACTGGGTACGAGTTTCTCGATATGATGAAGAAAATGAAAAAGTGTACGGACGAAAAATACATAAAGTATCTGATGGATGCGTTTGAACTCGATCCGAGCGGAGAAACCAAGCGTATGAGTCTCGGCGTAAAAAGAAAACTCGCCGTCGTCGTTGCGTTTATAAACGATCCCGAAATACTGATTTTAGACGAACCAACAAGCGGCTTGGATTTAAAAATGCAACAACGGTTTATCGAGTTTATAAAAGAAGAAAAGTCGCGCGGAAAAACCATATTGCTGTCAAGCCATATTTTTAGCGAAGTGGACGCAACGTGCGATAGGATTGCCATTATTAAGGACGGAAAAATCGTTTCGGAATTTATTGCCGACGATTTAAAACACAAACAGGATAAAATATACCGCATAAAATTTTCGGACGAAGAAGACAAAAATAAACTTATAGTGTCGGACTCTTATAATCCGCATTACAAAGTTATAAAGACGGACGGAAACAGCGTGATGATTGCGGTAAACGACAAAGATATAAACTATTTTATTTCCGATATGTCCGAATACCGCATTACCGATTTTACGCATATGAAGGAAACGTTGGAAGATTATTTTATGAGTTATTATAAAGAAGATAAAAATTTCGGAGGCGCGCTATGACGGAAAACCTGATAGAAATAAAAGGACTTACCAAAGACTACGGCGACGGCAAGGGGATTTTCGACGTAAATTTCGAGTTGCGGCGCGGTGAGATCTTGGGGTTTGTCGGCGCGAACGGCGCGGGCAAAACCACCACGATAAGAAGTATTATGGGTTTTATAAAGCCCGATAAAGGAAAGGTAACGGTATTTAACAAAGATTCCTGGATGGAAAGCGAAAAAACCAAGCCGTATATAGGATACGTTCCCGGCGAAATCGCTTTTCCGGACTTGGGTTCGGGGACGGAATTTCTCAAATCGCAAGCGGAATTTTTAAACATGAAAAGTATGGATTGTGCGAATTATATTACCGAAAAACTGCAACTCGATCCGAGAGCAAATTTAAAGCGCATGAGTAAGGGTATGAAGCAAAAAACGGCGGTAGTCGCCGCGCTTATGAGTAATCCCGAAATACTTATTCTGGACGAACCGACGACTGGACTAGATCCGCTTATGCGCGTGGCGTTTTTAGACCTTTTACTCGAAGAGAAAAAACGCGGCAAGACTATTCTTATAAGTTCGCATTTATACGAAGAGTTGGAAAAAATCGCCGACAGAGTTGCGCTTATAGATCGCGGGCAAATTCTTGCGGTTACCGATATGAAAGAAATTACCGAACGGGAAACGGCAGAATTCAAGATAGAGTTCAACGACCGAAAAGATTATGAAAAATTTGCGGGGCACGGATACAACGTAATAAGAAATCAGCAAGAATATCTGCAATATACGGTAAGTATAAAGAAAACGGATATACAAGCGTTGTTTAAAGACCTTAAAAGTTATAACGTAAAATTTATTTCCGAAGTAAAATATACGCTTGAAAAACATTTTAACGAAATTATAAAGAACAAGGAGATCAAAAATGTTCAGTAAACCTTTATTTAAACAATCGTGTAAAGCCAACGGTATTATGTGGGCTATAATAACTTTTGCAGTTTGTTTTATGCTTATTTGCGTTATGGTAATTGCAGGCAACGGCGATTTAAGCAGAACCAAAGTCGCCGTGGAAAACGCGATAATTCAAGAAGAACTTAAATCTCAAACGGAAAAAAGAGCGTTGAATTATTACGAACTTTCCGAATCGGGTATGTTTTATTTTGACGGAGAATTCAAGAAAGATTTTATCGCCGTAACGAATACGACGGAGTATCAGCAGATTTATGCTAATCAAGGTGCGGACGCGGCAAATCTGTATGCGGCAGGCACGGCGTACAAGAGCGCAACGCTGAAATTACAACAATTTTGTGCGTCTATTGCCGCAGAACAAGGTTACGAATCCGATTCAGACGAAGCAAAAGAGATCACGGGACTTATAATGTACGTATTCAATCCTATGCAGGAAGGCGGCGGTTATATGTTCGACGGCTTTTATACT
The DNA here is from genome assembly GCA_017448355.1 of Clostridia bacterium. Taxonomy (GTDB): domain Bacteria; phylum Bacillota; class Clostridia; order Christensenellales; family Borkfalkiaceae; genus UBA1259. The sequence goes on along the minus strand of JAFSLQ010000029.1, from coordinate 3,773 downwards.
GCTCTCGGGGAAACCGCGCCGAGATACGGTTTTCAAGGTGCGCTTACGATGAGCGACGCGGAGCGCAAAGACTACGTTGAAGATTACGTTTTCACAAATTCGTCCATATTCCTTGCGGGCAATATGGTGAGCGAAGATAACGTTCAGAAAGCGCTTGATCAACTCAAAGAATATAAGATAACGGAAAAGGAATACGAAGAATTCGGGTACAAAGATTACGGCTTCGTTAAGGGGCTTGCAAATTCCGTTATAGTAAATTACAGAGCAAATCTCGAATACAGATTAGAAAACGTCAAAGACGGCGAAACGGTGGAAAGCATAAAAGCCGAACTCGTAAAAGAGTTTGCGGGCAGTATGCTTGCAACCCTTCCCGCCGAAGTTTCCGACGCACTCCAGGAAATCGGAAGTATGGACTTATACGGAATTCTCGTCGGTTCGATTTTCTTTAAGATTGCGGGACTTTTACTTCCTATTATTTATATGATAATGACGTCTAACAACCTTATTGCCGGACAGGTGGACAGCGGTTCGATGGCGTACGTTCTTTCAACGCCGACTAAAAGAAACGCCGTCAGCGCAACGCAGGCAATATATCTCGTAGGTTCGCTTTTATTGATGTTTATATGTACTACGATATGTTCAATTATCTGTATATCCGTGGTCAACGTCGATACCGGATTGAATATAGGAAAACTGTTGCTTATAAATCTCGGCGCTTTCGTCGTTATGTTTGCTATGAGCGGAATTTCCTTTCTTGCGTCAAGTTGGTTTAACCGCAGTAAAAACGCAATGGCAGTCGGCGGCGGACTTAATATATTCTTCTTGGTCGCAACGATATTAGGCTTGTTCGGTTCACCTATAATACCTTACGTAATTCGTATGGAATCTTTGAAATACTTTAATTACGTATCTATCATATCGCTGTTCGACGTGGTATCAATATTAGACGGGACGTTGACGTTCTTATGGAAACTTGCTATACTTATAGCGGTAGGGACGGTTTGTTATGCTGTCGCTTTCAAGAAATTTAAGGAAAAAGATTTACCGCTTTAAGATCCGATATGAAATATTTGGTTATTTTATCAACGTTATTCGTGATAGGTTCGCTTTTCGGCTGGACTCTCGAAGTGCTGTTCAGAAAAGTCGTTTCGCAAAAAAAATGGATGAATCCGGGATTTTTAACAGGACCGTATTTACCGATTTACGGTTGCGGTGTGGCGGTGCTTTACGGAATAAGCAATATTCCTTTGGGAATCCACCCGCAAATATTAGACGTTGTCGTTAAAATAGCCGTTATCGGCGCAAGCATGACGATTATTGAATTCGTTACGGGTTTAATTTTTATTAAAGCGTGTAAGATTAAACTTTGGGATTACAGCGACCGCAAAGGGAATATTCTGGGCATTATTTGCCCGATATTCTCTTTTATCTGGCTCGCGGTCGGTTCGCTTTATTATTTTTTATTGAATCCGATTTTGGTTCAAGGTATTACTTGGATCAGTGCAAATTTGATTTATACGTATTTTGTCGGTGCGGTCATAGGTGCCGTCGTAGTTGACTTTGCATATTCCGTTCATCTTGCGACAAGGTTAAAAGAGTTTAAAAAACTTCAAGGGTTAAGATTTGAAGAACTTAAAAGAAGGTTTAAGGAAAGGCAACAGCATAGCGCAGATACTTAACTCTATCAGAACGGAAGGTTGACATTTGGGACTTATGGAAGAAGATATAAAAAAAGATTACAAAAACTTAAAAGAACGATACTCGCAATTAAAAACTCAATACTTAAAAGAAAAGCATAGTATTATTGATAAATCAAGGTCAGACTTGGAGATTTTAAAAAACGAGTATAAAATAAATCGTCTTTCCATAAAAAAACCGTTAAAAGCCCAAAAATACCGCTTAAAAATTCAAAACAAGGCAAAAAATCGAAAATTAAACGAACCGCCGAAAAGACGATTGATAGAAGAGATCGGAAACTCTATTACTCACGGCGTCGGAGCATTGATCGCGCTTATATGTTTAATTCTGATGATCGTAAAGTCAAAAAACGGCGTTGCATTATTTGCGTCTATCGTTTACGGGACTTGTTTTATATTGCAAATGCTTTTTTCGTGTCTTTATCATTCTTTCAGAAGCGGGACAACGGTTAAAAGAGTGTTCAGGAGATTTGATTATTCGTCGATATATCTGCAAATAGGCGGTACTTTTGCGCCTTTATTTTTGGTTTATATGAACGATACGATGTGGGGATATCCTTCGGGCTGGATTTTCTTTACAGTTCAATGGTTATTGCTCGCAACGGGTATAACTTTTTTATCGGTTTTCGGACCGGGAAGAATCAAGTGGCTGCATTACACCCTTTATTTTGTGTTGGGGTGGAGCGGCGTATTATTTATTCCGTATTTTATTGCCGATAATTTACCGTTATTATTCTTTATTTTGGGCGGCGGAGTTGTATATACTCTCGGTATGATACCTTTTGTGCTTAAAAAAAAAGCCGCACATTTTATTTGGCATTTCTTTGTTTTGTTCGGGGCAATAATCCAGTGGTCAGGTATTTATCTATATGTGCTATAAAACCTGCATTTACGAATATAAGGATTAATTACGGAGCAGATTTCAACACGTTTTAAAAACTTTTCGACAAAGAAAGACAAAATAGACTGTCATATAAGTCTTGACAAGTTGAGAATATATGTTATCATAAAACTGTACGAGTAATATCGTATTTTGTAGTACCCTTTTGATTAAGGGATAAACGAGACGTTTTCGTCTTGTATGGAAGCGCGTTTGCGTTTCTTCCCGTTGCAATCTTATTGAGAATGTATTGTTAAGGATTGCGTGTTCGGGAAACGATTACCGCGGGGCTTATTATGGTAATCGTATGTTTGCCGGAGTTTTCCGTTTGCGATCATTTTATGTGGTTTCAGCGGAAAGCGTTGATGGGCTTTTTTGTCATACAATTTTTTAGGAAATAAGTAAACAAAAACTTAATATTAAACTGTTTACGGGAGTCCGCGTGGACTCCTGTTTTCGCATATAAAAAATACAATGAGATACCGCATTGACAAGCAAGCAATAAGTACATATAATCGTAGTAACAAAAAGTTACCATTTGCTTGCAGGATAAAAAAGACAACTGAATAGCAATCCGACTGTGGGATATTTACGGGCAGCAAGTTTAGCACTGAAAAATAATACTCGCATCTTCCTGAAACTGTCGGAAATAAAATAAGGGAGAGAAATTTGTAGTAAATGGCGAGAGAACATTGTAGTCGATCGGGGATAAAATATTCCCGCGCAAATAAAATTTTAAGAGGTGAAAAATTATAAGAGAAAAACAAGAACTACCAAGGCAGACAACGAAACGCTTTTGTTAGAACAGATTAAAAACTTAACTGCTTTAATAAAGGAGTTGAAGTCAACGCCGCTACAAAATAGCGGGAACAGGGAAAAGAAATCCAAAATCAAAGGTAATCTAAAATTTTCAAAAAAGGAGATTACAGAGATGCCGAGATTAAAAGATTTCAAAATAAGAGTAAAAAATAACAGATATTACGAGATAAGATTCAGAAGATACGGGTACAACGTAAGTTTTAGTAGCAAAAACTTTGAAGAAGCAAAGCGAAAAGCGTTTGATTGGCTTTATACATTTGAAGAACAGATTAAGCCGCAGGTTCATTTTACGGTACTGTCTAAATCAGACAGCGAGCATTTCAATATAAGCAAAAACACGATATTTAAAATGTTTGCCGACGATTATATTTACAACG
>JAFSLQ010000028.1 GCA_017448355.1 Clostridia bacterium | reverse complement strand
TCCATAAAATTAAACAATAAGGCGGCAGGACTTCCCACCGCCTTACGTTTAAGTTAGCGCATTATGTATTATGCGCCTGCGCCGACCCAAGCCGACAAACCGTTGATGAGAAGCGGTGCGCCCATAGCGATTACGAAGATTATGATGATACCGATAATAAGGTTTTTAACCATATCACGGGCATTGATCTTGTCTTCATTCTTGTGTGCGATAGCGATTTTTATACCGACGTATGCGCCCCATACGACAACGACTGCCGCAAGTGCGATGACGATATAAATCCAAAAACTGTCCATAAGAGTTTTAAGATTCGCTACAATGCTTCCCAAACTACCGTTTAAAGTGGTTTCCGTCAACAAATTGTTATTCATGCTCTTTTCCTCCTTTCTATTAAATTACCGTTCCGACAAGACCAACGCTTGCGGAAGAAGTGCCTACCCAAGCGGACAAACCGTTGATAAGTAAAGGTGCGCCCATTGCAACAACGAAGATTATGATTATACCGATAATAAGATTTTTAACCATATCACGAGCGTTAATCTTGTCTTCGTTCTTATGCGCGATAGCGATTTTTATACCGACGTATGCGCCCCATACCACGACAACTGCCGCCAATGCTATAACAATGTAAATCCAAAAACTATCCATTAGAGTTTTCAGATTCGTTACGATGCCTTCCAAACTACCGTTCAAGGTAGTTTCCGTTAATAAATTACTGTTCATTATTCCTTATTCTCCTGTTCTTTTTTTTCTTTATTCTTTTTCTTTTTCATTAAAATGAGTGTTACTACCGCTCCTGCGCCGAGCAACATAAGCACGATTATGATACCCGTCATAAGTCCCGAATTGCCTTTATTCTGTTCGGCGGTTTCGGTCTTTTCTTCCGTGTCGCCTATTTCGTCAACAAACCCGCCACCTAAATCTTCAAACGGATCTCCGTCCTGTTCGCTCGGTGTTTCGGGTTCTGTCGGCGTTTCCTGTTCCTGCGGCTCGGTAGGCTCGTCCGTATTCGTCGCCTCTTCCGCGAGCGTCAGTTGATACCAAGTAAGAGTCTGCCCGTTCTCGCCGAACATCTCTACTTCGTAAACGCCGTAAGGAATTTCCGAATAATCCACTTTACCGTTTTCGTCCGCCGTAAGGTTATACCTGTTTCCATCTTCCGAAGTAAACGCTATCTGAACAAGGTCGTTCTTTTCTTCATCGCACACTACGCAAAAATATCTGATATATATGTATTTTTCGTCTTCATAGTTCTCCGAAAACAATATATATAAGTGCGTGTGATCGCCCTGTTCATCGCCCGTCGGTTCGTCAGGAATTACGGGTGTTTCGCCTTGTTCTCCGCCCGTAGGCTCTTCTGGAATTACAGGCGTTTCGCCTTGTCCTTCACCTGTTGGTTCTGTCGGTTCTTCGGGGAAATACGGCGTTTCACCGCTCCTTACAAAGTCCGAAAGATATGTGTACGAACAATCGGTACATTTATGGAACGTATAACCTACGCAATCTTCCGTAGGCTCTATTACCGTATCTTCAAAATGGTGTCCCGTAGGATATACATAGCTGTCTGTATATTTGTCGCCGCATTTTTCGCAAGTATGAACGGTAAACCCGTAAGCCGTACAGGTTGCTTCTACTTTCTTTTCTTTGAAATCGTGTCCCGTCGATTCGACTACGTTATCCACATAACTTGCCCCGCAGGTTTCGCAGGTGTGTAGCGTATAACCGTCTTCCGTACAAGTGACTTCGTGTTCTTCTACGGTGTAAGTGTGTCCGAACGGCAGTATTACGTTGTCTTCGTAATAATAGCCGCACTCCACACATAAATGAGTGGTATAACCGCGTTCCGTACACGTCGGCGCTATAACAATATCCGTAAAATTATGCTCTTTGAAATCGGTAAAATTATCTTTGTAATTATCTCCGCATAATTTACAGGTATAAAGCGTATAGCCCATTTCGGAACAAGTCGCTTCCACTATGCTTTCTTCGTATTCGTGTTCGCACACTTCGTTTTCGTCGGCAAAAGCCTTTACATTGCCTATATTCAGGCAAAAAATAAGCGCAACCGACAAAACGAGAAACGCGCTTAACGCAACGAATATCTTGTTTTTAATTTTTGTCATTTTGTCCTCCCTTTTTATAATTTCCCCGCCTGCTCTTGCAAATCTTTGAGTTTTGGTAATTGAACGGATATAAAGTCCGCAACTATCAAAATTTGTTGAGCACGGGGTTTATCGTAGCTCTCCATAATATTGTAGAGAAACGTTGCCTTGGACCCGATATTCATATCCTTAACAGATGAAAAATCCTTTCCATTCAGCACTGTAACGAGTCTTTTAATTCTCAGGTCTATTTCGTTTACTATACTCTGCCATTCTTGGTCAAGAGTCATTAATTTTACCTGTTTTACTTTATCCTGCTCGTCCTCTTCCGTTTCTCTCTTTTCTATTGCATCGAGAACTTTTATATTTTCGTCTTCGCCGTGTATGTCGAAAACGTAATTGCTTTTATCGAAAAACACCGCTTCGCGTCTCCCGATCGCCGCCTTACCTTCTTTGAAATAAAACTCTTTAAGTTGGTATGACGGAGTAAATACCGTCCATATCGGCTCGTATCCTCGAACCGAAACTATTGCGTCGCCTTTTTCGTTACCGTTTAACCGTTCTAACATCCCTACTGATATTAACGGTTGATTGCTTGCGCCCGTATTACTTGACGGCGAAGTTTCAGCATTAGTGTTGACGGAAAAGTTTTTAATCTTCTTTTGCCCGCAAAGTTCCGAGAACTCTTTTCTCGTATCTGCGTCGTCCGAACCTATAAAGATTTTCACATTACAGTTGGTCTTTACTATATCGCCTATTTCTCTGCCGTACTTTGCCGTAAGTTGCGAAAAAGACTGTAATACGAATAAAAACCGTATTCCCCTTGACCTTGCAACAGTAACCATACCTTCCATATTCTCGAACTTTGGAAGATTACCGAACTCGTCTAACACGAAGTAAGTGTTTCTCTTTAAGATTGCCGTCTGCATCTGTTCTCTGCGAAGATTAAGGTTAGCCTTTTCGACGAGTTCCTTATACATCTGCGTAATAAAGAGCGTTACGAAACGGTGTCTCGTAAATCTTTCGTCCGGCACAATTATAAATACTGCGTTCGGGCTTTCGTCCATATTTACTATGTCCATATCGTTTTCGCTCGTAAGCGATAAAATACCGTCATCGGACAACTGTTGCATATAACTGTTTACTTCGGACAAATAACTCGTCAAAGTTTTATCACTCGTTATAAGCACGGTATTCACAAGTCCCCTTACTTTCGAGAACTCGTCTCTGCCTTTCAAGAGATATTCTTTTAACGCCGTCGTATCTTCCGAACAGTATTTCGTTATGTTGTGATACACGTTAAATAGCAACAACTGTTTTTCTTCCATCTTACCTTTGATACAGTCTTCGCAGAAGGCAAGCACAAGTCCTAAAATAAGGTTTCTCGCGCCTTCTTCCCAATTCGGTTGGTCTTTGTTCTGAACGGGACAAAGCGTATATACCAAGTCCATAGCGTTCTCAAAGATTTCGTCTTTAAGTTCCTGCATCCTTGTTCTCGCGTCAATATGCGACATAAATACTTCGCCCGCACCGTAATACTTGTTGGCTTTATGTTCCAAATTGTATTCAAGGTCTTTGACAAGCCTTATTCTTCGCAATAGCACGTTCATAGGATTCCAATGCTCCGACGAATACGGTTCTCTTAAATCAAGAACGGATATTTTGTAACCTTCCTTTTTGAGAAGTTTAGCGTGCTTTTCGTAAAGTTCCTTTTTCGGATCGGATATTACCAGACTCGGTTTTCCTTTACTCCTTGCAAGAACGGAAATGTTCTGGTCAACGAATCCCGTCGTTTTACCGCTGCCCGTAGTGCCTACGATTAAAGCGTGTAATTGACTTGTGGTTATTATCTCCACGTCTTTCTTTCCTTTCTTCTCCGCGCCTATAACTATTCCGTCGTTTATTTCAGGAACTCCGTCCCAATCGGTAACCTTAAACTCTTTCATCTTTTTGAGTCTCTTTACCGTAAGCCACTCGGTATCTTCTAGGTCGTTTTGTTTTAACGCAATATTCTGTGCATCAACTTTATATACGAGTAAAAACCCGATTATTATCAACCCGTCAACTACACCGTTAGACAGCCAATAATTTCTTTGCGAGATTATCTCCCATAAACTATCCGCTCCGCCCATAGCAAAAAGATACATTAAAAGTACCGCAACGAACGCAAAGACGATAGCCCAAAGTATAACTGCTAGTTTTAAGGATTTTCTTTTCCCGTGGCTCGTTATTTCTTTTCTATTCAATTTTCTTATTTACCCCCTTTGTAGTAATTGTCGCGCTCCGCCTTTTCGTTTTCTTCCTTGCGCTTACGTTCGATTTCTTCTTCTATCTCTTGTAAGCGGTCGTAAAAATCTCGCTCTAAAATACGACTGTCTTTACCGAACGTTAAAAAGAATCTGTCAAGTCGCCGTTCTACGCTTCGTTTGGACATATTGATACGTTTTTTTAACTTATCATCGTTGGCTTTATACCTTTTGTTCTTCTTCCGCTCGAAGTATTCAGGCTTAATGAATTTACAAAGATTAAGAACGAGATTGCCTTGCCGACGTTTATAGTCCGCTTCTATTTGCTCGATTATTTTCACCTTGCTTTCGTCCACATTCTGACCTTTGCAGATACTTTTTACCAGCTCGCGTTTTTTATCAAGCGCGTAGTAGAAATTTTCGTCTGCTTTCCTTGCCGTTCTATCTCTACCGAGCATAAGACGAACAATTTTATCTACCCGTTCTCTATACGGCTCTGCTTCTTTGCTGCCATAGGATATTCGTCCCGTAGCCGGCAAGTCTTTTGCAAGCGATAATATTTCTTCCTTTATCTTTTCCTTGCTGTTCATAAACTTATGAATATCAGTCATAGTGCGCAAGGTTTTTATCGCTTTGATTCTCTTTTCGTAAATATCATCTTTTTCTTCCTGAATAAATAATCCGAGCCTAATGAACATATTGTCTATAGCCGTTTGCTTTATTCTTCCGTTTTTTCTGAAACGTAAAACACCGTCGTTATCCTTATACTTCGGTTCTTTTTCCCAGAACACGAAATGAATATGTAAGTGGTTCGGACGGTCAAGATGCAACGCACACATTAAATCCATATTATCCGCTTTTAATCCCGCCTCTTTAAAAAAAGTAGGGAACACTTTTTTCACAAGACTTATACATTTATCCGGCGTGTCTATTTTTTCCGAATCTTCCTTATTAAAGGAAATAAAGCCGTGCCAAATTATTGATTTGTTATTCTGCACCCGTGCTTTCATCGCGTTCACTTCTTCTTCGGGTATCATACCGTTTCCGTTAAACACGCCTGTGTTCTTTTTAAGGTATTCGAGCATTGAATTTTTACCCGCTCTTTTCCCTTCCGTGTTTATGTATTTGAGTATGTTCTCTTCACCCGACATATCGTAAAATGCCCGCTCTTTTCTGTGCTGTTCCCGTTTGTACTTCGGCATATGCCCTGTCGGTAAATACGGTGTATATTGAATATTTATAACTGCCCTGTGTTCGCTCATTCTGTTTCGTCCTTACTAATTTCTTTCAACATATCCATCTCGGCGTCGAACAGACAATCCGGAATATTATTTAATAGCCCTTGTTTAAATCTGCCCGCAATCGTTGGATTTGATATTTCTTTTTCCTTTGCGTTAAACAGTCCCGAAAGCATTGCTTTATTTAATGTCGAGTTCACTACCACTTCTGACAGTAAACTTTTTATTTCGTTATAGCCCGTTTCGAGACTGTTCCTGCGCTTTGTCTTGATAGGCGTTCCCCGTTCTTCAACGACACTCGGAAGCGTGATTTCGACGTTTTCTTTTTCTTCTAAAAGTTTCGGTAGCCCAAGCCTTAATGCGTCGTTTAAGAGTTTGTTAAAAGTCGTATAGTGTGGTAATAGCCGTTCTATATACCCTAACAATTCAACGTCTTTTACGCTTATATATTGCCTTGAATTACCGCTTAAAATCGCTTCTCTGTTCATCGTTTATCTCCCAAGAAAAGAAGTGGGTTTCCCACCTTGCTTAAAGCCCGAAAAAACATTTTGGTGTTTTTTCTTTATCCTGCTTACCGCAAGACTTGAATTCCACCAAAAAAATTACGCCTTCTTTTCGTCTTTCTTTTCAAGGTTTGTCATTATTTTGCCGATGCCGGAAACGATACTCGAACCTATAACAGCCTTCTGCATAGCTTCAACCGCCTGCCTTTTCTGGCGAAGTTCTTTCGACTTCTGAGCGCCGAGTTTGCCGTATGCTCTGTCCATCATCTGACCGTCTATGATACGTTTGACGAGCATAAAATTGCTCTTTAAAGTGATGTCGTTGCCGTCGTAAATTTCACCGTGAAACGCGTAGTCGCACACACTCTTGATAAACTTTCCTGCCGCCTTATCGTCCATAAGTTTTACAACGTCGTATATCGTTTGCGTTAATTTAAAATTCCTTTCTTTCATCTTTTTCCTTGTCTCCTTAATGTTTTTTAATTGATTGTTTTTTGCTTTATACTTCGTTACCGAAGCAGTCCCAACCGTCTGCTATATCTCTTGCAAAAAGTTCTATTCGGGGTCTGTCGCCGTATAGTTCAACGATCCTTTTTCGCACTTCGTCAGGCTTTTTACTGTGCCGTTCTATGTGCGATATAATTACCGAAGAAACCGAACGTGACTTCCTTGTCAGGACTTTTCCTTTCGTTGCGATAAGACAATATTCCGCATTTGCGCGGGTGTAATATCCTAACCCCATAAACGGCTTATCGTTCCGCTTATTTTGCTTTACCCAAGTGAACGCCACCGTCTTATATGTAAATCCCCACGCCTTTATAAGTTCCAAGCCTTCTATTAAACAAGGCGCTGTTACCCACAAAAACAAAACGCTGTCTTTTGCGCTTATCCTTTTTACGGGCAAAGCCTTTATCTCTTCCCTTGCCATTGTCGGATAATGTCTTTCCGCACTTCTACCTTTCCCTTTTTCCGAATAAGTTAAAAATCTCCACGGCGGGTCTGCGTATATAACGTCGTATCTTTTGTTTGTCTTAAAAATATCTTCCTTCATCTTTATTTCATAAACTCACCCCTTTTTATTTTTCAAATACCGATCCAACCTAAAAAATTTCCGAGAACGTTTACATACCACCTTTCATCTTTTTCATAATCTATTTCCGCATTAATCGTATGCGCTTCTCTGTATCCCATTTTGTAAAGCGTTGTATGTAATCTCATCTCTCCCCAAAGGTCGCTGTTTCTGCGACTTATCTCAAAGCCGTTCACTTCGCAATAGTAACGTATAAAACGAATTATCTCTACCATCTTCGGTCTATCGTCATAGCGATATGCGCTTGACACTTTAACACTTGTTTCGTCAAATACTAACGCTACCCTTTCCCTTTGATTAAGGGTTAAATACACATTCCCCTTTTCTTTCTCTTCATACTCGAAAACGTTTCCCGTCGAATTAAATATTTCCAAGTTTTCTTTTGTCCCGAAATACGCAATCGTACTCAAAACAAAAAGAATAATGTTGAATATGGTCAGAATTATTAAAGCCCTATTTCGTCTCATTTACGTTTTAGCGTTCATTCCGAAACGTCCCTTTCCCATATTCAAAGGCGTTTTCTCGTCGCCCCGTTTGACCTTTTCAACGAACTGTATCGACTCTTTCGCCATTTTTTCGTAAAAAGCATTCGGCTTATCGTCTCGAAACTGTCCGGAAGAACGAAATACACGAAGCAATTGCTCCTGATCGTCGCCGCAGAACATCGCAAGCCTTGTCATTAAAGAACGCTCGTCCTTTTCTTCGCTACCTAATACGGATAATCCGTTATATAACTGTGTGAACTTTTCGCCGTTCTTTGTCTTACTTGCTCTTTCAACAACGTCCCTGTCGGTCATTCGAGTAAGGCTTTCAATTCCACGTTCACTCATATCCACAGGCGAACTGACGACCACTGCTCTCGCCGCAATAATTGATGGCGGTGCGTATATCTCCCGTCCTTCTTTTTCAGCTTTCTTTTCTTCTCGCTCAAAAGCCTGAATACTTATCTTTTCAAGTTCGTCGTAGGTGACTTCTTCAAATACCTTGTCCTTATATGCGGGCGCGGACTTGTAATCGTCAAACTCCCTGTTTAACGCCTCCATACTCTTGAACGTATAGCCTATGATAGAACTGACTTGTCCGTAAGGCATTACGCCGTATATCCTGTAACCCGTTTCGCCGTCGTCCGTTTCTTGCTGTACGATAGCGTAGTATTCGGTGTTATTGTCTTTTGCAGACTGCCTTTCCTTTTCTATAACGTATCTCGAAATCTTGTCTGCATCGGATATAGCGGTAAACAGTAAGTTCGGATCTTCGGCAATTCTGTCGTGCCAAGACTTTATGTATCTGCTGTTGTTCTCGATATGCTTTTCGCTTACCTGTATTTCAAGGTCTTGCTCTAAAAACAACGACGCTATCTCGGCTTTTAATTCTTCAATCGCATAATCTTCCGTTCCGAACTTGTTTTCAAGTTTACGGTTAAGCCTCGTTTCGTGTCCCGTACTGTGTCCTATTTCGTGCAAAGCCGTTGAGTAAAACTCGTTCATATCCAAAAAGTCTTCTCTGTTCGGCAGATGTATCTCGTCGGTCGCTACCCTGTAAAATGCCTGATTGCCACCGTAAATAATTTGCGCTTCGTTTTCGCTCCAATAAGTCAAAACGTTTTCCGCTCTTTCATTAATTCCGTTCGGATCTATCTCGCGTTTTGCCTTTTCGGGTATGCCGTCTATAATATCCGCATTGAATACACGGTAATATTTCCTTACAGGATATACGTTCTTATCCATATATTCTTCTTTTTCGTCTGCCGTCATACCGTCAAGCGTTTTGCGGTCAAAAGGCTTTTTCGTTTCCTTATCCCGAAGTTCAAAGAATTCGATAGAAACCCCTGCGCCCTTGCCGAGACTGTTGCCTTCTTCATCAAGCTTAAACTTCCAACCTTTTTCTTCCATTTGCTTGTAAGATACCCAACGGTTATCCCCGTAGCCTCTCATGATAGAAATAAGCGTTAAATAAAAACTGTTTATTCCGTGATACTTTTTGCCCGTAATACCGGACGTAGGAACGCCCGTATTTATCCATCCTTGCTGCCATAATCCGTCGCCTTTGTTAAGGTTTTCCAAAACTCTATCAAGAAGCGCTTTTCTTTCCGGCGTTAATTTCTCATACGCCTTACTCTTTTCCGTCTCGTTCAACTCTCACGTTCACCTCCCCTGTGTAAATTGCTTCTTGCTTAAACCCGTAACCGTTATCGTCAGTATCTATAATGTCTTCTAACTTATAGCCTGTCGGAACAACTATTTCAGGTTTTTCTCTTGGTTTTTGTTCCATTTCTTTTCCTCCATATTCTTATAAATAATGTTAAAAATTAAAAGAGCCTCATTTTTTAGGTGTTTTCCCAAAAAACTCGCTCATTGTTTTGAAACTCTTTCATATTGTGTTTTCTGTAAAAATTACATTTCAACAAATGTGTAAAACTAATTGCCACAAATTAATAAAAATAAACTAATAATCACAGGAACACAATACGGATATAAACGTGACGACGGTGTTTTTGTCATACCAATAGGTTGCTTAAAAGACTAATATTTTCAGCGGCTGGTGCATCTTGTATCAGCCGCCTTTTTTGCCTTTTCAGTCCTTTCTTTTGCCAACTCATAGTATTTACTTTCAATTTCAAAGCCGATATAATGCCGTTCGGTATTAATACAGGCAATAATCGTATTGCCGCACCCCATAGCGTTATCCAACACAACGTCGCCCTTGTTTGTGTAGGTCTTTATTAAGAACTCTAACAAACTTATAGGTTTTTCCGTCGGGTGATTACTCTTGCTTGGATGCGTTTTCGGAAAAGACACTATCGTCGTAGGATATTTTTCCGTCGTTCCTTTTCGCTTGTCCGTCAGATTATGAAATTTCCCGTAATTATGGTTTACCGTTTCTTTTTTCAGATAGCCCGTTCCCCTTCCGTGAAGCGGTTTACCTGTAAAAAACTGCGGATTATATTTGGGCAGTTTTTTGTAAAACACTCCTATCTGCTCGTGTCTATGCAACGGTATCCTGTTAGCATTTAGAAAACCCGTAGTAAGAACTTTATCCCAAACGTAATCGTACCTGTACCAAGCGCGGTTGCTGTCTATTAAGTCAGCGAAAAACCTGCCTTGTCCGAATAAACATATAGCACCGTTGTCTTTTATGATTCGTTTATATTCCAACCATAGTTTCGTTAAATCTATACGCTTATCCCAACTGTTGTGAGTTGCCCCGTAAGGTAAATCGCAAAGTATCATATCCACGCTGCCGCTCGGTATTTCTTTCATAAGTTCAAGACAATCGCCTTGCTTTATGTAGTCTGTCATAACTCTGCCTTTACCTTATCTATCCGTTCTTTTGCTATATCAAAGTATTCTTTTTCAAGTTCAAAACCTATATAATGCCTATTTGTATTTATACAAGCAACAATCGTGCTACCGCAACCCATACAGTTATCTAAAACTGTTTCGCCCTCGTTGGTATAGTTTTTAATCAGATATTCCAAGAGTTCTGTCGGTTTTTGACAAGGGTGCAACCTGTTTTTATGAATACCCTTAAAATGTAAAACGTTTGTCGGATAATACAAGTCGTTATAATTCTCATAATCGGCTTTCATTCTTACGTTCCAAGCCTTGTTCTCTGTGTTGTTTCCACCCTTTTTCCGTAGTTTGCCTTTTCTCATTTGCGGATAATAATTTACTTTTTCACCGCCACCTGAAAAGACTACAATGTCTTCGGTAATCTGTAACGGCATTACTTTTGCAAGATTAAAACTACCTGATGCCGATTTGTCCCAAATCCACTTATGCTTAAAACTCCTTATGTTGTTCACTATGAGTTTGCTTGTAAACGGTTCTTTCGCAAATAGCACTATTGCGCCGTTATCTTTAATAACCCGCTTATACTCCAACCAAAGTGCCTTCAAATCTACTTGCTTGTCCCACTTATTATTCGTAACACCATACGGCAAATCGCAAAGTATCATGTCCACGCTGCCACTCGGTATCTCTTTCATAAGTTCAAGACAATCGCCTTGTTTTATGTAATCTGTCATAACTCCACCTTTACCTTATCTATCCTTTCCTGAGCTAACTCGCAAAATCTCGGATTTAAGTCTATCCCTATATAGGTTCTGCCGAGTCTCTTTGCGACCGCACCCGTAGTTCCGCTACCGAAGAACGGATCTAAAACGATTCCGCCTACTCTACAACCGGCTAATACACACGGCTCTATAAGTTTTTCGGGGAACATAGCAAAATGTTCATTGACTTTATAGTTATTCGTGCTAACGAGCCAAACGTCTCTCTTTCTCCTGAATTGTTGGTCAAAGTCCGAAAAGTCTTTCCGCTGCGAGTCAATTCCCCTTTGCTGAAACTTTTGCCCTGTATATTTCGTGTGATCCGATCTTCCGCGTTTGTACCGTTCTATCGAAACTTGTTTTAACGGCTCTCGTATCGCCTTGTAATCGAAATAGTATTTCGGCTGTTTAGACAAAAGGAATATATGCTCATAACATTTCGTCGGTCTGTCTTTTACGCTTTCGGGTAAACAGTTAGCCTTATGCCAGATTATATCCGACCTTAAATACCAACCGCTTTCTCTTAACGAAAACGCAAGCATCCACGGAATACCTATCATATCTTTGGGCTTTATGTTTGCCCAAGTTTTTGGAACGGTATATATCTTGCTATCCTTTCTATAAAGTTTGCTGTTCTTTCCGTTTCCTGCCACTTGTATGCTCATAGGACCTTTTCCGCTACCTGCATAACTGTCGGAAATGTTTAACCATAACGTCCCGTCGTCTTTTAGCACTCTTTTAACTTCGTTAAAAACGTCTGTAAGTCTCGCTATGTATTCTTCGGGACTTTGCTCTATCCCTATCTGCCCGTCAACGCCGTAATCCCGAAGTCCGTAATACGGCGGACTTGTAACACACATATCCACGCTTCCGCTATCAAGGGATTTTAGCCCCATGATAGCGTCCGCGCATATAATTTTGTTTTCTTCCGTCATACCCTTAACTCCGTTATTTTCGTTTCGCCTTTATAGTTCCTTTTTACCCAAATCGCCGCGCACGGAAATCCGAACGGAAAACCGCACCGCCCTGCGCCGATGTAATATATTTCTTTTACACCGCCGTATTCTTTTATCATCTTTATCCGTTTCAGCGAAGAACACGCTTTACACAGCGGCATAAGATAAACTACGTTATCCGCTATCTCGTAACTATGTTTTACAACTTCGTTAAACGTCGAATACGGCGGGTTAGAAATTATCCAATCGACCTTTTTGTTATAATCGAAAAAATCTTTACCCTTTTCAATTTCGCACCACTCCTTTTTTACGGTTTCGGGGAATTGTTCATAGAACGCTCCTTTACCGTAAAAAGGATCAAGCACGGTTTCGCCGTCTTTTATGGGTAAACTGTCTATAATGGCTTTTGCAATTTCTTTCGGCGTGTAAACAATATCGGTAGAACAGGATTTACGCTCAAAACCTTTTGTCTTTACAACGTGTCCTGCCATCACTTTTACTTACCGCCTTTATCCGAGTTGTTGCTGAAAGACTTGTTTACGGGCGTTTGTTCTTTGGGTTGAAATCGGTTTGTAGTGTCCCTTATCGCCTTTATTGCCGTGCCTTCGTAGTAATCTGGCGACTTGCTTTCACGGAAAAGTCCGCTCGTCGCAAATATTCTTAACATTTGTTCCTTATCGCCGTTGCACCAGAACGCAAGTCTGTTCATTAAAGACATATCCGAGTTAGAGTGGTTATTCTGCAAATCTTGTCCGTTGTATAAGGCTTTGAAAGTATCACCGCCTTTACTCGATATTGCTTTATCCACAACGTCCCTATCCGACATACGGGAAAGACCTTCTACGCCCTGTCCTTTACCTTTCAGTTCCACACGCCTTTCGTGCTTATCGTAAAGGTAATCTTTTACGGGCAAAGAGTCGAAATCTTTTAACTCGGCTTTCAGCATAACGTCGCCCGTCATAGTGATAAAGTGCGATTTTTGATAGAACTCACTTTTGCCGTCCTTTGAAAAAGCTCTTACGTCCATACCTTTCGTCTTACCGAATATATGGACACCCTTACCGCTTACAGACTTTTCGGCAAAACTGCCTCTTGTCTTGTCTATTAAGTCCGCTATTATTTCTGACGGATTTCCCTGATCGTCAATACAATGGTCAAGGTCGATACAACAGATACCGTCTTTACCGTCCAAAGCATAAGCAAGCGAAACCCCGCCGTTTTCTTTTGCATATTTACAAGCCGTCTCAAAGTCCGTCCACGTTTCAGGATTGTCGCTCTCAGCAAATTTGCCCGTATGAACGTCTATAAGATACTTTTCAAGCCTGCCCGTGTCTGTGTTTTCTTTTGTCCTGACAATTACCCAATTAGGTCTTTGTTTCATTTCTTCCGGAACGTTCTCACGGAGTTTTTCTTCGTTTGCGGAAAACTTGTCCACTTTCGTTTCGCTGGGCTTTTGGTATTGCTCGTAATCTTCCGTTTATTTGCCTTTAACCTGTGCCACAAAATCTTCCGCAGTCATCTCGATTTTTCTTTCTTCTTCCTTTTTTGCACCCCTGTTATTAAGTGTTACCGTAAATGTTTCCGGCAGGCTTATGGCAACCGTACCCTTTTCTTCGTTAAACCTTAATAGTTCGTGCGGTAAAAAGTAGCAATACTTTTCAAACTGACCTTTCGGCATACGGAACATATCGCTCTTTTCATATTCAGTAATAAAAGCGGCGTTAGGAACTGAAACGTATTTCCAACCGTTATCGTTCTTTTTTTCTTGTGGCTTAACGTCCTTTTTTTCTGGTGACTCTACGCTCTGTTTTTCTGTTCTTTCACGCTCATAATCCGATACCTTCGTGCCGTTAATCGCCCTGAACAACTGATACGCCGACAACTTTTCGCTTTCTTCCGTTTCTTTGTTCTTTACCGTAAAGGTAAAATCGTCGGGAACGGCTATCCTTAACCTTTCTTCGTCGCTGTCCGTGTCTTCCGATACAAACGAGTTGGGAACATAAAAACTCCCCTTAAATTCCGCATTGTTCGGCATAATGAAAACTGCCGATTTATCGTAAGTGCCTCGCATTGCAACGCTTGGAACGCTCATAGTCGTCCATCGTTTTTCGCCTTTATCGTTATATCTGACGTAATCTTTACTTGTAGTTCCGCCGACTGCCTCGTTAAATTCTTCCGCCGAGAGTTCGACCATATCTTCCGTTTCCCTATTCTCTATACGGATAGTTTCGTCTTCACCTATCCTTAAAGAATACGCAAGTTCTCTCGAATCGCTCTCTAAATCCGCTATTTGCGTGGCATTTTTTATCCTGTCGTTATACAAGAAATATGTATAACCCGAATAATCGCCAGATAGCGGCATACGCATAAACGATGATTTATCGTATTTCTTTATAAATGCGTCTCTCGACGTTAGCACGTTTATCCATTTCTTTTTGTTCTCTGTGTTTTCGTTTTCTGCCATTTCTTTTTTCCACTCCTTGTTTTCATAAATTTTCGGCTTGTCGCCGTACTGTTTCGCTCGCATTTCTTCTGCTTGCTCAAACGTTGAAACGTAAAGACCTTGCGCCCAAGTCCCGTCATTAGCATCATAATGAATCGCCACGACGTAATCGTCGGTTTTTTGTCGGTAAACTATTGCGATGTTACGGTCGTCATCGTCTTTTGTAATATTAACGACCATATAACCACCTTTCGTTTTTTCTAAAAACTCACCACTTAACGACTTATCGATCTTCGTTTCATTTTGTGGCATTTCCTGCCCCTCCTTTTTATTTAATATTTCGTTGCTCATTTCAAACAGTTCTTCGGGACTTTTCTCGTAATAGTCAAAACCGTTCCTGTAAGCAAAATTATTAAACGCTTCGTCTAACGCTTCCTTGCTCTCAAAGTCTTCCGTAAACGCAGGGAACATTATCCCCGTATCTTCATTCAGGATATACGCCTGATAACTTGTAGATCCGTCGGCGTTCATTTCCGCTTGTTTCGTAAAATAAATCTGCATACTTTCTTCAAACCTCTTCTCTTTTTTGCGGAACAGGTCAATAAACCCGTTCAATACCGCAGGGTGCGAGTCAACTGTAAATAAATACCTTTGCTCAATCGGCTCTTCTATATCCGTCTTAAATCCCCACTCTCGATTTTCCGAAGAAAATCTGCCGTCGCCGTCCTTTTGTTGCAAAGTGTTTGACAAGACGTATTTAACTCGTGAAAGTCCGTGTTTGGCTATTACTTCGTTTTCAAAGCCTTTTTTCAAGTGCATTCCGTCAAAGTTTTCGGAAATAGCCTTTTCTATTGCGTTTTTACAGGCAATATTGTCCTTTAAGTCTTGTTTCTTCGCCTGTTTTACCCTTTCTACGGCATTTTGCATACTCTCTATAACGTGTTCTTTATCCGCAAGCTCTTCTTCGGTTATATCTCTGCCGACCTTTAAGAAAGTTATGTTAAACGCATTTAAGTCTTCTTTTGGCATTGCAAGGTAGTTAGCCGCTATAACCATATTTGCCCTTTTATCGGATAAATCTGAAAGTTTATACAGGCTTAATCCGTCATACTTAAAATGGTAATATCTGATTCCGCGCTCGTCTTCACCGAAATACGCAACTGTCGCGTCAGGCTTTGTCCACTCGTATTCATAACGGTCTTCTACCATATCTTCGTGATAGCGGTCGTTATAGTTTTCTATAAACTCTTTCGTGTCTTCATAGTTGTTGATACTGTTATACTCGCTATCCAAGTAGTAATCGTAAAGGCTATCCAAAACGTGATTTTCTTCGGTTAAAAGCGCTTCAACGTCTCTGTCCGTAATACCGCAGGTTTCTATGTTTTCACCGAGAAAGTCCACTAATTCGTTAAAAAACCGTATCTTGTAATTGTCCGTATGAATTAGTTGCTCTTTCGTTCTTTCCATTTCTTCGTGGATAAATTCGTTATATTCTTTCTGAACATTTTGTTTTAATTTATCCCGAATAGTCTGCGGCTCGGCTTGCTCGATTTCACTTGACTCGTTTTCATTCTGTCGTTTACAGTATTCTTCTATAAACTCCGAAGTATCGCCGTAAGTTTCAACGCTGAATCTTTCCTTATCCACCGCCGTTGCGGATAAAAAACCGTCATAAAGCGTTTGGAGAATATGCCCCCTGTCTTGATAAAGCGTTTTATATACATCTTCATCAAACTCCATCCCGCCGTTTATTGTGTCGTGCAGTTCCGTTTTAACGTGTATTTCGTAGTTTTTATGAAACACATTTAAAGGCGGCTCTTTCGTGAGATTGTCTCTGAAATCGTCGAACTCTTTTTCTACGCTTTCCATTACCTCTTTGGCGTAGTCTATCTCTTTCGGCGGATTTTCAAACATTTTTTCATACTTAATCAGGTCGTCAACAATGCCTTGATCCACGCCGTAGCCGTCAAGAAGTTTACCGTATCTATCTATTTCCACAACGTCGTGTAAAAGGAACTCGTAAAAATCTTTACCTTTCCACTCCAAGCCTTCGTTTCGCGCTACAATCTGCCCGTCTTCCAAAGTTATTTCCACATCCCGAATATCACAAGCAAGCAATAACTCTTCCGCTACGCCTATTGCGTTGCATTTCTCTATAAACTCTCGTGCTTGATCGTAATTGTCTATCTGGTTGGTCTCCGCAAGTTCGGTGAAATACTCCGCAAGCGCGTCGTCTTCCATCTCGTTGTTAAAGAACTCGTCCCAAATAACCGGAAATTGATTGTCGATAAAACTGTGTTCGCTGAACCACTCTTTAAGATACGCAAAGTACGTTTTTACTTTCTGCGGTTCGTCAAAATTCACGCCTTCAAGAAGATAATCGTATTTCCATTGCGGTTCTGCTGCCATTTCTTTATCTTCCGCTTGGCTTTCAAGATACGGAACAATTTTTTCTTCGGCAAACTCATCGTAATATCTGTCAAATTCTTCGCCCTTAAATCCGCCGTCGTATTCCGAATTTTCAAAATACGGTTTTAAGTCTTTAACAATATCGTCTATATCGCCGCTGCTGTAAGTCCTGTTAATTATCCAAGCCAACTTGTCGATTTTTCTGTCGATAAAGTTTCCTAACTTACGTTCTTCGTTCTGCTCTTTTACCATCGCGCTCAAAGATTCGCCCGATATATTGCTTGAAATCGCCGAATACACACCTTCTTTATCCCAACCATAGTGATTTAACGGAAAATCGTCAAAACGCGCGACAAAGTAATCAAGTAACGGAATGACAAACGGTTTCATCTGCTCGTTTACGGTTATTTTATCGTCAGGCAAATACTCTTCTAACGCAGATTTTTCTTCCGAGATTGCGTTAGATAAGCCGTCAACATACATCCCGTCCATATAAGACATATCTTCATTCAGAGTTTTAAGTGCCGACACGCTGAAAAAGTATCTTGCATAAAGATAATCAAAACCTTTGTCAGAGTTTATAAACTCCTGCCAATCGGCTTTCCTTATGCCGTTTAACTCTTTTCTGTGTATAATATCCGCAACAGAAGGTACTGCTTCGTCCGTATTGATCGTGTTTAAGATTTTTACGGGCAAGCCTATTTCATAAAGCAATTTCGCCGTCTTCTTTCGTAGCGGCAACATATCGTCCTGTTTATACCCGTACTTAAACATTTCTTCTTGGTTTATACTGTAATCGGGTAAAATATCCGCTTGCGTTTCTTCCGTCTCGTTCTCGTCTATAAAACTTTCTTCTTTTTCTTCCATCATTTCCTCCACTATCTTTACTTTGTTGTTGTTTGAGACAACGTCCATAATTATCCTGTCAAGGGCTTTTGACTCTACCGAAAGAACGCTCGTTTCTTTTCCCGAAACGGTATCCTTAATAATAGGCAATTTATATCTTTCGGACAGTTCTTCCGCCTGTTCCCCGTATATCTCGTAATTACTACCGTTCTTGATGAAAACGTAAGCGTCCGGCTCTTCACTTTTAACCTTGTTATAAGTCTTTGAAATCTGTCCGCTTGCGCGTTTTCTCGGCTTAAATCTTGTCTTACTTACGGTTTGTTCAGGTATGCCCATATAGTTATCCCCTTCGGCACTTTCAACGATGTTTTCCTCCTTTTCGTCGTCAATTACCACTTCTTCTCTACGGTTAAGGTCAAGTTCGGCGTTTAATTCCGCCTGTTCTTTTACAAGTTCCGCAAGTTTATCCTTATGCTCGAACGGTTTAGTTACCTGTTCTTCGACTACCTTTAAATCGCTTTTCAGTTGTTCCAATTTACCTTCCGCGCGTTTCTCTCTTTCGGGAAAATCCGTAAGGAAATTATCAAGCCTTGTTATAAGACCGCTTGCGCTTTCGCCTATCGTCATCGAATACTTGCCTACGCCCGTTAATGTTACCGTCCGTTCAGACGCTATCATTGTTATAGGATCAAGGCTTATCTTTAACCCACCGTATTCAGCAACTATCGTGTCCGACCTGTTGTGCATAAGCGCGTCCATTAACGCTTGCGATCCTTCCTTTTTATCCGTGTAGGTTTTTCCTTGCACGTTTACGGAAAATACGTCTGGATTAAATCTTGCCTTAACGGTTGCTATGTCCGCTCTTAACCTTTCCAAATAAAGCGTTTGCCTTTGTATATCTTCGGGATATGTCTTGCGAACTTTATCTTGCAAGGCATATAAATTCTTTTTGTACTGCCCTTCAAGAACGCGCAGTCTCGCTATTTCCGTATCTACTTCCATCTTCCGTTTTATCTTCGGATTGGCGGCGGTTATAGCCTTTATTTCCGCATAAGTAAGCGTCCTCTCGTCTATATCTTCCGCTTCACGAACAGTTAAATCGCCCCTGTCTATCTGCGAGATGAACTTTTGCTTGTTTTCGAGTATCTGATAAGAATAACTGTCGAAAGTCCGCTCGGTAACGTAGGTATAGATTTGTACTTGCTTATTCTTATTTCCTTGCCGTATAATACGACCTTCACGCTGTTGCATATCGCTTGGGCGGTATGGTGTATCAAGGTGATGTAGTGCAACAAGCCGTTCCTGAACGTTCGTTCCCGCGCCGCACTTTTCCGTCGAGCCTATTAAAACTCTTACTTTACCGGCGTTCACCTTATTGAAAAGGTCTTGCTTTTGCTCGTCGGTTTTCGGATCGTGAATAAACGCTATCTCTTCTTTCGGAATACCCTTTTCCACGAGTTTATACTTCAAGTCGTTATACACGTCGAAATCTTTGCCGTAAACGTAATCTTCAAACGCTTTTTTCGGTGTGGACAAATCACAGAAAACTATCTGCGTTCCCTTAAAGTCTGTCGTGTTTTCCCATATCTCGAATATACGGCTCGCGCACTCGTTTAACTTACTGCCGTTTTCGTCTGCCGACGCGGTATCGAAACAGCGCGGATCTAACGCAAGTTTCTTTCCGTCCGAAGTGATTTTAAGCATATTGTCTATTTCGGGCGGTACGCTACGTTGACTTATCCTTTCCGCACGTTCTGCTATCTCGTCCGCTAAACTTAACACGGTATCGCTCGGTTTTAAGTTAATAACCTTTCTGTCCACGTCCGGAACATCGAGTTTAACCATATCTTGCGTTTGAACGTCCGCAAAAGAACGGTACATTGTCAAGAGTTCCGGCAGATTCGTAAACTTGGAAAACCTTGTTTTCGCCTTATACCCTTGCCCTGACGGAGCCATCTCTAAACTTGTTATCGTTTCGCCGAAGTTTGCCGCCCAGTTATCGAAAAAGGTTATTCCCACGTCTTGCAATTTTTCCTTTTGTAGGTACGATTGCATTGTGTACATTTCCGTCATCGAGTTGGAAATCGGCGTTCCCGTTGCGAAAACCACGCCTTTATCTCCGCCGTGCAATTCGTTTATGTATTCGCACTTTAATTCAAGGTCGCTCGCCCTTTGGCTTGCCGTCGTGGAAATACCCGCGACGTTGTTCATCTTCGTGAACAAGAACTTGTTTTTATAGTAGTGCGCCTCGTCTATGAACAGATAATCAACGCCCAAATTCTCGAAGATAAGCACGTTGTCTTTCTTGTCGTCGTCCAAGAGTTTCTTTAACTGCGCTTCGCGGTTTTTCTTTATTTTTTCAAGGTTTTTGACCGCTCCGCGCGGCATACCCTTTTCCATCCAAGTGTTCTCGATGGTTTCTTCTATACGCTGTATTTCTTCCTGTATCTTTCTTATCTGTCGTTCGGGTGAAATAGGTATCTTCGCAAACGAACTTTGGGCAATTATAATAAAGTCCCAATCACCCATCGCCACTTTGGAAACGAAACGCTTTCTCTTGTCTTTCGCTAAATCTTCCTTTGTAGCGACGAGTATTTTTGCGTTCGGATAAAGCAATCTGCCCTGACTTGCCCATTGTTCTACAAGGTGGTTAGGCACGGCGCACATTATCTTTTTAGCGAGTCCGTATTGCCGTAGTTTCATACCCGTTGCAAACATCGTAAAAGTCTTTCCGCTACCGACAACGTGATGAAGTAAGGTATTATCTCCCGTGCTGACCATTCTGTGAACCGCGTTCTTCTGATGCGGTTTTAATTCTATTGCGGGATTCATACCCGGAAAACGCAAATACGAACCGTCATACACAGGCAATACCGTCTGATTAAAGGTTGAGTTATACGCCTCTTCTAACTCGCTCCTTCTGTCAGGATCATTGAATATCCAATCTGCAAAGGCTTCTTTTATCTTGTTCTGCTTTTCCCTTGCCGCTATTGTTTCCGCTTGATTAAGAACACGCTTATACGAGCCGTCGTCGTTTTCCACTCTGTCGTAGATTTTTACGTCCCTTAAATTAAGACAATCTTCAAACAGCCTGTAAGCGTTTGCCCTCGATGTCCCGTACACCTCGTTGACAAGTTCCTGCGAACACCAATTTGTATAACTTTTCTTATCTACTCGCCAAGACGAGTCGAAACGGTTATAATACAGTTCTATCGCGTCTGAATAATACGAAGGAAGGTTCAATAACTCCCGTAAAAACTGCGTGTAATACCTTTTATCTACCCAACTCGCGCCTATTCTCACCCCTATATCCGACGCGGGTATAGGTTCGGGCTGTACGCTCTCTAACGCCGCAACGTTTTTTTCGTAAAGCGCGGGATTTTCTTTCGCATATTCCCTTGCCGTTTCAAGTTTTTTAACTACGTTCCCCGAAAGGTATTCTTCCGAAGTTTCAAACCCCGAATACATATCATCGGGATTTACCGAAACGGGATTACGGAATACCGCGTTTCCGAGTTCGGATAAAACCGTGTCGTAGTCTTTTCCCGTGAGTTCTTCGATATACGAAATATCTACGTTGCCCCTTTCGTTCCTGCTTATCTGCAACGCCTCGAAACAATCGTCCGTGCTTGTTATCTGCACATAAGGACGGATAGTCCTTTTGGAAAATATATCCGCTTTTGAAATAGTGGTCTTATCTTCCGAAACGTCTTCACAGGCAAATAAAAGTGCGCTGTCCGCGTCTTCACGGAAAAGGTTAGCGTTTGTTTTACTGTTAAGTCTTCCGAAACGCTTTACAAACCTATCGTAGTTAGCGTTTAATATTCGCTGTTCGCTTTGGAGCTTTTCGTCCGAACAACCTTCCGTCTGAATATCTAAAACATACCGTAATTCGTTACGGAGATTTATCATCTCGGTTATGCGCTCGAAAGCGTCTTTCGGACTTTTCGGTATATCCTGCTCTACCATCTCGTCGCCGACGCGCATATAGAGTCTGCCGTTCTCGACTTTATAGCAAAGCGGTTTTACGTTATAGTCAACGGATATTTCTTCTTTCTGTTCTTCCGCGTATTCGGGATTGACGTATATATCCTGCGGCAGTTGCTCTATCGCCTGACCGAGCGCTTCGCTTATAGTTCTGCCGTCAGGCTTTACCGTTACGTCTGTTGCGCCGTACATACCCGTTTCTATGGCGAGTGTGCCAAGTACCATTTCAGGGTGATTTATGAAATAATTATTTATCTCATAGCCCTGTTCGGTTTTTCCAACCCCAAGCCACTCGGTATTTTCGGGCGTTATGTATTCCTGCTGTTCCCTTTTACGAAAAAACAGTATGTCCGCTACGACTTCCGTTCCCGCGTTTTGTTTAAATGCCGTGTTCGGTAATCTTATAGCACCGAGCAGTTCCGCTCTTTCCGCAAGGTATTTCCTGACCGACGGATTTAACTTATCCATTGTGCCGGACGAAGTTATGACCGCCATTAACCCGTTAGGTTTTAACTTGTCAATGGACTTCGCAAGGAAGTAGTCGTGGATATAAAAGTTCTGTTTTGCATAGTCGCTGTCATAGACGGTGTATGCACCGAACGGTACGTTGCCGACTACTATATCGAAACGGTTATCAGAAAAAGACGTTTGTTCAAAGCCTTTTATCTGAATATTTGCGTTAGGATATAACTTTTGGGCGAGTTTCCCCGTTATGGTATCGAGTTCCACGCCGTATAGCCTTGCGCCGTCCGCTATCTCTTTCGGCATATACCCGAAAAAGTTTCCCGTTCCCATCGCAGGTTCTAAAATACGGTTATTCCCTTTTACTCCCATACGGGCAAGTGCGCCGTATATTCCTTGTATTACATCCTTCGACGTATAGTGAGCGTTAAGAACGCTTGCTTTTGCCTTGTCGTAATCTTCGCTGTTTAACGCATTTTTCAGTTCGTTATATTCTTTTTGCCAATTCGCGTCGTGTTCGTCAAAGGCTTTGGCTAAACCGCCCCACCCGACGTATTTTGCCAAAACGAGTTGTTCTGTTTTAGTAGGCAATCTATCTTCGGCGTAAAGTTTATTCAGTAATCTTATCGCTTCAAGGTTAGCCTGAAATCTCGCTTTTAACCCGCCGAGTTCGCTTTGGTCAAAGCCTATTTCGTTAAGGTCAGTATTTTCCGCAATGGGCTTTTCTATCTGCGGAACGGTCTTAACGGGCACAATGTTTTCGTGCGCCTGCCAATATTCCTGATTCCAATACGCAAGCGATTCATCAACGGTCTTACTCCACTCTTTGAAAAACTGCTCTTTTCCTTCGTCGGATAATTCCTTAAAAGGTTTATATTCGCTTTCAGAATCGCCAACTTTAACGTAAGACTCCGTAAAATACTTGTTGTCCTGTGTTAAAATGCCTTTGTCGTATAACTCTCGGAGCGCAACGTTTTTATCGCAGTCTTCTTCATAACAGTAATATCCGTCATAGACCTGCCCGACTTTCAATGCTTCCGAAGTTAAAAGATATTTTGCTATTTCTTCGGCGATCATTATGCCGCCGTGACTTGCAGTTGAAACGGAATAAATACCGCTTGCTATCTCGGTACAACTCTGCACGTCGCCCCATAACGAATCCGTCGGATGAAAAACAGGTCGTTTTGAATAGCCTTCAAAAAACGATTTGTTTCTCTCAGAAAGTCCTTTGAAACGATTGAATTCCGACTGCGATGTGGGTTTTATGCCCGTCCCTTTGTATTCTTCTCTTAAATGCGGACAAAAATCTTTATCAAAATTTACGTCGATACAATCGTCGTCGATAGAGAGATTTTTTACGCCTTTGGAAAGACAAAGTTCTTTTCCTATCGCCTCCGCGTGTTCTCTGACAAAACTTTCTTCTTCTCCAAAATCTTTGAAATAGAATACATAATTACCGTTTTTAGTTGATGTCGTCCCTTCAAGAAACATATACTCGGCATAAGTCTGTGCGCGAATACCGTGATAACCGCTTTTTGCCGATTCTAACAGTTCGTGTTTATGTTCTAAAGTCTCTAAAT
Organism: Clostridia bacterium; assembly: GCA_017448355.1. Taxonomy (GTDB): domain Bacteria; phylum Bacillota; class Clostridia; order Christensenellales; family Borkfalkiaceae; genus UBA1259. Next base: position 27,135 of record JAFSLQ010000028.1, on the reverse strand, counting down.
CACTCTCGTAAAAGTTGTTTTGTTTATCTAACGCCTGACCGTAAACGAAAAAATCGTCGTCAGCAAAATAGGAATCGGATATGCCGTCAAGCTTAACTATTTCTTCGTTTATTTCATCTGCGTGGTCGGATAAATATTTGTAACCTGCATAAAGCGAACTCCACCAAACCCGATAATATCCCCTCGTATCTCTATCCCGTGCTTCTCTTATTATGTGGTCGATTATAGCCTTGTTTCTTTCCTGAACCGTTCCTGTACGCTCCGCAAGAAATTGTTTATACTCCTCTTTTTCTTCTGCGTTAAAATATTCGCCCGCGTCGATTAAATCCGCTATTCTCGTTGCTACTTCGTTCCAATTCAAGAAGAAATCAATGTTATTTTCTGGATTTTCATTATCCGTGTATTTCCCACTAAGCCCTTTACTGCCGTGTTCTTTATCAATGCCGCCACCATAAGAACCGCCTGTTCCGTACTCATTTTTCAGAAAATTAGCAAACTCTGCCGCCGACGGATCGCTATTATAGTTTTCGACTATGCGAAATTTACCCTGAGAAACACCGCTTCCGCCCGTCAGAATTTGTTTAATAAACTTTTCTTTTCTGTCTTCGTAGGTTTCTTCTTTTTGCCCTTCGGCGTTTCCGTCTATAAGGTCAAAAAACGACAATTGCGGTTTCTGTTTTTTCTTGCGTTCTCGAATACTTTTTTCTTTTTGTGGCTGTACCGTTTCTTCCTGTTCGGATTCCGTTCCGGTTTCGCCGTTATTCAAGTATTCTTCCGCTTCCGCCCAATCTTCTTCGGTTATCTCGTCATCATCTTCTTCGCTTTCCTGTTCTCTTTCGGATAAAAGTTCGTCGAGTTCCTTGTTCAGTTCCTCGTCTTCAATAGGTTCAAGCGCAGGACGTTTTGATTTTTCCTGTTCGGAATTAAACGCCATTGCCTCGTCGTGCGAAAGAATATATTTCGGCTCTGCATCAGGTTCTAAAAGAAGTACGCTGTGTTTTTCAACGATTTTACTGATATATGCGTCCGTAACGTGATAAGGAAATCCAACCATCGGCACACGTTCAGAAAGTCCGAAATCTCTGCCCGTTATGGTAAGATCAAGTTCTTCGCCTATCGTTTTCGCTTTATCACCGAAAATCTCATAGAAATCCCCTAAACGGTAAAGCACTACCGCGTTCGGATATTTCTCCTGCATTTCCATATATTGTTCATATATGGGATTAAGCGGGTGATCTCTTACTTTCGGATTTTCTTTCGGTTTTATCTCTTCTTCCGCTATCTCTGTACGAGACGGCATAACGGGTTCGTCCGAAACGTTTTCTTCTTCGGTATCCTCTATAACTACGACTTTGTTCAAGTCGTCAACGTATGCCCGTTCTATCTCTTGACCTAAATATTTTCCGCTACTTCCTTTCCGTTCATAAAGAAATCTGCGTTGCCTTTAAGGTCATAAGGTAATCCCGAAAGATTTATCCCATTGCTTTTAGGAAATCCCGTTTTAGAATACAGAAAGTAAGAAACGCCTTCCGTAAGCAGTTTGTTATGTTCTTCGTCGTCGGTGTAATAACCGTTTTCGGTAAGGTAATAAGATACGCCCGACTGTATTTTTTTATAGTCCCCGCCTAATTTTTCCGATGTTTCCGTTCCGTTCAGAACGTATAAACCTTTTAACAGTCTTTTCATAGGATAGATTAAACGTTTATATCTGCCGTTACCGTGAGTATCGTTGCTGTCGTAAACAAATCTTTTCTGACCGTCGGTATCTATATACGGAATACCTTTACTGCCCTTGTTTATCCGCCTGCCTATAGCGTTCCACTCTTCATAGGAAAAGCACACGGCCGCATTACTGCGTTCTACGACTATCTGGCAGGCTTCACGGAGCGACAAATGTGGATTTTGCGCTACGAAACGGTAGAAGTTCATCAATCCGTATCCGCTCGACATCATTTCCTGTATCGCCGCATTTTTATTAGATAAACTATCCGTTTTGTTCATTTAACTCGTCCTTACCTTCTTTTTTGTTGCGTTTTCTGTCACCGAAATCTATAAAGGAAAATACTACGTCTCCTAAACGGTTATATAACTCGGCTACTAAATCGCTGCTTACGTTGCCGCCGTATTTCATATATCCGTAAGTCCCTTTACTGCAACCCATATCTTCTATAAGGCTTACGCCGCTTTTATATCCTCTGTTTTTTGCAAAGTCGTTAAACTTCCAAATTATTAGTCTCATTTTTGTTCTCCGTTATGCAGGTAGAAAAAACACCCCTTCAATAGGTAGGCAGATAGAAAGGCATTTTTACAACCTTTTTTTAAAAATTTTTTTAATTCTTTCTATTTTTTTTGAAATAGCCTGCTGTGTAACATGTTCAGACATTCCAATTTCTGATTGACTCATATCGTCCACTGCAATTCTTGTAATCAATTCTAAATCTTGTTTGTCTAAAGATTTTAATGTTTTATATAATCGTTCATCGGATATTTCTTCTATCCAACCGAATCGTGAAGTATCCGAATATTTTGGCAAGGCCGAAATTTTTTCGAGAAATTTCTGAAATAACGGGTTATCCGTTTCTTTATCGTCGAACTCGGCGGAATCAAAGTCAAATTTTTGCGTATGTATCGCTTCTTTTCGCTTATTCCGATATACTCCCAAATCGTATTCGTAAAGGTCTTTGAATTGCTCTTCGGTCATCCCCGCTGCAAGATACTCTTTGTGAAGTTTATTTTGATTTTTGATAAATTCTTTTCTTTCCTTTGCATCATTCCATTTCATTTTTCAGTCCTCCGACATTTTGATTTTTTGAATCGCAGTCGGACGATTGTTTTAAAATGAAAAAGCCCGACTGCAAGGGATAAAATCCTTACAGCCGAGCGAAATAAAAAAAGTCCGACAAGACAGACTCGTCCTATATAAAGGATTTTATCTGCCTGTCAGACTTCTCTTAACATTCTCATTAAGTCTAATCTCTACAAGGCGTTAGCAAAAGTATTCAACAGAACCTTTTGCCCAATAATTATTAAGTTTTACCTCTTAATGGTTTATTTTTATATGTATCTCTTCCGCATCTATATACACGAAAAACACTTTGTGACATTTAGGACATTCAATTTCAATTTCCGTGCCTATTTCGCCCTTGCAAAGTTTTCTTCCACATTGCGGGCACATTGCGTATTTCATTTTCTCACCTCCGTTTTATGTATTATTTGAACAATTAGATTGTTTTAAATTATATAATTTATCTAAAAGCTTTTTTACTTTTGACTCGTGGATGTCCGTAGGAACGATGGACAACAAATAGTCTATTTCCCATTGGCTAAAGATACTATTTTCGTCTGTTTGATTTATTAACTTAATTCCCCTACATGGGTATGTACGTCCCGTAACTATCTGAAAAGTTGCAGACAAATCGTTAATATGCCTATATACTGTTTTTGTACTTATCTCTAACACGTTTGCTATTTCTTTTGCTGTATGCTCTTTTTTATCCGAAAGTAAAACTAAAATCTCATTCTGAATAAATCTGCTTCTCATTTTCCCGTGTTTTATTTCATTTTATCAATTCTGATTGGACAATGCCTGTCCAATCAAAAAAAGTTTTTCGGGAATTTTTATAAAAATATATAAAAAATCCCGACCGTAAAGAGCCTATACTCCTTACAGTCGGGATTAGTTGTTACTATGTATATTATGTCGTTTTGTCTATAAAGAGTATTGCTTTGGTTAAGTTTTTTATCTCTTTTGTGTGCAATACCCTTTACAGGGTTTTATCCTTGGTATTATATATGTGATGAATAAATGATATTTTGATTAAACATTTGTTTTACTGCTTACTCGGAAGACACTCTATTATTTCCGCTTTACTGTCAGTTGAAATCGTAAACTTTCCTTCCGCTATATAAGGCAAATAAAAATAATCCCCGCGCTTTATTTCCATTTCGTAATTCTCGCCTACTATCTTCGCTTTTCCGCTTAAACAGATATACACCGCGGGCGCGTAATTCATTGTAAACTTACCGCCCTTTTTAAGAGTATGTCTGTTCTCCGCAAAACAAGGCGTATCTTTATACGTTATAAGGTTTTCCTTTTTATAGTTTTCCGTGTCTATCTCTACTTTGGGGCTTACCTTTGCATACTCTTGCGCCGCCTTTCCGTATATATCGTAGTTTATCGCGTCTAAAGCCGTGGATTTATCAAGTCCTATGTATTCTTCTTCGTAAGATATATGATAGTCGTTACACCATCTCTCCGGCTGTATGGTAAAGTCAGTAGGCTCCTGCACTTCTATTATCGTACACCCTGCGCCGATTGCGTGTATCAATCCCGCCTTTATAAGCCACACGTCCCCTGTCTTTACTTCCACCCCTTGCAAAAGATTGCCCATTATATCCTTTTCTACTTCGCTACGCTCTTCAAGTTCGGATAGTTGTTCTTTGGTTATTTTGTCCTTAAACCCGAAGTACAGTTTTGCATTAGGTCTTGTCGCTACAACAAGCCACGCTTCCGTCTTTCCGTATTCGCTGTTAAAATACTTTCTCGAAAAGTCTTTCGTCGGGTGGACTTGAAACGGAAGTCTTACCGCGCTATCCAAAAACTTTACAAGACAGTCGTATTTTCTGTCACCTAACAGTTCGGCTTTGTGTTCGCTTAAAAGGTCGTCGAAAAACATGTCCGTTCCTTTAATTACAGAAACGCCGTCGCGTTTTCCGAAGTATTTGGGGTTTATGGCTTTTACTTTACTTGCCACCCACTCTTCGGGAAACATATTGTCCGTTCCGTCGTCATAGCCGTCGTTAAATATTTCTTTATAAGGCTTTCCGCCTTTATATATGCGGTAAACTCTGTTCCTTTCAAAAAATATAGGCTCTTTTACTATTTGTTTTATATCTTTCATAATTTAATCGCTCCTAAAAACTGCGTTGCCCTTGCGCCCGCGTTGTTTGCTTTTTCCATTGCGTTTATAATATTATCTTCCGTGTAGTCCTTGTTTTCTATGTTTGCAAGGAAAGTCCCGAAAAATGCGTCCCCCGCGCCCGTGGTATCAATAGGTTTTACCTGTTCGGTTGGCACTATCCCGCTTATTCCATTATAGTAATACATACTGCCGCGACTGCCGAGAGTTATAGTCAAAAGTTGATTTTCTCTCGCTACGCTTTTTATTGCTTTGTCAATATCTTTTATACCCGTATAAAGTTTTAATTCATCGTCTGAAAATTTAAGTATATCCGCGCACTCCACATACGGTTTATACGCCGCTTTCGCTTTCTCGAAATCTCCGAATATATCTGTCCTGAAATTGAGGTCAAAAGATAGTTTTACTTTTAATTCTTTTGCTTTTTTAGCAACATTTTCGGCAAAAGTTTTACCCGCCTTTTCCGACAACATTAAAGAACCTAAATGTATTATATTTAGGTCTTTATATTTATTGAAATCTATCTCGTTAAAGTTTATATTATAATCTGCGGTGTCGTGGCGATTGAACGCAAAATCTCTTTCCCCGTCGGTTAAGGTCACAAACGCTATCGTGGTGTTTCTTTTTTCGTCCTGCTGTAAATCCAGATAGTCCAGCCCGAACTTTTCCGCTTGCACAAAACAAAACCTGCCTATAACGTCTTTTCCTATACGGCTTATAAACCCGACTTTCGCGCCCGCTTGCTTTGCGTTTACCGCGACGTTAAAGGGCGCACCCCCCACGAACGCTTTAAACGTTAAACCGTCTTTATTGCTCTCGCCCACCATATCCGCGAGTATTTCGCCTATACTTAGTATCATTTTCGGTTTTTCCCTTATATCGGTATTTCATTTCGTAAAGAGTTATTACTCCTTACAGTCGGGATTAGTTATAATATTATTAGGTCATTTTATCTATAAAGAGTATTGCATTCGTTAAATTGTAAAATCCTTTGTTGTTTTTTACTTTTGTATTGCAATACCCTTTATAGGGCTTTATCTTTGGTAATTATTGTGATAAAATTAGTTATCTTTGAACTCTGCCGGACGCGTTGCCGCTCATTAGTGTTTCAATTTCCTTTACGGACACCATGTTGTAATCGCCTTCTATACTGTGCTTTAAGCAACTTGCCGCTACCGCAAACTCTATCGCCTTTTGTGGCTCATATCCGTTTAACAGCGAGTAAATCAATCCACCGCCGAAACTGTCGCCACCGCCTACCCTGTCTACAATGTGCATAGAGTATTTTTTACTGAAATACGCTTGTCCATTTGTGTAAAGCATCGCAGACCAGTTGTTATCGTTTGCGGATATACTTTCCCTTAGGGTAATAGCAACGCCTTTGAAATTGAACTTATCCGTCAGTTTCTTCGCTACCGATATATATCCGTTCCTGTCGAGTTTTCCCGTGTTTATGTCGGAGTTATCCGCTTCTATTCCGAATACGTCTTTTGCGTCTTCTTCGTTCGCTATACAATAATCTACGTATTTGCATATTTCAGTCATTACGGCGTTTGCTTTTTCTTTGCCCCAAAGTTTCTTTCTGAAATTAAGGTCGCAAGATACCGTTATACCCTTTTCTTTCGCTATCTTTGCCGCTTTAAGAGTTATTGCTGCCATACTATCGGAAAGCGCGGGCGTTATACCCGTAAAGTGAAACCAAGTTGCACCCTTAAATATCTTGTTCCAGTTAAAATCGGATTGCTTTGCTTGTGATATAGCGGAATATGCCCTATCATAAATTACCTTACTCGGTCTTTGACTTGCGCCCTTCTCGCAGTAATATATTCCTACTCTATCTCCGCCTCTTGTTATTAAACTCGTATCTACTCCAAATTTTCTTAAACTGTTTACCGCGGCTTGTCCTATTTCGTGTTCAGGAAGTTTACTTACAAACGCTACGTCCGTTCCGTAGTTTGCAAGTGATACCGCTACGTTTGCTTCCGCGCCAGCAAATGTCGATACATACTTATCCGCTTGAACGAATCTTAAATATCCTTCGGGATTTAGCCGCATCATAATTTCACCAAATGTTACTACTTTCATTTCTATACTCCTATTTATAATAAATTAAGATATCATTATCTTCATTTAAGATATCCTTTTTTATCAAAAACACATCATCAGTTTTTTGCAATAAATTATTATTAACAAGTGAATCACCTTCACCATATATATATTTAACAGTAATGTTTTTGTTCCTAAACTTAAACTTTACAGTACTGTTTGAAAACTCTTTCGTCAAACAAGGTGAAAGAATCAAGTTTTCCGGATCAAAATTTATCCCAAATAAATCACAATAAATAATCCTGACAGACATTGCAACAGAACCACTTAAAAACGGACTTCCCGCCTTACCAAACGCATGTTTCAAAGTTTGATAACAATTGACAATACCGTAAGGCGAACCTTTTGAAATTTCAATGGGGTGTTTATTCTGATCAAAGGGTAAAATATATAAGATCGTCTCTAATAATTTATCTGCACGGCGTGCTTTCGCTAATGCTCGCGCTCTAAAACAGTTGCCGCCATGATTATAGACTGCGCCGTTTTCCCAAAGCCCATCCGCCATATCTCCACTTGCGACTCTGCCAACATAATCAATATGTTCTGTAAACGAAGGTGCAAACAAACGATAACCACAACTGCATTTTAACTCTTCTGATTTATTTAACACACTATCAATTTGATTGTTATCAGCAATCCCACACATTATCGCATAATAATTGGCGGCAGAATAAAATCTTTCTTTTTTATCAGGGTCACAATCACTAAATATCCAGAATCCTCCGTCCGTATACATACCATTGTAAAAGCCTTTTATGTTATATGCCGATTTGTTTATAGATGTTTTAATCTTAATGGATTTTTCATGATAATTTTTAATTATTTCAGAATATCTCTCCGAATCCAAATATGTCAAAAGTTTCATAGCGTTATTTAAGTTATAATACAACATACAACTTACCATTACGCTTTCTCCCTTACCTTTTAAACCTGCCTGATTTATAGGATCCAACCAGTCTCCAGCATATAATTTACACAAACCATGCTCGCCAATGTTTTTTTCATCCAAATAAAAATCAAAACCCTTTAAATAATGATCTAACAACGATGTGCAAGTATCATTATCAAGCCACGATATTTTTTCATCTAATATATCAAAATCACTAGTGGCACAAACATATTCATACAAAAACTCCTGAATAAAAGCAGTTGAATCACAATAAAAACGTTCATCATGAATTCCATTTTTCCCAAGAGTGGAAATTTGCCTTAAACTCCACCCATCCGAACGCATACAAGAATATAAATGAAGTAGTTGCTTTCTGGATTTATCGGGATAAAAATAGGTCATCCCCTCAAAATCAACTGCCGAATCGCGAGTGCCTTGCATACCGGTAGGCCACCCTCTGTCTAATCCACACACCCAGAATAATTGCAATGGTAAAAAACCGTTAACATAATAATCAAATGTTTTATTATCAGTTTTTATTTCCCTTAAATTAAATAATGAACTATAAACTCTTTTATTTAAGCATATTGTTTCATTCTGTTTTGATTCATTTAATAAACCATGCGACCTATTTAATGAATCAAAATCCATTTCTCCGGTAAAACTTTTATCTTGTATAGATAAAACTTGCGAAAGTGTTTTGCTTTCATTGGGGTTTAATTTAAAATCCAACTTTAACGCGTATACCGACGGACACCCTTGTTGAAAAATATTTTGTTCAAAAGTTTCTTTTATCTCTGAAGTCTTTATTGAAAAATCTTTTTTAACTCTATATGGGTGAAAAAAATCGCCTAATCCAATATATTCCGTCATATCGACACAGCAGTTAGTGACATTTGCGCTTTCTAACGAAAAAGTCATTAGTCTACGTTTAGACACGTCCCCTTGCGGATTAAATAATTTTGAATAAAAATCTATAATTCCATTTGATTGTCTTAATCCGGTTTGAACGTACCATTCCGGCTTATCCCAAAGCGCTAATGAAGCAGGATTTAAATAAGGCTCTACGCCGACAATGACTTCAAAATCCGATTTGACAGTCAATAGATTTTTTATTGTTGTTTTCATTATTACTGAAGCATTCTTGTTAGAAATAAAAATTTCGGTAATAATCTCATAGTCTTCATAAGTATATTTATAAGTTGCAATATCTGGTTTATATATTATTTCACTTTTTTGTGGAACTATTGTTCTTGGAAATGAAAAATTATTTATAAAAACACCGTCGTTTTGTTTTACATAAACATTCCATTTCGAAAAATTATTTACGTTATTACTGTTCAACAGCATTACATCGCCAGGCGGCTGATATTGAACGCTGTTGATACCGAACTTATTTAATTTAACCAAAATTTCCGAATTATATAAATTGTATTCATATAACACAGGTTTTTCTACATTCGTTATCTTATAACTCGCCTTATCTTCAAAAATAAAACCGTCTTGTCTCTTCACTTCAACATTATCTCTATTTTTCATTATCTATTACCTATTTTAACATCAAAACCTTCATTCGTTAAAATATTAACTATATTCTTGCCACTATCTTTGCGGACTTCAAATATTAATTTATTACCATCTCTGGTAAACTGACATTTAACATAGTTAATATCGTTAAACAGTAAGGGCGATATATTAATGGTATGTTTACTTTTCAAAGTAGGATTAACTTCAATACCCGCTATATATTTATAGAAAATATAAGAAATATCCCCCCAAAAATGGTGATTAAATGACAACACTTTCCATCCGTCTTTTCTTAATATACTGTTTGGATAAGTCTCATAAAATTTTTCTCCAAGTGCAGTATAGCCTTTATCTAACCAATATTTATAACTTGGAAAAGAATCTTGAGTTATCATTTTTAACGCTAAATCTTGATATCCGTTCTCGCATAACACCCTGAAAAGAACTCTTGCCCCAATAACGCCGACCTTAAAATGGTCGTTATTCTCATGAATTAATTTTACTAAATTATCTATAGCCGCTTTCTTTTCCTGAGTCTGAAAAATGCCTACTTCTATCGCTTTTGCTTGTGCAGTTTGAGTTTTACAATCAACAAACATGTCATCTTGCAAATGAATTTTTCTAAAAGAAGAAATAAAGTTATTTCTTAACTGTAAAACTTTTTCCGCATAGTTATCCTTTAATATAGATAAAATAGTATATGCTTTATTACAGATATCAATGGAAACCAAAGTGTCTGTAATTTCTAAAGGAGTAAATGTTTCGCCCTCGTATTTTAATCCACATTCACACCAGTCAGGAAGCCCAAAACAAACAAGCCCCTTTTTATCAATTTTCGCACACAAATATTCAATATATTTTTTAATGGCATTTTTATTTTCATTTAATATCTCAATATTATCAGAAAATTTATATAAAAGAAGCACAACTTCGACAAGCGCGATATCCCATGCGGGACCATTTCCCCATTCAAATCCCCAACCGCTCGTTGGCACGATACCTGGCAATGCTCCATCTGTTTGCTGGGCATATCTGACATTTCTTAACCATTCTCTTAAACTTTTAACGCAATCAAAATTATAGAGCATTTGTTCGGCTGAAATAGCAACATCTGCCATCCAACCGTTTTTTTCTCTTTGCGGGCAATCAGTTGGAAAATAATAAAAATTACTTAAATCACTATTCAGTGTTATTTTTTGAAGCGAATTTACTACTTCATTATCGCAAAGTAAAACCGATCTATCGCCCAAATCGGAATTATATACTAAAAAAGTCAACAAATCTTCTGTCGCCTGTTCGGGATAAACACCTTGAATAAAAACATATCTGAATCCGTGATAAGTAAAAGTAGGTTGATAAATCTCAACGCAATTTCCTTTTGGATAAAAAACGTCTCTTTGCCAATTTGTAGATTCGTCAACATCGCAAACAAGGTTTTTCAAATACAACGACTTATTTTCAAGCAACACTTCGCCATGCTGCAGTACTATTTTTTGTCCCCTATCACCATTTATTGTTAAACGACACACCCCAGACGTATTTACTCCGAAATCATAAAGAAATCCACCTTCGATAGGGGTAATAGATATTGGACGTATTTCTTGTTGTAAAGTAATCGGTTCAACGTTGCAAAGGATAGTTTTTCCCTTCGGTGCTTTTGCCTTTTTAACTTTACTCCAAAGCGTATCGTCGAAACCGATTTGATTCCAATTTTCTTGTTCAAGATTTGCATCATAGTGCTCACCTATTCTTAAATCATCAAAAATAATAGGTGAAGGACTTGTTTTAAACTTACTATCAGCATTGAACAAAACACAATCATCAACAATAAACGATAGCGCAAATTTCGGACTGCTCCTAAAATTTGCCTCGTCAAATTTCCACACAGTACCGCCCACGCTATTTAAAAATCCGTTGCCCAACAAAACCGCAATACAATTTTCACCTTCCTTCAAATATTTTGCTACTTCGTATTTGTCATAATATAAAATATCGTCCGGATTATTGATATATGGCGCTAAAAAACCTTTCGTTATATTTACACCATTAATATAAAGTTGATATAATCCCAATCCACAAATAAATATTTCAGCATTATTGAATTCATCAATTTTAAAAACGCGCCTGAAATAAGGGGCGTTTTTAAATTCTTCTCTTGTAGAATATTTATCAGTTGCACAAATAAAATTTTTTGAAAAAAACTTATTCATTGTTATACCGTTTTACTAAAATTATTTTTTAGATAGCATATTCTTCGTTTCATTATTATAAAAAAATAATTGATTCTAACGAAAAAGTTTATCCTCTATTATTTTATTACATAAAAACTCTGCGATAAGCATATGACCTTTTTTATTGGGATGAAGCCCGTCAACCGTTAGTGCATCACCGGTATTTACTTTTGGCAACGTAAAAACGTCGTTTAGTGAATAATACTTAACATTAAACATTTTGCAAACATTAATTATTGCTTTCCTATATTCTTTTAGCGGCGGCCTTTCTTTTTTCTGTGTGCCGAACTCCCCATGCACGTTGTTTTCGTCATATCGCAATAAAGGTAAAATAAACACTACTTTATCTTTCCCATATCGTTCGGTAAGATAGTTTATAAGAGTTTTTACAGCACCGTAAAAGGTGTATGGCGATGTGCTATTTAAATCACCGAAATTCGCATCTCCGTGTCCGTAATCATTAGTCCCACCGAACACAAAAACAAGGTCAACATCATTTTCTATGGTTTTAGCCCTTTCGATAAAATCCTGATCATAAATAGGTTCATCGCTAGGAATCGTCTGTTTTGCAATTCTCGTACCGCTTACGCCATAATTTAAACATATACAATCTAATTTACGACAAAGAATATCCGTAAACCTATCAGACTCGTTTTCTGCACCCGCTCCAGCGGTAATACTATCACCTAAAAAAGCAATTTTTTTCATATAATCAAACCAATTTCAATCTTCTTGAAGCATAAATAAAGAAAAGCATACAACTCGAATAGAAATCCGACCACATAGTTGTTTCACCGCTTATAGGATCTATTTCTTGCCCAAAATGAATTCTATCAGAATTATTTACGGTAGCTTTTATCCATTTTTCACATACGACATCAAAATCACGATTTTTTTCGTAATAGTCCATCCATAATGTACAACGCAATGCAATTAATGCTTGCGAATAATATCCCCAACAATTCACCGGCGTTCTGTTTTTGATTGACGGATCATTTATCGCCATTGACGGGAACGGATACTCCGTCCAAAATTCTTTCGGATTTCTGATATGCTTTTCATATATAGCGTCTATAAAATTTTTATCTTCAGTCTTGTCAAGGACTTTCTCCATAAACAAATGAAGTATTTGAGAAGAAAGATACTTTCTTTGATTACCGTTCTTGTCAACGTCATAAAAAAATTTATCATTTGAATCATAACATTCTGCGAACAAACGATGTTTAACGTCTTTTGCTTTTTTTAAATAAATTTCTTCTTCGTTTAAGCGATTCAATATCTTAGCCATTTTCGCAATGGAAATAAGTGACGCGTAATAATTACAGTTCATGTCAACCGCTATTATGGGTGCAACCGAATCGTTCGGCGGACATATGCTTGCATTTTGTAACACATTGTCAACACGATAATATCCGGGTTCTGACATTCCTGACAACCTGCCGCTGTTATCATGCCCTGTATCATAACCGACAAACATTTCGATTAGCCCTTTTTTTAATGTCATTCTATTACTCTCCAGCCACAAAATCCATTTTGCGGCTGAAGAGTAACATTTCCTTAAAAACATCAAATCATAGCTTAAATAATAATATTCTAAGCATAGTTCGGCAAAAGACACGCATTCCTGAATCTCAGAATATCCTATCGATTCTTCTGGAACGGATACTCTTGCTTTGTCCCACACATAACAAGGCAATTGCCCTTTTTCTTGCAACGAAATAAACAAATTCAAAGTGTTTTTTGCAATATTTAATTTCTCCGGAAATAATTTTGCATATATGATGCTATCATAAACATGCTCTAACCACACTCCCGGATATTGAGCCGAAATCAAAAGCAATGTGTCATTTCTGCCGTAAAAACATTTCTCGTGGTCATTGTTTAACCTGTTAACGGCCAACTCATATAATTCTTTTACTTTGTTTTTTTCAGTTGCGCAAAAACTCATACAATACCTATTCAACAAAATTTAATTGACTGTAAGCTGTAATATTAAACTCATTAAGCAAGTTATTTAATTCTGCCTGATATTGCGTTTGATTAAATGCTCTAACAAGTGTAAATACAGGGAATATTATTTCCAATCTTACATTTTTTGCAGATACCAAATCTCCTGACCCTATTAAATTCTGTTCGCATTGTTTCATACCGTTATACCAACTTAACACCTTTGAATAATCCCAATATGAACTTTCAAAATAGCTAATATTCAAGTCCGTATTGTGACCGCAAAGAACGTCGTTATTATACACAAACTCATCAACAGAATCGAATATTGCTTTCATAGCACCACTTTCAGAACCATACATCGCGTTAAAATATTTATTTATAAGTTCAGCCACGTTTAAATTAACATCCCAACCGAGTTTGGATTGCAAATACCCCTTTATTATACTGAATCCCGTTGCCGCATCTTCGTTAAGGCGTTGATTTTCAAGCATTATAAATCTAATTCCGACTTCTTTTGCAAATTTATAGAGATCAGAATAGCAATAATATGAATCAAACGGGAACATAAATCCATAATCCGCATAATGAGTATCATATCCCCAAAGGAAAACGCCATTAGAAGAGAGTTCAGCCCACTCCAATAGTGCCTCTTTTTCACTTGCATTAACAGAGTCTTGAATGCTCTTCGTATAGAACCAATTTTGAACGGATGCGTACAAAGGAATAATATGTTCGTTTAATTTCATAGAAACGTCATAAGTGAAAGACGGATTGCCATATGCATCATATGATGTGGTAACCGGAGCATATTCACATCCCCAATATGCCATAAATTCTATTTTAAACGTATACGCACGTTCATCACCTATTTTGACAAGTTCTTTTTCCAAACAAGCCGAAACGGCGTTTAAGAATTTTATCATTGCTGCGCTTCTTGTACCGTACTTATTATACATACTCGAACAACCGGCACAATTACAATGGGAATCATTATCCATATTATTAAACGCAATAATATTTTTATTAGTTTCTCTTTGTAAACAGGATACCATATCCGCCACGACGTGATCAACCATATTGTCAAATTCAGTATTGTCGCCGTGTGCCGTATAACATATTTGTGTTATTTTACCTTTAACGACATTAAACCATTTCGGATGCGAACTGTAATCAACGGCAGGTTCTAAATACCCGAAAGAGTTATGCCAGCAACCGCCTTCACCAGGACTATATACAAAAATGTCCTCGTAATTAATCATTTGAAGCTTATATTTACTATCATTGGAAGTAGTATCATAATTCCAACCATCGCCTATTACCCTATATTCAATATCGGGTTTTATAGTGTAATCAAGATCATCGATTTCATAAAAATCATAGATATTGATTTCATGAATATCTGTAAAATAATAGTCGTAACCGAATTCTTTTTCCAATAAACCATAAACGCCATTCAACACCCCAACCAAAGAAGTCGAATAAATATAAATATTGTTAAAAGAATCTGTCTTGATATAATATCCTTGATTACCGATTTCGTTATTATATATCACTAATCCGGAATCATCAAATAAAGAAGTATTGCCAAGTGAAATATACTTCACAGACGGATCAGTAGATAAACAAGTAACGACTTGTAACTTAACACCTATAGACTCATAAAGCAAATTCGCCAATTCTTCTGCCGCATAAGAAATTTCATCATTAAAAGAATTTCCCGCAATTAAAATTTTATAATTTGAAATGCGATTTTGATCGACTAAAGTATTTGAAATATATTCAAACGGCGATTTAACCAAAACAAACTCAGCCAACGCAATCGTAACGTTTCCGTTTACTCCGTTCATTATAAACATCGGATTTGAATTATAATAGTTCCTAAAAGTTGTCAAATCTATTATGACCTTGTTCCACTGATTAGACAATTTCGACTGAACATTATTCTTATAGCCGAAAACAGAGTAATTTGCATTTTGCGAACAATAAATATACGTTTCAATATGTGTATAGCCTAAACTTACCCATTCTGATATCTGCTGATTTGTTACATTAAACATAATATCAGACGATATTGAAGCATTTTCGCAATCGTTAAAAGATGCAACGACTGCTGCTTTTCTGTTTTCAAATTCGACATTCCAACTATTAGAAGAAATTACTTCATAATCATTCTGATAGAATAATTTAGTCGTGTTTTTATTAAGTTTTATTGTTTCGTCCAGCACCGCGCTTAACGTCAAAGTATTATATATAGGTTGATAAATGTCAAAATACTTATCATTTAACGTAAAATATTTAATATTATTTTGTTCCATCTCGTCGTTTGTAAATTCTAAAGAATTACCGTAGAATACAGTCTTTGACGGAATAGATGTGCCAATGAACGACACGGTAAACTGTTTGGACAGAGAAATTTGACCTAAAGCCAAAGTATAAGACCCGTTATATTTACCGTCACCCTTAATCGGTAGCCAAACTTTTAAAATATAGCCGCTCGGCATATTATTTTTTAATGTATTTAAATCCAAATACAAATTTTGCCAGCTATTGGATAAATAAGTATTTACAGTACCGTCGTTATTTAAAACCGAAATCTGAACATCATTTACCGGCAAAACAGTTCCATAAGCGGAAAAATAGAACGGCACTGACAGATGAGAATATCCTTGATCAATAAAATCGTCGATATCTCCTGAAGTAAAATCGAACGTCATATTAAGAGTAAGCGTAGTAGTAGAATATTCAGTGTTTCTCGTGCTTTTTTCAAAAATAACACTTGTATCTCTTCCGCCGATATTACCGAAATACGTCTTATTAGCATTACCATTGTCAGGACCGATAGAACAATATTCGTACAACGATACATTATCGTAAAAACAGATACTTTCCATTGCTCTGCTATCCTGTAAAGACAAATTCGCAACAGATATTGAGTAAGTTCCGCAGGTACTCTCTCCACCGTCGGTTATAGGATACAATCTAAAAATATATCCGGAATCGTTAATAACATTGATTATATCGCTTATTAAGAAAGAGAATGTTTGCCACGTATTTACTTTACAATTCATTATGTTATTCCCGTTGTTAAGGGTTGAAACGGAAATAGCATCAATTTTTTGCCTTGTACCTGCAATACCGAAATATGCGTCAAATTGTAAATATTTTTTACCGCTGTTTATCTTATTCTGCAATTCTTGCGTAGTAAAATTAAATTTAAGATATGCGGAAATAGTCGTATCTCCATAGCCCATATCTCTTGTAGCATGAGAATACGTATATGTTGACACAACATTATCAATTGTGATGTTTGATTGAACCGGTAAATACCCTTGATTAGGTGCATTCCATACAGCGCAAGATTCATGAACGAAAGAATCATCTGCAAATTCAATTTCTGTTTGTTTTTGATTTGTCAAAAATTCTACGTCCGCAACTGCAAGCGAATATGTTCCATTATAATCGCCATTCCCCGCAACAGGCAGCCAAATCTTAAAAGTATATCCGCTACTTACAATATTCTTAAATGAAGACAAAGCAAACGTATAACTTATCCAACGATTTACAGAAACAGAATCCCTATTGCCATCGTTGTTCAATGTTGCAACATCGATTTCGTCTACACTAACGTTGTCTTTGTTTAGCGACACTCCGAAATATGCATATAATGAAATATAATTATACCCCTTACCAATCAAAACGTCAATGTCGCTTGAGTTATATGAATAACGAAGATTTGCCGTCATGGTAGTTGCGCCCCATTCCGTATTGACAGTAGATTTAGAAAAATATACCAATGCGTTTTTACCTTCGATTTCGCTGTCAAAATATTTTGGCGCATATCCGGAATCAGGTCCGTTAGAACAATATTCGTAAAGAGACGAGTTGTCCAATATAGCAAACTCGCTTAAAGTTCTTTCGTTAACAAACGAAATTTTACCTATTGAAACTGAATAAGTTCCGTTATAATTGCCGTTACCTGCAACAGGCAACCAAATTCTGAAGGTAAAACCGCTATCTAAAACCGCTTCAAATTCGTCCAATTCAAAATAGAAAGTCAACCATTTGTTTGCGCTGTAAGCCTGTCGTGTATCTGTATCGTTCAACGTGGCAATATCCAACGAATCCACTGTCACCCCTTGTTTGTTTGGCACAGCACCGAAATATGCTTCCATTGCCACATAATTATATCCTGCGGCAATCAAATTACTAATATCTTCCGAATTTATCGAATATCTGAAATTAGCCGAAGACGTGGTCGTTCCATACTCTGTATTTACCGTAGATTTAGAATAGGTAGATTTTGCTACAACGCCGTCAATAACGGTATTTTCCGTTAAAACACCGTTTCCGTTACTTGGAGCGCCATTAGTAGCGCAATATTCAACAAGCGCAGACGAGTCTTTTAATTCCATTTCGGTAGGTACGGTGTATTTATAAACAGAAGCGTCGGCAATGGCTAAAGAAAAAGTATTTCCTGCCCGTGAATAATCACTAATTCTAATAAGATTACCTTCAAAAGAAAGAAGAAGCGACAAATCAACAACTATTTTTCCCCATTTATTTGCAGAAAGAGAAAAAACATTTGAATTATTAACGACCGATACGTTAATCGGTTCATAGTTGGCATCAAGATATACATAAAATGCAAATTTGTCGAATCCGGCATTTAATAAAGACTGTACGTCATTTCTTGAAAGATTCAACTCCCAATTAGCGGAGAATGTACAATAAGGCTTGTTGTTTAAAATCGTTCCCTTTGCCAAGGTATTTTTTCCATAATAAAACTCACCGAAAGTCATCGTACCGAATTTGTCTTCTTCTGAATGCCAATAATAAAAATTCGACGTGTGTTTTACATATATGTTTTCTAAAAAGACGGGATAAATGTCGGTATCAGCATAAATCGGAGTGCCAAAATCAAACCTAACCCCATCTTTTTCCCAGCAAACAAAGGTGTAATTCTGTTTAGTAGGCGAAGACGGAATAATAACGTTTTCTCCGCTTTTAACTTTTTGTGAGTTAAAAACACTGTTATCATAGTTATAAAAAGTAACCACAAAACCCGCTATTCTGTAATAAACGCTTAAAACCGTTTTATTCACGTATAATTTTGACGATATAAGATTATTGATATTTCCAACGTCAAAAACGTAACCGTCAAACATAGGAATATCGGCCGTAACAGTTTTTCCCACGTTATCAGAAATAGTGACACTCTTCGCTTGATTCAATACAAATTGTCCGTTCTCATTTTCAAAATAATAATTTATTGTATATGTAGTTTTTAAAGACGGGTATTTAGCAAAATTACCTGTAGGATTACCGTTTCCGTCTAATTCTTCACGGGAAGCATAAGTTATTTCTTCATTTACAACGCCCGATTCCGATACTTCATTATAAAAACCGTTAATTTTCCCAAGATATCCATGGTTTAAAGTGTTTATCCTGCTTGATAATGTGGCAATTTCTTCGTTTATCTGAGTAGTTTCCGCTTCCGAACTCCCCGGCAATAAACTTTTACGAATTGAAATATTCGACATTAAATCTTCAATCGCAAGTTGAGAAATATAACCTACGTTCCTTGAACAATAGTCGTAAGAAAAATCCTTTATTTCCGCCTTTCCGTTATTTTCAGAATAAACCTTATTGGCAAACTTATATGTAACGTTGTCGCTATTATCCAAATACTTAATATAGCCGACACCGACAAAATCCCTATTTAAATTAAAATTATTCCAATCCGAACCGTCTTTAATAGACGTAAGTACACCTGAAAAAGACATCATTTCGTTAACCGAATATAAATCGTTTATCTTCAAGTTAACATTTGTGAAATTAACAACCAAAGCCCTGCCGGAAGTACTATTAAGTATATTATCGTTTTCATCCACATTGTATCCGCTTTCATTTTTCCAATAATAGTATGACAAATCCGTCTCAAGCGGGTGTATATCGACATAATCTTTCGGCAATAAGAACATGCCAAACGACACGTCATCTTTAATCGATTCGTAATCGCTTGATTTGATTAACATTGTAAAGCGGAGTCCCATTTCCCTTTCCGTTGTTCCATAGCGAATACTTGCGCCCTTTTCCATATAAACATCCGTTATCGCAACTTTTGAACCTATATCCCCTTTATCCGCATAGGCAAAATAACTACCGACAAACAAACAACAAAACGAAAGAAATAAGGTTAAAAGAATAATAGATAATTTAGATTTTTTAGTCATAAATCACCCCATAATAAAAATTTTATATTAGTTATGTAATTGATTTCAAATTGAAAAAGTTTACTGCTCGGTGGCATAACGCCACCGAGAGTAAAAGAAAATATTTTTTCTGTATTCAATTAACTAAAAGTTAATTATTTGGTAAAACCTATGTTTGCGATATACAAACTATAAGTTCCACAGGTGCTTTCATCACCGTTTATAACAGGGAATAATCTGAACGTCCAATCATTTTCAGATATAACTCTCTTCAAATCGGTAAGGCTTAAAGAAACCGTTAACCATTCGTTAATGTTGCGGTCTTGAGCGTTTTCATTTACACCCATCGTGGCCACTGAAAGCGTAGAAAGTTCTGCAACCGTGTCTTCGATTCCGAAATACACTTCATAAGTTATATTGCTGTAACCTAAATAAATAAGTTCGTCTATTTGAGCAACAGTTAAATTATATTTTAAGTTACAAACCATTGTGGTATAAGCATAACCCATACAACGTGTGGTGTTAGAGAAAGATGCCTGAACGGTCTTACCGTGCGCGGTGTGAGAAGATATATCTTTTGACCAATATCCGTTACCTGGCGCGCTAGGATTATTACACATTTCGTTAACGAAAGAATCTTCCGTTAATGTAACCACGGGCAATACAATATCTTCAACCAACGAAACGGAAGCAATGGATAAACTGTACGTACCGCAAGTAGATTCGTTACCAGCCGTCACAGGAATCATCATAAAGGTATATCCGCCGTTGCCTACTATCGTCTTTAAATTTGTAAGCGGAATATAAACGTCTATCCACTCGTTAACACTAATATCTCTTGCCGTAGAATCGTTATCAGTAAACGCAACGGAGAGCGTAGTAATACTCGCAACCGTATCGGTAACGCCAAAATAAATGTGATACTTGATATAATTCTTACCTGCGTCAATATATTCCTGAACATCGACCTGCGAACAAGTATATCTTAAATATGCACGCATTTTAGTATCACCATAACCGGGATCTCTCGTAGTGTTCGAGAACGTGTAAAGAGCGGTTTTGCCACCAACGGTCTGGTTAGTTGCAGATGACCAATTTCCGGTATTAGGCGCGCCACCATTAGTACACGTTTCGTGTACATAAGACGCTGCCGTAAGACCAAGTTCAGGAAGCGGTTTTTCTTCAACAAATTCCATTGATTTTAACGAAATACTGTATGTGCCGCAAGTAGATTCGTTACCATTAGTTTCAGGGAACAACTTAAACGTATATCCGCCGTTACCAACTATTGTCTTTAAGTCCGAAAGCGGAACGTAAATATCAAGCCATGTGTTAGTGCTATAATCTTTTGCCGTTGCATCGTTA
The DNA here is from genome assembly GCA_017448355.1 of Clostridia bacterium. Lineage (GTDB taxonomy): Bacteria > Bacillota > Clostridia > Christensenellales > Borkfalkiaceae > UBA1259. The sequence goes on along the minus strand of JAFSLQ010000028.1, from coordinate 5,936 downwards.
TCGGCAATCGCAACGGAAATCGTTGAAATAGTTGCAACAGTATCGGTAACGCCAAAGTATATTGTATACTTAACGAAATTATTGCCGGCATCTATCATGGACTGAACGTTGCTTTGTTCGTAAGTATAACTCCAATAAGCGGTCATCGTAGTATTGCCATACCCCATATCTCTCGTATTGTTTGAGAATTTATAAAGCGCAGTTTCACCGCCTACCGTCTGATTAGTTTCAACAGTCCAGTTGCCTTGGTTTGGACCTTGACCATTGCTACAATATTCATAAACTCTTGAATTTGATTTTAATTCAAAAGTCGGCAAAGGAATTTCGTCCAGATAAGAAATATTTGCGATGGAAATACTGTATGTTCCGCAAGTTTTTTCGCTACCGTCACCCGGAACGGAAATCTTAAACGTGAATCGGTCGTTTGCAATCATTGCTTTGAAATCATCTATCGACAAATTAAACGTCAACCATTGGTTAGTTTCATAACTCTTCGACGTGTTGGCTCCCAACAGAGAAATATCAAGTTCATCAACCGGAATAACCGTTCCCGTTACACCGAAATATGCTTCAATAGAAACACACAGTTTGCCTGAATCCTTAATCGCCTGAACTTCTGCCGCAGAAACGTTATAATCAAAATTAGCAGTCATATAAGTATTGCCATATCCCATATCTCTTGTATAATGAGAGAAAGAAACTTGCGTAGTTTTACCACTTACCGTCTGCCCAAACGTTTTTTCCCATCTACCGACGTTCGGCGCACTACCGTTATCACACGTTTCAACAACTTGCGAACATGCCAAAACCTTAGGTGATTTAGTCATTGAAAGCGTTACATTATCAATTGAAACAGAATAATTCGCTTGTTCAGTTTCCCATAATTTGATAATGTAGTAATATGGATTAATACCATTTTCCGCATTGCTGACCATTGTATAAAGATCACTCAAATTCAAATCGTAATTTAACCATTGATTTATCGGATAATACACTTTATCGCTATCATTGTTAGCAAACGAAAGCGGCATTTCAGAAGTCGTCGAAGATGACGAGTCGCCGATAAATTCCGCGCCCACATAATAATCGAAACTAACACATTGATAGCCCATATCCTGCAATAAAGAAATATTATACGATGACAAATTAAATCTCGTCATTACGTTTACAAAACCGCCGTGACCTGAACAGTTCATTTGCGTTTGTATAGTGCAAGTTAAATCGGCGTTAACTCCATCCACAATTGTGTTATACGTGGTCGTACCGTTTTCTCCATATACGTCCGTTCCTTCATGTCCGTAATCGCAGAACGCATAAAGTTCCGAAGAAACGAGCGATATACTTTCAACAGGTTTATAATATGCTTTCAACGTAACAGGTCTATTCGCATAAATTTTTGCAGACAACAAATTGTCTTGCGAAGGATCAATAACATACCCATCGTATACTTCTTCTGCATTTGCAATTGAAACTACATCGTTTAATTTGGCGTTATTTACGACCTGAGTATTAACTTTATTAAATTCTCCGTCGTCTTCCTGATAGTACTCTACCGTATAGGAAACCGACTTCGTAGGATAAGTCGCATATTCTCCGGTCGGATTACCGTAAGCATCCAACACCGCACGCTTAACTTCTGTTGCTTCTGCAGCCACATCACCGGTAGACGACACTTCGTAATACGAACCGTTTACTTTTCCGATATAACCTGCATTTAACGTATTAGTCAATGTAGCAAGAGATGAAATTCTATTTTCAAGCGCAGTTTTTTCATCTCCTACCGCAATATCTGCCGCTGCCTTTAATTCGTCGATTTGTTCCATCATCTCGTCTACAGCCTTTTGAGCGACAAAAGCCATGCTTCTTGAATTGTTAGAATACGTAAAATCGGTTTCTACTGCCACACCGCCAACTTCGCTATAAATTTTATTAGCAAATTTATAAACGATATTACCGGACTTGTTTATATATTTAATATATCCTATGGCAATAAACTCCCTATCAATATTAAAGTTGTGCCAATCCGACCCATCTTTAATATTTACCAAAGAACCGTAGAAACACTTCATTTCCGTTGCCGTATAATCTTCCGAATCTCCTAATTGGACATTGCAGAAATTAACAACTAACGCTTTGCCGACTTTCCCGCTTGCATCAAGCACGTTGTCATCTTTATCTACGTATTCACTTTCGCCGTTCGACCAATAATAATACGACAGATCCGTATCTAACGGGTGTATATCGACGTAGTCTTTCGGTAAGAAAAACATACCGTAAGAAACGTCATTTCCAAGAGTGTTATAATCGTCATTTTTAATTAACAACGTATAACGCAATCCCATCGTACTCTCATCGGTTCCGACACGCACGCTCGCACCTTGTCCCATATACACGTTAGCAGAATTGACTTTATTTGCCAATTCGTCAAAGTCTGCTTTGGCAACTACCATAGCGGAACAAAGAACCGATAATACAAACATCATAATAGTTATTACTATTAAATTTACTTTAATTTTCCTTGTCATAATTCACCTCATAATTAGGGTTAGCCCCATGGATTTTCAGACGAATATAGATCGTCAGCAGTTAATTCGTTTGACGCCAATATTACTGAGTAGCCTTCGAAAGCAATTATGACAATTTCCGGTTGTTCATATTTCATAATTTTACTCCTTTTCTTTTTTTATTTATTGTCTTTTTTGTCCACCAAAAACAACTAAGTCATCTCATCTTCCCTCCAATACCATATAATTATTCAAAATGCTCAAACCCTGCGCTTTTAATATCGTTCAAGTAAGTTTCATAATCAATATTGGGCATTTTTGCAAAATAATGATTTTTGTATTTGTTGCCGTCCTGTGTGGTCCACTCTATTAAATACATCGACTTTTCTAAATCATTTTCTACAATCGTCGCGATCTTTTCCGACGATTCTTTTTTTACTGTCGCTTTCCCACTCAAAACCACTTCGTTTTTCTCTAAATTCGTAACCGTATATTCTATTTCTTCATCTGAAAAATTATCGTTTACCGCGTATAATGCCAAATCCGGACAAGGCTCGTCAAACATTAAACACAATCTTTGCTGACTTCTTTTTATGTAATAGTACGCTAATTTTTTTCTAAAATAATAATCAACGATCGCGTCCGATATCTGAGTGTATCCATCAAGCAAATTCCAGATAATTATGCCGCCGTCCTTTTGCCTCTTTATTCTCATTCTCTCAATAAAAAATTTTAAGGCTTCAGCTTGTGAAATTTGCGTCATCTGAACTAAATCGGTAAGATTATCGGGAATATACCCAAACAAGTCTTTCGTATGTTGAATAACAAATTTCAACCTAAAAACATATTTTTCATCATTACCGCTTGCCATAGAACACAAATGAGCAAGATATTCGGGAGTGTATTCCTTTTCGTTAAGCATTATTTTGTCAGGTTCTCGTAAAAAATCTCTTAAAGATTTTTCCGAAGGCAATGCAAGATACCCCGTTTCAGAAATAAATTCATTGTTTAGATTTTTATAAGAACCACTCTTAAAGAATTCTCCTTGCGCCCATTGATGCCATTCCGACATATTCCAAGTCAGATACGAATCGCCATCCATACAAGGTGAACTGCATAAAAACTGCCTAACGTAATCGTGAATTTCTATAACTTTCGGTAGAATTCCCCTTGTTATCCTATCATTAGTCGGGTTTCGCGGCACACATGTCCAGTTATACGCACAATCACATTCGTTATCACCTGACCATAATGCAATAGCCGGATGCTGCCTTAAATTCTTAACAACATAAACCGCTTCAGTTTCAATTTTATTAAGAAAATCTTTGTTCTGCGGGTAAACAGCACACGCCATCATAAAATCTTGCCATATTAAAATTCCGTTTTTGTCGCAATAATTATAGAATTCTTCGCTTTCATAATATCCGCCGCCCCAAACTCTTACCATATTGCAACCAAGGTCTTTAATTAAGGACAATGCTTTTTCCATTTTTGACGGTGATTTCGTATGAAAACAATCTAATGGAACCCAATTCGTCCCAAGTATGAATATTTTTTTACCGTTAACAATAAATTCAAATTTCCCGTCAGGTTCGGCATATATCGTCCTATCAAGTTTTATCGTTCTAATACCGAAAGAAAATCTTTTTTCTGCCACTACTTTTGAACAGTGATATACCTTAATATTTACATCATACAGATTTTGCGCTCCTGCATAAATCGGCCACCATAATTCTGGATTGTTAAAGTCAAAATAAATATTGCCTTTATTGTGCCACATCTTTTTTCTTAAATAAAGATGGCTGTTATTACAATAACCATCAATCTCGATTTCAAAATCCTGTATATTTATGTTAGCCTTAACCGAATAATAAAAACCAAGCTCGGCAACATTGTCTATTATTCTTCTGGTATACAAATACGACTCTTCAATCGAAACATCTTCTTTCGGAACAATATCAACGCTTTTCCATATTCCACCACCAAGTATTCTCGGAAAAATATCCCAACCGTAAGAACACGGACTCTTTCTTACAGATAATGAAGAATAATTATAATCAAAGGAATAATTGCCCATACCTATATCTTGGTCTGCCGTTTCCTTTAATACAGGATAGATATGTACTACTAATTCATTTTTCTTTTTTTGCAATCCGTTGATTGGAAAACGATATTGTAAAAATTTATTTTCCGTGTGCCCAAGATATTTACCGTTGAGATATATATCAGCAATCGTATCAATGCCGTTGAATATAATTTCAGACATATCGATCGTTTTATCGAATTCCGCAACATACCATTGATGGTAATATTCGTACTTCTGCGCTTTAAAAACGTTGTCGGAATAATACAAATCTTCTAAATACCCGTTCTTCTGTAATTCATTTTCAAAATCACAAGGAATTTCAACATTAAAATGTTTGTACTTCTTTCGTTTTAGTTCTCTTAAAGTTTTACATTGAAAATAACTTTTTTCACCATCATCGACAAACCATAGTTGCCATTTTAAAATTTGTTGTCCCATAAATAAAAATCCATTTTTAGATAACTTATATTAATCCATATTTGCGTCGTTATAATCGGCTAAACAGAAGGAAACGACATAAACAACCCGTTACTCGTATTCAATAGAACTTAACGCTATACTGTATGTTCCGGTAGTCGTTTCGTTACCTGCAGTTACGGGGAATAACCTTAACGTGTATCCGTTCGTTGACACTACTTCTTTGAAAACGCTTAACGGTAAATGCAACGTGTGCCACGTGTTTACCGCATAATCACTATTGTTGCTGTTATCATCTAACAACGCTACGTTTATAACGGATATACTGTTAACGGCATCGCTGAATCCGAAATACACTTCTAATGCAACACTGTTATACCCTAAGTTAATCGCTTTCTGAATATCCGAAGCGGAAACGTTATACTTCCAAAGCGCTGTCATGGTCGTGTCCCCCCAACCCGGATCTTGAGTATAATTGCTGAATTTAACGATAGCGGTCTTTCCGTCTACGTTTATATCGTACTCTTTTTCCCAATAACCTTGGTTAGGCGCTCCACCGTTTGAACATAATTCAGATATTTCGGACGTGTTTAAGAGCATTATATCTTTCAAATCGCTTGACTCGTCATAGTTTTCGTATTCAATAGAACTTAACGCTATACTGTATATTCCCGTAGTCGTTTCGTTCCCTGCAGTTACGGGGAATAACCTTAACGTATATCCGTTCGTTGACACTACTTCTTTGAACACGCTTAACGGTAAATGCAATGTGTGCCACGTGTTTACCGCATAATCACTATTGTTGCTGTTATCATCTAACAGCGCTACGTTTATAACGGATATACTGTTAACGGCATCGCTGAATCCGAAATACACTTCTAACGCAACACTGTTATACCCTAAGTTAATTGCTTTCTGAATATCCGAAG
>JAFSLQ010000027.1 GCA_017448355.1 Clostridia bacterium | reverse complement strand
TATGCCCCAGACGAGAGAACATATTCTTCTCGCTCGTCAGGTAGGCGTGCCCTATATCATCGTATTTATGAATAAATGCGACCAGTTAGACGATCCCGAATTACAGGAACTCGTTGAAATGGAAATCCGCGATCTTTTGAACGAATACGGTTTCCCCGGAGACGATACCCCCATCATCAAGGGTTCTGCGCTTAAAGCATTAGAATATGCTCAGGCTGACCACACTGCGGACGAAATCAAGAACGCTCCCGAATGCAAATGCATTTTCGAACTTATGGACGCGGTTGACTCTTATATTCCGACTCCCGAAAGAGACGACGAAAAACCCTTCCTTCTCCCTGTCGAAGACGTATTCACAATCAGCGGTCGTGGTACGGTTGCAACGGGCAGAGTTGAAAGAGGCGTAGCGAAGATTAACGATCCCGCTGAAATCGTAGGTCTTTCCGAAAAGGCGAAGACGACGGTTATCACCGGTCTCGAAATGTTCCGTAAAACCTTGGACGAAGCGCAAGCAGGCGACAACGTCGGCGCACTTCTTCGTGGTATCGACAAAACGGACATCGAACGTGGACAGGTTATCGCGAAACCCGGCACCGTTAAACCCCACACCGAATTCGAAGGTCAGGTTTACGTTTTGAAACAGGAAGAAGGCGGCCGTCATACTCCGTTCTTCAACAACTATCGTCCTCAGTTCTATTTCAGAACTACCGACGTTACCGGTTCTATCGAACTTCCCGCAGGCGTAGAAATGGTTATGCCCGGCGACCACGTAACGATAAGCGTTAAACTTATAACTCCTATCGCTATGGAAGAAGGCTTACGTTTCGCTATCCGTGAAGGCGGCAGAACGGTAGGTTCCGGCGTTGTTGCTAAAATCATAAAATAAGCAACACGGCAAATATAAATCACAATTTAATAATACTTGATTTAGATGCTCGTATTTAATTTGGTTTTTCAATTTATAAACAAAGCGCCGTCAACAGCGTTACCGCAAAAATGTTGATAACCTGTTGACAGCGTGTTTATAAAAAATTCAAAAAAACGTCAAAAATGTGGATAACTTATAAGTTATGAACATTAAAGGCGAAAATATTCACAAAATCATTAAAAATTTTGTGGAATTATTGTTAATTTTTGTAATTTTAGTTGACAAGCCAAAATGGATGTGATATTATTAATCCACAATGAAGAATTGGCAAATGTTAATTTTTTCATTGTGTCTTTGCCTATTTTTTAAGATTTCCCGCTTTTGGAACGGGAATATCCTTAAAAACCCGATAGGCAAAGGGGGAGAGTGATAATATGATGCGTCTGTTGGAGTAAAACGTTCAAGCATTATTGAACTGTTTATTATATTGTATATAAAATCATAGTAAAATTATCAAAAAAATAAGAAAGGAGAAAAACTATGCAAAACAAAACATTGTTAGCAAAAATCGTCAGTGTAGTTGCGCTTTTATGTCTTGCGCTTGCGATGACTTTCGGTCTCGTTGCGTGCGGCAACAATGAAAAACAGTTAACTAAAGACGATAAAGTTGTTGCAAGCGTTGTGCTTTCCGGTGATAAGTTCCAGGTTACATACGTTGACGGAACTAAATCCGAATATGCTCTCAGCAGTGTTAAAGACGTGAAAGTTCTTGACAACGGACAGACGGAAATTACATATGCTGACGGAACGAAGGTTAACGTTGGTGACGCTAATTGTAATCACAACTACAGCGACAGCACCGTTATTAAACCCGCAAGTTGCAGTGAAGAAGGTGTTGCGGTTAAAGCGTGTGCAACCTGTGGTTCCGTTGCTCTTGAAACAGTGGCAAAAGATCCTACGACACACGGTAAATGGGTTATCGAACCCTCTATTCAGGAAGGCGAATTAACGTTAAACGTAGATGAGGAAGAAGGTACTATTACCTATGAAAGGTATGATACCGGTACGTTTGCTTACGCGCTCACTACCCAGTATGAATACGGCACGTTAACGATACTTGAAGGTTATTCGGGCGTCGCTGAAAATTGTTTCGAAGCGACTTGCGCTCTCTGCGGTGAACAGTTCGCTGCCGGACACGCCGACGTTGAAGATTGGGTAAACATCGTTGTTGACGATGATCAAGTAAATATCTGCGAAAACGAACACACCGTTTATAAAATGTGTCCGATTTGTGAATCCGTATTACTTTATGACAACGGCGTTATCGTAGCTGAAAAAGAACCGGCTTTAGGTCACGTTTACGGCGAACCCGAAATCGGTGCAAAGGTTACCACCGTATCTCCCAACTACTATCCTGTAAGTCTCACTTGCTCGAGATGCGGCGTGGCTCAGGAAGTAAGAGCGTATAAACTTGAAGATGGCGAAGTAAACGTTCCTGCCGATTGCAGAAACGACGGATATTCTTACGTTATTTATGAATACAGTTATTATAATTTTGTTGACGGCGTAAGGACTATATTAAAAGATACGATTGAAGTTGAACATGAGGAATACGAAAACACTGGCGAACACACTCTCGCTGACGGCGTAATGTTCCATGCTTACAGCATCGCGGAACAAAACGAAGAAGAATACACCGAAGATCTTAAAGAGTTCTTCGATAACGGAACGCTTCGTTGGAGTGAAGGTACGCCTGCTAACTGTGAATCTCACGTTCCCGCAGTATTTACTTGTACGGTATGTGGCGAACAGATAGTTATCGCGCTTTCCGGCGAACATACTTTCGGTGGAGAAACGGTTGTTCCTGCAACTTGTACGGAAGACGGATATTCCTATAAGACTTGTGCTGATTGCGGATATGTTTGGAGATATGATATAGTCGAAGCTGCCGGGCATAACTTTGTTTATGTTAATTTCAATGCTACGAACGCTACCGCTTCGTTCAGATGTACAAAGTGTGGACAAATCGTTGACGCAGAAGTTGAATTTGTTAGTGAGCACGCTGCTCAGGATTGTAGAAGCAAATCCTATACTACCTATAAAGCGACTTTGTCTATCGGTATTGATAACGAAACTCAAACCGTAACGTTCAACGTTTACGCTGCTGAAGAAGTTATGTATCATACGGTTAAGGCTAACACGGCAGATACTCAATATATGAAATTTGCTGCTTATAACATAGCGAACCAAGGACCTGAATATGACTATAACGATCAAGTAGCCGGTTTCTTTGCTGAAAACTTAATCCGTTGGAGCGAAGGTATTCCCGCTAACTGCTCTACGTATATGCCTGCAGTCTTTACTTGTAAAGTATGTAATGAACAAATCGTTATCGCTCTCTCCGGCGAACACAGAGGTCTCGACGAAGACGATACGAATTTGGTTGAACCTTCTTGCACCGAACGCGGATATCTTGAAATTAAGTGTACTGATTGCGATCGCTACATTTTACAAGAAGCTTACGACGCTGTAGGACATAGTTTTGCTCCGCAAGCAGCAAGCTGGTCTGACTTCTTAGCGTTAGACGATAAAGCCGGCGCGGCAGTTATATTCGATTGCGCTGACTGTGATGCACAAATCACGTTGTATGCTAAAGAAACTATTACTCCAAGCACTGTTGGTTGTGTAACCACCGATACTTATAAGTATGATTTCTATACCGCTGCTAATAACACTACGAACTATACGTATCAAGTAGAAACTGCGGAAGAAACTGCTAAGACCTTAACCTTCAAATATAGCTGGGCTTACAGTGAATCTCAGGGTACTCACCTTATCGGCAAATACAACGGACACGACGTTAGGGTTGTTGCGTTCAACCTGGCTGTTCCTGAAGAAAACAGATATGAATACGGCGATGGTTTCGGTTATTTCTTCGATAACGGCACCCTTGCTTGGAACGAAGGTAATCCCGGAACTTGTGATAACGGCTATGCGTTAGCAGTATTCGAATGTGAAACCTGCCACGAAAAGGTTGTATTCCAGTTATCCGGTGAACATACCCCTGGTGAGGAAATCGTTGTTCCTGCTGATTGTACGCATGCTGGTCGTTCGTATAAAGTTTGTACGGTTTGCGGTACTGAAGTTGACGAGGTTATAATACCTGCTCTCGGACACGATTACGGCGAATGGACTATTGCAGGCGACCGCTATGCATCTGCTTATGAAGAAGACGGTGTTGTATATCTTGGCGAATATGCACTTGGTTATGCTGTATCCGTTTGTACCAGATGCGAGGATGAATTAATGGCTACCGCGTCTATTACGTCTAGAACCCTTCCCACCTGCGGTGCTGATGGAAAACTTGTTGTAAGTTATCGTTATGACGGAAAGACTGTTGCTACGACTACGATCGTTATTCCGATGATTGACCATCACATCACCACGCTTGATACTGCTGAACACGTTGTTAAGTGGTATGACGACGGTATATATTACCTTGGTTATGTCTGCGAACACTGCGGCAAGTTGAAAGTTGAAGAAAAGAGTGCTGATGAAGCGGTTATCGACGCAATCATTGCTGAACTCACTGCTGATTACGTTGATGAATTGCTTGGCAGAGCCTAATTAACAAAAATCCGAATTTAATTCGGTAAAAAGAAGTCGGGATTTAATCCCGACTTCTTTTCGTATAAAACAATAAAAAATTCCCGACCGATATGTTATCGGTCGGGAATAAGTTTTTTAATTCGGATTAAAAAGAGTCTTTATATGCTTTGCCGAATTTGAAAGCGGGAACTTTAGAAGCCGCTATCTTAATTTTAGCGCCCGTCTTAGGATTAATTCCTTCTCTTGCGGGTTTTGATTTTACTTCAAAAGTACCAAAGCCTGAAATCTGGATTTTTTCACCCTTTTTAAGCCCATCGGTAATTGCTGCAACTACGCTGTCAAGTGCAACACCTGCATCTTTTAACGTAATGCCCGCATTATTTGCTATTGCTCTTACTAACTCATTTTTATTCATATTTTACCTCCTTTATCGTATGAACAAATTAATTATATCATATAAAAAAACTATTTCAATAGTTTTTTTAAATTTTTACTGTATTTTATTATATTTTTAACATTTTTTACAAAAAAATACCCTAAATTTTAGAAACAAGCCTAAATATTTCCGTTAACTTGACATAAACCCATTAATCTGCTACCATATTAAGGGTTATGAAAGATTCTGAAATCATCGAACTTAATAATACGGCAAAAATTCTCGGCTTAAATAGTCGGGTGCATTTTTATAATGCCGATATTATAAAAGTTGTGGGGGATATTGCACCTTTCGGGAAAATTGCTGCCGTTTACACCAAAAACACTTTTTCTGATTTCGGTAAAGATGTAACGAACAATCTTAAATGCGCAAATATTAAACCGCTTAATTTTATTATGCCCGAAAATGCAGTTCTTAATCTTTCAAGCGTATTCGATATAATTTGTGTGCCTGACGATGTGCGCGCAGTATTAATATTTGACCGCGAGTTAATGGACCTTGCGGCGTATATCGCTACTTTATTTAAAATCCCCGTTATTTTTGCGCTGGACTGTATTAATACCGACGGCGTGCTTTGTGCCAAAGTACCTTTCTTTTGGGGCGCGAATAAGTCCGAAACAGACTTTTTCTCCGTGGACTGTGAGTATCACGTTGTTATATCCGATAATGCTTGTCTGTTCGGAAATAAAACCGAACAGTATATAAGTATATACTGTAAAATCCTTTCGCTAATTGATTATCGTATAAGACTTGCGATTTGTAGCGGTAATTCCTATGAATTTGAACGAAACATTATTTTAAATGCGATAAAAATCGCAAATTTTTCATATAGCGCAAACAATCTTCTTATATCGGGGCTTAAAATCGAACTTGCAAATTTAGCCTCGGGCGGCGAAGTTTTATTTAATTCCGCAGAATATTCTTTTAAGCGGCTGACAGGCTTTAAGGAAGAAAAAGATATACGTTTTTCGCTTATCAAAAAACTTATTAATCTTTACTCGCTTTGCGTGTCGGAAAAAGATATGCCGTTTACAGTTCCCGATTACAATAAAAGGGTAAAGGAACTTGCCGATATTACAAAATCCGACGACGGTGCTTTTTTAAAAGGTTTTGCCGCACAGATTAAAGCATTGAAGGGGAAAGACCTTTTAAGCGTTAAAGCCGATTTAAAAGACGATATAAATCTTATTTCGGAAGAATTTAAAGTCGTAGAAGAAAATTATTCTAAACTCGGCGGCAATCCCGACGCGGATTTTGCGCCTTATGTAAAAGCGTTGAAACTGTGCGGCGATTTGCCCGACACCGTCAACTTTATGACGGTTATTAGAGAAAGCGGTTTTCTCGAATAGCCAAAGTATAAAAATCATATAAAAAGTCAATAATCCCGTTAAAGTTTAACGGGATTATTTTTATGCGGAAAATTTTTGCGCTGTTTATATCCATAATAATTTTTACATTTTGTTTTTATTCGCTATACGCGGAAAAATCGCCGGTATTCAAAGCCTATGCGGAAAAATACGAGTTGTATTTAACGGCGGGGTCTTTCGGCGATAATATTGTTTTGGCGACGAACTTAAACTTTGGCGATTATTTAAACATCAAAGGTGAAAGTTGTGTGGTTTCGGTTTCCTACGGGCAAGTCTTAGCCGATTTTTCGGCAACGCACGTTTTTAGTGAAGAAACTTCGGCGGGAATAAGTTATTACGCCTATTCGCCCCGCGTCAAGTATAAAACATATGTTGACGGAAAGGCAATAAATATTCATTATTTTAACGGGAAAGAATACGCAAAACTCGGCACGCCGATAATTTTCGGCAGTTTTTAGCGGATGAAATAAAAATTTCGGATTTTAAGGTATATAAAAATTTTTTGCGGCAATAATCGCAGCATAAAATATCGGAGGATTAAAAATGAAACAGCAAAGGACAGTAATAAGTTTTTTCAAAAAGAACGCGGCGTATATCGTTTTGGCACTTTGTATTTTAGCGATTGGGCTTTCGATAACGCTCGTAATGGTGAACCGCGCGGCGGAAATCAGGCTGCAAGAAACGGTCAGAGAACAGGCAAAGTCGGACGGAACGGACAATTCCACGAATAATACGCCCGACACGCAGGTTGACGTGCCTGATATTCCCGACGTACCCGACACGCCCGTAGTAAACGTAATATCGTTTATTGTTCCCGTCGAAAATATGACGGCGATGGAAGATTATACCGAAACCCTTGCCTATAACGCAACCCTTAAAAGATTTCAGGCGCACAAGGCGATAGACTTTTTTGCGGAAGAAGGTTCTTCAGTATACGCGGCGTACGACGGTGTTATTTCTAATATAGAAACCACGCTTTTAACGGGTACGACGATAACCATTGACCACGGCAACGGGCTTTATACCGTGTATAATTCGCTTGCAGACGGCGAAAACGTGTTTATCGGTCAAACGGTCAAACAAGGTGCAAAAATCGGCGAAGTGTCCTTAACCAACCGTCAGGAAGCCGCGGCGGGCGCGCACATGCACTTTCAGGTGATAGAAGACGGCGAAGTTATTAACCCCGCTAAATATCTCAGTTTAGAAGAAAAATAAGTCATATAAAATTTTCGTCCCGAATAAAGTATTAAAAAATACTTTATTCGGGGTTTTTTATGTTTAAAAAGACGCTAATCACTTTAACCTTAGCATTTATCGCGATTGCCGCAATTCCCATTTTAACGGGCTGTACGGGCGATAAAAAGACTACTTACGAAATAAATTGTGAGTTCGACGGGAAAACCGTTGTCGGCACGGAAACGGTCGTTTTCTATAATAATACGGACAATGCGTTCAGCGAACTGAAATTTAATCTCTTTGCAAACGCGTTCAGAGAAAACGCTAAGTTCCCGCCCATAAGCGCGCAGTATCATTATCAGGCTTATAAGTGGGGCGAAGATTTTGGCGGCACGGAAATTACGAGAGTGTGCGTAGGTGGCGAAACGATAGACTTTTCGATAGGCGGCGAAGATATGAACGTGCTTTATGTACCGCTTAAAAGTGAACTCTTTCCCAACGAAAAGGCGGCGGTAGAGATAGATTTTAAGACGGATTTAGCAAAAGTCATCGCGCGAACGGGTATTAATGCCGATACGATAAATCTTGCTAATTTTTATCCCGTGCTTTGCGGAATAGAAAACGGCGCGTTTTACGAGTGTACGTATTACGCAAACGGCGACCCGTTTTTCAGCGACGTCGCGGACTACACGGTGAATTTTACCCATGATAAATCGCTTGTCGCTGCGACAAGCGGCGAACTTGTTTCGGAAACGGAAGCGGACGGTAAAGTTACGTCTTGCTATAAAATTTTAAACGCGCGGTCGTTTGCGCTTGTTCTTTCCGAAAAGTTTAACGTTTTAAGCGGTAAGGTCGGAGATACGAACGTTTTATACTATTATTATAACGACGAAAACGCGGAAAGTTCATTAAAAATTGCCCAACAAGCATTAGACTTTTTCGGCGACAAATGGGGTGAATATCCCTATAAAACTTATTCGGTCGTACAAACGCCGTTCGTACAGGGCGGTATGGAATTTACCGCGCTTACCTATATAAGTGCGGGATTAGAACCTGCCGCGTATAAAGAAGTTATCGTTCATGAAACCGCGCATCAATGGTGGCAGACGGTAGTCGGCAACAACGAGATTAAGCACCCCTTTATCGACGAAGGTCTTGCCGAGTATTCGGTGGTTCTTTTCTACGAAGCGCACCCCGATTACGGTTATACGCGCGAAAGTCTTATTAAGTCCGCCGAACAGACGTATAAACTTTTTTGTTCGGTGTATGCAAAAATAGTCGGGAACGTGGACACCACGATGACAAGAAATTTAGCCGAATATTCGAGTGAATACGAGTACGTAAATATTGCATACGTGAAAGCGTGTATAATGTTCGATTACTTACGGCAAACGGTGGGGGACAACGCGTTTTTCGCAGGGCTACGCCGTTTTTACGATGAAAACGCATACAAAACGGCAACGCCCGAATCTCTTGTCGGCGCGTTCGAGCGCGCGGGGGCAAACTCTAACGGGTTTTTTGAAAGTTTTTTAAGCGGAAAAGTCATAATTTAGCCGAAAAATCAAGCGAAAATGAAGTTGTAACAAAAAACGGCGGATTTTTAACGAAAAATAGTTGTAAAAAACAAATCAAATAAAAATTATTAATTGACAAAACTCCGTATAAATGATAAACTAATTAAGTATAATCTAGTTATAATATCGGAGTCAGTATGAAAAAGGTTGTAAAACTTTTAATAATATCGCTTTTAACGGTTTTGGCGGCGCTTTCGCTTTTCGCGTGCGCAGGCGCAAACGGTAAGACAACAGAAAAGGGCATAATCGCTAAAAAGTTAACGGGCGATAATTTCTATACGGTTATCGGCTACGGCGCGGAAGACGGCGTGGAAACACTTGACATTGTCAGCGCGGTAAAAGCAAAATACGGAGACGTAGTCGTCGGCAGAATTAGAACGGGTGCTTTCGACGGCAACAGTACGCTTACCGAAATAATCGTTTCGGATAGAGCGGACGACGTAGATTTGACGATAGACGCGGGCGCATTTAAAAATATGCGCGCGCTTACAAAGATAACTTTGCCTTTCGTTGGCGCAAACGCTTATTCCGACGCTTATTTTAACGAAACCGCACCCGCTATGGGAGACGAATTAAAAGCGACGGATAAAGCTCGTTTATTCGGCTATATCTTCGGCGAAGAAGAATCCGACTACTCGGCACAAATCACGCAGTCTTACGGTGAAAAAAGTGATATGACGGCGACCTTCTATATCCCCGCCACGCTTCGAGAAGTAACCGTTAATGCGGAAAGTGAAATCAATATACCGATGTACGCGTTCTGCGGCATAAGCGGCATAACGAAAGTGAATTTGCAGGGCAATATAAAGGCGATAGGCATTGCGGCTTATAAAAACACCGTAGGTCTTAAAACGATAAATATCCCCGCAAGCGTTAAAGTCATTTACGACAGCGCGTTCGAAGGTGCGGTAAGTCTTAAAACCTTTGGCGATAACGGCTTTAAGTTTGACGAAAATTCTGCACTTATCGCGATAAAGGAAAACGCGTTTAAGGGTACGAGTTTTACGGACTTTGATTTATCGGGTACGAAAGTAACGGAAATAGGCGACTACGCGTTTTACGGTGCGTCTTTAACGACTTTTACTTTCTCTGATGAAATTGCAACGATAGGCGCATATGCCTTTGCAAACAATGCGCGTCTTTCGGTAAGTAAACCCGCTTGCGAAATAGCGGCTACCGCTTTTCTCGGTACGCTTTCGGAATAATTAATTTAACCTAAAACAAAGTGCCGAACGCTAAATAGCGTTCGGCACTCTTTACAATAGAAGTGCGCCCAATAGGAACGCACCTGTAAAAATGCAATCCCGTTGTAGCAACACAACTATCACAATGGAACATCTAATTACACGGATATAAAGGGAAGCATCTCTACCGTAGATGATTCCGTGAATTAGATGATTTTATACCTATTAAGTTGTGTTGCTGATTTTATTATACCTTTAATTTAAAATATTGTCAATATAAAAGTGCCGAAAGCTAAATAGCGTTAGGCACGTTTTA
>JAFSLQ010000026.1 GCA_017448355.1 Clostridia bacterium | reverse complement strand
GTTAACGGCGTCTTCTTCCGAAATGGTAATGCCGCTTTCTTCTTCAAGATTCATAAGCATTTCCACAACGTCAAGAGAATCTGCACCTAAATCTTTTACCACTTCTTTATCTTCCGTTATCTCGTTTACGGGTTTGTTTAACTGTTTTGCGATAAGTTCTTTAACCTGTTCAGCAACTGACATAAAAATCCCTCCTAAAATCTAAGTATTATTTTAATACATTTTATAATAATTTGCAACTAAAAACTATGATTTTTTATTTATTCTGAGGAATATCGGGTATAGTCGCAAAACCTTTTTCCAAATCCGCGTCGGTCGGAATATAATCGGTCATAGTTTTATTATTGTACTGTTCATACGCTTTGAGGTCAAAATATCCTGTTCCGGTAAGACAGAACACAATTTTCTTCTTCTCGCCCGTTTCCTTGCATTTAAGCGCTTGGTCTATAACCGCTCTAATCGTGTGCGAAGATTCAGGTGCGGGCAGTATGCCTTCGGATTTAGCAAATTGAACAGCCGCTTCAAACACCTTGGTTTGCTCCACAGAAACAACAGACATATATCCGTCGTGATAAAGTTTAGATATAATCGGATTCATACCGTGATATCTGAGTCCGCCAGCGTGGTTTGCGGAAGGTTTAAATCCGTTGCCCAAAGTATACATTTTTAGAAGGGGCGTCATTTTACCCGTATCGCCGAAATCGTAGGCATATTTACCACGAGTTAACGACGGGCAAGACGCGGGTTCAACCGCTAAAATATCGTATTTTGCCGTACCGTTTATTTTATCCTTTATAAAAGGCGAGATAAAGCCACCGAAGTTAGAACCACCGCCTATACAACTTATAAACAAGTCAGGTTCTATACCGTATTTTTCAAGTGCGGTTTTAGTTTCCTGCCCTATAATCGACTGGTGAAGAATAACGTGGTCTAAAACGCTACCTAAAACATATTTACAGTTCGGCGTTTTCATAGCGACTTCAAGCGCTTCTGAGACAGCGCAGCCAAGCGAGCCGCCCGTAGTCGGGTCTTCGGCAAGAATACGCTTACCGACTTCTGTTGTTGTGGACGGACTCGGAACAACTTTCGCGCCGTACGTTTCCATAACGGTTTTACGGAAGGGCTTTTGTTCCGCGCTTACTTTCACCATATAAACGGTTAAGTCAAGTCCTAAAAACGCGCAAGCCATTGAAAGTGCAGTCCCCCATTGTCCCGCACCCGTTTCGGTGGTAAGCGAAGTTAAACCTTGCTTTTTAGCATAATACGCCTGTGCAATTGCGGAATTTAATTTATGCGAACCGGAAGTGTTGTTTCCTTCAAATTTGTAATATATTTCCGCAGGTGTGCCGAGTGCTTTTTCCAAGCAATACGCACGAATAAGCGGCGACGGACGTATCATTTTATAAAAATCCCTTATTTCTTCGGGAATCGGGATATATTCATCCGTCATATTAAGTTCTTGCGCCGCAAGTTCTTCGCAGAACGGAACTTTCATCTCTTCTAAAGTGCAAGGTCTAAGCGTTGCGGGATTAAGCGCGGGGTCGTGCTTATCGGGCATAACCGCGTTCATATTATACCAAGACTTTGGTAACTCACTTTCTTCTAATAAAAGTTTCGTGGGAATCTTTTTGTCTGACATTGTTCTTTCTCCTTTTAATTTTTTTGTAAACAAAAACACGGATATTCCGTTGGGACGAAATAATCCGTGTTGCCACCCATTTTCACAAAAGATTTAACTTTTGCCTCTTTTCGGGTACTATCATACCCTGCCGCTTTAACGCTCGGCTTCTTGCGTCAAAGGCTACTTATATTTTCGCCCTTGCCCTCCGTAATCCATTCGGAAATCCCCGCTATTTGCTTGCACCGACCGCAAATTCTCTGAAAAACGGAAAACAACCTACTACTTTACGTCAACGGTTTATTCTTAAATTTGTTTTAATAATAGCACGGGAATTTCACGTTGTCAACTTTTTTTAATCTATTTTTTTAAAAATTCCCAAAAATTGTTTTTCGACGGCTATTTTCCCGTCATATATGCAATTATCTAAAAGATTTACAAGTTTTCCTTTAAAAGTAAGTTCAAATTTTTTATTCTTAACGTTTACAACGGTAAGAATTTCGCCGTAATGATTTTTTCGCGTAAAGACGTAAAACCCGTTGGCACAATAAAGTTCTTTTAAAACGCCGTTTTTAAATACTTGATTTTCACTCCTGATTTTTCCTAAAAGTTTATACCAAGATAAAATATCCTGTTCGATATTATCCCAAGCGAAATATTTTCGATTTATCGGGTCAAAAAATCCTTGCATCCCCGCCTCGTCGCCGTAATAAACGCTCGGCACACCGAACAACGTATACTGCAAAAGTGTTGCCGCTTTCAGCCTGAAAATCGCCGTCTCCTTCTCTTTTCCCGTTAGAATTATCTCGGCAAGTTGAGTCTTGGTTTTACCGCTTATATCCACGTCCGATACAGCAGATAAAATCCTAGCCGTGTCGTGGGTTGACAGCACGTTCATAAGAGCGTCTAAAACAAATTTCGGATAATGGTCAATAAGCGTATTAACCGTGCGTGAAAGCAATAGAGAATCGCCCGTTTTAACAAAACCTATAATGGCATTTTTAAGCGGATAATTCATCACAGAATCGAGTTCTTTACCTAAAAAATACTCACGCCGCTTGCTATACGAAATTTTATTCGACGCGTCTTCCCACACTTCGCCGATTATAATGGCATTTTTATCGTTTGATTTTATGGTCTGCCTTAAATGACGTACAAAGTCTTGCGGAAGTTCGTCAACGACGTCCAGCCTGTAACCTTTTACACCTAATTTAAGATAGTGTTCCAACACTCCGTTATTCCCGCAAATAAAGTTTATATACGCGGGATTTTCTTTGTTTACGGCAGGAAGAATTTTAATGCCCCACCAGGATTTATAATCTTCGGGATAATCGATAAAATCAAACCAAGGATAATATTCGGATTCTTTACTCTGATACGCGCCTAAGGAATTATAATGACCGTATTTGTTAAAATATACGCTATCTGCGCCTACGTGATTAAAAACGCCGTCAAGAATAATGTTTATTCCAAGTTCGTTTGCTTTGTTAATAAGTTCTTTTAAGTCGTTTTCATTGCCGAGCATAGGGTCAATTTGCAAATAATCACCCGTGTCATATCTATGATTTGAGTATGCTTTAAAAATCGGATTAAGATATATAACCGAAACGTTAAGAGATTTTAAATACGGCAATTTCTCGGTAATACCTTTAAGGTTACCGCCATAAAAGTCGTTATTTAAAACCTTACCGTTACCGTTAGGTAAAAAATAAGGATTCTCACTCGTATCCTTATGTATAACTCTGTCTTCGATATTAGGTATAGTATCCCCAAAACGATAAAATCTATCGGGAAAAATCTGGTAAATCAAGCCGCCTTTAATCCAACTCGGCACAGAATAGTTTTCCGAATAAACCGAAAGTTGAAAATATTCGGGATTATCGGTTATAACTCCTTTAAGATTTTCGCCGCAACCTACAAAAGAGCCGTTATGAAGGTCAAAACAATAAAAGTAAAGTCCAACGGAAAAAGAAGCGGATAATTCAAAAACCCCGCCTCTTTTATTCATTGGTAAATAAAAGGGATTTTCACCGTCTTTATGACAGACAAAATCAACTTTTTCAAAATCGCCTTTTATCCTTAAAACTATGTTTTGTTGTTCTCTTACCGCACCCGTGACGTTCTTATAAAATTTATCGAGCGGGTTATATATACAACGGGCAGTCATATTATTTAATGCGTTTTAAGTGCCAGATTCTTTCCGCGTACTCTTTAATACTTCTGTCCGCTGCAAAAATTCCTGCGGACGCGATATTGTTAAGACTCATTTTCGCCCATTGCTTTTTATCTTTATACACTTGGTCTATTTTTTCGTGAGTTGCCGAGTAATCTCCGAAGTCAGCCAAACACATATACGGGTCGGCAACGGGGCTTCCCGTCAAAAGGTATTGAGCAATATCCGAGAAACTCTGACCGTTAAAGCCTTTGTTCAACGCGTCGATAACGCCGATAAGTTTTTTGTTGTTGCGGTAAAATTCCGACGAATTGTATCCTGTTCTCCATAATCTGTCAACATCTTTCGCGGTAAGCCCGAAAATAAAGATATTGTCAGCGCCACACGCTTCTTGCATCTCGACGTTCGCACCGTCTAACGTACCGATAGTAAGCGCGCCGTTTATCATAAACTTCATGTTACCCGTACCGCTCGCTTCCTTGCCCGCCTGTGAAATCTGTTCAGAAAGTTCGGTCGCCGGCATAAGTTTTTCAGCCATAGAAACGCAATAATCTTCCATATAAACAACGTTTAG
>JAFSLQ010000025.1 GCA_017448355.1 Clostridia bacterium | reverse complement strand
TAAAAGCATTGACGCTATAGGCAAATTGACCTATGCGGACGCAATCGCTATCCGTGACGGAAAAACCAACGGTGAGATGAAAGCGGCAATCAAGGCATACAAGGAAGCCGACGCACAAATGTACGACTACCTTGTTAAACAGTCAAGTGGGGAGTAGATATGGAATTAAACATTACAGCAAAGAAAAGTCCGAGAATAGAAGACGGCAAAATCTTTTGGTATGAGGGCGATACTTTTTCGATAGAGTGGACCATAACTTTGACCGATGAAACCACACACGAAGAGATCAATTTGTCGCCGTTAGATACAGTCCTTTTCAAGTTTTCAAACGCTTTCAAAAACATTGTTTACGAATGCGAGTGCGAGGTTGAAGAAGACGGAAAAGTAATTCTCGAAATACCTAAAGCGGTATCGGAAAAGTTTACAGTCGGCACTTATACCTATTCGATAAAGTATAAGGGCGAAGACATAATTACGGTAGCGGCAAACGGAATAGTGGAGGTGGAAGCATGTCAGTAGGTGCAAAAACGAGAAACATAAGTGCTGCGGTGGTCGCAGAGTTAAAACTCACAGTTCCGCAAAAGTTTGAGGTGCATTTAGAAGACCAAGAAAATCCGCATAATGTCACTGCTGAACAGGTGGGTGCATACACAAAGACGGAGATGGACAATAAACTCGCCGAGTGTGTAAAACTGACCGATATCTATGTGGACGCGGAAAACTACTTATGCATTAACACGGAGAGAATAAGCGATGGGCAGGATTGATTTGAACTCATTAAACGGAGTTAAGTTTAACGGCGTAGAAGTGGACGGCTTAAAGATTAATGGGGTCACGGTGGTTGCGGCCGAGTATCCTATAACTTATATTCCAACATCCGGGAGTTCACAGTATAGAACATGGGCAGACTGGGGTTTTCTCTTAAAACCGAACGGGAACTATCCTACGAGTTATAAGTCAAGTGTCGGTGCAACGATAGATACACCATACACTTCGGAAAGAAGTAAGCCGAACAATGGTGGGAGTTTTAGGTTTTATGGGTATTTTAAGGACTTAACCTGCACGGAATCGTTCAACGGGATAATCCCGCCCGGAACCAAGGGAGAGTTTGTAATATATGCAAAGATTAAAATGACGGCAACACCGTTTTATTAAAAATAGGAGGAAAAGAAAATGGAACAGTATTTGGAACTTATTAGTGTACCTGCGATAGCGACGGTGGTATACTGGATCGTCAACGTATTAAAGACGGCGGTCGGCGAGAAGGAAACTTTCAAAAAGTTTATTCCTTTGATATCGGCGGGTCTCGGTGTGGTTTGCGGAATCGTATGTTTTTTCGCATTTCCTACGATTATCCCGGCGCAGAACATTTGGGTAGCGATAGTGCTTGGCGGTGCTAGTGGTCTTACGGCTACGGGTACTAACCAGGTAATAAAGCAATTGTCGAAAGGGGAGAAAGATGGAGAAAAGTAAAATGTTGCAAACCGCCCTAGCCAATATGATTGTTGAGAAATTATGGCTTCAAGGGTTGATTTCTGACGAACAGAAGCAAAGTATATGTAAAAGAAATATTAATAAAATATATTCGTAAGTTTAGCCGATTTTCTCTGGACTTAAACGAGCGAGCACGGTATTATTTGTCCTACCTAGAAATGGGTAGGACAAAATTTTTTATGCTTGGTTCAAACCCATAAATTAAAAAGGTAGTAAAAATAGGAGGTTGTATGGAAAACAAAAAGAGAGCAGTAGTCTATGTTCGTGTTTCAACGAAAAGCGATGCACAGACACACAGTTTTGCTTATCAGAAAGAGTATTGGCAAAACGAACTAGGGCAACACCCAGACATTGAGTTGGTAGGGATTTATGCTGATAAAGGTATAAGTGGAAAATCGATGTTGAAACGCCCTAACTTTATGACGATGTTAAGAGATGGCGAAAAGAAGAAGTTTGATACTATCTATACCAAATCTGTGTCAAGGTTTGCTAGAAACACGGAAGAACTATTGAGTGTGGTCAGAAAATTAAGAGACCAAGGTATTAACGTATTCTTTGAGAGAGAGCAAATAGATACCTTTAATCCGCAAGCCGAATTATACTTAATTATAGCGGCTGCGGTTGCTGAAAACGATCTAAAGGTATACTCAAACAATCAGAAATGGGTTTATCGATCACGATATAGGAATGGTTGGATATTTGCAGGCTCGAAAATACTTGGATACAAAATGGATAAGGAAACAAATACTCTGATTGTAGAACCAAGTCAAGCAGAAACGGTAAAACGGATATTTGAACTTTATAAACAAGGGCTAGGGTTTTACCCTATATCGAAGTTACTGATGGAAGAAGGGAGACTAAACGCAAAAGGCAAACCTACTTGGGATAGACGATCTGTGAGGTACATTCTGACAAATGAAAAGTATAAAGGCTGTGTGTTGTTGCAAAAAACAGCTACGGTTAACGGTGAGCGTGTACAAAACAATGGTTATGAAACACAATACTTTATAGAGAATGCCCACGAAGCCATTATTCCACCAGATGAGTTTGATAAGATTCAAGAGGAAATCAAGCAAAGAACGGGAAAGCGAAATGAAGACAAGCAATCCATATATCCTTTCACTGGTAAAATAATATGTGGAGAATGCGGAAAAAACTTCGTTCATAAATTCAATAACATAGGGAAACCCTACCAGAGTGAAATATGGATATGTCATAGGCAAAACCTAGAAGGGAAAAAACAATGCGGAAATGGCCGAATAAAGGACACTGTGCTAAAAGACAAGTTTATAGAGTGCTTTAACCAGTTTGTTAAGGGGCGACTTGCAAGCGAGGAAATATACACATTACAGGAACAGCATCAGGCGTTAAAGAAAAAGGAAAGTGAACTGACCGCATTAAAGATAAACCATCTAATCCGTATAGAGGATTATAACAAGGAAGTCAAAACCGTAAGAGAAAACATGGATGAACTGTACAAAAAGATTAACGAGATGGAGATGCAGGGAGTAAGCCAAAAAGACTATAAACCGATAACGGAGTTTGACGAAGAAAAGGTTGATAAATTTATAGATAAGGTTGTGGTAAAAGGAAAGACCATAACCTTTATTTTTATGAATGGGGCAAAAATCAGCCGAAAGTTCGATAACGGACACGCAGGCAACAGTAAAGGTTGGTTAGAGAGAAAAACATTAAGAGAAATGGAGGAACAAAAATGTTGGAAGGCAGAGTAGTAAGAGAAATACCAGTATTGTACAATCCTAGAATGCGTCCGATAACTAATATAAGTGAAACAAGGGTCGCCGCATATTGTAGGGTGAGTACCGATAAGACAGAACAGGAAGAGTCGTTTGAACATCAATGCGAACACTTTGAAAAGAGCATAAAGAAACATGAGGGCTGGAAACTGGTGAAGATTTATGCGGATGAAGGGATAACGGGAACTCAAACCGATTCAAGAAAAGAGTTTCTGCAAATGATAAAAGATTGCGAAGATGATAAAATCGATAAAGTTCTGGTCAAATCCGTGTCTAGGTTTGCAAGGAATACGGTTGATAGTTTGGAGACCATAAGAAAATTAAAAGAAATCGGGATAGGGATATACTTTGAGAACGAGAAGATTGACACGTTAACTACAGGTGGTGAAATCTTAATAACAATACTATCAGCAGTAGCGGAACAGGAAAGCCGAAACATATCTACCAATATAAAATGGGCATTTAGAAAAAGGTTTAAAGAGGGGCGAGTGCTTATAAATTACAGGCATGTATTAGGCTGGGATAAAGAAGAGTTTGTAAACGAAAAAGGTCAAAAAGACGGCAGATATGTTATTGTCGAATCGGAAGCGGAAATAGTAAGACGAATATTCCGAGAATACCTAGATGGCAAAACACCACTACAAATTGCTAACGGGCTTAACGCTGAAGGCTATAAAACGAAATGCAACAGTAATTATAGTGCTAGCATAATTCAGCGAATGTTAGAAAACGAAAAATACACGGGCAATGCTGTATTGGGTAAAACTTTCAAGCCAGATGTATTGAGTAAACATAGGCTTAAAAACGAAGGTCAAGCACCAAGTTTTTATGTCGAAAAGAGCCATCCTGCAATTATATCTCAAGAGGTATTTGATATGGTACAAGCTGAAAGACAGCGCCGACAAGAGTTGCGAAGCGGAGAAAGAACTGGTGTTGGAAAATACAGTAGCACATATGCATTAAGTGGATTACTGGTCTGTGGTAACTGCGGAACAAAGTTCAGGAGATATGGTAGGGCATTGGCGAATGGAGAGAATATAACGACCTGGGTTTGCCAGAGACATCAGCACAATCATTCTGAATGCGACATGAAACCATTAAAAGAAACGGATGTCATAGATGCTTATAAAAAAGCGATACTTGAGAATAGTGGCGACATAAAGAACCTACTTGAAATAATAAAAGAGAGCATACAGGAAGAACTGACGGTAACCGATTCGGAAATGGCTGTAGAATTAAATGACGAGATTATAAAAAGGCAAAAAAGGATATTAGAACTCTACCGCTTAAAAGGGTCTAACCGTATAAGCAAGGAAGATTACGAAAACGAGTTCAAGGATTTAAGTAAAGAAATAACTGTCTTACAAGAAAAACAAAGTGAGATCGAGAAAGAAAACATGAGGAATAAACTAACGGCAAGTAAGTTACAAGCCATTAACGAGCAGTTAGACAAGGGAGGTGTAGACATAACAGACATAGAGAATATGAAGAATCTGCTGAACTGTATAAGGGTAATAAATAAGCACCAAATAGAATTCCAGTTCAAGTGCGGGTTAAATGTAAAAGAAGCCATATAATAGAAAGCCACCGCTAGAAACAAAGTAAGTTTCGGCGGTGGTTTTTTTTCTTTATAAACATTATATATAATAAAGGGGTTGTGTTTTACACATTTTAACCCACACACTTATTAAAAAAACACATTTTAACCCACCGAGACAAAAGTAGCGGACAAAAAGTGTTCCCACTTTTTGCCCGCTTTTCGCATATTTTAGGGCATTTTTTAGCGATTTTGTTAAAAAAATAATTTTCGATTTCTGTAAAGAATAAAATAAAATCGAAAAATCGCTTAAAATTAATATCGAGTGTATAATATAGAATAGTCGTGGTGCGGGGATTTGATGATGATTTTGGTGTTATCAATATATAAAAAATATTGTCAAAAAAATTTAAATATTTCGAGTTGTCAAATTATTTGACAAACAATTTTTTATATGTTATTATAAAAACAGTTTTGATTGAGGTTCTCTATTATGGCTGTATATTTTTATAAATTATGGAAATTGCTAAAAGAAAAGGGTATAACGCAGAAAGACCTTACAGCAATGACCGGAATATCTACTTCCACGATTTTCCAAATGAAACGGGATGAGTATGTTTCTCTAAATGTTTTAGATAGAATAGCAAGGGCTTTGCTATGTGATTTTAATGATATAATGACTAATATTCCAAAGCCGAAAGAATGGATTTCTGAATGGAAATACATTATAAGTTTAGAATCAAGTAGGGAACTTGTTTTTAATTCGTATCAAGAATACGTTAGAGAAAATGATTTATCTGTAAGCGACGTGTTAGAAATAACAACACTTTCATTAAATACTTTGAAAAAGTTTTTAAGAGGTGAGAATTTAAGTCAGCGTTCATATTATAAAATGTTAAGGCTTGGCAAAGATTTTGAGGATCTTATAATTAAAAAGAGTGGAAAGCCAGTTTTTAGTTTTTTGTGATTTTTGTAATTATATTTAAAAGAAAATAGATTAAATCAAAAGGATATAGCGGAGAACAAAAGATGATTTGTGTTTGTGATAATTGTTTAAGTGTTTTTAAGGTTATGGAAGGAAAAACCGATTGCGCATATTGTAAAAGTCACAATATTAGACAGGCAACGGAAAAAGAAGAACTCGAATATTACAGGAAACATTCAGACTTGGCAGTAGAAATTCAAAGGTATGTTTTGGTTGAAACAATTCATGGGCCGATGGGGTGGTATGTCGATTTAGACGATAAAGTAACGGAAGGCTCATCTGTCATAGTTGATTACGGAACACATTTTGATACGACGGGAATAGTTAGGCAAGTTTTACGTGCAGACACAAAGTTTCCGCCGTATAAAAAGCGAATAAAGCCTATTCTTGAAGTAATTGAGTTGATATAAATTTTTAGGTTTATACAAATGAAAATAGATTTAAGGATAATTCTTTCTTTTATATCGTTAATTATAAGTGGTGTGGTTGCTGTTATAGATTTTTTTTTACATAATAGGATTTTAACTATTATGTCTATTGTTTTTCTGGCAATAAGCGTAAGCCTATTTATATTAAGTTTTATACGATTAAACAGAAACAAATAGATTATTCAAAAAGAGATGGGGCATTATGAACGAAACCGAAAAGGAAGACAATCAATATCTGCTTGAAAAGCAACTTGAGACGTTAAAATTGTTTTATGAACGAAAACTCCTAACGAAAGAACAGTACGAGTTTGAAGTCAACGTTTTGAAAGAAAAAATAAAGATTGAGAAAAAATAATACAAACATTATTAGCGGATGCGGTTTTATGCGCTCGCTATTTTTTATGCAATCAAAGGTTGACAGTAAGCCGTTTTTTTGATAAAATATTTTTGCCAATCATTAAGAATATTATTTTAGGAGATTATGTAAAAAGAATAATTTTTTCTTTTTAACCCGATAATAGCATCGGTAGTTTTGTCGTCTCGCGAATAATCGGGTTAAAAGGTTATTCTTAATGGTTGGCGCTATGCGGGAAGGTAATCTGTAGCGCCGTCGCGAAAGGGACGGCGTTTTTCTATGAAAATTTCCTTTTTTGGACATTCCGATTATGAACCAAATGAAGAAGATGAAGACGAAATAATACAAAAGATAGACGAACTTGTGTTTGATAATCCGTGCGAGTTTTTGCTTGGGGGGATAGGCGCGTTCGATATGTTCGCAAAAAAATGTTATCTGAAATATAAACGATTATTAAACCCAAACGTCAAACTAACGCTTGTTATGCCGTGTCCGGACAGAAAATATAATATTAAAGGTTACGACGATAAGGTATATCCACCGTTGGAATCCGTACCGAGAAGGCTTGCGATAATCCGCAAAAACGAGTGGATGGTTAATGAGTCGGATTATATAATCGCATATGTCTGGCATTACGGCGGGGCAAGGAACACTCTTGATATAGCGAAAAGGAAAAATAAGCCTATTTTTAATTTAGCATTAAGAAAGTATCCTGATTTCTATTAAGTACCGAAACAAATCGCAGGATAAATTTATAAGATGCGAGATATAAAGGATTATACGGTTATGTCGGGGAGTTTCTAATGGGGAAAAGATAAAGACGTAAAGGTGTAGATGGGGATCAGATATCTAAATCTTGTTTCCCCGTTTTTGAATAAAGAAAAACGAAAAAGTGTTTTAAGTATATAGGCAAAGTGTTTGGAAAATATAAAGATATTACGTGACAAATGTGGTAAAAATGGTGGTACACACTATTGGTGGCTCAAGTGTCAGAGCGGATTAAAAAATGTTAACATAGACAAACGCTATTGCAAGTTATATTAAATAAAATTTTTTTGTTAAAGATAATATACAATAAAAAAATAATAATAAAAAGAAAGAAAAACTATAAATCTTGTTATATAATTAAATAATAAAAAGTTTTTTGAGTATATGGAGATGCTTATGAATCTTGTTAAGAATATCGAAACTGTTGTATATACGGGAAAGAAAAACGAAGATGCGATTTGGGGTGAAACGCAATTTCCGCATTTATATGATATGCCGAATGGTAATATCGGGCTTATGGTACACGATGCAAATGACGTGTGGACTGATTTGACATTAGAACCAAAAGCCAAATGGTTTGTTACGGGAGATAAGGGGAAAACGTGGCGTCCCGCAACGAAAGAAGAAAAAGACTCTATGGGAACCGCGCTCCCTAATGGTGATTATTTGCGGCCGCTTGCCAACGATCCGACGAGCCTTAAAGGCGTATCTGAAAGCGACTGGTATTTTGGAACAAAAAGGCTTCCTACCGATGGAAATATCGTCCCGCCGAAACCTGATAAACCTGATACTTTACCGCGCTACATTACTGCTTTTTTGGATATTTTCGGTCAATCGTATAAGGTGTATTGGCTTGATTCTATCCCAGATAAAATGATAGAGAAACGGTTTGCCTTTAACCGATATAGCGGAGAAACCGCAAAGTCCGGCATAGAATATTCATTACCCGACTGGAAGTATCGTCTTTCGCTCGGTTTTTACACCGCGGACGACTATATGCTTGATAATGCGGGTTTGTATCCATGTAGAGATGTTAAAGTCGCGCCTGACGGTTCACTTTATATAGCGCATTACGTTGCTCGCGGTAAGGGGGCTAATCCTTTTACCGGCGCATACGAAGGCACTACTAATTCGTATTTTTTCCGTTCGATGGATAATGGTAAAACGTGGGAGGTCGTCGGGTATATTCCTTATAAAGAACCTGACGAAGAAAAGGATAAATTTGCTCACTTAAAAGAAGGGTTTTCCGAGCCGGATATAGAGTTTATGCCAGACGGTTCTATGCTTTGCATACTTCGTACTTGCGACGTTTTTATGGGTGCGCCTGAATGGGGACCGACTTATTTGTCCCGTTCTGTCGATGGCGGAAAAACCTGGAGTAAACCAAAATACTTTAAGGATAGGGGGGCATTGCCGAAGTTGTTGCAACTTAAAAACGGTATAACTCTTGCGGTGATAACGCGTCCCGGTATCTACGTTTATGCCAGCGAAGATTGCGGAGAAACTTGGAGTACGGTTTTAGAAATAATGACCGATAAAGATAGGAGTAACCTTGCAAATGAAGTTCCGAAGATACCCGATTTCCATCAATGGTGCGGAAGTTGCTGTAATTGCTCGATAAAAGCGATTTCTGATAATTCGGCACTATTAGCGTATAGTGATTTTTATATTCCAGATGAAAACGGTGTTAAGCGCAAGGGGATAAAGAGTATGGTAATTAAGGTCGAAAGGTAAATAAGGTGGTGCGTATAATAGATTTGCATACACATTGTAATTGTGGATTGAAAGACGATTGCCCCGAAACGGAAATACATAAGCGCAATTTTGACTTTTTAATGGAAGATTATAAAAGCGCAGGTATTTCTGTCGGTGGCTTTTCATATTTTTCGGCGCTTTTAGGCACGAGCGAAATTTACGAAAGCAATGAATTGTTGTATAAGCAATCAAAGACAGACGATAGGGTGTATCAATGGATTGTATTAGATCCAAGACAAGACAAACTGTTTTCGCAAATTGCTGAGAAAATAAAAGGCGAAAAAGTTTTAGGGATAAAGATACACAGTCCTTGCCATAATTACGATATAAATGATTATGGTGATAAAATTTTCGGCTTTGCAAATGAATTACAGTGTTTTGTTCTTATGCACCCCGATAAAATACCCGAAATGGTAAAATTTGCCGACAAATATCCGAAAATGAATTTAATAATAGCGCATCTCGGTAGCGTAGAACACGTCGATGCGATAAAGAACGCAAAACATGGCAACATTTACACCGATACGTCGGGTATGGCGAGTTTTAACAATAATATCATTGAATATGCTATAGAAAAGGTCGGCTCGGAAAAAATATTTTTCGGTACAGATACTTACGCTTGCGGATTTCAAAAAGGCAGAATAGAATATGCGAGAATAAGCGATAAAGGTAAGGAGAATATTTTTTATAATAACGCTAAAACACATTTTTCCATACAAATATAAATTGTAAACAATTTAGGCAAGTTAGAAAGTATTGATAAGTATTTAACACCCGCAAGCAATTTTTTATTGCTTGCGGGTGTTTAGCGTTTGTAAAAATATTTATTGTATATGGTAAAATTATTCATTATAAATTATT
Organism: Clostridia bacterium; assembly: GCA_017448355.1. GTDB lineage: Bacteria > Bacillota > Clostridia > Christensenellales > Borkfalkiaceae > UBA1259. The sequence goes on along the minus strand of JAFSLQ010000025.1, from coordinate 6,526 downwards.
GAAAAACAATTTTAGTTCTAAAGTAAAAAACGTAAAAAGTGAATAAAATTATATGTTTTTATGAAGATATTTAATAGATTTTACTTTTTAGAGTAAAATGATTTGCAAAAAATACCTATATAGAACATGATAGTTTACAGGAAAAATTTAATCAAATAGTGGAAGATGTTCGACAACTAATCAAGTATAATAAAAGAAAATTAATTTCATAAATGGTTTTTTTTAATTGTAAAGGCACTATTTATAAATGAAAAATGGATTTATAATATCGGTTTACTGCGGGCCGCAGCCGCCGATAGAAATAAACGGGATAAAATATCCGGACAGAATAACCGAAGACCAGTTTCTTTTACTTAAAGATTTAGGCGTAACTATGGTTTACGGTCAATGCGATATAATGAATACCGAAACGGAAGAATATGCTTTTCGTTCTCTTGATATTTGTGAAAAACTTGGACTCGACTATCTTGTAAAGGATCTTATTTCAAGGGAATATTGTTCGCTCGGTGAACCAATGTTCGGCAAATACCTGTTTAAAGATTACCGAAAACTTTCCGAAGACGAGCGTCGGGAACTTGATATCAGATTTGAAAACTCGCTTAATAGATATAAAAACAAAAAAGCATTTAAGGGGATAATCTTCGTTGACGAACCGGGTGCGGAGATGTTTGCGGGGATCGCAAGAGCGAAAAGAGTTTTCGATAGAGTATGTAAAGGCAAGATATTTTTGGTAAATCACCAACATCATTGTTGTGATCCTGCGTTCTATCAATTTGGCGCTTGGCAGATAAAAAAGGACGAAAACATATCCGACGAATACAAATTCGTACAAGACCGAACGCGGTTCAAGTATGACGGATTTTTTAAGGATAACGCATTATCACGTTACGAAAACTTTATAGAAAAATATTTTGATACGGTTAAATCGGAAATTTTTTCTTACGACATATACCCGTTTATCGAATACAGGGGATTATACGCGACGAATAAAGCGCTGTACGAACTGCCGCAACTTGCAAAAAAGATATGCGATAAATACGGGCTTACCTACTGGAATTTTTTACAATGCGGCGGAAAGTGGGACGGTTTAGCGAAAGTAACGAATTTTGCGGAAGTGCAGTTGTCCGTCAGTGTTGCTATGGCGACGGGGGCAAAGGGCTTGGAAATATATACGGGTTGTTTCCCCAATGACTGTTTACCGAAGACAAAAGAAGAATCGGGCGTTATAGACGAATTCGGTAGGACCACCGAACAGTACGATTATTACAGGGCGGCGTTATGTCAAGCAAAAGCGGCGGAAAAATATATCGTTCCCGCGGAACTTAAAGGGATAGTCGTAAACGGCGAATATTACGACGGCAATCCGTCCGTTGAAGTTTTGCGTGACGAATACGAGATGAACGATATATATAAGGGTAAACTCCCCGTTTTTTCCGATTACGAACTTAAAGAATACGAAGAACTTAAAGAAGTAATATCGGAAACGCAAGTTTTTGTTTCCTGTTTCGTTAGGAACGGAAAGAGCGTGTTTATGGTGGTGAACACTTCGACTGTTATCGCTACAAGAGTTAAACTCGTGTTCGACGGTGAAACCGAATATATACGGGTGCAAAACGGCAGGGCGGCGAAAGGTCGTGGTGCAAGTGTAGAAGAAATATCGCTTCCCGCAGGCGAGAATTTTGTAATAGCGATAGAGTAATTGTATAAAGTTCCGCAAACATAATAATGTTTTAACGGGATATAAACCGATTATAATTTAAATGAATAATGATGGTACATAGAAAAGCGTATGCACCGCCGATAATAGATAAGGTAGCGTTTCACGACGTGATAGCGTTATCCGGTAATTATATTATTGTAGAACCGATATCGGACGGCGGAACGTATATAAACTGATAAACCGATTGAAAATTCAAACGTTATATCTTTATTTTGTAGTTTATTATGTTAGCAATAAAACAATATAGAAGTTTAAGTTGGAGGTGTAAAATGAAAAAAGGTTATGAGAGTCCGTATGTTGTATTTAACGATTGTTACTTTGATATAATCATGTCAGGCGAAGAAGAGTATAGCACGGACTTTAATTACAATGGCGACGGTTGGTCGGATTGATGTTGGCGTGTTGATAACGTAAGGAGAAAAATATTATGAAAAAGTCATTGATTTTTATAATAACAATTATAATGGTTTTTTGCTGTTTTTCTGCTTGCGATTTTAATACTTCTGACAAAAATTCGACAGAAAAACAAGTTGGTACAGGAACTAACGTAGAAACCGTGGACGGTTCTGGCGGGATCTCTAAATCGCACGACGGTAACACGGAAACGACTACCGAAACGGGTACTGACGGCACGGTCGGCGGAGAAAACGAAAACGGGCAAGAAAACAACAATAATCCCGGTTACGTTATTGTAGAACCGATATCCGACGGCGGAACATTTAAAAAATAAAAAAGGGGAAAAAATGAAAACGATGTTAAAAAACAGGGCGATAGTCTTTTTAACCGTGGTTTTAAGCGTATGTTTTGCGTTATTTTTTATGAGCACGTATAAACCGCAAACGGCGAAAGCGGACGGAACTGCTCCCACGCTTTCGGAAAAGACGCTGGTAAACATATCGGCGGAAAAAGCAGGTGAACGCGCAATGCTTATCGCAACCGGTATAGCCGATTACGAAGACGTTTACGAAGTGGGTTATACCCTTACCGTTTTGGATGATGAAGACAACAATATAACGGAAAGTATAACGAAATATAGTACTGTAACGACAAAATACTATAGTTCTATTACGAGCGGTGATAACGTGTTTACCCCTGCAGAATTATTCGGCGACGAATTTACCGCAATGATAATATGGGAAATAGAATTTGGCAGCGATTATTCTTTCTCATTTACTTCATACGCAAAATACGGTGAATGGATTGATGGCAAACTTCAATATAATCCGCTTGACGAGAAAGCGGAGAACGGGGAAGATAAAGTAGTAGAGAGCAAGACGGTTACTTTTAATACCAACGGCGGTAGTGCAGTGGCAAGTCAAAAGGTGGAATACGGCACGAGATTGTCTTCTTTGTTGCCGATAAATTCTACTAAAGCGGGCTACGACGTAACGTGGACTATAGGCGACGTTGATGTTACGGGTAATGAAAAAATCACTTCCGATACTATTCTTACCGCTAATTGGGAACTTAATGTTTCTTATAATACTTTGTCTTATGCTTCTAACTTGTTAGGTTACAGTTGGTATAACGAATTAGGCACAAACGATAATTATAGTCAAGGCGGTTACTTGACAGACGGTGTTTATTCCGCACAAGCGTCGTCTTACGATCCTGACGAGATAATTGACGGCTTGACCGGTGATTACGTTAGATTTTCCATCGGCGGAGATACGCGCCGTTTCGGTATAACGTTGCCGTCGTCGAGAACGCTTGCCGATATTACTGCGTTGAGAGATATGGGTTATGCTTTCTTGAAATTTAACGTTTACATTTATTATCAGTATAATGCAGGAACGCAATTTACTTATAAAGCGTGCAATATATTGACCGATGCCGAAGTTGCAGGCTTAAACGGAACGGCTAAAAATATAGCGCATAATCAATTTAAAACTATATATGTTCCGATAGATACTATAATTTCCAAATATGATAAATTACAAGACCATACCACGGCGATATTGTTCTTAAATGCTGCTGACGGTATAGACGGCATTGAAAACGGAGCGAATATCGTTTGGGTATATATCGGAAATATGGATTTTGTTACGGCGTCTGGCGAAGCGGACGATTATAATCCGTTGTTTGGGGCAGGCGGAATAACCGGTTATTCGTGGTACAACGAAGGCGGCAACGTTGGATATGACGGATATAGATTTACAGGCTCGCTTGTAGACGAAGTCGCTGGTGTTGAAGGTAATTATATCAGATATTCAACAGCGGAAATTGCGTCCAGCGGTTTACAGGATTTAGGTATTAAATTACCGTCTACAAAGAGTTTATCTGAAATACAGGAGTTAAAAGCCGCGGGTTATACCAAGTTATCTATAACGTTATATGCTTATAACGATTATGCGGGTAGCAGTGCGATTACACATTCTAATATCAGTTTCATAGTAAGTGCATATTCAAGAACAGGTGTAACAGATAGAAGCGTACCGTTCAATGCGTTTACGACCGTGGAACTCAATATTGACGATATAATTAATAATTACAACGCGTTACAGAACGGCAGTAAAGCCCTTATCTATATTTGGAACAGAAGCGTTGCGCCTGACGGTTTGACGGCTGACGGTGTGGAGAACGGATCAAATAGTTGGGGTGTGTATATTTCCGACTTGAAATTCGTAGGTAAAGATGATTACAATCAGTTGTACTCAATGACCGGAATTGAAGGGTGCTCTTGGTATAACGAAGCGTATCAAGGCGGCACAAACGTAGGATTTGACGGCTGGATATTTGAAGGTACTTATGAAAGTGCAGTTGCAGGAGTTAATGGTAACTATGTGAGATTCTTGTCAGACGACTGCAAAGGCTCGGGTGTACAGGATTTTGGTATAAAATTACCTTCAACGAAGAGTCTTGAACAGATACAGGCGCTAAAAGACGAAGGATATACCAAATTGTCGATAAAGTTATATGCTTATAATAATTATGCGGCAGACAGCACGTTCGATCATAAGAATATAAGTTTCATAGCAAAGACAAATGATGATGGAAATACCGACCGTTCTGCTTTATATAATGAAAGCGTATCGTTCAATATGTTTACGACCGTAGAACTTGATATTGACGATATTATCGATAATTACAGCGCGTTGCAGAACGGAACGAAAGCATTAATCTATATATGGAACAGGAATTACGCACCGGTTGGCTTGATTGCGGACGGCGGAGAAAACGGTTCTAATCTTTGGGGTGTATATATTTCCGATCTGAAATTCGTAACCGACTGATAAATAGAATTATTTGGTTTTTACGTCAGGAACGAATAAATGATTTTATCGTTTATTTGAAATAATTTTGATGGAGGAGAACTCAATGAAGAAAGTTATAACAATTGTTCTTGCAACTCTATTGTCATTATCTTTATTTGTGGCAGTAGGTTGCGGGGGGGACACCAAGCCGTGTGAAACTCACAGTTATGAAAACGGCGTATGCACTGTGTGCGGTTACGTTTGTCCGCACGACGAATACGAAAACGGAGTATGTAAAGAGTGCGGTAAAGTTTGTCAACACAGCGAGTATGAAAACGGCGTGTGCAAAGTGTGTGGCAAAGTTTGTCAGCACAGCGAATACGAAAACGGCGTATGCAAAGAATGCGGTAAAGCGTGCTCGCACCCCGTAGGATCTTTCTATAACGGTGTGTGTGCTTGCGGCAAACGAGTATGTAACGTACATACGTTCGTGGATGGTGTATGCGAGATTTGCGGTACGAAACTTACTTATTTGGCGAAAAATGCTGAAAATTTGACTATCGACGTTAAAAACGGAGAACAGATCTATACGTACACCAAAGTAGCGGGAGTCGGTTGCAACAGTGCTGAAAACGTATACCTTGAAGGCGCTAACTACATAAGGAATTATGACGAAAAGCAGTTTGTTAAATTCGAGTGGTATTCGGACGATTTCAATTATATTCAATTTATAAGCGGTACTGGTGCGGATTTCTATTCGTTTAGCACCTATGCCAGAACAAAGGTTATAAAGTCGTCGGATAGCACGGTTGTTCCCTTGGACGAGTCTGGTTCGACATGGACGGGCGAAACCCTTCCGAAAGGCGAATGGCTTACAATGGTAGTCGATGTTCGCGGAATTTACGATTTGGGATTCCTTTACTGGTCGAGCGAATCGGGAACGACACAGGTAAAAAATATCGAATTCCTGGATATTGCCAGAACAACGGAAGATTATATGTCGTTTGAATGGGTTGATGGAGAAGTCGTATTCAGCACTATAAAGGTTGACGGTGAAGAAAGCGATAATTATGGTAAAGACGCTGTGTATTTTTCGATTCCTGAAAACAGGAACACTATAACCTTTGACATTAAGAGTGAGGATTTTGATTATTTCAAACTTACTAATGGTGACGGAGAAAGCAGTTCTGAAATAGATTTTGCCAAGAAAGTGGTTATTACCGAAAAAGTGACCGGCAACAAGATCACGACGACGGAAGCAAATTCAACGGGGCACGTATTAGAATTAGATAAATGGTATTCCGTTAAAGTTGACGTTTCGGGAGTTAAGGATTTATTGTTGGTATATGAAAAATCGGCGTTTGGTTCTGCTCAGATAAAGAATATTCAATTGAATCCTATTATAGTTCCGTGTGAAACTCATAGTTATGAGAACAGCGTGTGTACAGCGTGTGGAACGATTTGTCCGCACGAAGAATATGAAAACGGCGTATGTAAAGAATGCGGTTATGTTTGTCCGCACGAAGAATATGAAAACGGCGTATGTAAAGAATGCGGTTATGTTTGTCCGCACGAAGAATATGAAAACGGCGTATGTAAAGAATGCGGTTAT
>JAFSLQ010000024.1 GCA_017448355.1 Clostridia bacterium | reverse complement strand
TGAGTCCGGTCCGACATGGACGGGTGAAACGCTTCCGAAAGGCGAGTGGCTGACTTTTGTTGTGGACGTAGACGGCATTTACGATTTGGGATTCGTTTACTGGTCGGGCGAAGCAGGAACGACGCAGATAAAGAATATTGAATTTCTTTGACGTATATCAAGCAAAGCAATATAGAAAATTAACGAATTAGATAGTATATTTTTGTTTGTATTCAGGAGATTTGAAATGACGCAAAAACTAAAGAATAATTTAAAAAAACATCTTTTTGTATATTCAATTCTAATATACCCGCTGATAATGTTTGCGGTATTTTGGGTGGGGATTAATTTTAACTCTGTCATAATGGCGTTTCAATATTATGATAAAATGGGTAACGTCACAGGTTTTGCGGGATTTAATAATTTTATAGAGTTTTTTAAAAATCTTGCAGCTAAAAGTGCGGATATTACTATTAGGACAGGGGTGATAAATTCTATTCGGACTTTTTGTATTGGATTGATAGGTTATCCCATTTCGGTTATCGTTGCTTATTGCTTATATAAAAAAGTTCTGTTTTATAAGGTATATCGCTTTATAGTTATGATTCCGCAAATTGTTTCCGGGTTTGTTTTAACTCTTGTTTTCCATAAGTTTGTGGAAAATGCATTGCCTTCGATTATGAATGTCATATTTAATCTTGAAGACTTTCCGAATCTTTTGGGCGATGCGAGATATACTTATGGAACGTCTTTGTTTTTCTCGATTTGGTCCGGTTTGGCCGGAACAATATTATTGTTTACCAGTTCACTGAATAATATTGACGTGTCAATTATTGAAAGCGCACGTTTGGATGGCGCGAATTTCTTCCAGGAAATGTGGTTTATATGCGTTCCGCTTATAGGGGGCATTATTGGTACGGGGTTTATTACTAATATAAGTAGTTTATTTACGGCGGAAGGTCCGCTTGTTGCGTTCTGGGAATTCGGCGCTCCACCGGAGGTTATGAATATTGGTTATTATTTCACTCAACAAGTTATGAGAAACAAGGATAATTTTACTGGTTATCCGATGCTTGCTGCTATGGGATTGGTATTTACAGCAGTGACAGTTCCTTTAGTTTACCTTGTAAAAGGTATAATTAATAAAGTAGTTCCAGAGGTTTAATATGGGATTGTTTAAAAAAAGAATACAAGAACAAAATACTTTGTTTGTTAGGATATGGAAAACGATAGTTGTTGTTTTTTTGGCAATATATTGCATTTCGTTATTAGTCCCATTGATTTGGATGATTTTTACTTCATTGAAAGACGAAGTTTCTTACACAATAGACAATTTCGGTTTTCCAAAGACAATGATTTTTAGTAATTATAGTGATGTTCTAACCAAATATTTATATGTTGAGCAGAACGGATTTCGCTATGGTCTTGACGTTTTGTTTACAAACAGTTTAATACTCTCTTTTGGGTTTGCGACTTGGGGCGTTGCTAATATTCTTTTTGTTGCTTATGTAATATCAAGATATAATTTTATCGGGAAAAAGTTTCTATATAATTTAGGACTTATCTTAATGGTCTTACCGATTGTAGGGACTTTACCGGCGACATTTAAAATGTATAGGATATTTGGTATTTATGATAATATGCTTATGCTTATACTTACCAGTTCAACAGCACCATTTTCTGGTATGTGGTTTTTGATCTTTTATAATTCATTTTTGACTATTCCGAAAGATTTTACCGAAGCTGCTGAAATTGACGGCGCAGGTTATTATCGTATTATGTTCCAAATTGTTATGCCTATGATTATTCCTGTGGCAGCCGTTCTTTATGTTTTGAATTTTATTAGTAATTGGAATAACTACGGAGTGTGTTTATATTGGCTACCAAGTTATCCTAATATTCCTTATGGTATGTATGTGTTTCAAATGGGAGCCACGGCTGGTAGCGGTGGCGCCGGTATGACACTCATTATGGCGGGATTTACTTGTGTTATGTTACCAACAGTTCTTCTTTATATCGCATCGCAAAAAATTATGAATTCTAACTTTGTCGTTGGCGGAATAAAGATGTGATTTTTTGAATATGTGCATTTACTTTATATGATTCGTGTTTTATAAAACCTTAGAAAAGAAAACGTTGTAAGAGTTATACGCATTTTCAACGTTTATAATAAATATAGAAATTGAAAATAGATATAGACTACGAGATGTTTCTTGTAGTCTAAATACTTGGAGAAGTAACAGAAAATGAAAATTAAAAGTTTTATTTCGTTGATTTTATGTGTGATGCTAACATCGTTGGTCGTCGGTTGTGACAAGTGCGATAAAAATTCTGGACTCAATTATGTCGATTATTATAAGGAAGATTTTTATTCAAAGATGGACAAAGACGTTATCGTTGATAGCGGAGTTGCAAAGTATTGTATCATTATTCCGTCAGATGCGTCGGATATTATAAATTTTGCGGTTGAAGATTTTAATACTTTATTAAAACAGGCATCTGGTGTTCAGTTACCAGTCATAAAAGAAAGTTCGAATTTGCCAACAGGCATATCAAATTTTATTTCATTAGGTAAAACTTCTGAATATGAAAGTAGAAATTTAAACCTTGATTTAGATAGTATTGATACGGATGGCTTTTATGTCAGAGTCGTTGGCCATAACTATTATGTTGTCGGTAATAATGACAGAGGAACTCTGTATGGCTGTTACGATTTATTAAAGAGATACGTTGGGTTTAGGTTTATTACAAAAGATTGCACGACCTATAAGTCCGATACTACTGTAAAATTTGCAGAATATGATTATTGCCTAAAAACAGAATTTCAGCAAAGATCTTTTTTGGATTATGATTTAACAAAATCCGACGGTGCTAATTTTTATATAAGGTCTGCACAATATGGCGAATTTGGAACTGGAACAGTTGTTGATACTCCTTGGGCGAAAGAGTTAGGAAACATCCACACTATTTTAAATTATGTGGATAGAAATTTATATAAAGATAGCCATCCGGAGTTTTTTGCTTCTAACACAAATAGTTACGCCAATCCTGATATAAATCCTTCTGCTTTTGATGACGTATGTTATTCTAACGGTATAACAGATGATGGGAAAATAGATTTGGGAATGGGTGAAAGTGTTGCAAAAATTGTTTTAAATAAGATTAAAGATTACCTAAAAGAATATCCTAGTAAAGAATTTTTCATGTTGGGGATTTCGGATCAATGGAATGCATATTGTATGTGTGACACGTGTAAAGCGAGAGAGACTGAACATGGCACAAAGTCCGCAATTACTACAATGTTTGTAAATGCAATTGCCAAAGAAATAAATGAATGGGTTAAGTCGGACGAAGCAAAGAATTTTGGTATTGACCATGAAATAAATATAATTGAATTTGCATATTACTGGACACAAGATCCCCCTGTTCATAAAGAAGGTAATAAGTGGGTTGCAAATGATGAACTTGTTATTCCGAACAAGAATGTATATATAAGAATTGCACCATTAAATAAAAATCTGGAGTTTTCATTAGGGGATGATCGGCAACTTTCACCTTATAAAAACGTCGTTGAAGGGTGGAGTGCAATTTCTGATAATTTAATGCTTTATGATTATTGTGTCAGACTTAAAGCAAAGCCTTCATATTATCCACTGTATTCGTATTTAGGTGAACAAGCCAAATATTTGAAATCTCATGGTTTTACATATTGGATGTTTGAATCAGAGTTTGGAACAGACGGTATTTGGTCTGTTGATTTAGTAAAATATTTAGTTTCTAATCTTTGGTGGGACGTAAACGCCGACGTGGTAGCCCTTAAGGATGAATTTATGGAGCTTTATCATGGGGGAATTGTCGCCCCTTACGCAAAAAACATGTTTAACATTCTTGAAGAGAATAACGAGCGTTTAAAGAAAAATGGTGTTGTCGCACAAGTTTTTGGAGATATGGATTTTAATGTTGAAAACTATCCAAAAGAAACGATAGAGCGTCTTATATCAATTGCTGACGATGCTCAAACGGCTTTAAATAATGACAAAACGTTACGTAGAGCAGATAAAGAAATGTATAATAAAAGATTAATGGAACTTAGAATTATTCCGGAAACATATCAACTGATTAATTACGATACTTATTATATGCTTGACGGAAATACGAATAAACAAGCATTTAAAGATATGTTTGCCAGACACGCTTCCTATGCAAACATTACTTCTTTTGCGAATGGATATACGGTAAAGCAATATCTTGATACTATTTAATATTATGGACAGTTTTAATAATAGATTGGTTTCTTATTAGGTAAATCATTTTGAAATAGAAAACTTAAGTATCTGTTGAGATAAAAGATGGTCGATTTTGCTTAATTTTTGAATTTAAAAATGTGGGAAGTGTGATTATAAAACATTGAGACGTATGAACATATCCGAAGAAAGAATACAGTATTTTTTAGGTAGACTATATAAATATTCGTTTGAAGACGTAAAATGCATCGACAATATAGGGTTTGCGGAATGCGCCTATAAAACCGACGATTTGATCCCAAGCGATTTGATTTTTGAAAAATTCGATAACAAAAAGGGTTGGGGCGGATGTCGTGATTCGCATTATTGGTTTGTGTTTAACATTGATATTCCTAATGACGGTAAAACGTACGCATTATCGGTAGCGACCGGATATAACGTCTGGCACGCAAGCAATCCGCAATTTATCGTTTATATAGACGGCAAAATCGAACAAGGTCTTGACGAGAATCACACGGAAATAGTTTTTAAGGCAAGCGGAACTCGTGCTATATGGCTCTACGCGTATACGGGTTCGGAAATAGATGAAAAACTGCGCCTTCAAATATCTTTATTCGTTAAAAGAGAAGATGTTCGTAAATTGTACTTTGAACTTGAAGTGCTGAACGACGTGATTTTTTTCAGCGATGAAAATTCGGCGGAATATAAACGTAACCTTTTCTTTGTAAACAAAACGTTGGAACTTATAGATTTTAACGCAAACAAGTTGTCGGTCGACACCGTAAAAAATGCGCTTATATATCTCGATAGCGTTGCTACGGGCAATTTATCTAATCACACCGTTTATTGTGTTGGACAAACGCATATAGACTTGGAGTGGCTGTGGACGCTGAAACAAACCAAAGAAAAGGTGCAACGTTCCTTTTCAAACGTTCTTAAATTGATGGAACGCTATAAAAATGCGACGTTTTTTGCAAGTACGCCCGTACTTTACGATTTTATCAAGGAAACACAGCCGTCGCTGTATAAAGAAATTAAAACATTGATAGCGGAAGATCGATGGGGTGCGGACGGCGCAACGTATTTAGAGTGCGATACTGTTTTGGCCGGCGGAGAATCTCTTATTAGGCAGTTTTTATACGGACAGGAATGGTTTATCAGAGAATTCGGCAAAAAATGCGATATTTTATGGTTGCCTGATTGTTTCGGGTTTTCGGCGGCTTTACCGCAGATTGCCAAGCAGTTCGGGGTAGAGTGGTTGGTAACCTCTAAAATAAGTTGGAACGACACCAACGTTTTTCCGCACGATATTTTCAAGTGGAAAGGCATAGACGGTACGGGTATCAATACTTATTTTATGACTACGCAGGCGAAAACTCGTAGCGGTTTTACTCCCGTAACGGTTTATAACGGTAACGGCAGCGCACAGCAGATCGCGGGGACTTACGATAGACTTACCGAAAAACATTTAAGCGATATCGCGCTAAATACTTATGGTTGGGGCGACGGTGGCGGCGGGCCTACGGAAGGTATGCTTGAACATATCGAATTTATGTCGAAGGGGATCTTGGGCTTGCCGCAGGTCAAAAATTCTACCGTTAGAGAATTCTTTAATGATTTAGATCAAAGGTTAGAGAATAAAACTTTACCTGAATGGACGGGGGAATTGTATCTTGAATATCATCGTGGCACTTATACCGCCGTATCAAAGGTAAAAAAACTCAATCGTCAAACGGAAACGAAACTTTCTAATGCGGAACTTCTATGTGCATTGAATAAGGATTACGTAGCGGAACATATAATATCAGGATTTTGGAAAACGTTGCTTATCCATCAATTTCACGATGCTCTTCCCGGTTCGGGAATAAAGGAAATTTACGACGATATCGAAAAGGATCTTACGGAAATAAATTTACGTTTAGACGAAATAATAAAAGAGCAAATAAATTCCATAATCGAAAAGGATGGATTAAAAGGCGACGCAATAGTTTTCAACTTTAATTCAAGGGAAGTTTCAAATATTATTACCGTAAACGGAAGAGCGCATTACATTGAAAGCGTGCCCGCAAAGGGTTATAAGGTCGTAAATTTATCCGATAAGGAAACGTTTTCGCCTGTTATCGCAAAGGACGGCGTTATAGAAAACGAGATCTACAAATTGACGTTTGACGAAAATCTTGAAATAATAGAATTATACGACAAACGCGTTGGCAGAAATGTAATAAAGAAAGGGGAAAGATTTAATTCTCTTTGCGTTTATAACGATATAAACGTTCACTATGATAACTGGGAAATAAGCGATAATTACACTTGGCAGAAATTTCCTCTCGATAACGTAACAAAGGCGAAATGGTTTAACGACGGATATAAAGCGGGAGTAAAAATAACCAGAAAATTCCGTTCATCTACCGTTAAACAAGAAATATCTCTTTCAGCGATAGACGATTTAGTCAGATTTGATACTGAAATCGACTGGAAGGAATGTGACGTGATATTAAAATCGGAATTTTGTCCGGATATCAATTCCGATATAGCGGATTACAATATTCAATTCGGCAATATAAAGCGTACGACGCATAATAATACTGATTTAGATAAGGCGCAATTCGAAGTTCCCTTCCATAAATATTTCGATTATTCGGAAGGCGATTACGGAATAGCGATCATTACCGATTGTAAATACGGTGGCGCAGTAAAAGATGGTAAAATGTCGTTATCGCTTTTAAAATCGTCCTGTTATCCGTATAAAGAAATGGACAAATGTAAACAAACGTTTTCTTATGCTATAATGCCGCACGGAAATACGATATCGAATAAAAGCGTTATAGATACTGCTTGTGAGTTTAATAATCCGCTTTACGTTTTGCCGCTTGAAGGAAAAGGCAATATTACGAAAGAATTTTCGTTAATAAGTTGCGATGCGGACAATATCGTGATAGAAACCGTTAAACCTTCGGAAGACATACATGGATTTATAGTCAGATTTTACGATTGTAAAAATTGTAAACGCAATGTTACTTTTACTTTGTTCCAAAAAGCGAGAAAAATATACGAATGCGATATGTCTGAAAAACAACTTAATATTTTAGCGGAAAGCACGAATTCGTTTAATGTTTTTGTTGCTAATTATCAAATAAAAACGGTAAAAATTTTATTATGAACAAAATAACTTATTGTGAACAAAACGGAATATTCAGGATAACTACTAAAAATACTGAATATGCTTTTCAGGTAATATATGGTAAGTATCTTGCTTCGTTATATTATGGGAAAAAGGGCGAAAAATATCCCGAATATTCGGCAAGACCTTTGGCGTTTTCTTCTTATGCGGAAGAAGACGAAGACAATGTTTATTTTGAAACAATGAAAACGGAATATCCGTTTTTCGGGTCGGGCGATTTTGGTGCTGACGCAATAAGATTGCTAAATGTTAAAGGTAATAATACAACGTTGTTTTTATATGATGGGTACGAGATTATACAAGGCAGAAAAAACATAGAGAATTTGCCTTTTGCGGCAAGTGATGAAAACACCGAATCTCTCGTTATCCGTATGAAAGACGAATTTAATTCTTGCAAACTTAAATTATACTACACTGTTTTTTACGACAGCGACGTTATAAGCCGCTATGCGGAATTAAATAACGATTCCGAGAATAATATACTCGTCGAAAACATTAAAAGTCTTAATATTGATCTTGACGATAAAGAATATGATGTTATAACTCTTACGGGCGCACATTATTATGAGCGTTCGGTAAACCGTTTTACCCTTGCGAGTGGCAAATATATTGCCCAGAGTGCAAGGGGAACGAGTAGTCATCATTGCAATCCGTTTTTGGCGGTATGCGAAAAAAGCGCCGATTATACGAAAGGCGAAGTTTACGGTTTTAATTTTATTTATAGCGGTGGTTTTGAAAATATCGTCGAAAAACAGACTATAGGAAAAACAAGAGTACAAATAGGAATAAATGGTGCAACTGACGGTTTGTTTTTACAAAAAGGCGAAAGTTTTTTAACTCCCGAAGCGGTAATGACTTATTCGGATAAAGGAATAGGCGGTCTAAGTCGTAATTTTCATTCATTTATAAAAAAACACATTATAAGAACGCAACAAAAAAACCATCACCCGTTAGTGCTTAACACTTGGGAAGCCTTTTATTTTGATATCGATGAAGAAAAGTTGCTTAAACTTGCAGATGTAGCAAAAGAACTCGGTATTGACACGTTGGTAGTGGACGACGGTTGGTTTTCCACGAGAAACACGGAGAATTCAGGGCTTGGCGATTGGTATGTAAATAAAACTAAATTTCCTGACGGGTTAAAAACCTTTTCGGAAAAAATTGCTGAAAAGGGCATAAATCTCGGTATATGGATAGAGCCTGAAATGGTCGATCCCGACAGCGATTTATATAGAAATCACCCCAATTGGGTACTTAACGCTTACGGCAGACCGCTTTCGTTTTCCCGAAACCAACTTGTATTGAATCTTGCTTTGCCCGAAGTTTTAGAAAACCTAAAAGAACAATTTACAAAGGCGTTCGACGGCGTAAAATTCAGTTATATCAAGTGGGATATGAACAGAAGCCTTTCTATGGTGGGTAATAATTTTAGCGGCGGGAATTTGAGCGATAACGGCTTGTACAGAAAATATATAGAAGGCGTGTACGCTTTACACGAGTGGTTTAACAGGACTTATAAAGACGTTATTATAGAAGGTTGTAGCGGCGGTGGCGGAAGATACGATTTAGGAATGATGCACTACGTTACGCAGATGTGGACGAGCGATAATACTTTTCCCGCAGATAGAGCGAGAATTCAATTTGGCAGTTTGCTTGCGTATCCTGCGTTGATGATGAGTTGCCACGTTTCAAACTATAAAGACGCAATGGAAGACGAAAATGAAAGTGATTTTCGCTATAAAGTGGCAGCACAAGGCGTTCTCGGTTACGAAATGGACGTATTAAGCGTTTCCGAAGTTGTAAAAACGCGTATCGCAAAACAGATAAATGCATATAAGCAAATAAAAGATATAATATTAGGCGGTGAATTTTATCCGATATACGGTAAAGATGGCATATATATCTTTTATTATAATTCAGAAAAAACAGGTGAAATATTACTTTGCTATTCAAATATAACCGATAAAAAAGAATTTTTAGTACCGATAGAAGTTGCCGACGACAACTCAATATATAGAGATGCTGTCAGCGGTAAAGAATACGTTGGTGCAAAACTGAAAAAAGGAATAAATTTAATAATGGATAAAAGAGCCGATTATATACATTTTATAAAGAGCAAAAAGGAGACTTTGTTATGAGAAAAATAGGATTGACGGCATTAAGTATCATTTGTGCGTTATGCGCGGTTTTCTCATTGTTTACAATGACGAACGTGAATACTGCAAAAGCCGCAAGACAAGCGGGTGGCGTTACCTTGTCAAAAACCAAGTATAACGTATCAAGCGACAATAAAGGGATGTTGCTTGTTACGGGTATTAAGGATTATAGCGACGTTTACGAAGTCGGCTATACTTTTTATGACGGCGGCAGAGACATTACCGAATCCGTATATAAATACCATGCGGAAACGACAAAGTTTTATACTGCGATAAGAACGGGAGAGACGGTGACCAGAGCATCGGATCTTTTTGGTGCGGAATATTCCGCTATGATAATTTGGGAAGTCGGATATACTCCCGAAAGCAGTTTTACATATCAGGCGTATGCGAAAGTTGGTAATAGGGAAGGCGGATATCTTGTTTCATCGGATAACGTTTTTTACGGTAATAAAAAACATATTGGTTCGCGTGTAGATGAGTTCTATTCGTTCCATAACGTAAATTCTGTAAATTCGGTTGTTGCCGATACTGCGGATTATAAAATAGCGGAAGCGGGGGCAACTTACGGCGGGCTTACAGACGATTGGCTTTGTTTATCCTATTTTGATACTAGTAACAGTATAGAAGATATATATTTTCCGTTTCAATACACCAAATCCGAACTTTCGGCCAAACTTGCCGCAGGTTTTACAAAAATAAAGATTCCTGTTTATTTTACGGGTGCTACCACAAATAAACCGACGCGTTATGTAACGAGTACGCCAAGTTGGACTTATGAACAGTCGGTCGCCAACGAAACTCTTGTGTATTTGGAAAGGAATCTGTCCGATATAATTAGCGATTACGATAATTTAGTAAGTGGTTCGTCGGTTTTATTTGAATTTGCATTAACGCAAACTGCTAAAACTGCGCCTTTTGAATTGTATATAGGTACGATAAGTTTCATCGGCGGTGAGAAATATTCAGATATTAGGGAAGATGAATATTATAGTTTTCACAATCAAAGCGCGTTAGATAATTTTTATTTCTTCAACGATTATACAACAAGAACGATAGAAAAAAATACAACTTACGGCGGAAGATCCGACGACTGGGTGAAAATAGAAAATAACGGCAGTTATTGGTCAAACGGTATAAGTATAGTATTCCCCGTAAAATATACCAAAGCGGAATTACAGTCAAAACTTGCGTCTGGATATGAAAAAATAAATATCCCCGTTTATTTTACAAATTTGACAGCACCTAAAACTATAGGACAATGCTATACGGTGGGCGTGGAAGGCGCAAAACAAGTTGTTGCCAACGCAACGCTCACGTATATTGAAAGAGATTTACAGGATATTGTAGATAATTACGATGCGCTTGTTGCATCGGTAAATTCAAAACCTATTGACCAAGCAACCGGTGCATGCCTTATGATCCTTTATAACTATAACGGAACTTACGGCACAGACCGTCAAACTACCAACTTTAATATGTTTATCGGAACGGTGGAGTTTGTTGCACCGAACGGAGTTGTGGAAATAAATTCTTATAATCCTTTATTTTCTTCGAGAGGAATTATGGGTTATAGTTGGTATAAAGAAGGCGGCAACGTAGGATATGATGGTTATAGGATAAATGGTACGCTTGTAAATGAAGTTGCGGGTATAGAAGGGCACTATATAAGGTTTTTACCGTCAGATACGATTGGCGCAAACGGAACAGGTATACAGGATTTCGGTATAAAATTACCGACGAATAAGACGAAAGCCGAAATACAGGCGCTAAAAGCCGCAGGGTATACCAAACTTGCCATAGCGATATACGTTGGTGCAGAATTCAGTTCTCTCTGGCATAAGAATGTAAGTTTCATAGTAAATGCATATTCGCGGACTGGTGTAGCGACGGTAATGTTATATCATAATATGTGGACTATCGTAAAACTCGATATCGACGATATTATAGATAATTACGACGCATTGCAGGACGGTAGTAAAGCGCTTATCTACGTATGGAACAGAGCCGGTGTTGCTCCGTCCGGTTTAACGGCGGACGGTGCGGATACTTCTCCTTGGGTATTGTATATATCGGGATTAGAGTTCGTTAAAGATGAAGCGTACGAGGAACAGGCAGACGATTACAATCCGTTGACCTCCGTAAGCAACGTAAAGGGTTATTCCTGGTATCGCGAAGGATATAACGGCGGCGATATAGGATTTGCCGGATATAGATACAACGGTAGTGCGGTTGAAGGAGTGTCCGGAAACGCCGTTTATTTCACGAGAATGATCGGCGCCAGCATAACGGATTTCGGTATAGTATTGCCGTCAACTAAAACGTTATCCGAAATACAAGCGTTAAAAGACGCGGGATATAGCAAGTTGTCTATAACGGTATATATGCCTAACGACTATGCGTCGGATAAAACCGTAGCAAAGAGAAAGTACGTTAGTTTCATAGCGAAGACTAATTACGATGGGAATACGGCGCTTTCCGCGGTATATTCGCAATATATAGATCATAACGAATATACTACGATAGAACTTGATATAGACGATATAATAGATAACTATGAAAGGTTACAGAACGGCACGAAAGCGCTTGTCTATATATCGGCGAACGCTACTTATTCCGATACAGACAACGGTGGCAATAGTTGGGGTATATATATTTCTGATTTGAAATTTATAAAAAGCGCAAGTCCGGAACCGGGCGATACGGAGTATAAACTTGCCGGTATAAAAGAATATTACAGTTTCCATAATGAAAACGCTCTTTCGGATTTCTATTTCTTTAACGATTACACGACGAGAACAATAGAAAAGAATACGAATTACGGTGGAAGAACGGACGATTGGGTAAAGGTCGTTAATAACGGTAGTTACTGGTCTAACGGTATAAGCATAGTTTTCCCCGTAATGTATAGCAGAGAAGAACTTTCGGCAAAACTTGCGGCGGGATATACCAAAATAAGAATACCTGTATATCTTACGGATTCGTCGGCACCTAAAACTTTTGGTCAATGTTATGTGGTTGGCTTGGAGAGTACAAAACAGGTGGTTGCAAATGCAACGCTTACTTATATCGAGAGAAACGTTAAAGATATATTAGATTATTACGATGCGTTTGTTGCGTCTGTCAGCTCTAAACCGATTGACCAGGCGACGGGTGCTTCTCTTTTGATACTGTATAACTATAATGGAACATATGGTACGGATAGACAAACCACTAACTTTAATCTTTATATCGGAACTGTGGAATTTGTAGATACCAACTATAACGGCGTTAAAGGAACGGAATATTACAGTTTCCATAATGCAAATTCGCTTAATGAATTTGATCCCCAAAATAACGGTAGGGGTATGGTTATGGCGTATGATACGACATACGACGGAAGAAAAGACGACTGGGTAAATATAACTTATCTCGGCAGCGATTTTTCGACGGCAATGATAAATATTCCTATGAAATATACGAGAGCAGCACTTTTGGCAAAATTACACGCAGGCTATACCAAAATAAGGATACCGCTTTATTTTACGGGATTAGAAACGCCGAGAACGGTTTTGGCAGATTACAGCAGCGGTTGGTATTATCGTCAGAATTTAAGCAATGCGACGCTGACGTACGTAGAGCGCAATCTTGAAGATATAATCGCCGACTACGCTAATCAGTATCCTAACGGTACTCATAGTTTCTTAATGATATATAACAATACTTACGGCGCTTACGAAAGCGTTAAACAATCAACGACGTTCAATCTCTGCATAGGAACTATCGAGTTCGTTAAGCCGTCAGGCGTAGATATCGTTAAAAACGCTACGACAGATTTTTGTCTTGTTTTACCCGAAAGTCCTTCGAGAATTTTGGAATTTGCCGCTAAAGAATTAAATCAATTCTTCTATCAGGCAACAAACCTTTATTTGCCGATCGTTTACGGCGATGATGAACTTCCGCAAGACAGAACGCATTTCATTTCGCTCGGCAATAGCGAGAAATACACCGATAACGGCATAAGTATGAACTTCACAGGACTTGCCGACGACGGTTATATTATTAAGTGTTCGGAAGGAAACGTGTATATAAACAGTACTACCGAAACGGGCGTTTTGTGGGGTGCGTATAAATTGCTTGAAAGTTACGTAGGAGTAAAATTCTTGTCGCAGGAATATACTTACGTTCCGTCTGTAAGAGATGTGATCCTCGATTTTGAAACGCTGTCCTGTTCTCCCGAATTTGCTCAAAGGGATATGCTTGCGGGCTACACGCATCCGTATTTTTACAGAGTTCAGCAATACGGCAGTTGGATGCTCGGCGGTATAACGGATATAAACTGGGCAACCGATCTCGGCGGCAATACGCATACTTTATTGAATTATTTTTACGTTCCGAACGGCGATGGATCTTATACGACGAGTTATCCGTATTCTTCAAATTCAGGGCTTTACATGAATAGAACCACAAGCGATTTAAGAACTACCGATGCGATATATACTGTCAACGGTGCGGACAATCAAAGACTTCCGTTTGATATTTGTCCGTCAAGCGGTATCAATACAAACGGTACGATGCAGTCAGGAACTAATGCGGCAAGAATAATTACAAACAGTATCATAAATTACTTAAAATCTGATAATTCAAAGACATTCTTTATGCTTGGAATTATGGATCAGGATTGCGAATGTCTGTGTTCTACCTGTAAAAGCAGAAAATCCACTTATGGCGGGTATTCTGGTGTACTTACGGTATTCTGCAACGCCGTTGTAAACGAAGTTAATGCGTGGATCGATTCTACTGGCAGAGCAAGTTACGGCGTGGATCACTATATCAACGTAGTGGAATTTGCATATTATAAAACTTCTTGTGCTCCAACAAAAGCATACACGGTAAGCGGCGTAAACATCAACTACCCGAACGAACACGTCTACGTATACTTTGCACCGCTGCACGCTAATTTCCTGTACGGTTATAACGACGCAAAAAATAAATTTAATTCGGGGGCTGATAATGGAACGGAAGGCAACGTGTTTACCGTAAAAGTAGCGCTTGACGAATGGGCGACTATCGCTCCGGGACGCGTTATGATTTACAGTTATGCGGAAAAGAGCAATATGTTGACTGCGTGGTTACCGAACATTTCCTATTTGCAGGACGAGGCGCAATACTTTAAGGAAAAGGGCGTTTATTACTGGCAAGTTGAAACGGGATATTTTATGAACTACGTAATAGGCGATTCTAATGCGGGCAACGGGCTTTGGTATTATAACCTTTACACCTATCTTATAAAACATTTGTGGTGGGACGTTAATGCGGATATGGATGACCTTATAGACGAGTTTATAAGTTTGTATCACGGTTCGGCAGCAACGACGTATATGACTAATTTCTACAATACTATGGAAGGTGTGATCGACAGTTTAAGGGCATCAGATTACAGCGCAAACAATACCGTTCTCAATAGATTCTCAATATTCAATGACGTCGGTTTGGGTACGGAATATTGGACAAAGTCTGTCTTAACGACCGCAATAGGGTATTGTGATTCCGCTATAACCGCCGTTAACAGCGATGCGACGCTTTCGGCAGGAGAAAAAGCAGAATACGTTAAACATATTACCGAAGCAAAACTGATACCGCTGTCGCTTTATCTTAAAAACTATATAACTTACAACGGCAATAGTGACGGAATTACTACACCGAGAGAAGAATTTAGAGCGGGGGCTGCGCTTGTCGGGTTAAAACGTATGAACGGCGGCTTGACGGTTGACTCGTGGTTATCTGGTCTCACTTCTTAAATAATAAAACAAAAATTATCTCTACCGATGCTTTTTCAGAGTGTCGGTAGAGAAATATTATTGAGATAATTCGCTTTTTAGGAGATATGATATGCAAAATTTTCCATTAAACGACAAAGATTTGAAAATTGGGATTTTAGGATATACCGAAGGTAACGGACACCCGTATTCTTGGAGTGCAATGTTTAACGGGTACAATAAGGAACTTATGGAAAAAGAGTGTCCTTTTCCCGTTATTCCCGATTATCTCGGAAAACAGCCGAAGGAAACTTTCGGTATTGCAGGCGCAAAAATAACGCATATATGCTGTACGGGATACGAAGGTATAGAACGCGCGAGGCACGTTGCAAAAGCGTCGCTTATCGAGAACGTGGTTGAAAAACCCGAAGATATGATAGGCGAAGTGGACGCGGTAATTTGTGCGACGGACAACGGCGACGAACACGTTGAGCGCTGTAAACCGTTTTTGGACGCCGGGCTTCCTATGTTTATCGATAAACCATTAATAAACAAAGAAGAAGATTTAAGAACCTTTATAAAATGGCGAAAAGAAGGCAAAAAATTCATTACTTCGTCATGTATGAGATACGCAAAAGAATTTGAGCCGTATTATAAAACGACTTACGAACTCGGAAAACTTATGTATATCTGTTCGCCGATGTCAAAGAAATGGGAAACTTACGGCATACATGCAATAGAACAGATGTATCCTATACTCGGTAAAGGCTTTGTTTCCGTTCAGAATACGGGAACTTACGAGCAGGCACAAGTGCATTTGGTACACGAAAACGGTTGCAGAGTGGATATTCCGCAGGGAATAGGTATGGCAGGCGCGGGAATACTTATGATCGGCACAAAAGGCAGTAATTATATCCGCTGTATGGATTCTTATTACGCTTTCAAAAAGCAACTCGATCTGTTTGTGAACTGGTTAAGAACGGGAGTAGAACCCGTCGATTTTAACGACAGCGTAGAGATGATGAAGATAGTTATTGCGGGATTAAAAAGCCGCGAAGAAAACGGTAGGGTAGTAAGTCTTGACGAGATCAGAGTTTAAAGGAGAAAAACGTTATGGATATGCGCAAAAGCAGAGTGTTAAAGAAAATAAGAAACGGCGAAACGGCGTTTTCTTTCAAATTGAATTTATCCGACGCAAGGGCGGCGGAGATCGCGGCGATGACGGGAATAGACTGTTTGTGGACGGATATGGAACACGTGCCTAACGATTACGCCGCGATAGAAAATATCATACGCGCGGCGAAGATATACGATGTGGACGTTTTAACGAGAGTAAAGCGTGGCAGTTATAACGATATGATAAATCCTTTGGAAGCGGATTCCACGGGAATAATGATACCGCATTTAATGAGTCTTGAAGAAGCGAAAAGAGTGGTATATTATACAAAATTCTATCCGATAGGTCGTCGTCCGATAGACGGCGGGAACGCGGACGGAAATTATTGTCTTACCGACGGAAACGAGTATATGAAGCAAGCAAATGAAGAACGTTTCAACGTCGTTCAGATAGAAGATCCCGAACCGCTGAAAGACCTTGATGCTATATGCGAACTTGAAGGAATAGATATGATATTTTTTGGGCCTGCGGATTTTTCGCAAGGGATAGGAAAGCCTAACGATTTTTCTAATCCCGAACTTATGCGGGTAAAAGAACTTATAGCAAAGACAGCGAGAAAGAACGGCAAGATGGCTGGAACAGTCGGCGGCGCGGGAAATTACCAACAACTTGAAAGTATGGGGTATAACTTTATAAATCTCGGTGCGGATGTCGTGGGACTTTCGGGTTATTATCTCGATATAATGTCAAAGATAAAAGGATAATAGGTGATTTTTTGGAAGAACTGACGACGAAAATAGGAGACGCAAAACTTTCCGTATATTACAGCGAAAAAGGGTTTCCGCTTAAAAATATCTGGTCGGAACTCACGCATTTTCATGCCTATCATGAAATACATATTATACTTGACGGTGAAGCGACCGTCGAAATAAACGGTAAACCGGTAATAGTAAAAAAGGGTGATACGCTTGTTTTATGCCCAAAAGTCAGTCACTATACGGTAAAAAGTACGGAAAATATTTTAAGATTCGGTTTTCTGTTTGACTTTTTAACAAGTGGTGAGAGTAAAGATAAAATCGGCGGTTTTTCTGAATATGATTATTATAAAAACGTACTTAAATCTATAAAAGAATATATAGTTATAAGAAATGATAAAATAATAGCAACGCTTAAGAGAATGCTTGAAGTTGGCGATTTTGCGGAAAAACGACATGTAACGGAAATTCTTTTTTCATTATTATGGACGGATATTCTTGAAGAAGTAAGGAAAAACATAGACAATAAAAAATCGGATTACAAGGACTTGGAACACAGTATTGCTACTGATAAAGATTATAAAATTCACGCGGAAGAATTTTTTTACAATAGGTATAAAGAGCGGGTTACGATAAACGATCTTGCAAAAAGTCTGTATTTATCGGTATCGCAGACTGCACGGGTGGTGCGGAGAGTTTTCGGTATGAGTTTTAAGGAGGTTTTGTTAAAACAGCGAATAGAAAACGCCGTTATGCTGATAGAAAAGGGGAATTTAAGTTTTGATGAAATTGCTTTAGACAGCGGCTACAATTCATATAACGGTTTTTTTTCGGCATTTAAAAAATACACAGGGCAAACGCCCGAAGAATATAAGAAAAAACGTTTATAAATTTAGTTTTTAAAATATTCCAGCGCGACGGCAAAAGACCATCGCGCGGAAATAAAGGAAAACACGTTCGGCAATCAAAAAACGTGCTTTTCGCAAAGTTATTTGATATTTCTCTTGAAAACGGGGTTTACTCTTGCGTTTTCGGGCAGTATTCCGTCAAGGCTGTCTTTGTCGATAGCGGTCTTAATGAGTGCGAACGCTTTATCCGCCGCGTCAAGATATAAATCTATATCTTCTTCCGTATGTGAAAATGAAATATTATTTATCGCAAAAGAAAGTATGCCGTTTTCAAGCATAACCGAAGAGTAGATGGAATTAATATCAAGATAGTTAAGACTGCCAACTCCATTAAAGGATAATCCACAATGCGGGGCAAGTCCGCTGACGGAAACTGCGGAAGAAATACCGTATTTAGCGATGAGTGTCGCAAGTCCGTCTTTCATTTTAGTTCCGAGTTTCCAGAAATGCTCTATAACGTTTTTGTTTCGCATTTCATTTATGGTAACGATCGCGGCTGCCATAGAAAGCGCTTCGCCGCCGAAAGTCATTGAAACGAATACGCCTTTTTCTATTTGACTTATCAAATCTCTGCGTCCTGCGACGAATGAAATTGGCATACCGTTACCGACGCCCTTACCGTAAGACGCCATATCGGGCGTAACGCCGTAATATTCGCTTGCACCGCCGATTGCGTAACGGAAACCGCTAACAACTTCGTCGAAGATAAGCAATGCGCCGTGTGTGTGGACAAGTTCTTTTACGCTTTCAAGATATTCTTTGGTAGTGCCGTTACCTTGTATTGGCTCTAAAATAACGGCGGCGTATTCGCCTTTGTTTTCTTCGAGAAGATTTTCGAGAGAAGAAAGGTCGTTGTACTTAAACGTTTTGGTAAGGTTGCAAATTTCCTGCGGAACGCCTTTTCTGTTTTCAGACGCACCGATAGACCAGTCGTGCATACCGTGATAACCGCTCATAGCGACGCGGCTTTTACCCGTAAACGCACGGGCAAGTCTGATTGCCGCGGTCGTTGCGTCGCTACCGTTTTTCACGAATTTTACCATTTCCGCGCATGGAATAACCTCGTGAAGAAGTTCCGCGAGTTCGCACTCTACGGGCGCTTGCGTGGAAAAGATGATACCTTTTTCAAGTTGGCGTTTAACCGCTTCGTTGGTTGCGGGGTAGTTATAGCCGAGAGTGATCGGACCTAAACTGCACATAAAATCAACGTATTCATTGCCGTCAACGTCGTAAAGTCTTGCTCCTTCCGCATGGTCTATATACATAGGCGCTTTTTCAGGGATGAAATAGCGGTATGATTTACTGAAAGTTTGTGCCGCAAGCGGAGCG
>JAFSLQ010000023.1 GCA_017448355.1 Clostridia bacterium | reverse complement strand
TGAGTCCGGTCCGACATGGACGGGTGAAACGCTTCCGAAAGGCGAGTGGCTGACTTTTGTTGTGGACGTAGACGGCATTTACGATTTGGGATTCGTTTACTGGTCGGGCGAAGCAGGAACGACGCAGATAAAGAATATTGAGTTCTTTGATGCAGTATAGGTTTATTCATCACCAGTATTATGTGATGGCGAATTATACTTGAATAAAACAGGCAATAGAACATTTTGCTTTATTGCCTGTTTTATTGTATAACGAAAACCCCGCGATAGTTGGCGGGGTTTAAAAAGTGCAATCGAAACCTATAATCAAAGAAGGATAATGTTATACCGATATGGCGTCGGATGTTTATTTTTTATGCTTTCCGTACAGTCTTCTATACTCATACGGGGAATGACCGGTCAATTTATTAAAAACGTTATAAAAATGTCCGAGAGATGGCATAGCGATAGAGTTCGCGATTGTAATGATGGGAATGTCCGTGGATTTTAATAAGTATGCCGCATATTCGATTTTTTTCTTGTTTAAATAATTTACGAATGATGTGTTCATGTATTTTTTGAAAAGTTTTTCAAAATTTGAATATGAATACGGAATTGTTTTTAATATTTCGCTTGGTTTTTTTTCTAAATATTCGTTTTGAGATAAATGATACAATAAAGTTTCTAACCAAGTAGGTAGGTTAGTAGAATTAGCCGGTAGAGAAATGTATAAATTAATTAGTATATAAAGAGTTAAACAATTTAGAATACTGTTTTTTGTCGAGGCATTATTTTGCGAATTCGGAATTGACTGGTGTTTAGATATAAAATGTATAATCTTATTCGAATCGTGAGCCGAAAGTTTAATGGTTAAAGGTTTATTTGAATTATCGTTGATTTGTGATAAATACGATATATTGATAGAATTGCATAATTGAGTGAAGTTGACAGTAGATATAACAATATTTAAATGGGATGAATTATTAGGGTCTGAACAACGTAAACCATGAATATCTTGCGGAGTGATAAGCCAAACGTCGTTTTCTTTTACATTATAATCTATTCCGTTAAATGTGTGGACGGCATCTCCTTTTGTCATAATCATTATTTCGTAATAATCATGACAATGCAACTGAAAATTGTTCATTGCATAGTGGTAAGAAATGCTTTCTTCGGACTTATTAAGTTGATGCGATAAATAAAGATGATCCATAACCGCTAATAAAGAAAAAAACAAACTAAGATAGTAAACAATAATAAAACTTAAAACTTGTTTGTCAAGATATTTATAATTATAGCACAAAAAATAAAAAAATAAAAGCGTTTTTACGAATAAGCATAAAAAAGCGCCATAATTATAAATTTTTTTGATTAAAACTTATATTGATAGAAAACAGTAATTTTTTAGTAAAATAAACGAAGATTAAAGGAATAGGGTATGATAAAATTATAATGATTAAAGTCGGGTAGAAATAAGAAGCGTTTGTCCGTAAATTATTTTGCTTGCTTTAATCGGGAAAAATATATTATATTAGGAGATGCAAGATAGGAGATGCAAGATGAAAAAGGTTTTTATTAAGATGATGGCGATGCTAATAGTATCAATTTCGTTAATTTCGATGTTTGCTTGTGGTCCGCAGGCAATAGAGGATCAGGAAGCAACTGACCCTAACAAAACTCAGGTATATTATTACTACTATGATGGCGACGGCTCGAAAGAATACTTGAAAAATGCAGCGACCGAGTTTAATAAAACTCAAACTAAATTCCAAATCAAAGTTGTCGGAACGTTAAACGAGAATTATGCTCAACAGTTAATAAGCGGTGGCGGAAATGCAAGTATTCACGAACTTACAAGTAGCGTTTCCAGTTATTTGGTTGATTCGGGAGCTGTGGCAAATCTTGACGATATGTTAGACTGCGAAATAGAATCGGGCGTAAAACTTAAAGATAAAATGCTGTATGTGGACGAAACAAGAGAGTTTGGTTCCACGACTTCGCATAAGGGGTTATACGGTATTCCGATAGCATCATATCCTGTTCATTTAATAATCGATTATCAAATGTTTAAGGATAACGGATGGCTAATAAGCGAAGGCGGAAAACTGAGTGTCGGAAACGATGGAATAGAAGGTACGTATGATGACGGTATGCCTGTGACTATTGCTGAATGGGATGAGATGGTCAGAAGGATAGATAGGACGCCAAATACCGAACCGTTTATTTTTTCTACAAAATATAATTTTTATATCGAACCGTTGATTCACTCATTGATTGCTTCGTATGGCGGTTGGCAAGAATATATAGATATTTTTTCGGCGACAGGTTTCTATAAGGATAGTGATGGGAACTCGCATAATGTTACGTTAGAAAACGGCTACGAAATGTATAAAGCGGATTCTTTCTATAAAGCAATGAAATTTATGGAAGACTATATTTGCAATAAAGATTATATGCACGAAAAGGCAAAAACGTCCACGGGATTAACCCACAAGGAAGCGGTCAACTATTTTATCAGCGGTTATAAAGATGAAGTTCAGCAAGCGGGTATGTTAATAGAATACCCGACGTTTGAAGATTCAAATAAATACTATTTTAGTTTATTGACAAAAGCCGGAGATGTCGGCAAAGGGTATGGAGAGAGAGATTTCAGATATTTATTATTGCCAAGGTTGAACGACAACGAAACGTTATCGTATATGGCAACGAGCGGTATGGGGATGGTTGTAGTTTCAGAAGACGCAGATAAGGAAAGACTTCAAGTTGCAAAAGATTTTTTGTTATACACATTGAGAGATGAGTATTTACAGCAATTTTCGTTAGGTGCTGGTGGAATAAAGAGAAACTTTAACTATTCGCTGACTGAAGAACAATTATCACAATTCACGCCGTTTCAGAGAACAAACTTTACAATGATGGCAGATACTGCACATATAAAACTGCTTACAGGTTTAGAGTTAGCGGGAAAAGATCCGGAAAGCCGTGGAATGGTATATAAAACCGCCGCTTATCAATTTACGGCATTAATGGGAGATGGTTTATACGAGAGACCGTTGCTTGCATTAAGAAGATACAATGCAAAAGAATATGTAGATGGTATCTATAAGTTTAGAAAAGAAGAAATGTGGGGGGTAAAATAATTTTTAAGCGCAATAACACAGGCGTTGGTGTTGAATAATTGTTGGAGTGTTATCATATGAAAAAGTTTTTAATATTATTGTTTACTTTCGTATTGTCACTATCGTTGTTTGTAGCGGTAGGGTGTGGGGGTAACACCTGTAAGCACAAGTTTATGAACGGCGTATGTACAGAGTGCGGTTACGAGTGTCCGCACGAAGAATACGAAAACGGCGTATGTACAGAGTGCGGTTACGAGTGCCAGCACGATGAATATATAAACGGCGTATGTACGGTATGCGGTTGCGTGTGTCCGCATAAAACATATCTACATGGCGTTTGTTCCGATTGTGGAGCGGCTTGTACGCACGATGAATCGTCTTTCTATAACGGGGTTTGTGCTTGCGGTAAAAAAATATGTAAAATTCATACGTTTGACGAGTCCGGTTTTTGTACAACGTGCGGTGATAGACGATTGTTCTTTACTCAGACTCCGGAAAAATTAAGTTTTGATATCGAAGATGGCACACAAGTTTATAAATTCACTAAAAATGTTGACGATAATTGTAATAGTGCAGACGGCGGTTATCAAAACGGTGTAAACTATATTAGAAACTTTTATGAAAAAACGTTTGTTAAGTTTGATTGGTATTCGGACGATTTCAATTATATTTCATTTATGTCGGGCGACGGAGAGGGGTTAGTGCCGTTTGCAACTTGTGATAAGATGAAAGTAATGAAATCCGACGGCACAATTGTAGAGTTAGACGCTGACGAAGGCAACGACGGTTTATGGACGGGATATACGCTTCCGAAAGGCGAGTGGCTTACAATGGTTGTAGACGTCAGAGGGATTTACGACTTAGGATTTGTATATTGGATGGAACATGCCGGGACGGTAAAAATCAAAAATATTGAATTCTTTGATATTTGTAAATCAAATGAAGATTATATGTCTTTTGACTTGGTTGATGGCGAAATAATATTTAATTTGTTGAAAGTGGATGGCGTAGAAAGCGATAATTATGGTATCAATTCTATTTATTTTGAAATACCGAGTAATAGATATTTCATAAGTTTTGATATAATGAGTCCTGATTTTGATTATTTCAAACTTTCGTATGGCGATGGCGATTTCTGCACAGATGTCGATTTTTCTAAGAAAGTAGTTATTACAGAGAAAGCGACCGGCAATAAAATTACAACAACGGAAGCAAATTCAACGGGGCACGTATTAGAATTAGATAAATGGTATTCCGTTAAAGTCGATGTGTCAGATGTCAGAGATTTACTTATAGTGTATGATTATGAAGCGTTTGGTTTTGCTTATGTAAAGAACATTCAATTAAATCCTGCGTTAGAACTTTGCGAGACTCACAGCTATGGTACAAATCACGTATGCACGGTATGCGGTTACGTTTGTCCGCACGACGAATATGAAAACGGCGTATGTAAAGAATGCGGTTATGTTTGTCCGCACGACGAATACGAAAACGGCGTATGTAAAGAGTGTGGTGAAATAGCATGTAAAATACATAACTTCGTAGAGCAAGACGGTGTGTATGTATGTGAGACTTGCGGCATAAAGCAGAGTTATCTTGTTAAAACTGCCGCTT
>JAFSLQ010000003.1 GCA_017448355.1 Clostridia bacterium | reverse complement strand
TTACACAATTTTTTTTGTTCACCTTTGACTTACCTTCCGTTTCCTGATGGGTGGTAAGTAGAAAAGTCTTTCGACTTTTCGGTTAAATTATTTTTATTAAAGGAGTTTTATATGAAAACAGCAGTTATTTATGCAAGGTACTCAAGCGACAAGCAGACAGAACAGTCTATTGAAGGTCAATTACATATTTGTTATGATTACGCTAAAAGAAACGATATCACCGTAGTTAACGAATATATCGACCGTGCTATGACAGGAACAAACGACAATAGAAAAGCCTTCCAACAAATGCTGAAAGACAGTAATAAAAAAGCGTGGGATTACGTTTTGGTATATAAGTTAGATAGGTTTAGCCGAAACAAATACGAAACGGCGATACACAAAAAGACTTTAAGAGATAACGGCGTTAAGTTATTATCCGCTATGGAAAATATTCCCGATACACCCGAAGGCATAATCCTTGAAAGCCTATTAGAAGGTATGGCAGAATACTATTCGGCGGAATTATCCCAAAAGGTAAAACGCGGCATGAGAGAGACAAGGCAAAAAGGATATTTTACAGGCGGGCAAATGTTATACGGCTATAAAGCGGACGGTAAAAGAATTGCAGTCGATCCAGATCAAGCGGAAATAGTCAGGTATATATTCAACGAATACGCAAAAGGCGAAACGGTCAAAGATATTA
The DNA here is from genome assembly GCA_017448355.1 of Clostridia bacterium. GTDB lineage: Bacteria > Bacillota > Clostridia > Christensenellales > Borkfalkiaceae > UBA1259. The sequence continues at coordinate 21,940 of JAFSLQ010000003.1, read as the reverse complement.
TTGCGGATTTAACCAGAAAGGGGATTTTAAACAAAGGCAAAAAATTTAACGAAAAAATGGTTTATTGTATGATAAAAAATGAAAGATATTCCGGAACTTACCATTGTAACGGTGAAGAATACCCGAACACCTATCCCAGAATTGTTCCGCAAGATATAATCGAACTCGTTAATCAAAGAAATATGGATAATCGCTACGGAAAACAGAGTACCGAAGTAACGTATTATTTCAGAAACAGGATACGTTGCGGATATTGCGGTAAACCGATTATTTCAGAATGCGGAACCTCTTCAACCGGAATATTAAAAAGATATTATAAGTGCAACGGAAAGAAAACCGGTAACGGCTGCAAAAAAAGTCAAGTCAGGAAGGAAGTATTAGAACAACTTGTTTTTGACACAACTTACGAAATATTGAACGATACCGATAATCTTATTAAAATAGCGGATTTGGTCTTGGCGCACAGAAAAGAAAACCCTTTGGAAAACTCGGAATTAAATTTGCTTATACAAGAACAAAAAGAAACTCAAAAACAAATCGACAACTTTTTACAGGCAATAGCGGAAGGCATTATAACACCGTCAACCAAAGTGAAACTTAACGAATTAGAAAGAAAACTCGAACAAATAAACCTAAACATAAATGAAATAGAAATTAAAACAAAAAGGGAAATCACAAAACACGATATACTACAATATATGAAAAAAGCCTTGGACAAAGATCCAAGACTGATGGCAAAAACCTTAATAAATCACATAGTCCTTTACGACGACAAGATAGAAATTCATTACAATTACGTAAAAGGCTCCGGCTCTGATGACAATCATCGGAGCCTTCTTTTTATCTCCATTAAAAAAACAATTTCTTTAACCAACTATCGACACAACCATCATAGAGAGTTAAATTTCGATATTGAAATATGGCTGTAAATCATTATATAATTACTGACGATTTTACATAAAACAAACAGTCCGAAAACAACCTAATTTCTTAGTTCGTTTCGGACTGTTATGTCTCAAGCTCACAAAATAGCTGTCGTCCGACATTTAATAAGGACTTGTATTATTTCTTCATTTATACATTATATATAATGTATCCAACTTCGCCAAATGTTTTTTTCTTTGTGGCGGTGTTTATTTTTTCTCGTCTGTCTTTATTTTGTTCTTCAAGGTGTCAACTTCAAATTCGTATTGCTCTTTCGTCAATAGATTCCGTTCATAAAATAACTTTAACATTTCAAGTTGTCTTTCAAGAAGATATTTATTATCAAACTTTGTTTTGTCCCTTTCCATTGTTTTGCTCACTTATATTACCTAAACAACCCCGTAAAAAACTCATCACCCAAATAGTTTAGCGGATGCGGACCCGCATAGACTATAACTTTACAAATTTTTTCACAAGGCGGAAAATTGAAAAACGATTGATAAAATTTATCCTTATATTTTTTATCCCCATCAATTCTTTCGACTCTATATTCAATCAACTCTTTCTTGTCATTGTAAAACAGATAATAGATTAGACTGTCTTTATCCGTTTTGCCATTAACCATCAATGAATAATTTAGTTGATTTGCCCAATAAACAGAATCATTTTTGTGTTTTTTGACAAATACACTTTTTAAATCGGTGAGTCCGCTATAATCTTCCAAATAATATTTTATCATATCTTTGGGGATTTTCTCACCTTCTTTTAGATTTGCAACTTGAATATACTTTGTCGGGTCTAATTGTTGCAACTCTTGCTCAATATCTATCGTGCAAGTTGTTTTTATCCCCTTTGATTTTTCAATCACATCATCTAAATCATCATCTTCATTATCCGGCTTAATAACAAATTTAAATTTATTACCCGAAATCTTATGTTGGTCGAAGTGCAACTCAACTTCAAACGGATACCTGTTAAAAAAGGTTTGCGGTCTTATCGCTCTTTCTCCTATCCCACTGCTTCCGGTATAATCGAAACAATCTTTTATTCCTATTAAATCGTCATCACGATCATATTCTTCTATGCAAATTGTAATAGGAATCTTTAACGGTTTCTTTGCGTATAATTCACCTGTAATTATAAGCGCGCCAACGCTATCAGGTAACCAATAGGCGTAAAAAGATATTTTCTCTATACCCATTGCCTTTTCATTTTCTAAATCCCTTATAAGAAAATCAGGCGATACTCTTGTTATGTATTTATCGGACGCATAATTATCTACCTGTTCAGAAGAATAGGAAAACTCTTCGTCTTCTTCGTCAAAACAATCTACAGTATCATCTTGCGAATCGTCATCCTCGTCAACCTCATCGTCGTCATATTCTTCATCTTCGTCGTCGCTGTCTTCATCATCTTCATCGCCATACGTTGATGTGTTATTGCGCTTATTAAATTTTTCCTCTTCACTTTCTATTATATCGGCAGTAACCATTTCATCGTAAGTAGTATATCCGTCATTATTGCCGTAAAAGAAATCATCTAAATGAAGCGGGTCAAGAGAATTCGCTAAATCATCTAATGAACTATGCTCGTCATCTTTCGACATTTTTAACCTCCTTAATAACCAAAACCATAATCGGACTCATATCCGAAAACACGGCTATATCTTCTGTCCGTTTTTCTTGTGTAATTATCTCTTTCTTTTTTCTTTGTCTTACGTAACACACAAATATTAAATTCTTTTTCTATGTAAGGGATTGCCTGTTTTATTTTATCCAAAGTTTTTCTAACCGCCACACCATGCGTCGAACTATAATGATACCCATTATCAATTATGTAGCCTGTTTGAAAACGATCTCGGACCGACACACGATACGCTTGCGTAAATAAATAGTATGTTTTGCCGTAATGATTTAAATAAAATGTCTGCTCTCCCTTTTTTTCGGTCTTACAGTAAATAAATGTTTTCATTGTATTCCTCTTTTTAGTTCACTTATTGTTTGCTCGACTTTCAAGCAAAAAAATCAGCAAACTGAATACCAAACCAATCAGCCAAGCCCTGAATAATATCTATCTTGTTGATTCCGCTATTAATATACCGACTAATCGTGCGAAGATCCGCACCATATTCGTATGCAAATTCTTCTTGTGAAGAAAAGTTCTCTTCAATTAAAGCACGCAACTTCTGTCCGGCTTTCATCTGGGGCGAAAGAGTATTGTTCATAACGACTCCCCCCAAACAGACATACGAATAAACATACGATTAACGTCTTGGTTTTTATCTCTCTTAATAATCGGAATACGGATACCGCCTTTTGCCGGTACACCGCCGAGACGAATCAATTTTTCTGCAAATATCTCATCGCCATTTAATTCGTCTTTTGTTTTAGGAACGCGGATAAAATTCCAGCCGCATAAAGAACCGACGCCATTTTGTTCCAATGAATCTAATGCGGCTATATCCTGTTCAATTTCCGCATTAATACTCTCCATCGTTACGTCCGCAAAGTCTTCGTCGTCTATATCTAAACTTTCGTTTTTATCATTTAACCACTTGAAACGACAATTAAAATACTTAACAGACGAACCGAAGTCAAACATACGTCTTTTAGCATACGGATATATTGCCGCATATAATTGAGCAAGCTCAAAATTTTCGGCAAACTCTTTACAAGCCCAAGGCGTGAACTGTGAACAAAACTTTAAATGAACAAGATTTAAGAATTCTTCCTTTTCGCCCTTAAATCCTTCTTTGCGATAAACAGATATAAGGCTCTTTAAATTTTCATAATAAACTTTATGTGGAACATAATTGTCAACAATGTCTAAAAAGGTTACAAGAAAATTATATTCTGCCTTTTCCGATTCGGTAAAATCCTCGTCCCACGCCTTAAAAAACAATTCTTTTGCACGATTTATCAAATCAAGCAAAGCACCAAGTAATTCTCCTATTTTTGGAAAAGAGAAAAACTGCTCTGTCTCATAAGAAAAGTCAACAATATCCGTCTCCGCACGATATATTCCCGACAAATTTTTATCAGCATCTTTAAGGACTTCTATCATCCTTTTATAAATGCTTTTAGAATCATATTGCTCTAAACTGCTTTCAATTTCTTTACCCAAAATTGCTTTGATTAATCTTGCTTTGCGAATTTCATCACCTTCAATCGCGCGATTCTGACTTGCAAGAAAACTACCATATAGCTTAAAGAAACTATATTTTTTATACCATCTCTGTGCCGCCCCTTCATCGCAATTAAGAATTTCTTCCGTTGTTATCCCTAACATTTTAGCAGAACGTTGAAGTATTGTCTCAGACATTCCGTCTTTCGTAAAAAGCGGAAGACTTCTATGACCGTTTTTATCATACTTAAATAAGTTTTGAATATTATTAAGATAATAACGGTCAAAACAATCCTCCACAAACAGTTTAATTAACGCATTTTCTTGTTTTTGTGTTTTTTTCGATTTACCCATTTGGTTAAACTCCTTTCGTTTGATGCCTTAATTATAACAGAGTGATTTTTATTTGTGTAGGACAGTTTTTGTCGTATCAATTATTGTTAAAATCATCGTTTCTCTTGTAAAAAAATTATAAATATTTTACAATTTGGTCAATGTCTTTTTTTGAATTGTGAAATTGAGACGGTTTCGCACTCGCATCTGCGTACCCTATCGGCATCAACAAAACCGCTTTTTCGTTTTTAGGCAAATAAAAAGCATCTTCTAATTTACTGTTTGGGAAATAATCGCACCAACAAGTATCAAGCCCCTGTTCCTTTGCGGCAAGCATAATATGCGTTGCCACAATGCTAACGTCCTGAACACCGGAACGAATATTGTTCTCAAAAGGATTTTGCCACTCTTCATCAACGTTATAAGTAAACAATAAAACAGTATTTGCACCATATCTGCAAGGTGTCAATGAATCCAATTCTGCCATCGCACCATCGCTTTGTAAAACGTAAATGCGTTGCGGTTGCATATTTTTAGCTGTCGGAGCAAGGTTGCCCACCGCAAGTATTGTATCTAATTTTTCTTTTTCAATCGGTCTGTTGCTGAATTTTCTGACCGAATATCTGTTTTTTGCTAATTCAATAAAACTCATAAATTTTCCTCCCTAATTTTTATTGCTTTTTTCGAGTTTCTTTTTCATTGCTTTATAGCCCTCTATAACAAGGTCAACTTTCGTAATATTGTTCTCTTTCACGAAACTGTTTATTTCTTCGTATTTATCTCTCGGCATCATTGCCTGAAAGTTGCCGCTTGTCTGCTTGCGCTCTTCTCTTTTCTTTTCTTCGTATTTTCTCCGTGATATACGACGTGCCGTATCTTCTAATTTCGTATGCACAACAATATCCCCTTTATTTTTGTACCGTATTATTGTAACATAAAATTAAACAAAATTCAATCGTTAAGTCGTATATACACGAAAATTAAAAAATAAGCCGATAAAAAGCATTGCCTTATCGACTTAAAACCGTTTAGGTTTTTTAATTATTGATGTTCTACCTGTTGACTTTTTAATATCTCGTCAAGGGTTACAGGCTCATAGTTCCAGTGCATACACCCCACGTTAAAGACTTTCAAGTCATACCCTTTCTCGTTTATGGCTTTGGTTATTCCTAATTCCATAAAGTGTTCTTCCGTTATATGCGAGTGTCCGTGCAACAGTATAGCATTATGCCTGTGTCCGTGATAAAACGGTATATAATAGTGGCTTAACACGCACCGCTTAATGCTGCCATCGTCTAACGCCACGCATATTTCATCATAGTCCTTAATCCCTGCAAGTGCTTTCTTTGCTCCTGCGTTATGTAGAAAATGGTCGTGATTGCCCTTAATCAATATTATCTGTCCGTTAAGTCGCTTTATTAAAGCCGTTGCTTCGTTCGTCATTGTCTTCCAAATCAAATCTCCGAGAACGTAAACAATATCGCCTTTACCGACTTTATTGTTCCAACGTTTTATAAGTTCTTCGTCCATTTCTTCTACCGTCTTAAACGGACGCTCATCGAACTTTATTGCGTTTTCGTGTCCGAAGTGTAAATCGCTCGTAAAAAATGTTTTCATTGTCTTAATTCAACCTCCTTTGCAATATAAATCTATAACAGAATTCAACTTGCGACTTTTTCTTCTACGGTATAACCGCCTTTAAGAATAATAGAAAGGCTCGAATCCGAAGAAACTCTGATACACTCGACCACGCATCTTACGACTTCGTCATGGTAGTTAATAAAGTTCTCTTTCTCCTGAAACATCTTTTTCAATCTTTCAATTTCAAACCGAGTCTGCGGTATCGCATCCATCTTTTGTTTTTGCAAATCCCGTTGCTGTCTCAACGCTACCAACTGTTGTGAGAACTTACGAATTTCAGTATCGTATTTTCCCTTGTCGCCTTGCGTCCTTTCTCGCAATACTATTATCTCGTCAAGGTCTTTATCTATCTGCTTTATCTGTTGCTCGATAGCGTAAATATCCAAAATCTCGTCGGACTGCGTGATAGCGTAAGTCAACGCCGTCGTTATACAATCCATAGCACCGCCGAAATCCGCATACGCTTTCAATAGTCCCCTGCAAATCGCTTCCTGCAATGCCTTTTCGTGTAACGTAACCGAATCTTTACACGCTTCTCTGCCGTGATCTATTCTGTTAACGCATACCCAAACGCCTTCTTTATCGCCGTTGCGTTTTTTCCACGTTTTTCTTCGGTATGCGCTTCCGCATTCTCCGCAAACCAACAGTTCCGAAAGAGCGTATTTACCGCTGTATTTTCCGAACTCGGTTATCGCCTTATCCGAAACTCTGCGTTTATTGCTCCGTCTTGCCATTTCCGCTTGCACCGCCTGAAAAACACTCCTGTCAACGATAGGCAAATGGTTATTGGATATATAATATTTAGGCAATTCCCCACGATTTTTACGGCTCTTCTTGCTTATGGGATTTTCCACAAACGTCTTTTGCATAAGTAAATCACCGCAATACCTTTCGTTCGTCAGCATACTTTTTATAACATTCTGTGACCAGACAGTCTCGCCCTTTTTAGTCAACACGCGTTCGCTTTCAAAAAAGTTTTTTATCTGCACGAGACTACTGCCTTGCAAATACATCTCGAACATTTTGCGGATATAATACGCCTCTGACTCCACTATTTTAGGTTCACCGTCTTCGCCTTTAATGTAGCCGAGTAGGTTATACCTGAACTTAAACGTTCCTGATTTCATCCTTTGACGAATACCCCAACGCACGTTTGCGCTTATGTTTTCACTTTCCGACTGCGCCATAACCGAGTGCAAGCCCAAAAACATTTCATTTTCAACTTTCAAAGTGTCGAGACATTGTTCTTCAAAATATACGCCTATCCCTTTCGCCCTGAGTTTCCTTACCGTCTTCAACGAGTCAACCGTATTTCTCGCAAATCTCGCAACAGACTTACAAAGGATATAATCAATACGTCCGCGATCGCAATCACGAATCATTCGCTTAAAATCATCACGCTTTTCAAGAAGAGTTCCCGTTATGCCTTCGTCGGCATAAATCCCCGCCAACTTCCATTTGGGATTCTTTGCGATAGCGTCGGTATAATAAGCAACCTGCGCCTTATAACTTTCTATCTGGTCTTCGGCGTCGGTCGAAACACGGCAATATGCCGCAACGCGTTGCTGTCTGTATTCGTTATTTCTGTTCGACAATAACGGATTCGCTTCGATCTTCGTTATTATCTTCGCTCCCTGTTGCATACTCGTCTCCTTTACTCGTCGTTAATTCTGTTCCGTTAATAAGCCGTATGGTTATGTCCCCCGTTTTATATACTCTAATCTCATCACAGAACTTCTCTATAAACGCCTTATCCGCCTTGCCTTGCATAAACACTCTTTTACAGTCTTCTATAAGCATATCCGTATAAACGTCGGGCGTTCTTTCGTTCCCCGACTCAAACTTCAATTCGGCAAGATGAAAAATCAACTTTTTCCCTGCGCCGAAAGACGGATTCTTACTGCCTAACAAACGGTTTATCTCGTTAGCGTATTTCTTTGCTTCTACGCTATTGCTTTTCCGTTCTTTGTCAGTCTTTACAATATCCGGATTAGCGCATATCCTTTCAACGATTTTGTTTATCCCATAATTTATTACGTCGTCGGAGATATAAGCGTCGTATTTGCAACCGTTTCGGCAAATCCATTTCTCTCGCTTTCTCCACTTTGAAATGCGATTTAAGTGTCTGCCGCACTCGGCACAGACAACCGTATTGTTCCGCAAATACTCCGTCGTTTCGTCAAATCGTTTTTTCTTTGCGCCTTTGCTGTCTTTTAATCGTTTAGCGCAAAAAAAATCGTCGTCATCTACAATCTGCGGATACCCATCTGCGCCTATGTATTTCTCGTTCTCTATAATCCTTGCAATTCGGTTTTTGTTCCAACTGCAATTCCCCATAAAAAACTCTACGTTTTCGCTCGACAATTCTTCCGCAATCTCATTAAGCAGTTTTCCGTCGGCATATTCTTTGAATATTCGCCTTACTATTTCCGCTTCGTTCTCAATAACCGACAGTTCTCCGTTTATAATTCCGTATCCGTAGCATATCATTCTGTTTGCCATATAATCATCTCCCTACTTTCAATTCCAACTCGCCTTTCACTTTGAAAACGATTGAGCCGTCCTGTTCAATAAACATAACGTCCACAATCTCGTTAAACAATTCTCTGTCAAATTCGGTTATAGCCTGCGGACTGTTTAATAATATACGTTTTAACTCTCTTAATTCTTCTATACACTTTTCGTTCTCGTCGGAGTTTAATATCTTCAATCTCCTACTGCGAAGTTCTGCTATTTTCCGTTTTATCCTGTCAGACTTTTCCGAATAGGTTACCTGATCCACTATACCGCTCGCAAACATATCCGCATAAGCTTTGTTCTGTGTTACCAAGGTAGATAAGTCGTTGTCTATTTCGGATATTGCCGTGTTTCCGAGATTGCATTTAACTTTAAGCGACTGCAATAAATTGATTGTATCTTCCAAAACCGCCTTACGGTTTTCCTGCAATGAATTAAACATCCTGACGAAGGCGTTTTCAAACGTTTCCGTCTTAAACTTCGGCGCATGACACACGTCAATCGTAAGCCCCGAACGGGAACAGCCCCACAATTCCGTTTCGCTACAACTCAATAGCCTATATACCCAACCGCACTTTCTGCAACGAATCTTGCCCGTGAAAAAATGTTTCTTGTTGCCTTCTCTTTGAAACTTCTTCATTCTATCTTCTTTTATTTTCTGAACGGTTTTGAAATCTTCTTTTGAAATAATAGGCACGTTTGCGTTTTCACAATAATACATTGCGTCTTCGCCCCTGTTCGGTCTGTTCCTTAAAGGAAACACGTTAGGCGTAAACGTCTTGTGCAATATAAAATCTCCCATATATCTCTCGTTAGATAAAATGTAAGATATTCTGCCCATAGTCCAAGCAACGCCATCAGTTTCGTTCCTTTTCATGTGTTTTAAGATGGCACTCATACCGAGTCCAGAAAGATAAAGCCTGTAAATAGTCTTTACCTTTTTCGCGTCTTTCGGCACTATAACCAATTCTCTGTCCACCATCTTATATCCGTAAGGTACAGAACCCGAAAAATAAGTTCCGCTTTCCATTCTCATACGCACGGAAGTTACCATTCTGCGCGAATGAGATAATGACTCGCTTTGGGCGAACGCGCTTTTAATATATAACATCATTTCGGAATTCATCTTATCCGTATCAATGTTATCGTTTTCAAAATACACGCTCACCCCGCTGTCTTTCAACGTCCTTACCGACTCTATACATTCAAGCGAATTACGAGCGAAACGGAATACGCTTTTAACCAGTATTCTGTCAATCTTTCCGTCTTTCGCATCTTTAAGCATACGTTTGAATTCGTCACGCTTACGCATTTCCGTTCCCGTTATCCCCTCGTCAGCATATATATCCACGAGTTTCATCTTGTCGTTTTCACGGATATAATCATTGTAATACTGCATCTGCGCCAAAAACGAATTGATCTGGTCTTCCGAATCGGTTGACACACGGCAATACGCCGCTACCCGAATAATATCTTCTTCGTCCAGATATTTCGTCGCTTTAATTACTTGAACCTGTTTTCCCATTTTCTTACCCTACAGCCATTTTTCTGCACTCTAACTGATCCGCGCATTGACTGTTAATCTTCTCCGCCGTTTCCTTGTCTATAACCCCGTCTTTATATAAATCGACTATCATAGCATAAATCACGGCGTATTTTATTTGTTTTTTATCTTTGTCTTCCACGCTCTTCTTTCCCCCTTAAAACGGAAAGATGAAGCGTGTTATCTACGGCATAATCGCCAAACGCTCCATCTTCCTGTTTGATTGATTATGCCGTAGCATAAATTATTCAGTTGTAATGTCGTTTAATTGTTTCTTATCTGTCTATAAGCGCAAGCATATATCCGACGCAGTTAAGCACTTCCGTTCCTAGTATCACCGTTCCCAAAAATGCAACTTTAAGTCCGACTTTCGCGCCTTTACCTAATACTCTTAATGCTTTCATATCCTACCTCCTTAAACCGTTTCGTAAACTATCTGATTAAGTATAGCCTCTTCTATCTGCTGTTTCATATCGTTGAGCCTTTGTGCGTCTTGAATAAAATTACCCGTCCGTTTGTATTCTTCCTTTTCAGACAACTGCTCGAACATAATGTCATATAATCGTTCCGCTCGCCTGTCCACGTCGTGCAAGTATTCGGGCAAGTTTTCTATCGTCCAATACTTTGCAACGTCGTGTTCTTCAAGAAACTTCTTTTTAAGCGTTCCGTATTTACCGTAAACGTGCTTTACAGGCTTTACCATCTTCTGGTAAATCTTCAATTCCGCCACGGTAAGCCCCTCGTTTGCTTCCACCTTTCGCAAGATTTCCTGCTTATTCATAACAAAACCTCCTTGAAAATATACTGTCGTATATATACGACCTTGTATTTATCTTACAACTTTTTATTTCCAGAGTCAAGCTCTTTTTAATGATTTTATAAATTTTTTTGTCTTTTTTTGTTGCTGATTATGGTTTATTTTACCTGCGAAACATTATATTTTATATTTTTTGTTAAAACTTAAACAAAATACTTGTTTATTTTAATTCGATGGTGTATAATGTATGCACAGGGGGTATTAACCATGAAATTACTTTATCTCAAAGCCACAGGCTTTAAAAACTTACAGGACGACTGCGTTATAGACTTTACCGCAAAGTCCAAAAAGACTACCGAAGATAAAGAGTATGAGTTGCAAGAGATTGACGACGGATTGTTTGTTTATAATACCGTTGCGTTTATAGGTAAAAATGCGTCGGGCAAAACTTCTTTCCTCGATCTTCTCGATTGCGCCTACTCTATTCTCGGAGATTTCTCTTTGGAAGATAAAAACTATTCGTATAAAGGAATTCATCTTACTATGTTCTTTTATCACGAAGGTTCTATCTATAAATACGTTACGGATATTGACGTGTCTCAGACGTTAAACAATAAGGCGACTTTCGTTAATCAGAAACTCTACGTTAAGCCTTATTATAAGTCGTATATTAAAACGCTCTTTTTGGACGACGGTTTCCGCCCTGTCGAGAATATAGGCATACTGCCGGAAGATACTTCTATCCTTTTCTTTGTGTTAAAGAAAAAGGAGACTAAAGCAGTATTCTTCAATTCGGACGGAGAAGGCGTCAATACGTATCGTTTAATGTTCAACGCATTGAAAAGATATAAACTGTCAACTTCCGTTCTCTCTAAAATCCTGCATTTGTTCGATGAGAACGTTGACGGGCTGTCTATGCTTGACGACCATAATTACGAACTCATAACTTCCGGTAAAAAGCAAATCATTTCCGACAACGAGTTGTTGCATTATCTGTCAAGCGGAACTACGAAAGGATTGCTCCTTTACGTAACCGTCATCGCTTCCCTTAAATACGGATTCGATCTCATTATCGACGAGATAGAAAATCACTTCCATAAAACTCTCGTCGAAAACATTATCAATCTGTATAAGGATAAGAGTGTAAATCAACATAACGCTACCCTGTATTTTTCTACGCACTATTGCGAATTGCTCGATTTATTCAACCGTCAGGACAATATCTGGGTTTGCCGTGCGGATAAAACCATATCCGCGCTCAATATGTATGAGAACTTCAATATTCGCACGGAACTTTCAAAGAGCCGTCAGTTCTATAACGACGCGTTCAAAACCGCCGTTAATTATGACGACCTGATGAACATTAAAAAGGAGTTTTTGAAATGAAAATCCTTGTAATGTGCGAAGGACCTAACGAACTGAAAATAATCAATCTGCTTTTAGACAGCGAAAAACTGAAATTCTCACGAGACGATCTTCTGGATATGCGTCCGTTCCACGCCCGTCAACTGTTTTCACCGCAGTTAAAACCTGCGCTCAACGCATATCACGGCGAACTTGAAATTTACCGCGTCGGAGACAAATTGTCTGACGCTCTTAAAATCCCGAAAGACCTGTCTCCTGCCGTAAAGTCTCAACGTAAGTTCTGCACTAAACCCGAACTCGAAATGCTGCTTATTATAGCGGAAAACAAGACGAGTCAGTTCGATAAGGTCAAGTCCAAGCAAAGACCTAAAACTTTCTGCAAACAAAATGTGACTTTCGGGCGCAAAAAATACGACAACTCGACTGCGTTTTACGAAGAATACTTCAAAGGCAAAATCGACTTGCTCGTTTCCGCTATCACCGAATATCACAGAACTCACGGCAAACATAAACCGGACGAAGGATATTTGTTCGACCTATTAAAATAACCGTTAAAGGCTACGGCATTAAGTCGTAGCCTTTTCGATTCTCTTACTCGCCAAAACAAAGTATGTAGGCTCTTTTTCTATCCCTATAAATCTCCTGTTGGATTTCACGCAGGCAACGCCCGTGCTTCCGCTACCCATACAATTATCTAACACAATCTCGTTCTCTTCCGTATAAGTCCTTATTAAAAACTCTAATAAGTCAACAGGTTTCTGAGTAGGATGAACCTGCTCTTTTTCTCTTGCAAACTCCAAAATCGTCGTCGGATAGTTGGTGTATTTCTGTACGTATTCTTTGCCTGAGTTAAGTTTATTGTTTTTCGACTTATACCCCATTGACGACCGCCAAGTATTGTCTTTGTCGTTCACTTTCTTTTTATCTACCGCCTTTAACGTCGGCGGATGATACGGTATAGGATTTTTAGATAAACTGCCCACCTTTGCTTTACTGAAAACGACAATGTCTTCTATAGCGTTTAGGGGTTTATAGTTCGCATTGAGAAACCCCGTGGGCGTTTCCTTTTTCCATAACCATATATACCTGAAAAGTTCTTGTTTCGAGCATATAAGTTGCGATGTAAACAGCTGTGTTCCGAATAAACATATTACTCCGTTCGGTTTTATAATCCTTTCATACTCTTTCCATAGTTTCTCTAAAGATAACGTCTTATTCCATTTGTGAACCACGCTCGTTCCGTATGGCAAATCGCATAAAATAAGGCTTACGGATTTTTCGGGGACGCTCGGCATTATTTCCAAGCAATCCCCGCAAAAAAGTTCAGTCATATCCGTCATCCTGCAATAAGTGCCGCTATACCTCTAACAAGCAACGGCGCGGCTATCAGAATTACGAAGATTACAACCATACCTATACAGTAGTTCACAAGCATTTTCTTTGCCTTTTCCTTTTCTTCGTTCTTCTTCGCAATGATTATCGCTATACCCATAGCAATAGACCATACGCCAGAAGTCGCTAAAAAGACGTAAACCATATACGGAGAATACTGCTGAAACAAGTATTCAACGTAGTTAGAAACTTCTTCGTACTGATTGCCCAAGTCCTGTGTGTAAGAATATCCGCAGACCGAACAGCGGTAAGTTCTTTCGACCACGCCGCCGTTGTTATGTTCGCCCACTATTTCAAAAGTATGCCCGAAATGCGGGATTGCCGTATCGTACTGATCGCCGCAACGGGTACAAATATGATGACGATTGCCGTCTTCTTCGCAGGTAACCTGCCTCGTTACTTCTGAAATATATTTGTGTCCGAGTGCGGGAATTACGTTCGTTTCGTATTCATAACCGCATTTAATACAGGTATGCTTTACACAACCGTTCTGGGTACAAGTAACGTCTATCGTTCTTTCGGTATAATTATGACCGAGCGCAAGCGTTTCGTCCGTCTTATACTCGTCTCCGCAGTAAGAACACTTGTGTAGAGTATGCCCGCGCTCCGTACAAGTCGGTGCGACGACCGTCGTTTTGTAATTGTGTCCGTGTGCGGGAATATAGTCCGCGTCATATTCGTAATCACAGTTCTTACACTCGTAGTGCGTAAATCCTACTTCCGTACAGGTCGGTGCGGTTACCGTCGTCCTATAACTATGCCCCCTTGCGCTTGTATAATCGTCTCTGAAAGAATATCCGCATACTGAACAAGTATAAGTGGTATAGCCTCTTTCGGTACAAGTCGGCGCAGTCGTTTTAGTCGTGTATTTATGACCGCCTTGCGTTATATACTCGGATTTATACTGATGACCGCAAACCTTACAAGAATAAAGATAATACGCGCCTTCCGTACAAGTTTCGCCGACTAAAACGCTGTCGTAATCGTGTCCCGTTGCGTCAACGTAATTTGCGTTATACGTTATATCACAGGACAAACATTTATATATTGTATAGCCCCGCTCCGTGCAAGTCGGTTCTACGACTTCCAAAACTACGAAAGCGTGTGCGATTGTAAAGTGATAAGTGCTTGAACGGTTACTGCTGTTTGTTATAACGAAAGTATATTCGCCCTCGTCCGAAATCCACGTTCCTTTATCGTAAGGATTATCGTTTAGTCTTCCCGTACTGCTCCCGTCCCAAGTTATTCGGTATTTGTTAGTGTTTTTATCTCTTTCTATCGTGGCTGTGGGCGCGGTTACGTTAAGTTCTATCCATTTAGTTTCGCTTTTGTTTCCGAGCGAGTCCATAGCGTAGAAATAATATTTGCCGTCCGAATCCGTAGTCATTACGCTGTACGAATTACTGCTTGCTCTTTCAAATTCCGTCATAAGCGGTGTTTTGTAATATAGAAAAGCGACACTGACGTTATCCGTTGCCCTTACCGTAAAATCGTATTCGGTAGTCTCGTAAAATCCGATTTGAGAACAGGAAATTACGGGTGCGGTATTGTCAAGCGTTACCGAATAGGTATCGGATTTATTCCCCGCGCTATCTTCACAGTAAAAATAGTATTTACCGTTAGTCGTGTACTGCGTTCCCGCAGAATAAGCCGTATATGAACTTGTGTTCGGCAGTTTTACATACATTGCGCTTATATCCGAAATATCATCGCTTGCAACAAATTTTACATATTCCGCTTTCGTCGAACCGCCGTTAGAAACTACATTCGTTCCGCCGTAAATCGTTGCCGTAGGCTTTCCCGAATCTAATGTTATAAGGTATGTGTCGCATATATTTCCTGCCCAATCTACCGCACGAAACATATACGTTCCGTTTGCGGCGGTAGCGTCTATCTCCGCTTGTTCCGTATAATTTTGCCAAGTCGTGTCAGTCGGGCGTTTATACTGTATATAATTCACGCCGAGTCCCGTATCCGATCCTGTCGCAAAAAACGCTCCGTTAGTGATCCCGTTTGTAATTTTTACCCAATTACTCGTATAAAAATTGACTGTCGGTTTTACTGTGTCGTAATAAACGTAATGCGTTGACGACGAGTTCCCTGCGTTGTCCGTTGCGTAGAACGAATATAATCCGTTCGTGCTACCCGCCGAAACCGTTTTAGAACTTCCGCAAGCCATGTAAGTCGAATCGTTCGGACCTTTCATATATAGGTTATTGACTCCGCTACCTGCGTCAGACGCAGAAACGGTAAACGCCGAGTTCGTAATTCTCCCTGTCGGCGAAGTTGACGCACCGCTGATAGTCGGCGCGGTACAATCCACACGGAAACTCGAACTTGCGGTAAGATTAACGCCTACACCCGAACGCGCGCTTGTCGCCCACGCTCCGCTTCCGAAGAAGAACGATACGCTATATAATCCGTCCGCTAAATCATACATTGTCAAAGATTTACCGCCCGAACCTACCGTCGTTCCTGCCGAGTTCGTTACCGTTATACTTCCCTGATTATGCGTCGTGTTTATCGTAATATTTACCGTGCTTGACCTTATATAACTACCTTTCGGAAAGTTAGCATCGTTAAGCGCGCCGCTACCGAATATAGAAACGGTAAAAGATTTTGCTCCGCTTCCGAACGATTGCGATACTGAATAGGAAGTTCCCGAAGTCGTACTCGTTCCCGAACCGCCGCCTGTTCCTGTCGTTGTGTTTAACACCCAAGTAAATTCCATCGCATAATACGGTGTAGAAACGCCTGCTGCACTTGCTTTTAAAGGTGTTATATGTAAACAAAATATGCCCGCAAACATTAAAAGTAATAAGGCAAATAGTGTTTTAGGTATATTCTTTTTTAATGTTTTATTCATTTCCCTCCTCCTTTTTAGATTTTTGTTGTTGATTGTCGTCGAATAACGCCATAGAGTTTTCGCCCGTTATTATCCTTACGCAAGTCCGTAATTCCGTCGAGCCTATAAAGAACGCTTGTCCCGTTCCTGCCGAGATTATCATTCTCTGCTCTTCGTCGTTGAAACTATCCCCCGCAGAGTAAACGTCCAAAACGTCTTTCATGTCGGGCGCAGATAACTTAAAGATAAACGTATATTGACTGTTCTTTATAATAGCCGTCGTCTTTCCCCTTAACTCTTCGTTAGCGTTCCAATCGGCTATGTTCTGCGTTGCCGGTATAAAACTTCCGCCGTATTTACGGATACGCTTACTCATAGAAAAGAAGAAATCCAAAGCGATAGGAAACTTTGCGTCAATAAACAAGTGTGCCTCGTCAGCGATTATCATCGTGTGTAAGTTCTTGCCGTTCCTGTTAGATTCCCTTGCGTTTATAACTTCCTGTTCTATGAACCTGAATACCAAAAGCATCTGCGCATTAGCGACAACGTTGTTCTTATTCGCAAACAGCGACTGAAAGTTAAAGTCTATAAGGTTAGCGTTCGTCTCTAACGTTGAGTATCCGTTCCATATATCCGAATATCTGCCCGTAACGAATTTCTGTAAATACAATTCCGCCGTCCGCATATCCCTTAAAGTAAGAGCGTCCATATCCGTCTTGTCTTTACTTTTAAGAGTGTCGAGCAAGTCGGAAAATAACGGAAACTCGTAAGCCTTTAACTGCGTGCAATCGGTGTGTTCGTCTATCCCTACTCTTTCGTATGTTTCGACGGCAAGGTTATTTATAAGTTCTATAACGTCTTGCGATGCGCCGACTAAAACAATCTTAAAGAAACTCTCTAACATTTTAAGATGCGTATTGAAAGTGACCACCGTGTCCGCAGGCGTTCCGTCTTCCGTCAATATCTTATATATGTGGAAAGGATTGATACGCCCTTCTTTAGCGTTTCCGACGTCTATTATGTTCCCGTAAAGATTTCTTGTCAGCGCAAGATATTCTGCTTCCGGATCTAACACAACCACTCTCGTGCCGTTCGCCCACTCGTTTAAGATTAAAGATTTTAAGAAAAACGATTTACCGCTACCGGATTTACCGATTATCATACCATTTGAGTTTTGGTATAAATTCCCGCGTTTCCAGATATTGAAAATAAACGGATAGTGATTGCTTTTATTCTCGCCGAGCATAACTCCGCCTTCATCTAAAACAAAAGTCCGAACGAACGGAAACACCGCCGCTAAACTCGAACTGTTTATTCCCCTTTCGTAAGTAGATAGCGACGACAACGGCGAAATGTTTGCTGACTTAAAGCCTTCTATCTGTAAGCCGTAAAGCATTGACGGTTTGAAATTGCCCGTCAGCATAGCACGGCGAACAGATTTCTTGAAGTTCTCGTCCGCAAGATAGTTATACGCCGTAACCGTAAGCGTTACGTCGAGCAAAGCCTCGTTCTCTGTTTGTAAACTATCAAGCAAGGTCGTAAGACTTTCCCTGTGCGTTTCCGCAGAGTTAGTTTCGCTCGCCCTTTCGGACAATATCTGTCTCGTTTCCATTTCACCGATACATTTATCTATGCGCTTTATTGCCTTAAACTTATCTACCGGCTTAACGTGCATAACGACTTTCGTGTTAGGAATATTGAAAAGGTCTGCGCCCCAAGCGTTTTTTACTCTTAACGGATAATCCGCTATCGTGAAAACCGCCGCTTCCGTTCCGTCCATAAAATACTTGTTCGACTTGAACTCGATTTTATTAGGCATTATCCAATCCACGAGTTTATCTTCTTCTATCTCCGAAACGTCTCTTTCGTCAAAGTTTCTTGAAAAACTGTATTTCAGAAACACCGCCGTTTCGTTTTTGCCGAGTATCTTCGTGTCTATCCCGCACTTGCCTATTTCACTTGCAACGTTTACCGTAAGGTTTTCAAGGTCAAGTTCGTTTTTGCCGTAAACGACTATGTAATAATCCGAAATATATTGCTTTCTCACGTTATTCATTCTGTCGATTGCGTCTATTCTGTCTCTTAAAACGTCTTCCTTTATTTTCTTTATACCTTCGTCTTCTATGCTTTCTCTTACAGCCGTAAACTTTTCAAACAGGCTTTCGGAAAACTTGTCAAGCGTTACAGGGCGGTCTATTTTTACAATGTCCGCCGTCTGCGTTCCGTCTAAAAGTTTCAAGGCGTTTGCAAAGTATTCGATGTCAATATTTTGCTGAATAACGTCTTCTATTCCGAAGTTCTTTTGCCCTATCTTTATTACTCGACCATAATAACCACCTTTATATGAAATAAGCCCGTTGTCCTTTACCGCTTTCAAACCAAATAAACTGTCTATATTTTCCTTTTCTCTGTTTGCAGTTTTCGTATAAATCTTTTTTGAACATATAAACCGCACGTTTTCAAAGATACAGGAATAAAAGATTCCGTCCTGCGTCGGCATAAACATAATGACCGAACTTAAACCTAACACACCGGCTATAAGCCAATTCCCTGCCGTAATAGATATAAAGATTATGCTGAATACTATTAAAGCGACTATAATGTCTTTCATCGAATAGCATTTCCAAACCGTGTTCTTTACTTTTATCTTTTTAGGTATTATTCTCATTTACTCTCTCCTTCTTTCTGTTCTGTGCTACTTCCCTTATCCTCTGAATATTTTTCGCTCCCGTCACTACCGCTATTTTCCTTTTTTTGCGTATTGTTTTTCCCTTTGTTGTGATGGGTTATATGCGACACCCCGCGAATAAATCTTGTTGCTGTTCCGATAGTTAAAGCAGACATAATTCGACCGCCGTAGAACGCACTACGCAAGAAACCTCCGCCCGCGTGCATATCGTTCGCATTGCCGAATAGTCTGGTAAATATTTCCTGTCCTACGGGAATCATCATCGCTCCGCCTATAATCATAAAAATTAAAAACATCCCGTTCCCGAATCCCGAAATACCGTCTATTCGCATTTTCGTAATAACCGGCAAAAGCAATATAAAGATATTTACCGAAAATACAGAGCCGTAAGCAAGCACTATTTTACTTATAAACGTTTCGCGCCACGTCTTAAACTTCGCGCCGTCGTCAAGCGGCAGCGTTGACATCGAAATCGGCATTATGATGTATAAGAAAATAATCTCATACACCCTTTTTGCCAAATTCAGTATTGCAATCAAAAGTGCAAGCATCACGCCTATCGACGCAACGAGCGACGGCACATATAAAAACTTGTCGGGGTTTATCATTCCCGTGTTCTGCCAATCTACGGGCCAAATCCCAAGCAAAGCCGTGCTGTAATCGCCCATTATTTCCCTTACCGTTAAAGTAGAAACGTCAACTTCCGCTATCGAATAGCCGTTTATCCAACCGTCACCCACGCAAGCATTAAACAGCGCGTTTGACAATTTCGTAGTATTCTCTATCCGGAATATATTAGAAATTAAAACAAGCACCGAATTAGATATTAAAATACCCAAGACGACGACGGCGAGCATTGCCATTGTGCCAAGTAAAGCAAGAAAAAACTTGCCTACAATACTCGACAAATTACGGTTATTCGCTATCATATTCTTAACGATTGCGGCTATCGTAAAAATCGCCGTTAAGCCAACCGCCAATATAAAGACGCACCAAAAAATCGTACCTACCGAAGTCTGCGCCGCCAAGTGTTCTATTATGTTTACTTTCTGTCCTTGATACGTTACGTCAGTTATCCCCGCTATTGCGGAAAATATCTCCATCGTCCCGTCAATAAGATGTAACATCCAAAGAAACAGTTGCATAACTATTTCCTGTAAAAAAATTACCATTTTATCCTCCTAAATCACTGCGGCGAGACCTTTTATTAAAAGCGGCAAAGCAACTGCCAAAACAAACATTACTACCGTTCCGATCAAGAGATTTTTAAGCATCCCCTTTCCGTCAATTTTCTGCTCGTTCTTCTTCGCTACCGCTATTCTTATTCCTATGTATGCGCCCCAAACCGCAACTACCGACGAACAGCCTATAACAAGATAAATCCATATAGAATCAATAAGTTCGGAAGAGTTCTTAACTAATTTTTCAAAACTCTTATCCATATTCATTACGTTTTGGCGTTTCTTCGCCATAATAACGAGTTCTTCGGTTGTAAGATCTTCCGTCGATGTTTCACTAAACGAAGAAACAACCGGCTCTTTATACGCAACTTCGCCGTCCGAGTTTTGCACAAACATAACGTATGCAAGTCTCTTACTCAAACCCCTTTCCGGAATATGTAAAATGTTGTAATTGCAAAGTTTTCCGTTCCCCACACGTCCGCCGCTACCTAAAAGAAGCTGAATTGCTATACCTTCGGCTTCCTTTCTTGCTATATAATCCCCGTACAATTCATATTTTGTTATGTAATTTTCAGGGAAAACGGCAACACCGTATTCGTATTCATCTTCAAAGTATTCTTCGGGGAAAAAGAACGACGCACATAAATAATTTCCCCGCTCGTCAGAATATCCCTTTTTAAAGGTGATAAAAACAATGTGTTCCGCAACTTCTTCTACCGTATGCACCGTTTCCGCTTTTGCGGTAACAGCATTTATATTGAAACAAGATAATACGACAAGTATCGTAATTATCCATAAGTAAAGTTGTCTGTTAATTGTTCGTTTCTTCATTTTTACCCCTTAATCCAAAGCGCAAGACCTTTTATAAGCAACGGAAGCACGCCTGCCAAAACGAACATTATTACAATGCCGATTACAAGTCTTTTTACCATACCTTGCGCATCTACTTTTTGTTCGCTTTTCTTTGCGACCGCTATCCTTATGCCTATGTATGCGCCCCAAATAACAATTACCGCAGAACAGCCGATTACCAAGTATATCCATATCGAGTCAACGAGTTCAGAAATTTTATCCGTTATTCCGCCAAAGGTGGAGCGGACTGTTAATTCGTAGTCTAACTTTTCCAATATTTGTTCGTTTGTCAGTTCTCCGACCGTCAAAGTGTCATACGCCCCGTATTCGGGCATAATATATGCGTAATTTCCGTAAGAATCTTTGACATATCCTATAAATGCGAAATTGAGCGACGTATTTGTATCCCTTATATTGGATATCCCGCACCTGAAAACTTTACCTTCTGGCGCAGGCTGATATGAATAACCTATTACGTCTAAATAAGGCTTCCCTTGCGCTGCAAGTCCGTTCATATAGTCTGAATACACGTTAAATCGTTGCATATATACTTTCGGGAAAATCGTAACCCCGTAAGTACAATCGTCAAAGTACAATTCCTCAGGAACATATATCATTGCAACAATATATCTACCGTGAGTTTCGTCTTCACCTTTTCTGAATCCGAAGAAAAACATTTTCTTTACGATTTCATCCGCCTGCGGTTTCGTCTCTTCCGTTTGCTCCGTTTCTTCCGACTCTTCCGCAAAAGCCTTTGCCGGAACTGTAAGCGCAAAAC
>JAFSLQ010000022.1 GCA_017448355.1 Clostridia bacterium | reverse complement strand
TTTCTTAAAATTATTATGAAACTTTTATCCAACGTCCACAATCTGTACAATATTCTTCTATATGCCCGTCAACAATCCTTACCTGATGTTCATCCAAACCAAAGTGTTCGCCAGATAGCGCAATAACAATCCTTTCATCACATACAGTACAAGTAAAAACTGCAATACCATAAGTCGAACAGTTGGCAGGTGCACCTTCGCTCCAACGAAGAGTACTATTATAAAAAAAGTAGTCAATCGCCGCATTATATTCTTCTACATTGTTATCCATAATATCGTAGGCTTTAACCCTAATCGGAGTTCCGTTATAAATACCGATTAAATGATAACCCGAATTTTCGTTATATATATTGAACATTACCGGCTGAATACCGCCTATCCCGTTAGAAATCTTTGCAATATAAGAAGTATAACCACCTTCCAGGTGTTCGCTAACAAATTCTACCGATTTAGATACCGTTTTGTCACACTTACTACATTTAAATTCAGCAGTCATATTTGCATCATCAAAACTGTTTTCAACGTAAGTATAAGTATGACCTGTCGCATTTGTAAAATCATCTTTAAAAATCTCTTCACATCTTGAACAAACGTATGCGGTATATCCTTGTCCGACACAAGTAGGTTCTACTAAACTTTCAGTACAATTATGACCTAACGCGTTGACAAAATCATCTTTAAACTCATCTCCGCAAGCACATTTATGTAAGGTATAACCTTGTTCGGTACAAGTCGGTTTTTCAAAAGAAATAACGTACTTATGTTCGTGATTTAAAGTGGGAACATTTTCGGTTATAATATCACCGCAGAGTTTGCAAACACCCGTGTTAACGCCTTCTTCCGTTTCGGTAGGCTCTTGCGTTATAGTCCACTCATAATCGTGTGAAACTTTGGCAACATCTTCCTTAAAATAATAGCCGCAAGAACATAAATGTAAAACGTAGCCGTCTTTCGTACAAGTCGGTTCTACAACCATATCGGTATACTCGTGCGTATGCGAAGGATTTGTATCTCCACAGGCGTTAAACCCGAAAACGCAACATGCACTCATTACACACAAACTTAACAATAATAAAAGTTTTTTCATCACAAGTACTCCTTTAAAAAATAAAAATGTCGTTCTCAAACGAGAACGACACCGTAAAAATGCACAATCCCGCTTGTTTGCGACAAAACTATATACCCGCTAATTATCAAACGTTTATAGTAATGCGAAACCGCACACTTCTACCGAGAGAAGTATGTGTTTGATAATTGCAGATTATTTAATCTACGGATATTAAATTTTGTCGCAACTCAATTTTATCACAAATAACATCTTTATGTCAACGTAATAACGAGTTTTTAAACCATAAAACCCTTTGCGGAAATATTTTCCCGCAAAGGGTTTTAATTGTTGATTTTATCTTTTTTCGACTGCGACTTTCTTTAAGCGCGCAAATCTCGGAAGCCCGTCTTCCTTAGGACATTCGGGGTCGCCCTGAATAAGCGGCAACGCATACTTAACAAATTCTTCGGAAATGCCCGTGCCGTTATTCGTTATCCATTCTAAGGGCACAGTCTTTTCGGTATTTGCCGCAAGTTCAAGGGGTAAAAGTTTATATTCGCACTCGTATTTATCCCCTGCCTTTCTTGCGTAGCAAACCATTTTATCCGTTTCGCCGGATACAGCCGCGCGAACTGCCGCTTTGCCCGCTTCGAAGGTTTCTTCGATATCGGTCTTGCTTGCGCAATGCGCCGCGCATCTTTGCATAAGCGAAAGTTCGATAGCGCGGGTCTTTACGCCCGTCTTTTCCTTCAAGATATTAGCAAGGTTTGCCGCGACGCCGCCGAGTTGTGCGTGTCCGAAACTGTCCCTTGCGCCCGCCTTGCCTAAAACTTCGCCGATAAGCGTGCCGTTTTTATCGTGAATACCTTCGGACAAACATACGATACACTTATTGTTGTTTTTAGTAAGAACACCTTTGACGTCTTCTACGAATTTATCTACGTCGAAAGCAACTTCGGGAAGATAGATTAAATCCGCGCCGTAGCCCTTTGCGTTAGCGAGTGCCGCGGAAGCGGTAAGCCAGCCCGCGTTTCTGCCCATCGCTTCGATTACGCAAATCATACCCGTATCGTAAACTTTTGCGTCGAGATTGATTTCCATAATAGTCGTAGCGATAAACTTCGCCGCGCTTGCAAAGCCCGGGCAATGGTCAGTACCGAAAAGGTCGTTATCGATGGTCTTCGGAACGCCGATTACGTTCATATCATAGCCAGATTTCGCCATATACTTGCTTATTTTGTTGCAAGTATCCATACTGTCGTTTCCGCCGTTATAGAAGAAATATCTTACATCGTATTTTTTGAATACTTCTAAAAGTCTCTTATAATCGGTATCGTCAACGTCAGCATCTTTAAGTTTATATCTTACCGAACCCATCGCCGAAGAAGGAGTATTTTTAAGTAAAAGAAGTTCTTTTTCGTCTTCTTTACTTATATCGTACATTTCTTCGTTGAGTATGCCGCGAATACCGTGCGCCGCACCGTATACCGCAGTAATTTGCTCGGAGTGCAAGCCTTCCAAAAATACGCCAGCCGCCGATGAATTGATGACCGAAGTCGGTCCGCCCGATTGCGCAAAAATAAGCGCGCCCTTTAATCCTTTCATAGTATATTCTCCTTAAAATTTTTGTCCTTTTTATAAACTCAGCACGTGAGCGATATCGTAAAGTTGTTTGTCGAATTTTTTATCACCGTTCGCGACTTCCGAAAACGGAACGGTTATAACCTTGTTGTTCTTTATACCGATTGCCGCGCTGTCGCCGTCGTCGCGCAAGATTTCCACGGCGCGATAGCCGAACCTTGCCGCCAAAATTCTGTCCGCCATATTCGGCGAACCGCCGCGCTGGATATATCCGAAGTTGGTAACTTTAACGTTTATTCCGCTCTTTTCCTGTATATACGCCGCAATCTCGTCGCGATTGCCCGCGCCTTCCGCCAAAATTATCATATTAGAAGTCTTTCCGCGAAGGTAACTTTTCTTTATAGCCGACGCGATTTCGTCGAGATTAAACGGAATTTCGGGAACTAAAACGTACTCTGCGCCGCCCGCAACGCCCGCGTAAAGCGCGATGTCGCCGCAATGACGCCCCATAACTTCCAAAAGGCAAACCCTGTCGTGCGAGTGCATAGTGTCGCGAAGGTTATTGATTGCCCAAAGCACGGTATTTACCGCCGTATCGAAACCAACGGTGTAATCTGTATACGAAAGGTCGTTGTCGATAGTCCCAGGTATTCCCACGACTTTAACGCCGAAATTCTCTGAAAGGTCTTTTGCGCCGCGGAACGTTCCGTCACCGCCGATAACAACAAGCCCTTCTATCCCGTAGGCGGATAGCGCGTCCACCGCCATCTGCTGAACTTTAACGTCTTTAAAATCCGGGCAGCGCGCCGTCTTTAAGAACGTGCCGCCCTTATGAATCATATCGGAAACCGAACGCGTGCCGAGACGGGTTATTTCGCCCTTAATAAGCCCCGCATAACCGCGTTCCACTCCGTAAATATCCATATGATTGTTGAGTGCAGTTCTTACAACCGCCCTAACGCAGGCGTTCATCCCCGGTGCGTCGCCGCCGCTCGTTAATACCGCTATTCTTTCCATTATTCACCTATCAATAAAAGTTCAAATTCAATCCGAGAACATTTTAACACATATCGCAAAAAATTGCTATTTTTTTGACGGTGTTTTAATTCTTTTTTCTGAAAAATACTATATTATTTTCGGGCAATTCCCCGCGAAGTTCAAGAGTCAGTCCTTCGCAATGCCTAATAGAAAAATGTGCGTCGTATTTTTTGTCTTCTATTGCCATATATACGGGGATTTCGCCCGGATAACACGCAAGAATATCGAAAATTCTGTCGAGTTTCGCGTCGTCCTTTTTATCCATAACAAGCGCTAAAAATTCTTTGCCGTTATCGCCGTTTGTCTCCGCTTTTTTTATCTCCATTTTAGAAATTTTATCAACGTTCACCGTTGCCACGTTATCTTTAATATGAATTCTGCCCGTAATTTCTACGAGTTCGTCGTCAACAATACACTCGCGCGCGTCGGATAAGGTCTTCGGGAAAACGGTACACTCTACTGAACCGTTCAAGTCTTCCACCATTATAAAGCCCATATAACTGCCGGACTTTGTCATAATTTTTTCAACGGAAGTGATGATGCCGCCAAAATGCACCCTGTCCCCTTCTCTTACCGACGTAAACGTACGCTTAACCTGCGGCTCGTCGCCTTCCGCTTCTATTATCTCTTCTTCGTACTCGTCAAGTTTAGCGGTAGAAAAATCGAATTTTTTAAACAGTTCTGCATAGTCGGACAAGGGATGCCCCGTTATGTACGCGCCGCACACTTCTTTTTCTTTTAGCAGTTTATACTTAGAATCAAATTCGTCAATGTCGGGATAAATTATTTCCAGCCTGTCGAAATCTTTTAAAACCGTTTCAAAAAGCGAAATCTGGTTGCTCGCTTTGTCCTTGTTTCTCTCCTGAACCCTGTCAAGATAATCGGCAAAAACGTTTATAAGGTGCGAACGCTTTTTACCAAGCGAATCGAACGCACCCGCGTAGATAAGGTTTTCAATCATACGCTTATTGACGTTAAAGGACACGGCACGCTCGATAAAGTCTTCAAAGCAAAGGAATTTACCCTTTTCGCGCCTGTTTTCGATTATGTCGGTAATAAGCCCCACGCCGATGTTTTTAATCGCGCCGAGTCCGTAGCGGATTTTACCGTTCTTCACCGAGAACAATGCTTCCGACTCGTTAATATCGGGCGGCAAAATCTCTATACCTTCGGACTTGGCGTAAAATGTATAATGCTTTACTTCGTCGGTCTTGGTTATGCGGTTATTTAAGATAGCCGTCAAAAATTCCGGTTCGTAATAGGTTTTAAGATATGCCGTCTGGTAGGTTACAACGGAATACGCGGCGGCGTGAGATTTATTGAACGCGTATTTAGCAAAGTCTTTCATTTGCGACCAAATGGTCTTCGCGACGCTTTCCGGCACGCCGCGCTTTAAGCAACCGTCGATTGCGCGGCTTACTTTGCCATGCTCGTCGGTGGTTTCAGGCTTGCCGTTTATAAAGACGATTTCTTCCTTCGCCATTTCTTCGACTTTCTTTTTGCCCATCATACGGCGAACCATATCCGCTTGTCCCAGAGTATATCCCGCAAGTTCCTGAACTATTTTCATAACCTGCTCCTGATACACGATACAGCCGTAAGTCTGCTCTAAAATAGGTTTAAGCATAGGGTGCAAAAAGACTATTTTATCGGGATTATGCTTGCTTTCGACAAACTTAGGAATAGAGTCCATAGGTCCCGGACGGTACAAAGACACCGCCGCGATAATGTCTTCAAGACAAGTCGGTTTTAAATCTTTAAGGAACTTTTTAAAGCCCGGCGATTCTATCTGGAATATCGCTTCGGTGTTACCGCTGGATATCAGTTCGTAAACTTTCGGGTCGTCGTACACTCTATCCGAAAAATCGACGGTAATCCCGTAGTTTTCTTTAACGTATTCGATACAGCGCTTGATATCGGACAAGTTGACAAGCCCTAAAAAGTCCATCTTCAAAAAGCCCAAATGTTCGAGTTCTACGCCCGTATACTGGCTGGTGATGTCTTCTACACCGCTCGTGCGGGATAGCGGCATATGCCGCTCCAACACGTCGTGCCCGATTATTACCCCGCAAGCGTGAATACCGCTTTGGCGCGGCGTATCTTCCAAGCGCATAGCGATATCCGCGGCGCGCTTTATATCGGGATTTGCATTGTACATCTCCACGAGTTCCGAAACGGCAAAATGCTCCGACGTCAAGCCTTCTTTTTCTTCTTTTGCGCTGGGTTTATAGAATCCGAACACCTTTTGAAGAACGTTAGGACGCTTTATTTCCACTTCTTTGCCGAATTTATTTTGTTTAGAAGGTATCGCTTTTGTAATTTTATCGCAATCGGAATAAGAAACACCGAGAACCCTTCCCACGTCTTTAATGGCGTTTTTTGCCGCCATCGTGCCGAAAGTGATGATACGACACACGTGGTCGTCGCCGTATTTTCCGCGAACGTAATTTATAACTTCTTCACGCCTGCTGTCTTCGAAGTCCACGTCGAAGTCGGGCGCGGACACACGCTCGTAATTTAAAAATCTTTCAAAATACAGGTCGTACTTTAACGGGTCGATATCGGTAATCCCTATCAGGAAAGCGACGATAGACCCCGCGCCGCTCCCGCGCCCAGGGCCGACGGATATTCCCATCTTTCTCGCGGCGTTTATGTAATCCCAAACGATAAGAAAGTATTCGACAAACCCTTGCTTTTCTATAACCGCAAGTTCGCTCTCTATTCTCTCTCTTATAGCGGGAGTCTCTTTGCCGTATTTTTCTTTTATACCTTTATTTATAAGATTGCGGATATAAACTATCGGCGTTTCGCCCGTCTCGGGAATATATTTCGGGAACATATAGTGTCCGTACGTAAACTCGAAATTACATTTTTCCGCTATCTCGATAGTAGTCGCAAGCGCGTTAAGGTCGTTTGGAAACAGCGCCGCCATTTCGTCGTAACTTTTAAGGTAATAGTCGTCCGACGAAAAACGCATACGCGTGGGGTCGTCGTAACGGCTGCCCGTTTGAACGCACAAAAGCACGTCGTGCGGAACGCTGTCGCTTTTATCTATGTAATGCACGTCGTTCGTTACAACCGTCTTTACCCCGAACTTTTTGGAATACTCGCGCAGATACTGATTGACTTCGAGTTCTTCTTTCAGTCCGTGATTTTGCATTTCGAGATAAAAATCGTCTTTAAAAACTTCTTTAAACCAAAGAATAAGTTTTTCGGCTTTTTCATAGTTACCGTGCAAAATCGCCTGCGGTATATCGCCCGCGACGCACGCCGAAAGACAAATTAAACCTTCGCTGTATTCTTTAAGAGTGTTAAGGTCTATTCTCGGCTTATAATAAAACCCGTCGCGGAAAGCGATGGCGTTTAAGCGCGCTATGTTTTTATAGCCTTGCTCGTTTTTTACAAGCAGAATAAGATGACGGCGGTCGCGTTCGTCGACGCCAGTCTCCGCGGTGCGCGTTTTGACTTTCAAATCGTCGCAAACGTAAAATTCCGTACCGAAAATAGGCTTAATGGTATTTTTGCCTGCTTTTTTGGCGTCGGCATTGTACTTTGAACATGCGTCGTAAAACGACACCGCCCCGTACATGTTGCCGTGGTCGGTCATCGCTAAGGCGGGCATACCCATTTCCGCCGCCTTCTTTATGGCAAGCGGGATTGTGGCAAGTCCGTCAAGCAAACTGTATTCGGTGTGAAGGTGTAAGTGTACGAAAGGCTGCATTTTTCTTCCTTTTGTAAATTTTCTCGTTAAAGTTTTTCGGCTATTTCGGCAATCTTCCTTAAACGGTGATTAAGGCAACTTTTAGTAATTGAAAGCCGCGCGGCAAGTTCAGACAGTGTATCGTCCGCGAACTTTTTACGCGCGTTTGCCGTCGCTTTAAGGTCTGGCTTTAAAAAGTCGACGCCGCGTTCTTTTTCTATCTTGTTTATTGCCGCAAGTATTTTTTCCTGCGCTTCTATCTGGCGGTTAACGTTGCCAAGGTCGCAATTTTTGCGCCTGTTAGAGACGTTAAGTATTTCCCGCTCTATCATTATATCCGTAAGTTTTAAAACCGAAACGGGCGCAGGCAACGCCGCTATAAAATCTTTTATTCCGTCCGCGCTTTTAATGTATAAGACGTAATCGCTTTTGCGCCTTGTAATATTGCTCTTTATGTTTCTTTTAAACAGTTCTTTTGCCGTAAGTTCCGCAGAAACAGAGTGTGAAAAACACAGTTCCAAGTGATAGCCCGTCTTTTCGCCGCTATTTTCGCCTGGCACGGTGCAACTGCCCGACACCACGAAAAGTCCCCTTAAAAACGCGCGGAAACAACACTCCCTATCGGTAATTTCCCCGAAAAATCCTAAAACCGAAGTACCTTCCCGCGATTCTTTGATTATACCAAGGTCAAGCAAAACTTTGCGCGCTTCTTCGCCCGTTAAGGATATTTCAAACACGTCTCTCGCGTTAAGTCTGTCTTCTTCAACCGAAATTTCGCGCACGTCAAAACCAAACGTTTCGCGTATTAAATCGGCGACTATTATAGCGCGGCGCTCGCCCGCTATCTTAAAGGACAGTCCGTAGCCGTTTTCCGCCTCGAACAGCACGCCGCTTCCGCGGATTATCCCCGCAAGAAAGGCTTTTTTACAATGATTTTCTTTTAAGGGTTTAGAAAATATTTCTTCTTTTATACTTTCGCCGAAGTTCATCGCCCCGCCGCCCCCTTGAACGCCGTAAAACGGAATTTCGGAAGTCTTCCGTCAATATTATCTATTCTGGAAGTGTCTATATTCACCCGTTTAAGCGTTTCTTCGACGAGAGAAATATCGCCTACTCTTTTCTGCGAGTGCGCGTCGGAACTTATTAAAAACCTTACGCCGGTTTTTGCCACAGCGTAAAGTTCTTCGTCCGATAAATGCACTTTTTTGGAATTAAGTTCTATGTACGTGCCGTAATCCGCCGCCGCTTTAGCAACTTCTTTTGCGTCCGTAAAACAGAAAAAATTAAGGTGCGTAATCATATCCACGGGACGGGTTTTTATAACGTTTATAAACGTTTCGGTGTTGTTCTTTATAAGTGTAGCAGAAGGCTTGTCCTTTTTTAAGTACGCAGTCATCATATTCGGCGTGAAAACTTTAAAAAACGCCGCCGGATGAAACAGCACGAACTTATGAAACCCCGCCAAAAACAAATCAAACTCGTCGTACAAACTCTCTTTTAAATCAGTCGAACCGTCTGTGCCTATTATATTCGATTCTATGCCGAGATAGGTCTTTACCCCGAACTTATTTTCCGCGTCGCTACAAAGAACGCGCATTTTCGGAATTTTGCGCTTTGTCAGTCCGAAAGCGGGGTGAGAAAAACCGTGGTCGGTTATCCCTATCTCTTTAAGTCCCAAATCGTGCGCTGCTTTAACGTTATCTTCTATTGTGCCCTTACCGTGCGAAAATACGGTATGAGTATGATAGTCTGCGGTAAGTTGCATTAAAACTCCCCTAAATATTCTACTTCTTCTTTTAATCGTACGCCGAACTCGTCGTATACTTTTTGCTTTATTTCATTTATTAAAAGGTAAACGTCCTGCGCGGCGGCGTTCTCGCTTGCGACGATAAAGTTAGCGTGTTTTGTAGATACCTGTGCGCCGCCGACCTTCGCGCCTTTAAGCCCCGCACTCTCTATCAATCTTCCCGCATAATCGCTGGGGGGATTAGTGAACACCGAACCGCACGTTCTTCCGCTCGGCTGTGAGACGTTTCTTCGCTCAAAAAAAGTGTTTTTAATTGCCTTTTTGCGCTTGGGAAACCTGAACTTTGCCGAAACGATAAACTCGCCGCTATCCTGAAACACGCTCTTTCTGTACCCGAATCCGCACGCGTTTTTTCTGCGCTTAATCGTTTTGCCGTCCTTAATACAGGTAACTTCGTAAATAAAATCCGACACGGTGTATCCGAACGCGCCGGCGTTCTGATATATCGCCCCGCCAACGGTCGCGGGTATTCCGCAAAGCCCTTCCGCACCCGTTCGCCCCGAACCCGACACAAAGTTCACGAACCTAGTAATCGGTGTGCCGCAAAGCGAGATTATTTCGCCTTTATCTAAAAACACGCTGTTTAAATTTTTGGTGCAGATTATAAGTCCGTCGTAACCTTTATCGGACACGAGAATATTCGTGCCGTTGCCTATTATCTTATACTTAAATTCCCAACTCGTCGCCGCGTTTATGCATTGCATAAGCGAATAAACGCTTTCGGGCGAGACGTAATATTTTGCTCTTCCACCAACCCCGAAAGACGTTCGGTATCCGAGATTTACGTCTTCGGTGAAGTTTATATCGGGTATTTGCCTTAAAGATTCGACTATGCCCATATATCTCCTTATATATTGTACTATAATTAAAATTTTTTTTCAAGGCGTGGCGATAAGTTTTTTTATTTTTGAAAGTTCATTTATATCGCCCTTTGCCGCCAGCGTTGCCGCCGCCTGTATTTCTTCTATCAATTCTTTCGACGAAAATGCCGAAAGAACGGTTTCCGCGTTCGTTTTTTGCATAAGCGACATATCGGGACTATCGTATTCCACGTTCAGATAACAACTGAACATACCTATCCTGTGCAACTGCCGCTGTACGCTGTCGGAAGTAAGAAACGCCGCGAATTTTTGGGCGTACGCTGCCTTTAACCTATCGGTAGAAACGACGGATATATACTGAAACAAATCGTTATACCCGTTAAGCGGACGCGCGATAAAATCCATACCGCGCAGAATAAGCCTGTTTATGTCGCGCTGAGTGCCTAAAAGACACTTCGATTTACCCGCCGTAAACTTAATATATGCATTTAGCGGCGAAAGTATTTCAAAATTTTGTTCCGTCTTTTTAGACATAGAATATGCAACCAACGGATTTGTATACTCACCTTGCGAAACGATAAGCGTTTGAACGGCATTTTTTGCGTCCTTATACTCAGGATTTTCTATAACGCAATACCCGCCCCTGCACCAGCAAAGGGCGTAAATTTCACCGTTATAACCGCCGCCTGACACGCTTTCGGTATGTCTTTCGGTTATAGGTTGAAGATTTTTTACTTTTACCCCCGCACCGTAAGATATCAGGTCGGGAAACTTACCTTCCGCCATCGCTTTTTCGGCGTTTTCCGCCGTGTAGTCCATAGCCATAACAAGTACGCCTTCGTGGGATTTTTCAAATTCTCGGCTGACGGACAGCAAAAACTGTTTGCGAGAACCGACGCCCCCTTCAAACGTATCTATGTGCCATAACGTAAGTATCCCCTTATACTCCGTCGGCGATACCGACACTCCGTTATCCGCTATCTTGTTTTTCCCGATTAAACCCGTAAAAACCGCCGCCGCTAAAACCGTAAGCGCGGCGATAACGCGCAAAATTTTCATAGTAAAATATATTCGGAAAATAATAAAAAAAAGACTTCCGCGCGGATTTTTCGCAGAAGTCTTTTTAATTTTTATCTTTTTAGTTCAGTTTAAGTGCGGTGCGCTTAGGTCCTACCGTCGCGGAAGACGCTTTCGACAAATCAAAAAATTCGCCTATTACCTTCATAACGTCTTCTCGCGTTATTGCGTTGATGCTTTTAAGCCTTTCGTTAAAATCAAACAGTTCGCCGAAAAACAACGCGATTCGCCCGAACAGTTGCATTTGCCCGCTGACGCTTTCCTGACCTAAAACAAGCGAACTTTTAAGTTGCTCTCTGCCGCGCGCAAATTCCTTTTCGGTAATGCCTTCCTTTTTGAATTTATTTATTTCGTCAACTATCGCGGATAGCGCGAGTTCGCGGCTCTCGGTATTAACACCCGCGTAAATTTCGACTACGCCCGTTTCCCTGTAACACGAAAGATAGGAATACACGCTATAACATAGCCCCAAATCTTCACGCACTTTCTGGAACAATCTGCTACTCATACCGCCGCCGAGCACGATATTCGCGATATTCAACGCGTCGCGGCGCTCGTCTTTCATCGGGATTGCGGGCAAAGAAATGCCTATATGCGACTGTTCTATTTTCTTAATCTTTTTTAAGTTCGTCGGCGCTGTCGGTTTTATCGCTTTTTGCGGTGCGCCTTTTAACCTTGTAAAGTTTTCCGCGAAGTATTTTTCGGCAAGTTTTTCGGCTTCCGCTATACTTACGTTTCCCGCGACCGATATAACTACGTTATCCGCCGTGTAATACTTGTCCATAAACGAAAGAACCGCTTCACGGTTAAATGAACGCACGTTCTTCGCGCTGCCGAGTATGGTTTGACCAAGCCCCGACTTCCCGTAAAAACTTTCGGACAACAAATCAAGGCAAAGGTCTTCGGGACTATCTTCGCTCATATTGATTTCTTCAATTATTACGCCCTTTTCCTTTGCGAGTTCTTCTTTATCGAACACCGAATTAAAAAATATATCCGACAAAACTTCCATCGAGTCCTTAAAATGCTCTTTGGTAGTGTGGGTATAATAACAGGTCATTTGTTTAGAAGTATAGGCGTTTATCTGACCGCCGATACTGTCGACAAAATCGCTTATCTCGAATGCCGAACGCGTTTTCGTACCCTTAAACATAGTGTGTTCAATAAAGTGCGAAATACCGTTTTCCTTTTCACTCTCGTTGGCGCTACCCGTTTTCACGAGTACCCCGCACGAGACGGAAAGTAGTCCCTTCATCTCGGCAACTACGAGTTTTAATCCGTTATCGAAAACTTTAAGATGATTCATTGGTTCTCCGTTTTGGGGGTTTATTTGCCGCATGGCTGCCCCTTTTAAGTATTTTGTGTGGTTTTTGCGGAAATATTTTCGCTGACCTTAACAATTTCAAGCCCGTGCGCAAAACAATAGTCGATAATTTCGGGAAGTGCGGCGAAAGTATGACTTTTGGGGTGCATAAGAATAAGGTCGCCGCCGGTAAGATTTTTCGTCGCGCGCGAGACGACTTTTGATTTGTCTTTATCCCGCCAGTCGATAGTGTCTTTCGACCACATTATCACCTGATACCCTAAATCCGCCGCCGCTTGCAAAGTTTTATCCGAAAAACTTCCGGAAGGCGGTGCAAAAAGCGTGGGAGATGCCCCGCAAAGCGCTTTTACAATTACGCCCGTAAGATATATTTCTTCTTTGTTTTTTTCGTAATCGAGCGTGCTATGGTCTTTATGAAAATATCCGTGATTTGCTATTTCGTGTCCGTTTTGGACTAAAAAATTAAGTGTTTGTTCGTTATCGTCCGCCCAACAGCCGCCGACGAAAAACGTGGCTTTTACCCCGCGTTCGTCTAAAAGCCTTGCGATTTGTTGCACGGTTTCCGCATTTTCGTACACGTTGAACATAAACGACACTTTGTTTGTGCCGCGAACGCCGTTATATATGGCGGATAGTTCCGTGCCGCCGTAAATAGGTAACGCCTTTTGCGGGAAAAAACTTACCGCAAACACCGCCGTAAAAGACGCGACAAGTAAAAAGTTGGTTATAAGCGTGATTTTGCGCCGTTTAATCTTCATAAAACACCCCTTTTAGGTATTTTATGCGCACGGCTTTATTAAAAGAACAAACCCGCTATATCTTACGATACGGCGGGCTTGATTATTCGCTTACAATTAGTCTTTAACTATTTCGAGAAGTTTAAGGTCGATACCCTTTTCGCCGATTTTAATAATTTCGACTTTGGCTTTGTCGCCTATATTGATGACGTCTTCCACGTTGTTTACGCGCTTGTCGGAAAGTTTAGAAATGTGGATAAGTCCGTCTTTGCCGGGAGCGAGTTCGCAGAACGCGCCGACTTTCGGTAAAATTCTAACGACTTCCGCTATAAACATATCGCCGACTTCGGGGTCTTTCGCGATAGAAAGGACGATTGCTTTTGCACGTTCCGCCTGCGCGATATCGCCGTAGGTCGCGATGTGCACCGCACCGTCTTCTTCGATATCAATCTTGACGCCCGTTTCTTCGATAATCTTATTGATGACTTTGCCCTGTTTTCCGACAACGTCGCCGATTTTATCGACGGGAATATTAAAGGAAATAATCTTGGGCGCATAGGGCGAAAGTTCGGGCGCAACTTCGGGAACGCACTCTAACATCTTGTTTAATATAAACTTTCTGCCTTCGTTCGCCTGATTGATTGCCGTATGCATAATCTCTTCGGAAATGCCTTTAATTTTTATATCCATCTGGATAGCGGTAATACCTTTTTCAGTACCCGCAACCTTAAAGTCCATATCGCCGAGGAAATCTTCTAAGCCCTGAATATCGGTCAAGACCCTGAATTCGCCCGTTTCCGCATTTTTGATAAGTCCCATAGCGACGCCGGCGACGGGTGCTTTAATCGGAACGCCCGCGTCCATAAGCGCCATCGTCGAACCGCATACCGACGCCATTGACGACGAACCGTTAGAAGACATAATGTCGTTTACTACCCTGATAGCGTACGGGAAGTCTTCTTCCGACGGGATAACGGGGATAAGCGCCCTTTCCGCAAGCGCGCCGTGACCTATTTCGCGGCGACCGGGCGACCTTAATGCCGTTGCTTCGCCCGTGCAATATCCGGGGAAGTTATATTGATGCATATAACGCTTTTTATCTTCTTCGTCAAGCCCTTCGAGTTTTTGCGCTTCGTCGAGCATACCTAGCGTACAAGTGGTAAGAGTTTGAGTTTGTCCCCTTGTGAACACAGCCGAACCGTGAACGCGCGGGAGTACGCCTCTTTCGCACCAGATAGGACGAACGTCCTTTAAGCCTCTGCCGTCGGGGCGGATGCCCTTATCGAAGATTTTAGCGCGAATTTTTTCCTTGGTAATGTAATAAAGGCTGTCCTTTATTTCCTTTTCTTTGCCGGGATATATATCCGCAAAATGGAGAAGTGTATCTTTTTCAACCGCGTCCTGTCCAGCCTGACGAACGCTTCTGTCGAACGTATCGAGCGCTTTGTCGAGTTTTTCACCCGCGTATTCGCGCACCGCCGCGTCTAAGTCCGCGGGGATTTGATAAAGTTCGATTTCTTTTTTAGGTTTACCGACTACGGGAACAATTTCTTCCGCGATGAATTTGCAGATTTTTTTGATTTCTTCGTGCCCGAACATTATCGCGCCGACCATTTCTTCGTTCGACACTTCGTTCGCACCCGCTTCTATCATAAGTATAGCGTCCTTTGTGCCCGCAAGGTTTAAGTGAATTGCGGAATTCGCACGCTGATTTAAGTCGGGGTTAATAACGTATTTACCGTCCACAAGTCCCACAACGACAGAGCCTGTCGGACCTGCCCACGGAATATCCGAGATAGCGAGCGCGATGGAACTGCCTATCATAGCCAAGGGTTCGGGCTGAACGTCGGGTTCGACCGAAAGTGCCTGAGCGATGACGACGACGTCGTTATAAAGTCCTTTCGGGAAAAGCGGACGGAGCGGACGGTCGATAAGTCTTGAAGTCAAAATCGCTTTATCGCTTGCCCTGCCTTCTCTCTTTTTAAATCCGCCGGGGATTTTACCGACAGAATACATTTTCTCGTCGTAGTCTACTTGAAGCGGAAAAAAGTCCATACCGTCTCTCGGAGTCGGCGACATACATACGGACACCATAACCGCCGTTTCACCTGAACGAACTACGCACGCGCCGTTTGCCTGTTCCGCATACTTGCCTGTTTCTACCGTAACTTCTCTCCCGCCTACGGTAAATTTAAATTCTTTGTAATCTTTCATTTTATTATTTCTCTCCTGTTCTACTCTTATTTATTAGCGGCGAATAACCCAAACGCCGCGTTTACGTTTCCTATT
Organism: Clostridia bacterium; assembly: GCA_017448355.1. Classification (GTDB taxonomy): domain Bacteria; phylum Bacillota; class Clostridia; order Christensenellales; family Borkfalkiaceae; genus UBA1259. The sequence continues at coordinate 18,690 of JAFSLQ010000022.1, read as the reverse complement.
GAATTTTCCCCTATATCACAAAAAAGGGCGACGAAACTTGCCGCCCCAAAAAACCTTATTTTCTTAATTCAAGGTCCGCGATAATCTTTCTGTATCTTTCAATATCGATTTCTTGCAGATACTTTAACAGACTTCTGCGTTCGCCGACCATCTTCATAAGTCCCCTACGGGAGTGATTGTCGTTTTTATTTACCGAAAGATGTTCGTTTAAGTGATTGATTCTTTCGGTTAAGAGCGCGATTTGAACTTCCGCGCTGCCCGTGTCGCCTTCGTGGCGAGCGAATTTAGTGATAATTTCGTTCTTTTTTGCTTTGTCCATTTTTATTTAACCTCCTTTAAATGGAATAATTCACTGTCGGCAAAGCGTCGGGGGGAGAATCCCTACACCTTGCGCGAAGTATCAAGCCTTTTTATTATACTAAAATTTATTGTCTTTGTAAACTGTTTTTATTTATCTTATTTTAATTTTTACCCTTTTTCAGCCGAAAAATTCTTCTTTTTTCCGTAAAATTTCGTCTAATTTATTAAGATACGTTTTTACGTCTTTCGGGGCGGCGTATCTTTCAATCCTTTCGCCCATATTTTTCACGCGCTTACTAATGGCGTTAGCGCCGCACGCGACGACGTTTGCTATCTCTTCCATCGTATCTATATTGAATACGCACTCTTTGCCCCTTTTGGCATAACCAACGTTTTCAAGGTTTCCCGCCATATATTTCTGACGGTAAAGATAGTACGCGTTATAGCCCGACTCGTTTAGCCTTTCGTGAGCAAACTCCACACAGGCTTCGCAGTCACCCGCGCTTAAACCGTTAGTAATTTCGGCAAGTCGCGAACCCTTTTTTACACAAAGAGTATGCACGGTAATATTGTCGGGATTTAGCGCAATGGTTTTTTCGAGCGAACTCTTAAAAATTTCCGAAGTCTCTTCGGGCAGTCCCGCGATTAAGTCCATATTCACCGAAAAATCGTGCTTTGCAAGTTCAAATGCGCGAATCACGTCCGCACCCGTATGATTTCTGCCTATCCTTTTAAGAGTTTCGTCGTTAAAAGTCTGCGGATTTACGCTTATTCTCGTTACGCCGTGCGCCTTTAAAATATCAAGTTTTTCGCGCGTAATGGCGTCGGGACGTCCCGCTTCCACGGTAAACTCCACGCCCGAATTAATACCGTCTATCGCGGACAACACCCTATCGAGATTTTCGTCAGACAGCGCGACGGGAGTCCCTCCGCCCACATAAATACTGCGCAGATTTTTAACGTGCTTTGCACTCTCGTTTATCTCTCGAATTAAAGCGGGAACGTATTCTTCCATCAGTTTTTCCGCGCCGCGAACGTCTCTTGATATAAAGGAACAATATTCGCACCGCGAAGGACAAAACGGTATGAACACGAAAAAATCGCTGCCGCCCGCCGCCGTTTCGTAAATGACTTTTTGCGACTCGATTACTTCCGCGGTGAGCGCGGTTTTTTCTTTTGAAACACACAAAGTATTCTCAAAAAAATTCTTAAAATCGCCGCTTTCGGCAATTTCCTGATAGGCAAGTTTCGTCGGTCTTATGCCGGTGAGCGAGCCCCAGGCGAGCGAAACGCCGTAAACGTGCGACAGCGTCCTGTAAACGGAAAGTTTTGCATAGCGTTTAATAAGGCGCTTTCTCGTTATTTCGTCTCTATCGCCTATGTAACTTCCGTAGGCGTAAGCCTTTCCGTTTACGATGACCGTATTGACGATTTTAGTTCCGCCGTCGGTAAATTTATGGCGGATATCTATTGTACCGTACTCCTTAAAAAGGTTTTCCACTTCAAGAAGGTCGGGCAAAAATATAGTTAAATCGGTTTCAATCATATATCTACGTCGCTGAAAAAGTTATATTTTCTTTCGTGAGAAAGGGTGGTAAAATCTTCGTGCCCAGGGTACACTTTATAATCGCCGATAAGCGCGAAAAGTTTTTTTACCGAACGGATAAGTTCTTCGCGGTCTCCCGTCGGAAAATCGGTTCTGCCAACCGACTCGAAAAAAAGCGTATCGCCCGTAAAAAGCATATCGCCCGTTCTAAAAGTTAAAGAACCGTCGGTATGCCCCGGCGTCGCGATAACTTCTACGTCCATTCCGCACAGGTTAAGCGTTTCGCCGCCGTTAAGAATAACGTCCGCGCCGACGGGCGTAAAACTTCTTCCGAAATTCTCCGCCAGCGTGCCGCCGCATAAAAGTTTAGCCGCGTCCTTTTCGGAAACGTACACCTTCGCGCCGTCCGCTTTTATAGCCGCGGCGTTCCCCGCGTGGTCAAAATGCGCGTGCGTCAAAAGAAGGTGTTTTATCTTAAACCCGTTTTCTTCTTCCGTGCGCTTAATAAGTTTATAGTTTTCTCCGCCGTCTATACATATCGCTTCGCGCGTTGCGTCGTTCACCAAAAAATAAGTGTTTACGCGGAGCGGACCTGACGATAAATGATATAATTTCACGTGCTTGTCGCCCTGAAAACGTCTATTACGCGTTTATCCTGTTTTAATTTCGTTATTAATCTGTCAAGCGCGGCTTTATCTTTAAGTCTTATGGTAAAATCCACTATAACTCTGCCCGATTTTGCGTCTGTTCTGCCGTTTGTCGAAACGATTTCGAGTTGTAATTCACTTGTCGCCGCTGCCACCGCGAAAAGAATATCCGTCTGCGCGTTTCCTATAACTTTGATTTCCGCATTAAACGCCGCGGCGGTCTGGTTTTCCCAGGAAACTTCTATTAGCCTATCTTCTTCTACGTTATTTAAGTTGGTACAGTCCTTTCTGTGTACGGTTACGCCGCGCCCGCGCGAAATAAAACCGATTATCTCGTCGCCGGGGACGGGATTACAACAGCCCGCAAACCTTACCAAAAGATTACTCATCCCCTTAACGACTACGCCGCCCGTCTGACTTTTTCTGCCCGTCGGAATATCGCGTATATGTTCCTGCGGACGGGTTTTGCGGTAAAAATCGATAAGTTTTACGATGACTTGGTTAACAGACACCGCGCCGTAGCCTATTGACGCGTACATTTCGTCAACGTTTGAAAACGACATTTTGTTAGAAAGTACCAAAAAGGATTCTTCCGTCAACAAATCGGACATATTGTAGCCGCGGTGTTTTGCTTCCGCGTCCAGCATGCTTTTGCCCGTTTTGACGTTTTCATCCTTCATTTCGCGCTTAAAAAACTGCTTTATCTTAACGCGCGCCGACGGGCTTTTTACTATTTTAAGCCAATCCCACGAAGGACCTTTTGAGTTTTGCGAAGTAATTACTTCCACAACGTCGCCAACCTGCAACTCGCTGGAAAGCGGCACCATCTTTGAATTGACTTTTGCGCCCACGCACTTATTGCCTATCGCCGAGTGTATGTGATAGGCAAAATCAAGGGGCGTCGCGCCTTTCGGAAGACTTATAACGTCGCCTTTCGGGGTGAATACCAAAACTTCGGAACTGTAAACGTCGCCTTTAAGAGAGTTCAAAAACTCCTTACTGTCTTTTAAGCCGCCCTGCCACTCCATAACTTCGCGTATCCACGAAAGTCTGGTATCGAGTTCGTCGCCTTCTTTTTTCTCTTTATACTTCCAGTGCGCTGCGATACCGTATTCGGCGGCATGGTTCATTTCGTAAGTTCTTATCTGAATTTCAAACACTCTGCCGTAGTTGGTTACGACCGTCGTATGAAGCGAACGGTACATATTCGGTTTAGGCGTCGCGATATAGTCTTTTATTCTGCCCGGAACGGGTTTCCATTTGTTGTGAATTTTACCGAAAATCTCGTAACACTCGTCAACGGTGTTTACGATGACCCTTATCGCCACAAGGTCGAATATCTGGTCAAGCGTTTTGCCCTTTTCCTTCATTTTGCGGTAAATGCTGTAAAGATGCTTTCTCCTTCCGAAAACTTCGCCTTTTATACCGGAATCTGTCAGCATCTGATTTAATTCGGCAACTACGTGGTCGGTGAGAGAGTAGCCTTCTTTGACGCGTTCTTCGATGTTAATAGAAAGATACTCGTAAAAATCGGGTTCGAGATATTTTAAGCAAAGGTCTTCGAGTTCGCACTTAATTTGCGAAATTCCAAGTCTTCCCGCAAGCGGCGCATAAATTTCAAGAGTTTCTCTCGCCATACGCTGTTGGCGTTCTGCTGAAAGGAAGTTAAGCGAACGCATATTATGAAGCCTGTCGGCAAGTTTAATAATGATTACTCTTATATCCTTTGCCATCGCGACGAACAGTTTTCGGAAATTTTCCGCCTGTTCTTCTTCAAGCGAAGTAAACTCTATACGGTCAAGTTTGGTAACACCCAAAACAAGCGTTAACACTTCATCGCCGAACTCCTGCTTTATATCGCCTTCGGATATTGGCGTATCTTCTATCACGTCGTGCAAAAACGCTGCCGCAACGGTAGCCGCGTCAAGCCCCAAATCGACTAAAATCCCCGCGACGGTACATGGGTGAATAAAATATTCTTCACCCGACGCGCGCTTTTGATTTTCATGCGCTTTTTTTGCAAAATCGTAGGCTTTAAGACATAAATTAAGGTCTTTCCCCGTGTATGCGGCTTCTAATTTGTCTATCACGTCAAACATTGTCTTTCCCCCACTTTAACGTACAGCGCCGATTTTTCAAGCGGCTTTTTTACAGAATCGTCGCGCAATAAAATCCCGTTTTTTACGTAGAAAAAACCGAGTTCTTTAAACACGCCGTAACAAAACGCAAACTGCCGCCTTTCCTTTTTCGTCATACCTTTTATAGCGCTATCCAAAAAATCCTTTTCCGAACAGCCAACGCCCGTCAAAATTACGGAAAACCAGAAAGAAAAATCCTGTCTTTTTACTGAAAGTCCGTCGGCAAAATGAAATATCGGCTGAAAGTCGTCATAATCGCAGACGATGTTCCTTAAAAAACCTTTGACGGATTTTTTATTCTTAAAAGTCGATAAGTTCAACTCGTAAATTAGCGTTTTGTTTACGGGAAACGCCAGCATTCCCACGTCTTTTTCGCCGTTAAAATCCAACATCTCAACCGCTTGCGTGCCGAACGAATAGTGCGGAGAATTTTCTTTAAGCGGCGATGCCACAGTTTCGCCGACGCTTGTTGCAAAAATCGGACGGCGATTAGCAACCCCGAACGGTTCTAACATTTCTATCTCTTCCGCAAGGCGCATGGAAATTTCGGTATCTGCCTTAATATCGACGTAAATTTCTTTTTCGGTTATTTCACCGAAACTTTTTTCCGCATACTCGTTGAGTTTTTGCCTTAAAAGTTCAAAATTTTCCTTAGAAACCGAAAGTCCTGCCGCCTGTGCGTGCCCGCCGAAAGTCAATAACAAATCCTTGACCGAACACAATGCGTCGTAAATATTTATTCCGTTCACGCTTCGCGCAGAACCTTTATAAATTTCGCCGTTTTCAGCAAAAACTATCACGGGTTTATTGTAAATTTCCACGAGTTTTGCGGCAACAATACCGAGAATCCCCGCATTTAAATTCTTACCGCAAACAAGAATAATCCCGTCCTTGTCCGCATTTGTCTCCGTTATCAAACGTTTAGCGTTGTTAAAGGCGTCTTCGCAAAGCGACTGCCTGTCGGCATTATAAACGTTAAGTTTTACCGCAAGGTCAAAAATCTCGCGTTCGTTATTAGAAGAAAATAATTTGAGTGCGGCGTTGGCATCGCCCATTCTTCCCCCCGCGTTGACGCGAGGCGCGACGGCGTAAGCAAGCGTTTGCGCGGTTATTTCTTTTCCGTTATCGCCTAAAAAGGCACGGAACGCCGCGCGCGGTCGCGTGTTTATCATTTTTAAGCCTTCCGCAACGATATCGCGATTTTCGCCGATTAAATCCATACTGTCGGCAACGGTGGCAAGCGCGGCAAAATCTAAAAACTCGTCCGCCTTATCACCTATTAACGCCGCGCTGAGTTTATAGGCAACTCCCCCGCCGCAAAGCCCGTCAAAAGTATATGCTTGCCCCTTGATTTTTGGGTTTATACATATACAATCGGGCAGAATTTCGGGCGGTTCGTGATGGTCGGTAACTATAACGTCTATCCCGTCTTTTTTGAGTTTTGCTATTTTTCCCGCGTCGGAAATCCCGCAGTCAACCGTTATGATAAGGTCAATTTTATCGCGGAAATTTAAATCTTCTATAATTTGAAGATTAAGTCCGTAACCGTCTTCGCGTTCGGGTACGGCGGTTACCGCGTTTATCCCGTAAATTTTAAGCGCGCCGCATAAAATCGTCGCGGCGCAGATACCGTCGGCATCGTAATCCCCGAACACTAATACGCGTTCGGCTTTTTCCTTTGCGACGCGTATTCTTTCGGTAGCGTCTTTCATACCCGAAAGGTCAAACGGATTTAAAAAGTGTTCTTTGCCAGGATTTAAAAACCGTTTTGCCGCGTCGTAATCATTTACTCCGCGTTCACACAAAAGCCTTGCGGTCTCCGTAAGAATACCGCATTTCGACGAAAGTTCCCCAACAATTCGATTTTCTTCTTCAGATAAGGCTTTCGGGTAAACGATTTTCATGTTAAAAAATTCCTTTTATAAAAGAACAAGGCGGAAAAAAGTTTCTTCCGCCTTTTCGATGCTTATTTATAGTCTATTTTTTTGCTTTGACGTTTTTCAATACCGGCCAAAGCGCAGGCGTAGAAACGACCGATACCAAGAAGGCAGACACCGTTGCGACAAGAATTTTAAGTCCCGTAAACAACAGATACACGCTTCCCGTTACCGAAAGCGCAATCGCCGCGACGATACTTGCGCCCGCAATAAAACAAAGCCTTATTATCCCCGCATTTACGCCGCTTTCCGCAACCGCTTTAATATCCGCTTTGTCGTTTAATTTCAGCGTTTCTTTGTACCTGCAAGCAATAACAAAAGTCATAACCGCGGATAAAATCACGCTTACCGCCGCACCGATAACGAAATCGGGCATCGCGGGAATTCTCACTATCGCTATTAACGACGTGTATATAATCAAAGATAAAACGGCGTTTATAACGACGGTCGCCGCGCTTGCGAGTTTAACCATAAACAGCGCGATTAAGAACGCTGCTAAAAGGCTAAGCGCACACGCTAACATAACCATACCGACGTTAACGTCCGCGGTCGTCGCCGTCTTTTTATACACGGCGGTCGCTTTTAACCCCAAAGCGTTCAATTCGGCGTCTGCGCTAATTGCCTGAGATAACTTTTCGTTCAACGCATTTTCCGAAACGTCGCCTGATTTATTGAATTTATAAATATAAGTCGTACCGTCATCGGTTGTCTGAATTGCGTAAGAAGAAAATTTATAACCTTTTTCGTTGAAATAATTTTCCGCCGTCTTTTTCACAAGTTCTCCGGAATTTTTGACGTTCTGGTCAACGTTAACAGAAACTTCATACGCCGCCTTGTAGTCGGGCGTCTGATTAAGCCCGAATACGGCAATAAAAATCGCGCCGATAAGAACGGTGATAAGAGCAACGATTATCCATATTTTGGTTTTTTGTAATATCTTCATAATTATTCCCCCTCACTCTCAGAAACAGGCGCGTCTTCCGCGCGTTTCAAGCCGAAGAAACTTTCTTTATAGTCCGCAAGGGGCAATATTAAACTTGTGAACATCCTTGCAAAAAGCAAAGTCGTGATTGCGGAAACCGCCGCGCCTACCGCGAACAGGAGCGCAAAGTTTTTAACAGCGCCGTGAGTTAACGCAAAAAGTATAAGCGCGCCCGCAATAGAAATCGCCGACTCGCCGAGAACAGGCGCAAGCGCGCGGGTAAAGCCCGCTTTTAGAGCACTTTTCACCGTCTTGCCGCGTGCAAATTCTTCTTTGATGCGCTTTGACGTGATAATAAACCCGTCCGCCGCAAGAAGCACCGCAAGCGCAAAACCGATAACGCCGCCGAAGGCAACCCTTATCCCCGGTATCGCGATTAAAAGGAATAAATACAGGTCGATAAACAGTATCATAGATAAACACGGGATAAGACCGTATTTTTTGTCTAATATAAACATAGCGACAATCACGGCTACAACCAAAATCGCTATTGCGATAACCGATTTAACGGCTACGTTTGCACCGAGTGGCGAAGAAACGTCCACGCCGTCGCCGACGTTATATTTATAGGCAAGTCCGCCGGACTTAATCTGCAACGCGAACTGCCTTGCCATAGATTCGCCCGCCGTCGTGGTGAGTTGATAATCCTTGGTAAAGGATGACGCTGCAATCGAAATTCCTTCCGTGCCGGTAAGCGAAGTTTCGCCAACGTCTATACGAAGATAGTACGTGCCGCCCGCCATAAGTTTTTTGATTTCGTTAAAGCCGTAATCACTGAACTTGATATTGATAATATAGTAAGTCGTATTGCCGCTGCTTTGCGCACCGCCGTAAGACGCGTCCGCGACAGCGTCGCCTTTCGTTAAAATTTCTTCCGTAGGACTTTTTTCCGTGCCGCCGAAGAATTTAAGTTCGCCGAAAGCCGCCGCAACCGCGATATCGCTATCAAGTGCCGTCTTATCTACTTTATTACTGTCGGAGAGTTTGCCGCGCAGTTCGATGCGGATATCGTAATCTTTAACCGCGTCGTCAACATCCTTTAAGGCTTTGACGGAATAGTTCTCATAGCCTAAAAGATTAAGTCTGTATTTCAACGTATCGATAACTTCGTCGACGTTTTCAACGTCCTTTAAGTTGTCTTTATCGAGCGTAAGAGTATACGCCGTGCCGCCGCTTAAATCGTATTCCGTTTCAATCGCGCCCAAAAACCCGTTAAAATCTTTTGTTCCCACGGGAAAATGCGCAAAGGACATAACGGTAAGAATCGCCGTTATTACGAGTACTATCGTAAGAAGTACCGTTGCTTTCCACTTTTTCATTGTTGCCTCCGCACGAAAATCTTTGCCTTTACACCCTTCGTGCTAACTAAAATTATATAATATTTTGATACTCTCGGTCAATAATTTTACCGATTTTTTTTAAAAATTCCCTTAAACCGCCTGCGATTTTTTAAATTTTCAATTTGTCGCGCCGTTTTTTTCGGAAAATTTCGCGTTTTTTGCCGTTATCCTTTACTTAAAAAATAGGCTATTACCGCAAACGCTATCGCGCCGAGAAGTATTAGCCCCCCCACTTTCAAAGGCGACTTCGGATACTTACCGAAAGTTTTTCCCGTCGTGCCGTTCACAAAGAAATTGTACAGTTTTTCCTTAAACGTAAAATTGCCGACGTATACGGGTATCATAACGTATTTATATTTAACTTTCTCGTGCGTGGTGGAAACGTTTAAGTAGTCCACGACGTCGTAATTATATTTGCCGAGAATACGCTTACGTATAAGTTCGTCCATTTTTTTCTTGGCGCTATCCCAGCACTCCGAAAGTTCGTGGTCATAGTGGTACGCCATAAACCCCAAAAGATACTGTTCTTTATATTCAATCCCCGCGTTGGTATCGAAAGGGGAAATGTTATCAAGTTCCTTTTGTCCGCACTTATCCCCAGCCGTTATCACGATATCGTCGAAAAAATCCGAATAATTTCCGCTGATATTTTTCCACTCGGTTCTGGTGACCGTACGCTGGTTTTTACCCGAACCTACCGTCGTCGTATAATGTTTGCCTATCCTACCCCTATATGTAGAATAGGTACTGCTGTCGAAAGTAAAACAAGGCGCATATACGCCGTTTATGTTTTCCGCGTCTAAATTCCTTTTGAATTTTCTCGGCGCAAAAAAACGTTTTTTCGCCCAGTTTTTGCTGTAATCGAGTGCCTTATCCTGTCCGAAAGCGAACGGCAAAACGGCGTCGGGTTTAAGACCTGCAAGTTCTTCTGTCTTTTCAACGTGCGCCGTGCCGCAGAAAGGACAAACGGTCGCCGTCTCACCCTTATTAAGCACGATTTTCGCGCCGCAGTTGTCGCATCTGAATACAACGGTTTCATCCGCCTTCCAGAACGCGTCCGCGGAAAGACCTTCCAAAATGTCCTTTTCTTTTGCGGTTTGTCCCACTTCCAGTTCCTTTTTGCTGCCGCAATGCGGACAATAAAGAACCTGAAGGTCGGCGTCGAACACCATATTTGCGCCGCAACCCGCGCATTTAACGCTTTCGGTTGCAACCTTTATCCTTGCCGCGCCGCCTTCGGATAATTCCCTTTCAGCCATAAAAATTTAGCCTTCGATATCGTTAAGTTCTTCAAGCATTTTGACAAGGTCAGCGCCGTGAACGTCCGCCGCTTCGCTTATTGTTTCACCGTGCGCGAGCGCGCAGCCCAAACAATGCATACCGTATCTCATTAAAATTTCGCCCGCTTTGGGGTTAATCTGAATTGCTTCGAAAATAGTAGTGTTTTCGGTTATTTTTGCCATAATTCTCTCCTTTTATAGTCGCGGCTTAAAATTTTTCACGCCCGACAAAATACTCTTATATTATATATATAAAAACTGCATAAGTCAAACCTAAACGACACAAAAACGGCTTTTATTGATAAAATTGCACTTTTACCTTGCTTTTTATTTTGTTTTGGATTAAAATCTTATTTAAGGTATACTATGTACGAAAAATTATCGAAATCTGCAAACGAAATTTTGCGCGAAAAATCTCTGAATAAAACCTTATCACCTTACGCCTTTCGCGACGAATACGCCGTAAGGCGAAGAACCGACACGCACGACTTTTCCGACTATTTAAGACCGCCCTTTGTTCGCGATGCGGACAAGATTATAAACTGCCCGTACTTTGCGCGCTACGCCGATAAAACGCAGGTGTTTTCGCTTGTAAAAAACGACGATGTGTCCAGAAGAAGTCTTCACGTGCAACTTGTCTCGCGCATAGCGAGAACCATCGGCAATGCGCTTTCTCTCAATCAGGAACTTATAGAAGCGATTGCACTCGGACACGACATAGGACACACGCCTTTCGGGCACGCGGGCGAACGCGTTCTGGACGAAATTTATAGCGAAAGAACGGGAAAAAGATTTTTCCACAACGTACACTCGGTAAGAGTTCTTGACAAAATCTTCCCATATAACATAACCCTTCAAACACTCGACGGAATTTTAACGCACGACGGCGAACTTCCGAAACCGGAATTTGTGCCGATAAAAGTCGAAGATTTTTGCGAATTTGATAAAAGAGTTGAAAACAGCCGCATAAAAAAAGAATACGTCAAATCTCTATCCCCCGCAACGCTTGAAGCGGCGGTCGTCAGAATTTCCGACATTATTGCATACTTAGGCAAAGACCGTCAGGACGCCGCAAAACTTAACGTTATAAAAGAGAGCGATTTTACCCCGACCGCCATCGGCGATTTCAACGCGGAATTTATAAACAATCTTACCGTAAACGTGATAGAAAACAGTCTAGATAAGCCATATATTATGCTTGACAAAGCGCATTTCGACGGACTTAAAACGGCTATGAACGAAAATTACGCGCTTATTTACAACAGCAAGGCGGTAAAAAATAAAACCGACGAAATTTTAGCACCGGTTATGCGAAAACTTTATTTTAAACTGCTTGAAAATTTAAGAAACGGCGAAAAAACTTCGCCGATATTTTCCGCGCATATCGATTACGTAAACCAAAGCCACTATAAACGCGACTTACCCTACGAAGAAAATCCCGCGGACGACATAGTCGCCGACTTTATCGCAAGTATGACCGACGATTATTTTATTTCGCTGTTTAACGCGATGTTTACGCGTCACGAATATAAAATCGAATATAAAGATTACTTTTAACTATCCGCTTTCTTGTAGTTATAAACTTTAACAAAATAAACCGCTGTCGCAAACACGGAAAGCGCGGCGGTTATTATTATGGTTAAAACGTCCCACATATTTCCCGCGGCTATCCCGAACGGAGAAGAAAACATAAGCCCGCCCAAGTCGAAGACGATGTGTAAAAATATGGGAAAAACAAGATTTTCGGTGATAAAAAAGACTATTCCGAACAGTCCGCCCGTTAAAAACGTGTACCCTATTTGTAAAAGCGTCGGGACTATTCCTTGGGAAAAAATATTAAACAAGTGGCAAAGCGAAAAAATCAATGAACTTATCGCCACCGTAATGAGCGGCGCGCGCTTACGCGATTTAAAATACCAGCCGACAAGCGGCATTATAAGTCCGCGAAAAACGAATTCTTCCGCCACACCTATCATTATACAATATATAATATAGCGAAAAATTTTTGCGTTTTCAAAAATATAAACATTGCCTTTAATAAAGCCGATAATCGGAAAGTTGTTTACGCACACCAAAAGCCCTAAAAGCAAAACAAAAATTTCCGCAAGGGAAATTTTTGTTTTTATAAAAAGTTTAAAATTTAAGGTTTTTGCTAAAACAAAGGCGCATATCACCGCCAACGCGCGGCAAATTATATGCAGAATAAATTCTGCCGTTTCGCCTGACTTTAATGCGTTCGGCAACGAAAACAAAATTACGGCAAAAAGCGCGATTTCAATCGCCGTCCACATAGGCGACGAATATGCAAACTCTTTAAGTCTCGTTTTCATTACAGCGATTTCGCGGCGTTTTTAAGCGCCGTTTGCCACGCGGACTGTTCGACCGACGAAACTCCGGAAACTTTCACAATCTCTTTTGCGACGTGCTTACCGGATATTAATCCCGCAAGATATTCGTGCGCCCCTTCGACAATGTAAGGATTGCCGTTACAATACGCAATTTTTACGGGTGAAAGCGTTGCACCGCCGTTTAATCTTTTGACGTATTCTGCCACTCTTTCTTCGTCAGCGGTAAAAGGAGTCGTTACCGAGAAAGGCAGATTTCGTTTTTCAGCGTCCACGATTGTAAGAACTATATTTGTCGTCTCTTTTAAGTCGTTGTTCGTTATGATATAATCGTATTTATCGCAGTACGACATTTCCATTTCGTAACGGGAAAGGCGTTTTTCAATTTCCGTTTCCTTTCGTTCGATAAGCCTTTCTTTAAGGACGTCTTTCGATTCCACTTTTAAAAACAAAGTTACGATTTTAACGTCTTGTCCGATGCTTTTAACTAAATTTTGCGTGCCTAAAACGTCAATATCTTTTAAAAGAATTTTGCCGAGTGCCAAAGAGTTTTTAAGCAACAGTTTAGAAGTTCCGTAATAATGCCCGTGTACGTTTTCGTACTCATAGAGTTCGTTTTCGGAGATTTTTTGTTTAAACTCATCGTCCGTTAAAAAGCAATAAGGATTACCTTCGCACTCCAAAGGGCGTTTATCTCTCGTCGTATACGTCGGCATCAACAAAAAATCGCCCGACTTTATAAGTTCCGCAATAACCGTATTTTTACCGACGCCCGAACCGCCCGAAAAAATAACAAGCATAACACGCTCCTTTTCTCTTTTCGTTTTGTTTTTACAAAGGATTTTGCCTTTATTAGATTGTACTATATCTTTCAAAAAATTTCAAGTTTTTTAAATAACTAAATTTCTGCGGCTTGCGTAAAAAACGCAAGCCGCAGAAATTTTTTATTATATTACTGTTTCTTTCTTGCCGCCGTGATTTTTTCCTGAATTTCAAAAGGCACGGTTTCGTATCTCGCAAATTCGCCGCTGAATTTGCCGCGCGCCTGCGTCATGCTACGCAAATCCATGGCGTAATTCGCCATTTCCGCAAGCGGAATTTCGGCGAAAATCGTCTGCTGTTCGCCGTCGGGGTCCATACCGAGAACCCTGCCGCGGCGCTTACTTATATCGCCCAAAACATCGCCGAGATAATCGGACGGAACGGTTATGCGGTAAGAATAAATCGGTTCTAAAAGCACAGGTTTTGCCCTTGTCATCGCGTCGTCAAAGGCAAGGCGCGCCGCAGAAACGAACGCCACTTCCTTGGAGTCGACGGGGTGATATTTGCCGTCGAATAACGTGCATTTTAAATTGACTACGGGATAGTTTGCAAGCGGCCCTTGTTTTATCGCTTCTCTTAATCCCTTTTCAACTGCCGGAATAAACGGTTTAGGCACAGAGCCGCCGACCGTTTCGTCCACGAACTCGAAAAGCCCGTCCTGTGCCCCCGCTTCAAAACGGATATTTACCACACCGAACTGCCCCGCACCGCCAGACTGCTTTTTATGCTTACCTTCCGCTTCGGTTTTGGCGGTAATGGTCTCTTTATAAGCGATTTCGGGAACGGAAAGTTCCGCGCTGCAACCGTATTTGTTTTTAAGTTTTTGACAAATCACGTCGAGTTGAGTTTCGCCGAGACCTTTTATCACCGTTTCGCCCGTTTCTACGTTCTTTTCTATCACGAACGACTTATCTTCTTCGCGCAATTTGTTAAGCCCCGAAAACACCTTGTCTTCTTCTTCGGTGCGCTTTGCGCGGATAGCCATAGCGTAAACCGCGGGCGGCATCTTGATTTCGCTGAACTTGATTTTACGTTTTTCGTTACAAAGCGTATCGCCCGTCGAAGCGTCCGATAACTTCCCTATCGCGCCTATTTCTCCTGCCGATAAACTATTTACGCTTTCCTGCTTTTTGCCTTTTAAAAGGTACAGTGCGCCGATTTTTTCTTCTTTATCGTTCGCCGCGTCGTAAACAGTGTCGCCGACTTTAACTAAACCGGTAAATACGCGGATATAACTGAGTTTGCCCGCAAACGGGTCGACGACCGTCTTAAAAATCTGACCCGCAAACGGCAAATTCTCGTCGCAAAAAACCTTGATTTTTTCGCCCGTTTCCAAAAGCGTGGCGGCAACGGGTCGTCTCTCGCTCGGCGAAGGCATAATGTCGACAATCTCGTTCATAAGATTGATAACGCCGATATTTTGCGTCGCCGAACCGCCTAAAATCGGTATCGTATCACCCGACCTTAAACCTTGCTTTATTCCCGCGATAATATCGTCGTTAGAAAGCCAACCGCTTTCAAAGAATTTTTCAAGCAACACGTCGGAAGTCTCCGCCGCCGCTTCGATAAGCCCGTTTTTAAGCGCGGCAACGTCGCTTTCCATTTCCTGAGGCACGGGAATTTCTTCTCTGCCGCTGGGTTTAAACTCGTAAGCCTTGCCTGAAACCACCGAAACATAGCCCTGCATCTTGCCGTTTCTTATAATCGGCGCGTGCATCGTCGCTATTTTTCTGCCGTACATTGTCTTAAAAGCGTCCGCCGTTTTAACGTAGTCCGCATTTTCCTTATCTATACCGTTTACAAATATAATAAGCGGAACGTGTCGTTTAAGACAATAATTTATCGCCTTTTCCGCACCTACCGACACAAAACCGCACGCGTCCGCGACCAAAATCGCCGAACCGACCGCACGAACCGCTTCTTCAAACTCGCCTTCAAAGTCGTAAAATCCCGGTACGTCAACGATGTTTATTTTTACGCCGTTCCAGTTTGTGTACGCACAAGCGAGCGACACCGAAGTTTTACGCTCGATTTCTTCCGCCGTAAAGTCCATAACGGTGTTACCCGAAACAACTTTACCGAGTTTGTCTATTGCGCCGCCGTTAAACAGTATTGCTTCGGCAAGCGAAGTTTTGCCCGCGCCGCCATGCCCTATTAGCGCAACGTTCCTTATCAAATTATTGCTCATAAAATTTCCCCGCCTTATCCTTTTGTAATTATCTTAACACGGGTCAATCGCGTTGTCAATACGCTTTTTAAATTCTGTAAACAGGTTATGCATTTAAAAAACCCGTTCCGACGGTAATTCGTCGGAACGGGTAAAACTTACTTTTCGATTTTTTACAATCAGTCGAATCTCTTTCTGTTTTTGTTGTAAGACGTATGCAATAATTCGTGCGCAAGGTGCGAATTCGGTTCGCCCAAGAACTCTTTATAAAGGTCTTTAATTTGCGGATTGTTGTGCGACTGACGGATAGTCTGTCTTTCGTCTTCGCTATAAAGCGCGTTCGCACGTTTTTGCTTATAGGTATCCATAATGTCGTCGTCTTCGTTAGGCAAGAACACTTCCCTGACATACGGCTGACCGCCGCCGTTAATACAACCGCCGGGACAACCCATAATTTCGATAAAGGTATAGGGCGATTTGCCTTCACGTATCTGGTTTAAAAGCACTTTCGCGCCTTTCATACCGCTGGTAACGGCAACTTTTATCTTCTGCCCGTTAAGGTCGAATTCCGCTTCTCTTATATTTTCAAAGCCGCGAACTTCGTTAAAGACGACGCCTTCGCGTTCTTTACCCGTAAGCACGAAATATGCGGTTCTTAAAGCCGCTTCCATAACACCGCCGGTTACGCCGAATATAACGCCCGCACCCGTGTAATCGTGTACGATGTCGTTATCGAAATCTTCGTCGGGAAGTCTGTCGAACAATATACCCGCACGTTTGATGATTTTGCCGAGTTCACGCGTGGTTAAAACCGCGTCTACGTCGCGATAGCCGTTGCTTTCCATTTCGGGACGACCTTTTTCGAACTTCTTGCAAGAGCAAGGCATAATGGATACTACGTACATATCTTTGGGGTCTACGCCTATCTTGTTTGCATAATAGTTCTTCAAAATCGCACCGAACATTTCGTGCGGAGATTTGCAGGTCGACAAGTGGTCGAGAAGGTCGCCGTAATAATATTCCGCATAGTTAACCCAGCCCGGCGAACAAGACGTTATCATCGGCAACGTGCCGCCGGTTTTAATTCTCGTTAAAAGTTCGGTCGCTTCTTCCATAATGGTAAGGTCGGCGCCGAAATTAGTGTCGAACACCTTTTTAAATCCAAGTCTGCGGAGTGCCGCAACCATCTTGCCGGTTACGGGAGTGCCGATTTTCATACCGAATTCTTCGCCGAGTGCCGCGCGAACCGCGGGAGCGGTCTGAACAACCACGTATTTCCCCGCCGCCATAGCCGCGTCAACCTTTTCGATTTCAGACGCTTCCATAAGCGCGCCCGTCGGACAAACGTTGATACACTGACCGCACATAATACAGGGCGAATTGATGAAACTTCTGTTTTCCGCGGGGGCGACGATGGTCTTAAAGCCCCTGTTTTCAAAGCCCAAAACGCCGATACCGTGCGCGTTTTTGCAACGTTCGATACATCTGCCGCAAAGGATACATTTAGAAGTATCTCTTTTAATGGTCGGCGTCAAAGTATCAACGGTAGTCGGAGTTTTTTCGCCGGCGAAAGCACCTTCCCTTGCACCCGTAATCTGTGCCACGTGTAAAAGTTCGCATTTACCGTTTTTGTCGCATTGCTGACAGTTCTTATTGTGGTTTGAAAGAAGAAGTTCTACGGAAATTCTTCTTGCCGCCGTCGCTTTGGGAGAAGAAATGGTTATTTCCATACCTTCCGCAACGGGATAAACGCAGGACGCCACAAGTCCCCTTGCGCCGGTCGCTTCAACGAGACAGACGCGGCAGGACGCTTTTGAACACTCCCCGTGATTGAACGCGCAAAGAGACGGTATTTCATATCCGCATTGTTTTGCCGCTTCTAAAATGGTCATACCCGCTTCTACCTGATAGGGTACGCCTTCTATTTTAATATTAACTTTTGCCATTTTCAGTCCCTCCGATTACTTTTTGGAAATGGCTTTGAATTTACAAGAAGCCATACATAAGCCGCACTTTATACACTTCTCGGAGTCGATAACGCGCGACGGAAGTTTATGTCCTTCCGCTACGTAATCGGTCTTAGAAATGGCACTTACAGGACATTGTCTTTCGCAAAGTCCGCAGCCGATACACTTGTCTTTATCGATTTCGTAAGTCATAAGGCTCTTACAGACGTGTGCGGGACACTTTTTGTCGACGATATGCGCGACGTATTCGTCCTTAAAATGCGCAAGAGTGGAAAGTACGGGGTTCGGTGCAGTCTGTCCCAGCGCGCAGAGCGAATTGCTTTTAATGCTCGCCGCGAGTTCCTGTAATTTGTCAAGGTCGTCCATAGTTGCTTTGCCTTCGGTAATCTTGGTGAGAATTTCAAGCATACGCTTTGTACCGATACGGCAGGGCGAACATTTTCCGCACGATTCGTCGCATATAAATTCCATATAGAATTTAGCGACGTCAACCATACAGTTGTCTTCGTCCATTACAATCGCGCCGCCTGAGCCCATCATCGAGCCGCGCGCTATGAGATTGTCGAAATCTATTTCCGCATCAAGGTCTTTTTCGGTAAGACAGCCGCCCGAAGGCCCGCCCGTCTGGATAGCCTTGAACTTTTTGCCGTTCGGAATTCCGCCGCCGATATCGTAAATGAGTTCGCGGAGCGTAGTACCCATAGGAACTTCTACAAGTCCTACGTTGTTTACTTTACCGCCAAGCGCGAAAACCTTCGTGCCCTTACTCTTTTCCGTGCCGACAGCCGCAAATTTCGCCGCGCCTTCACGCAATATATAAGGAATACAAGCAAGCGTTTCGACGTTGTTGACGATAGAAGGTTTCTGCCAAAGCCCTTTAACCGCAGGGAACGGCGGACGGGGACGCGGCATACCGCGCTGACCTTCAATAGAATTAAGTAGCGCCGTTTCTTCGCCGCAGACGAACGCGCCCGCACCGAGTCTTATATGTACTCTGAACGAAAAATCCGTGCCTAAGATATTGTCGCCGATTAAACCTTCTTTTTCCGCTTCGGCGATGGCAAGTTTAAGCCTGTTGACGGCGATAGGATATTCCGCACGAACGTAGAAATAGCCGTTCTGCGCGCCGATAGCGTAGCCTGCTATCATCATACCTTCGATAACCGCGAGCGGGTTACCTTCTAATATAGACCTATCCATAAACGCGCCGGGGTCGCCT
>JAFSLQ010000021.1 GCA_017448355.1 Clostridia bacterium | reverse complement strand
CGCTTCCAGGGTGCTGCCCCTGGGTAAGTATTATCTGATCGAAACCGCTGCCCCGGAAGGATATATCTTCTCCGATGAATGGTACGAAGCAAACCTGGATTACGTGGACGATCATACCGCCCTGGTAGAAATCACCGTGCAAGCCGGAAATGATTATCTCCCATCTGAAATCAACCTGACGAAAGAAAAAGGCTAAACCGAAAAGCCGAGCGAAAGGGCGTCCACGCTAACCCGCTTGTGGATCGCCCTTTTCTCTCGCTAACGGCGATTTTAGGGTTCTCACGCAATAATTTACAAACATTTGTTCGGAAATTTGTCGTAAACGCTTGACATCGTGGTTTTGCGTATGGTAGTATAGTGACAGTTGAATAAATTTTAGGACGTATAGCAAATTGCATATCTTCTGAAAAAAATAGAAAGTAAACGGAAGCAGAGATAGCATTAAGGGGCGAAGTACGATTTTAGTCGTATTACGCCTTTTTTATTCTTCAATCTATATAAGGAGAGTAAGAAAATGCTTAAAACTGAGTTAAACGTGGAAACACGGGGCAGTCCGAATATTAAGGATTTGCCAAAGTCCGAACAGGACATTTTCTTTGAGACTATTCTCAAAAGAATTTTACAACTGAATAGCGAGAAAAAGTAAGAATTACAATGCAAACCGACAGCCGACGGAAAAGGTTGCGGTAACGGGCAGAGTATGAAACCTAACAGTTTTATATTCTGCCCTTTTTTTATTTTAAATTCACAAGGAGATAACAATTATGTCATATAACAAAGCAAAAATATATTTTGACGGAAGTCATTTTATTGCAATCCCACAAGAAAACTTTCCCAAGCGTAAGAAAAAATCTAATCCGATAAAAGAAAAACAAAATGTCTGTTTAGACGATAACAACAACGTAATACCCGAACCGAAAGAAGAATTGTCCGAAATTGTATTACCAAGCGGTCGGGTGCTTACCGAAGTCGAATGGAAAGGAAATAAACTTGTACCCGTTAAAAAGAAACCGCAAGTTACCCGCATATCAAGAAAAGAATTATTTGAAAAGTTATATAAAGAATTTAACGAACTTAAACGTAAAGAAAAACGGGAGAAAATTATTGAAAGTATGCTTACCTGTTTTAAGGACAGAGAGCAAACAGAAAAATACGTTGACGAAAATTTAACTAGAAAAGTTAATAACGCAATAGTAAGAAAAATAAGGTTATGCAGAAAAGCATATTTACAGAGAAACTGGAATTACTTTGCCACCTTTACCTATTCGGACGAATTGCATACAGAAGAAACGTTTAAGGAGTATTTAAGAAACATATTAAAGCACCGTGTTAAACGAAAAGACTGGAAGTATATAGGTGTGTGGGAGCGGGGCGGAAAGAATAAAAGATTACACTTTCACGCTTTAATGTATATCCCCGACGGAACGATGGACGGAGAAAACGTAGAAGAAAAGTATTTTGATACGACGGCACGAAAAATGCGGTCGGCTTACGTAAACACTTACTTTACGGACAAGATAGGACGGTGTGATTTCGAGCCTATCTTTGTCCCTATGGATTTAGGAAATTGTCTCGGATATTTACTTAAATACATAGAAAAATCAAATGACAAAATAGTTTACGGCGGAAAATTACCTACGGGGATTATATCTACCGTTTTAGACGACGATATTTTATGCTCAATAGGTATAGACGACAAAAAAGCCGTTCTTTACGACAAGTTTTTATGTATAACCGACGACGGCGAGATTATAGGCGAAGCGAATAAAGAAAACTTAGACAAACTACCCAAGTGGTTTTAACAAAAGAGTCTTTCTTTTCAGGAGCGTAAACGACAAAGATTTTCCGTCAAGGGTAAAGTGCATTGCTTTTGCAACCCTTGACGAAAAAGAGTAACGGTAATATACGTCCATCAGTCTTTGCCGTTTGCTTTCTCCCTGTCGAAAGACTAATAAAAATTTATATAATAAAAGGAGATTTTAATTTATGAAAACAGCAGTAATTTATGCAAGGTATAGTAGCGACAGTCAGAGCGAACAGTCTGTCGAAGGGCAACTTCGGGTTTGCAACGAGTACGCTAAAAACAACGATATACTTATACTTAAAACGTATATAGACAGAGCAATGACGGGTACTAACGATAATCGTCCGGACTTTCAACAAATGCTTAAAGACAGTAATAGGCGCGAGTGGGATTACGTTTTGGTTTATAAGTTCGACAGGTTCAGCCGTAATAAATACGAAACGGCTATGCACAAAAAGACGTTAAAAGATAACGGTGTAAAAGTTATATCGGCAACGGAATATATCCCTGATAGCCCAGAAGCAATAATTTTAGAAAGTATGCTCGAAGGATACGCAGAGTATTATTCGGCAGAACTCTCACAAAAGGTAAAACGCGGGCTAAAAGAAAGCCGAATAAAAGGCAACTTTACTGGCGGACACTGCCTTTACGGATTTAAGGTAGAAAATCACAAAGTTTTAATAGATGAAGAAAAAGCAGAAATTGTACGATATATTTATCGAGAATACGCAAGCGGTAAATTCGTCAAAGACATAGCAAAAGCCTTAAACGACAAAGGCATATTCAATAACGGAAAACGCTGGCAACCTCACTATATTTACAAGATACTTAAAAGCGAAAAGTATTCGGGTGTTTACCATTACAAAAAGGAAGAGTTTCCCAATATCTATCCGCAAATCGTAGATATCGAAACCTTTAACAAGGTAAGAAATAAAGCCCTAAATAACGAACACGGCAGACGTAGTATTAAAACTGTATATCTTTTAAGATACAAAATTAAATGCGGGTATTGCGGTAGTTCCATAAGTGCAGAAACCGGAACGGCACGTAACGGTGAAATAAAGTATTATTACAAGTGTCTATCAAAAAAACGCGGTAGTGATTGTATTAAACAGCAGGTTCGAAAAGATGTGTTAGAACAGTATGTTTTAGATAATATATATAACTATCTTACCGACAAAGAGAACCTTGATTACGTCGTAGATATATTACTTAAACGGCAGGAAGATAATACCGAAAAAAACTTATTTTTAGCACAACTTATTAAAGAAAAACGGCAAACCGAAAACGCTATAAACAACATTATGACGGCAATAGAAAACGGCGGAACAAGTAATATCGCTTTGAAACGACTACGAGAATTGGAAGATAAAAATGATAATCTTGAACGAGAGATAATTGTAGAAAAAGCAAAGTATTCAAGTAAACTTACTCGGGAAATGATTACTGATTATTACAAGGAAGCCCTAAAACAAGAACCCCTTATGCTGATAAACCTTTTAGTAAAAGAGATAACGTTATTTAACGATAAAATGGTTATACAATTTAATAGTCCGATAGAAAAAAGCCCTGACGGAAGTCGGGGCTTTAATCTTTATTCCGATAACGTACAATATCCCGTTTATATTATGAAAAAGAAAATCCCCGTAATGATAGATTTTGAACTGATATTTAAAGTATAATTACCTTAAAATTTTCCCCGTTCGGCAGTTCACTTTGCCATAGGTCAGTGGGAGCATCAAGGATAAAAAACTTTTTAGACTTATCTTTCGGTAGGTCTTTTTCTTTTATCTAAAAACTTTTTTATTTCTCCCTTGATTCTCCCATAAAAATTATAACCCCTTAAATTCATTTCGCCCTATGGCTCGTTTACTGTTGCCTTCGGGTAAAAATGTTTAAGGAGTTTTATTTATGAAATTCAAATGCAAAACCTATGCTTGTGATGAAATTATCACTACTGACAACGTCAAATCGTTAAGCGAGTATCTTACCGTTAATTGCGTTAAATCTTTTCTGCGTTTCTCTAACGTAGACTTCTTCTTTAATCTTTACGAGAACCTATTCAGAGATATTAACTGTAATAAAGATTACAGATATATCTTCTCTCCCGCTTACGATATCGTTATGGACGCTTACTGCTTTCTTTTCTCTCATTTAGGTAAAAGATTAAACGATATAACCAAAGTATCTAAATACGGGGTATTAAAGGAAATGAATATATTAAACGCCTGTTGTTTTATTATTACTAAACGTATCAGAACAGATTATATCTCTTACAATAGTCTTGACGTACAGTTATTTTACAATCGGAATATAGATAACTATACTACCGACTATTCCGACCACAAGTGGCGTAAAGTCGATAAGATAATAGAAAGGCTGAACCTTAATGAAAAGGAACTTAAAACGCTTAATGTATTATTAGAAGGTAAATCTTTATCGGAAACGGCAAGAACTATATCCTGCGGTATTTCTACCGTATTTGACCGCCGTGCTAAATTACAAAAAAAATATTTGAGTTTGATACATAATTAAGTTTATTACAAAAAGAAAAAGGTAGCCAAAACCGATGGTTCAATTTTGGTTACCTTTGGCGGAGAAGGCGGGATTTGAACCCGCGCTACGCTTATACACGTACTAATCCCTTAGCAGGGGATCCCCTTGAACCACTTGGGTACTTCTCCAACAAAAAAACTTATTCGATGCAAATGATATGTTATCATAAAATTGTCGATTTGTCAAAGTATTTATAAAAGTTTTTTTGCTTTTTTTATTTTCCCCTTACGATTACTTTATTAACCGCTTTATAACTGTCTTTTCGTATAAGCGTTTTATCTATTCTATTCTTTCCTACCCGTACTAAATAACCTTCGCTTATTATTCCTTCTTTACCGCTAAAAACAATCTGTTCTTCACCTGCCGTAAGTCCGTATTCTCCCGTTTCGTCTTCTATAAACTCTTCTGTCGGCTCAATACGTTCGACTACCTTATTTTGCCTTTTTATGCGGTAATCCATTTGTTCACCGATAATCGTTATAACTATTTTTTCACCGTTTGCCTTGGCTTTAATAATTACGGGACTATTCGTAGTGTTAATAAACTTTAAGTCTGCACAATAATAGTTGACCATTGCGTCGAACGAAGGCTCTATATAACTGACAGCGACCGAGTGCGCGTGAACTTCTATAACTTTAAGGTCGGCAAGCAATATGGCATTATAAAGAGTTGAAGAAACCTGACACACCCCACCACCAATACCGTCAATAAACTTATTGTTTGAAATAATTTTAGCGTTTTGATACCCCCGTTTTTCCGTTCTTTCCCCCACAACCATATTAAACGAAAACTCGCCGTTGATATCAACGAAGGTATCGTTAAGCGATTTTACCGCAAGTTCAACGTTATGTTTTCTTTCGGGCGACGACGTACTGTAATCGGTCGCAAACACCGACCTTTGCACTAACTTTGAAGGTTTTACGCCGTAAAACGGCATAAATGCGCTAACCCTATTTGCGCCTTTAACGCATATCACACCCGTATCTTTACATACGAATAAACAAGCGATAATAAAGATTACGATAAGAAAGATATATTTCTTTTTCATATTCTAATTATGTGCAGAACGCGTTAAAGAATACAAACGCCGTTTTTAAAAAAGAAAAAAGCCACCGGCGAACATTTCAGATGAAGGGACTTTCGCCTGTGCGACCTTCCCGCAAAATAGTCCACAGGACTATTTTCTTGCCAAATGGCAAGCACGCCGTAAACGGCTGGCTCCTAATTCAAGTCCCTTTTCTTACAAAACAAAAACTTTTCGTCCAAATGAACGAAAAGTTTTCTTGGTGCGAAGCGAGAAATATAAATTGAATACTCTTTACACTATACTTTTTTCTATTTATCTTATTAAATATAAAACCATAAAAAATATTATATCTTACCCCTTAATTTTTCCCCGTTCGGCTGTTCACTTTGCCATAGTCCTGCGGGAGATTCAAGGATAAAAAACTTTTTAGACTTATCTTTCGATAGGTCTTTTTCTTTTATCTAAAAACTTTTTTATTTCTCCCTTGATTCTCCCAAGTAAAATTATAACTCCTTAATTCTATTTCGTCCTATGGCTCGTTTACCGTTGCCTTCGGGTAAAAATATTTAAGGAGTTTTATTTATGAATTTCAAATGTAAAATCTATGCTTGTGATGAAATTATCACTACTGATAACGTCAAATCGTTAAGCGAGTATCTTTCACTTCATTGTATCAGGTCTTTTATCCGTTTCTCTGATTCTTCTTTCTTTATTAATTTATACAATAACCTGATTAAAGATATCTTATCTAAAAACGACGTTAATCATATCTTCTCTCCGTCTTACGATTTATTTATGGACGCTTACTGCTTTCTATTCTCTCATTTAGGTAAAAGATTAAATGATATTACCAAAGTATCTAAATACGGAGTATTAAAAGATATGAATATATTAAACGCTTGTTGTTTCATTATTACTAAACATATCCGAAAAGAATATACGTCCTACAGTAGTCTTGACGTACAGTTGTTTTACAATCGAAATATAGACACATATAATCCCGATTATTCCGACCACGAGTGGCGTAAAATCGATAAGATAATAGAAAGGCTTAACCTTAATGAAAAGGAACTTAAAGTGCTTAATTTACTCTTAGAAGGCAAGTCTTTATCGGAAACGGCAAGAACTATATCATGCGGGGTATCTACCGTGTTTGACCGCCGTGCTAAACTTCAAAAGAAATATTTGAGTTTAATACATAATTAAGATTATTACAAAAAGAAAAAGGTAGCCAAAATGATGGTTCAATTTTGGTTACCTTTGGCGGAGATGAAGGGACTCGCTTCTCTCGAGCCTCCCGATAAACTGTCCACAGGACAGTTTAGTCCTGCGGACAAATTGCTAAACGCAATTTTCTCCTAATTCGAGTCCCTTACACTACAAAAAAAACACCCTACACAGAAGTGTAAGGTGTTTTTTTGGTGGGGATATTTTTTTCAAATCCGAACTTGTTTCGTCGCTTACTTCTTCAAGCGAAATTTCCTTCGTTCCGTCCTGATAATTGAACGTAATTAAAATTTTATCGTCGTAAACGTAAACGCTGTTTACAAAACTATCTATCAGTTTCTTTCGGCTCTCTATATCCTTTACGTCAATTTCCTTAAATCTATTAACAAAACAACGTATATGCTCCTTCGTTATTTCGGGCTTTTGAAGTTTCTCGGCTAAAATCGCCGTTTCTATTTCCTTTTTTGTTTCTTCAAGTTCGTCAAGGCGTTTTTTTGCCGAAACATTTATTAAGCCCTGCTGTATAGCGGTAAGCATATTATCTATATACTTTTCCGTTTCTTTTAATTTAGCCTGTAATTTCGGAATCGTCGTATTCTCTTGCGCTAAAATTTCAATTATGCTATCTGCAATTCTTTCAACCAACTTATCGTCCATTATCATATTCATTGTCTTTTGAACGACTAAATCTTCTATCCAAGCCTTTTTAACGGATTTTTTATTGCAAAGTTTTTTCTTTTTGGTGTTCGCGCACTTATAATAGCGGTGAATAGCACCCGTCATACTTTTACCACTTTCTCCGACCATATATGCGCCGCATTTACCACACTTTAATTTCGTCGTTAAAATGTATTCGTCTTCCGCTTTATTTCTCGCAGGTGCAATTTTATTTTTTTCTAATTTTTTCTGAACGCTGTTAAATAAATCTTCGGGAACAATGGCGGGGAAAGCGTTTTTATGTACAACGTCTCTGAATCGGTATTCTCCGATATAACGCCTGTTTTTAAGTAAATAATGTATTCTGTTATAAGTTATCGGACCGCCGTAATTATTTGTAAGTTCTCGCAAAGCCAAGTCTTTCTCTATACTTTTTATCTGTTCGCCGTCGTTATAACGGGTAAAAATTTCCAAAACAACGGGTGCGGTTTCTTCGTTTATCTCTAACGTTTGTTCTTTCGTAAGCCTGTATCCGAGCGGAATCGTTCCGCCGTTTAATTTGCCTTTTAATGCGTTTTCCATAAGCCCGCGATTAACCTTTTCTGTAAGTTCCACCGAATAATATTCGGCATAACCTTCGAGCATAGATTCGAGAATAATACCTTCCGCGCCTTCGCTTATATGTTCTCTTGCGGACACGACTTTCACGCCGTTCTTTTTAAGTAAATGTTTATAATGCGCCGAATCGTAGCGGTTGCGCGCAAATCTGTCAACTTTCCAAACGATAATGGTATCGAACAATTTGCGATAACTGTCCTTTATCATTTTTTGAAATTCGGGGCGGTTGTCGGTTTTCGCGGAAAGTGCGCGGTCTATGTATTCGCCGATTATCTCGATACCGTTTTTATCGGCAAACTCTTTACACTCTCTTAATTGCCCGTCAATAGACTCTTCTCGCTGATTATCCGAACTGTATCTTGCGTAAATTACTCCTTTCATTGTTACACTCTCCTATCCACTTACAAGCTTATACTTTTTTAATGCATCCACTCTTTCTTTTATACAAATTGAGTCAGAATGTTCTTTAATTTGATTATCTAAAACAGCAATTAAGTCCGGCACTAAAGATTTATCAACATTGTTAATAAAACTACACATGTCATGACAAAACCTCCATTCGTTTTCCGATATTGTATTTGATAAAGCTGGTAAGAAATAATTATTCTTTTTTAACATTATGCAAACAGACGCTGCTAAAGGTTGTCCTTTGCTTTGTAACTTTACAATCCAATTAGTAAGCGAACCGTCATATTTTTTAATATCTATTTTATCAAAATAACTTATAATTGCATCGATTTCTTGTTCTTTAATTTTTTCTTTTAAAATTTCAACAAACTTTTCTTCTGTTGGTGAATGTTCAAAATATAAATCCTGATAAAAATTATCAATTAAATCATTTTTCTTGTTTTCGTCCTCTATCTTTATAAATATCTCAGAAAGTTTATACAGATCTACTTCATTTATGTTGCCATTATCATAATTTAAAATATCGCGCACAGCATCATATATTTGCCTTGCATCAAAATCTGATATCCTTTCATAAATAATCGTCAATAATTCTGTTATTGCTGTTTTCTTCTCTTTATCACTATAATAAAATAAACTCTTTGTAAATAATTTTTTCTGCGATACTTTTTGATTAAAAAACGAACAATCGTAATATTTAAAATAATTAAATAAACCTCTAATTATCGCATTTACGCCATATACTTTTTTCTTTTGTAATTCTCTATCTATAGCCTCAATACACAAATCATCTGTTCCATATTTTTCAAGTATTAAATTAGTATAAAAATGATCTTCTGTTTCTTTTGAGTTTAATTTCTTTTGTTGCTCTTTATAAAGTTCTTCAGAAAAACACGATGTAAAAACTTCTTTTATAATTAATATACAAATTAAACAGATTGTCCTATCGTTGATATTTGGATTGCTTTTCATTTTTGAAAGCTGTTTTAAAACTTCATCAAGAAAAATTTTAGATTTTTTTACCAGCCTTAAATTGTTTTTGAAAAAATAAATGGTTTCTTCATCTAATAATTTAAATTTATCTCCAAATATTTTTTTAATAACATCTATATTATCTTCGTTTATCATATAAATGCGGTCAAAAATTTTTTCCTTAAAGTTATCATAAACTTCTTTATTGTCACTAGGAAGTTCATCTGAATTACAAATTGCAATAACTTTAATACCTTCATTTATTAAACGATTAAAATATCCCAACAACTCAATAAATCCTTCTTTTTTTACAGCTATGCGTTCAATATCATCAAAAATAATAATATTTTGAAAATCATTCTTTGCAAGCGATTTATTAATTTGATTTTTTTCCAAATCCTCTCTTATTTGAGAATTGTTTAGTCCAATACTAACTTTTTCCAAAGAAATAGCCAAAGAAATATAACTTAAAGCTTTTGCCGTTCTTACTTTCCATGGGTGGAACATTTTATATAGTTCTTGATGCAATATTTCTATATTTTTGAATCCAAACAAAGATATATAGTGTATATTACAAAAATCGTATATTTTCTTTTTGTCTCTATCTTTATTTAAAAGCGTGTCGATAGCAAAAGTTTTACCAATTCCCCAATTACCATTAAACATTATAGCTGTTGCGGGACTTTCAATAAAATTATCTATTATATTGCCAATATCGCTCGTTTTCATAATTTTTCTCCTTTGTATTTTTTCAAACTTAAATTTCCAAACTGTTTTCGTCTAATAAAAAGTCAAATAAGTCTAAAATCAATACCCCGTCTTCGTTGTAATGCGTCATTACCGCGTCTTTCGTTATGATGATTTTTTTAAACGAATCGGCAATTCTCGTTAAAGAATTCTGCTCTTGCAACATTTTCTCCCTGTCGGGCATTCGCAACGCGGACTGAATATAATAACGCTTGTCCGCCTTATTGCAAACAAAATCCACTTCCGCCTGCACTCTTACCTGTTTGCAGTTTTCGGTTTTACTGTATTCCACAACGCCCACGTCAATACTGTAACCCATAATTTTCAGTTCGTTATAGATAACGTTTTCCATAATATGCGTTTCTTCGTTCTGACGGAAGTTAAGCCGTGCGTTACGAAGTCCCATATCGGTAAAATAATACTTTGACGGCGTGTTAATATATCTTTTGCCTTTAATATCGTATCGTTTTGATTGCGAAATCAAATACGAGTCAGACAAGTATTCAAGATAGTTGTTGAGTGTATCGGGATGAACCGAAACTTGCTTTACGCTTTTAAATGTATCGGATAATTTTTTAGGATTAGTCAGCGAACCAATAGATGACGAAAGAATATCCAAAAGTTCCGAAAGTTCCGCATCGTTACGCACTTTGTTTCTTTCTTTTATATCCGTCAAATAAGTTTCTTCAAAGATATTTTTAAGGTAAGATACTTTATCGTCGCAAGTCTTATACTCTAAAATTTTCGGCAATCCGCCGTAAAGACAATACTCTTTCCAAGCGTTTTCCTTCGTTCCGTCATATACCGAATAAAACTCTTTAAATGATAACGGTGAAATATGTATTTCATCCCCGCGCCCGCGGAATTCGGTTATTATATCTTTGGATAAAAATTTTGCATTACTACCCGTAACGTAGGTATCGGCGTTGTCTATATGCAAAAAGCCGTTAAGCACGTCTTCGAACTCGCTGGCGTACTGAACTTCGTCAAGAAGAATATAATACTGCTTATCGTCAACGATTTTGCTTTTAACGTAATTATACAGGTTATCCGGATTACGATATTCTTTGTTTTTTCTATCGTCCAACGCAAGTTTGATAATATGGTAGTCGTCAACGCCCTGCTCTTTAAGATAATTATAAAAAATTTCAAACAGCAAATACGATTTGCCCGATCGACGAATTCCGGTTATAACTTTAATTAAACCGTTGTGCATCCTGCTTACAAGTTTACTTAAATATTTTTCTCTTTTAATTTCCATAACACACCTATATATTAGATTTTTTCGTATTGATATGCAAAAATTTTCAATACTATTATATAACAATTAACTTATTGAGTCAATAGTTTATGACATTTTTATTAAAAAATTATAGGGAAAATTGTCACACCTCTACTCGAAAAACTTTTTATTGTCAATATTTTTTAGAGTAAAACTTATGTATCATACTTATTTAATGAAAACGGGAGTCGCGCGGACCCCCGTAAACTTTTAATATTTAATCTTTATCTGCTTATGAATTTCAAAATATCGTAATGTCGCCATCCGAGCAAGACACTGTGCAGGAAGTAGAAACGCCGTTATACCAATCGGAGCCTTTGCTTATTTCTGACCACCATTGCCGCTTTGTTCCTCCGTAATTTATAATCGCTAAATTTTTGCAACCAGAGAACGCTTCACTTCCTATACTCGTTACAGTTTCTGGTATAGTTATACTCGTTAAATTCCTGCAATTACTAAACGCATAATCTCCTATACTCGTTACTGCTTCGGGTATAATCATGCTCGTTAAACTATTGCAACCAGAGAATGCAAAACAATATATAAACCTAGTTTCGCTATTTATCTTACAAGAAGTAACATTTGTGGATTTTGCCTTTATAAATACAACGTAAAGATTAGTTTCGTTACCTAAATAATATCCGTTATCATATTCGTTGTATTGTAAGCTACCGCAAGCAGAGAACGCTTGAGTTCCTATACTCGTTACGCTGTTTGGTATAATGATATTCGTTAAATTACCACAATCAAAGAACGCTTGAGTTCCTATACTCGTTACGCCGTCCGGTATAATTATACTTGATAAATTATTGCAACCATAAAACGCATCTTCACCGATAAATTTAGTATTTGCATTTATTTGACAACTTGTAATATCTTTTGATTTTGCTTTTACGAAAACAACGTAAGGATTTGTATTGTTACCTAAATAATATCCGTTATCATATTCGTTGTATTGTAAACTACTGCAACCATAGAACGCCTTACTTCCTATACTCGTTATACTATCAGGCAGTGTTATACTCGTTAAACTTGTGCAACCATAGAACGCTCCATATAAGATGTTGCCACCAGTTACAGTTACGGTTTTTAGCGACGATGGTATGTAGTATGTCGCATAATTAGTAATACCGCTTGAATAATATTGTTTTGTTGCCGTTCCGCCCGTATAACTACTTGTACCGAATATAGATCCGAATAACGTACTCCGGCTTGCACTTGTTGCAGATTCATTATTTCCTACAAACGGTAGCGTTATGCTCTCTAATGAGGAACATCCGCCGAAAGCAGAATCACCTATACTCGTAACTGCTTCCGGTATAGTTATACTCGTTAGAGTGCTACAATTATAGAACGCATAAGGCTTGATTTCGGTTATATTTTGTAATACTACGTTTGTCAAAGGCTCATTGTTTATATACAACGTCGGATTTAAGAACATCAAATTCGATAAGCTATCTATTTGCGACCATTGACTTGCTGTCCCAGTATAATATACACTCGTTAAACTATTGCAACCCTCGAACGCATCACTTCCTATACTCGTTACGCTTTCCGATATAGTTATGCTCGTTATACTGCTACAACCAGAGAACGCATAAGACGGTATGTTCCCGCCCGTTATGACTACAGTTTTTAATGAAGACGGTACGTAATAAGAATTATAGTGACGAGACCCTGCTCCGAATATATATCCGAAACACGTATCGCTTGTACCGTCTTTTGTTGCACCTACAAACGGTATAGTTATACTCTCTAAACTACTGCAACCATAGAACGCTTCTAGACCTATACTCGCAACGTTATCGGGTATCGTTATATTTTTTAAACCGCTGCAATTTCTGAACGCTCCACTACTGATAGAAGTCACACTGTCTCCTATAACAACACTTGTTAAACTGCTACAATTTTTAAATGCTCCCCCTATAACCGTAATAAACTCCGGAACAGTGAAAGTTGTTTGCGCACCGATCTTCAACAACGTCGTTCCGTGATATACAATCAAATCCGACAATTGATCGCTATTGTCCAATCTGGGACTTTCTTCACCGGTAATGCATACTTCTTTTATAGATGACGGAAGATAGGCGGATAAATCATTCACCGTTATTTTCTCTAATTTTGCAAGATTTCGCAAGTCTTCTCGACTATAAACACCAATCCTCGCATTAGGCGCATAGATTTCTTTGACGAATTTTTCAAAACCTTTTAACGCTTTATCGTAAATATATCCGTCATAATCCGAAGATATTTTTTCAAAATACGAGTGATGATTCGACGTTTCGTCCGAAAGGTCTTCAGGGTTCTCCGTAAAACCTGCGCCGTTGACATAAAAGTGAACTTTGACTTTATCGGCATATTGGAATGGATTTGTCGATCCGGTGGTCAAAAGACCGTTAAAATATGCGTTTAAATTGTATTCGCTATTATCGTTCGGATACACGGCAAGGATAATCTCGCCAAGGTGAGCATTGTCGCAATCCAATGCGTCGAATGCAATGCCGTATACACATTCTCTCGCATATAATTTGAGCGTTTCGATTCTCGTTCCGGACATCGAGTATTTCCCGAACTCCTGAATATATGCAAACGGGAATTCCTTTAATTTCGCACAATTATAGAAAGCATAATCGCCGATTTTCACTACGTGAGATAATCCATCCTGACTGCCCAAAACGGAGGACGTTGCGGTAATTCTTTCCAGATTCGGATATGCACAATAGCGGTTTCTCCATCCTTTTATTTCCGTAATCCATCTACCTGAATCGTCCAACGCGCTATTTATTTCATATTCAACCAATTGGTTGCTAGGTGCAACAATATTCATCATATAAAGAGGCGCGGAAATTTTGGTCGGGTAAGAGCCGGTAAATATCCTGTATTGTTCATTTCCCAATTCATACGAGCAGTCTGAAAGTGCTATACTCTTTATGTTGGTACAATCATTGAAACAATCACCCACAAGCTTGTAGTTGGTAATCTCTACGTTTTCCAAGAAATTAAACCGCCTGAATCTATAACTGTTAATCGTAAGTCTTTCTTCAAACGGAGAATTATACAATTTAAGCGTATTCATTTTTGAATACTTGTTGCCAAGATACGTATAATCCCCGTTATCGTCTAAAACATACAGATTATCAATATAAACGTAGTTGGACAATAAGTCTTCAGACCAGTTGATTTCCGTTTCGTTATAATACACGGTAAATCTTCTGCCGTCAGACATATGCAAAAACTTAGTATTCGAATCTATTGAGATAATATCCGAAGAATTGCCATTACTGCTGTACATCAATAGATACGGGTTATCTTCGTTTCCTATATATAAATACCCGTCCCTCTCGGTAAACACTTCGACGTTATCATCAAAATTAAAGCCGATTGATTTTAAGCACGGATACAAATAAACTACTTTCGCATTAGTAACGTAATTACCTATTTCCGTACAATTTTCAAACCAAACCTTGTCGATACCGGATAAACCGTAAAACTGATAATCGTTTATAATACCGTTAGATTCGTAAAGGTTAATCGCATTTGCTAAATAATACCCTATTTCTCTACTGACAGTTTTCGCCTTTTGATAAAAATACGTCGAATGGGAACTTGTGATTTGTTCTCTTGCCGCCAATTTTACATTATCCGCATATTCCGAAGGTGTTCCTTTATAGTATAAATTTTTACACTTTATACTTGAATCGGAACTCATCATAATAGATTTTAATTCAATATATACGTTTGGAGCGTAAATATTCCCTTCAATCGTATAAGAATAATCTTCATCATCGCCGACGTATCCCATCGCTGCCGATGCCGTTATTATTTTAATATTTTCATAATTTTTAAACCAACCGTATTCGCCCGACATTACGACCTTTTTGGACGCACTATCTGCAATGAAAACGATATTCACAAAACTGCCGCAACCTCTTAACCCCTTAACCTGTTTTGATGCGTTGCAATAATACGTGTCTTCAATCGTGGCTTTGAATTTTCCGGTGGAATCGTAACTCGGATACCAAAACAAATTAAATCCGTCGTTAAAGATTTGTGTGTCACTTGCAGAATTCAGTATATTTTGAGCGCCGCCGCTGCTGTTGCTGATAAATACTTCTTTAACTCCGCTTACTCTGCCGCCGATTTTAAAATCGTTTGTCGCAAATATCAATTTTTCAACGTTGTAATTAGATTGCGCACCGAAATATCTCACGTTTTCGCCCAAATAGATTTGGCTGATTGAAGGTCGGGTCTGATTATCGGCAGATAAATAATCGAAAGCATTATCTGCAATCTCAACTTTAGAATAATCCGGAAAATCTATGGTTAAATATGAAGGACAATTGCCTTCCTTATCGCCTTTTATTCCGGTAATGGTTAACGTGTTTCCTGCAACGGTATAATTGAAAACCTCTAAATCGGTTTTATTAACGTTGCTAATATTGACAGATTGATCCGAATGCTTGCCGCAACGGGAACACACAGATTCGGAAACAAAGCCGTTTGCCATTATTTCTCCGTAATTATGCCCGAGCGCGGGAATAGTTCTGTCAAACGTGTCTAAATCTTCGATTTCCTGATACTCTCCGCCAACACTGATGAAGAATTTTTCACAATTATCGCATCTATATACGTAATATTCGCCATCTTCTTCACAGCGTGCATTCGTACCCCAAGAGTACACGTTTAAATCGTGACTTTTGTTTATTATAAAATCGTCGGCGAAATCGTAAAGATATCTATGTTCGTCGATAGTTCCGAAATATTTATCGCATACACTGCAATGATAATATTCTTCGTTACCGTTTTCATCGCACGTTGACGCTTTATATTCATGACTTTCGTCTATCTCATGCGCCGCATAACCGGTCCTCGGAATATCATATATGCGAAAATCGCCGTTTTCGTCCGAAAACATCATTCCGCATTCTTCGCAAACATAGTAACCGCCACGCCCCTCGGTCGTACAAGTGGCATCCTCCCCTTGAACGTATCGTAGCGAATGCTCGTGCCCAAAATAGACGCAACTTATATGCCCGCAATCTTCACATACGT
Source organism: Clostridia bacterium (assembly GCA_017448355.1). GTDB lineage: Bacteria > Bacillota > Clostridia > Christensenellales > Borkfalkiaceae > UBA1259. The sequence goes on along the minus strand of JAFSLQ010000021.1, from coordinate 343 downwards.
ATTCTTCGTATCCCTCGTCAAAGTAAGAAGCCGGCTCAACTCTGTTAACAAGTCTATTGTTGTGTATTTCTTCTTTTTGTTCGATTATCTCCTTGCAATTACGACAGACCCTCTTAACAATATGAACATTTTCGTCATGATCTTCGTAAACAACAGCGATGTCATCGTGAGTACACACATCATTGTCAACCGTATTATCACCGCACGCGGTAAACACAAAGCACGCCGAACAAATCGCCATACAAAGAATTAAAATCTTCAATGCAACCTTTTTCATAAACACCTCTTTGATATAATGTAAATATGTTTTTCAAGAAATTACACAGATTAAACTAATCTATGT
>JAFSLQ010000020.1 GCA_017448355.1 Clostridia bacterium | reverse complement strand
TATGACCTTCTATCCATAAGCAAAATTATTGTATCACAATCAAAATTATTTTGCAACAGTTTTTAAGACGTAATATGCGTTTTGTCAAATTTTTTCTTGATAAAACTTAAACTTTCCCCGTGCCGCTATCTGGCGGCGCGGGGAAAAAGTTAAAATTATTATCTTTATTTTTTACCGAAAAGTTTTCTCATAAATGCGGGAAGTTCTCTCTTCTTATCGTCCGTTTGCGGTTCTACGTTACGGTCATCTTCAAAAACGGGTTCGTTTTCGATAAGTTCCGTTTCTTCACTTTCGCTGACAGCAGTTTCTTCAACCGCGGGTTCAGCCGTTACCTGCTGTTCCTTTTCTTCTATTTCGCGAAGAAGGGGCGGTACGTCACGTTCTTCCTTCGTTGTAGCAATCACGGTTTTTTTATCGTCTTCAAGCGGATTAAATCCCGTTGCAATGACCGTGATTTTCACTTCGTCTACCATAGAATCGTCAATAGTGTTACCGAAAATTATATTTGCGGACGGGTCGATTATCCCCTGTACAAGTTCCGCCGCTTCGGATATTTCCGAAAGCATAAGGTCTTTACCGCCGGTTACGTTAAGTATAACCGATTTCGCGCCTTCTATCGTGGTTTCAAGAAGCGGACTAGATACCGCTTGTCTTACTGACTCTATAACTCTGTTTTCGCCTTTCGCTCTGCCTATACCCATATGCGCTAAGCCTTGATTACGCATAACCGTGTTAACGTCCGCAAAGTCAAGGTTTATAAGCGACGGGGTCGCTATCAGGTCGACTATGCCGATTATACCTTGTTTTAACATGTCGTCGGCAACCTTAAACGCGTCTAAAACGCCGATATTCGTCGGCAAAGACTGTAAAAGTTTATCGTTAGGAATAACAACTAGAGTATCAACGTATTTCTTTAAGTTGGTTATACCCTTTTTGGCGTTTTCGTTTCTTACCCTGCCTTCAAAAGAGAAAGGCTTAGTTACCACCGCTACGGTAAGTATACCGAGTTCGCGGGCAATCCTTGCAATAACAGACGCCGCACCCGTACCAGTGCCGCCGCCCATACCTGCCGCGATAAACAATAAGTCCGTACCTTTAAGCACTTCGGCTATATCGTCTTTGGATTCTTCCGCCGCCGCTTCGCCGATGTTGGGGTCGCTGCCAGCGCCCAAGCCTTTGGTAAGCATTGCGCCTATCTGAATACAGTTATCCGCATGGGACAATAAAAGCGCCTGATTGTCGGTATTTATAGCGAAAAATTCCGCGCTGTTTACGCCAGAATCTATCATACTGTTTATAGCGTTGCAGCCGCCACCGCCAACACCCATTACGCGGATAACCGCCGAATTAGTTGCAAATCTCTGTTCCATAATAAATAATCTCCCTGTCAGTTTTTGGTTAAAATTTTAAAACCTTAAAAGTTTTATCAATCCGTGAAAGTTAAATCAAGTAACGAAAGTGCCGAAGATTCCGTCGGCTTGTCCATAAGCGGCACTTTGGGTGCGACCGTGTCCACGTTCAGCCCCGTCCTGTTCGCTATATGTTCCTTTGCGCCGCGAAGATAGGTAATCCCGCCGCCTGTAATCAAAAGCGGAACGTATTCGGGTACGTTATATCCCGAATTCTCCCTGCATTTTTCTATTTCTTCACAAAGCACGTCAAGGCTGTCTTTTACAGTCAGTCGCGCTTCTTCCGAATTATGATAACTGTTATCCGAAAGCGCAATAAGTTCGTAATCCTTACCGTTTACCGCACTTAAATTGACTTTTCGTTTTAATTCTTCAGCAAGCGCAAAATCAAGTTCGAATTTTTGCGTAAGCGCGGCGGTTATATACCCGCCCCCGTACGAGAACGAACGCTGATATATTATCCCGTCGCCCTGTACGAGTGAAAAAGTCGAAGTTATGTACCCCACGTCCAAAAGCATAACTATTCTGTCGCGCGCTTCCGGGTCTATTAAGTACATTACTTCCGCAAGCGCGGATGAAACACATTCCACGTCTTCTATTCCCGCCGCTTTAAGCGTATTTTTAAAGATGTTTAAAAACGCGTTGTCGCACAGGATAAACGACAGTTTACCCTTTAACACTTCGCTCGTCGCGCCGATGGGGTTTGCAAGCCGTCTGTAATCGTCAAGTTCGTAAACAATCGCCGAACGGTTAATTAAAGAATACTTCGCGGAAGACGACACGAAAGCCGCATCGAACAACGCGTCTACGTCCGCGTCGGTTACGCGCTTTTTATAGGAAAAAGATATCTGACTGCTCTTAACGTAAACCTTTGTAAACTCCCCCGGTACTCCAACGAAAACGCGCGCGTCTTCTTTACGGATAAGCCCGCCGATAAATTCCGCCGCGGAAAACAGAATTCTTTTCAGGTTCGCTTCGTCAAAAAACTCTCCGTCCGCGAAACCGTCGTAAGTGTATTCCTTTCTCGCCTTAATAAGGAAGGTTTTGTTTACGCCGCGCTCGCCGATTATAACGGTTATTTTCGACGAACCGACGTCTATCACCGCAATCTGTTTCTTACGCATAAATTCCCCTTTAATCCCCGCTGTGGCTTGTCCACTCCGCCACTATATTGCCGTCGGATTTTTTGTAAGCGTTTATAAAATACGCGGTTTTTTTATAGTCGCTTTCCGATTCGTAACACGAAAAAGCCGCTTCTATTTTATTTTCGCCGTCGTCGTCAACGTTCCAAACGTTTATAGTAACACCGGTATAAGTTTTAAAAACCGCGTCGCGGAAATCACCGTACTCACTCTTTGCTATTTCCACTTGTTTTACGCTGTCGTTAAGTTTAAGCGCCTGCGAAGTTTTAAGCACCGAGTAAAAAAGCGCGTCGTCCGAAGTTTGTATCTTTTCGCCGACAGCGCCGCCGACAACCGAAAGATTGCCGATATCCAGCGAGAGTACGTTACGCGGAAATTCCGTTTTACCTTCATCGTTAAGCACTATACCGTCTTTATCGAGAACGTACGCTTTGTCGGCATTGTCTATCTTAAACACTTCCGCGCGTTTATAAACCGCAACTTTTATTACGTTCGGGTATACTTTTTCCGCCGAAGTTATTTCGTAATACGGAAATTTGTCGCACGAAGCGATAACTTCCGAAAGTTTCAAAAAAACAATATTTTTGCCATTAAAGGCGTCTAATTCTTTTTGAATTTCCTGTGCTTCGGATTCGCCGTAAACGGAAAACACCGCTTCAACCTTTTTAACCGAAAAAAGCATTGTCAAAGAGGCGACGACGGCAATAAGAAATGCTATCGCAACCAAAATGATAAGCGGTTTTTTAAGGTTTTGCATAAATTTTCTCCGTTACGCCCTGACGATATCCGCGCCGAGTGCCGTAAGTTTTTTATCCATAGCGTAATATCCGCGTTCAAGATGCTTTATATCCCGAACAATCGTAGTACCTTCCGCGTTAAGTCCCGCAAGCACGAGTGCCGCACCGCAGCGAAGGTCGTGCGCGCCGACAGTTGCGCCGTGAAGTCTTAAAACGCCATCGAAGGTTGCCACGTTACCGCGAAGAGTTACCTTTGCACCCATTTTTTCCAGTTCCGCGATATGGTAAAAACGGTTTTTAAAGACTTCGTCCGATATGCGCGACTTTCCGCTTGATACGGCGGCAAGCGCCGACATCTGCGCTTGAAGATCGGTCGGAAACATAGGAAACGGCCCTGTCGTTATATCGAACGCCTTTTTCCGTTTTCCGCTATGTAGGTATATTATATCATTTTTTATTTTAAATTTACAAGTATTATCGCAAAGTTTAAATAAAAGCGCGGAAATATTTTCGGCACTTGCGCCTATTAACTCTATTTCACCGCCCGTTATAGCCGCCGCAATCAGATAAGTGCCTGCTTCTATCCTGTCGGCCGACGGTCGAAAAGCACCGCCGCACAGCCCTTTTACGCCTTCTATACGTATAATCGAAGTTCCCGCACCGTATATTTTTGCGCCTATTTTATTTAAAAATGCGGCAAGGTCGACTATCTCCGGTTCTTTTGCCGCATTGACGATTATGCTTTCGCCTTTTGCGATAACCGCCGAAAGTATGATGTTTTCCGTCGCGCCGACAGACGGAAACGGTAGTACCGTCTTTCCGCCCTTTACAGGCTCATCGCATATTATAAAGCCGTCGTCTTCGCGTATTTTTGCGCCGAGACTTTGCAGCGCGCCGATATGTATGTCGATAGGTCTTCCGCCGAAGTCGCAACCGCCCGGATACGGGATTTTCGCTCTTTTATACTTAGCGGAAAGCGCGCCCAGCATTAGCACCGAAGTCCTGACGCTTGACGCGATTTCCTGCGAAAAATTAACGTCTTTAACGTATTCCCTTTCGCACGGCTTTATTATTAAATTTTCTTCACAAAACTCCACGCTTTTACCCGCGTGGCGTAAAATTTTAGACATTGCGAAAACGTCCGATATCTTGGGACAGTTTTCTATGATTATTTCTCTATCGGTGAGTACCGCACCCGCCATAATGGGCAGTACCGAATTTTTTGCGCTTTCTATTTTAACCGAACCCGAAAGCGGTTTTCCGCCGTTTATCTTAAACTCCATAATATTCCCCTTTAAGCCCGTCGGCTACGTTTGATAAGACGAACGCCTAAAATCCGCACGCCTTACTTTATACTATGGATTATTCAGTTAAAAAGTGATTGTTTCCGGCTTAGAAACGTTAAACAGTACGCCCATTTCCGCCATAAAAATTATTATCGACGTATTTCCGCTGGATACAAGCGGAAGCGGAAGTCCCGTCGGCGGGATACTGCCCGATACCACCAGCGCGTTTATTACGACCTGAATACCGAATATCATCGTAATGCCCGTTGCAAGAATATACCCGAACACGTCTTTTGCTTTTCTTGCCGCTTTAAGCCCCCGAAACACGATAAACGCAAGTAATAAAAAGAACAGCAATAGCCCTATAAAACCTATTTCTTCGCCGATAACGGAAAGAATAAAATCCGATTCCGCAAACGGCAAAAAAGCGTATTTTTGACGGGAGTGAAAAATTCCCACGCCGAACCACCCGCCCGAACCCAACGCGTAAAGCGATTGCAAAAGTTGATAGCCTTCGCCCTTCGGATTTGACCACGGATTTATAAACGCGGCAAGCCTGCTTAATCTGTACGGTTCAATAAGGATTAAAACCACCCCTGCAACCAGCGCGGGCACGATTATAAAAAGCAATACGCGGATTTTAAGTCCAGCGGCGAAAACCATAGTAAGCATCAAAAGCGCGATGCACACGGTTATGGACATATTCGGTTCTAAAATAACGAAAAGACAAGTCGCGCCGCCGAAAATCAGCACGGGCAAAACGCCTATAAAGGTCGTCGCGCGGTCTTTATATGCCGAAAAATAGGTTGCGGAAAAAAGTATAAGCGAAAATTTTGCAATTTCTGACGGCTGAATAGTGAACGCGCCGAAACCTACCCAACGTCTTGCGCCGTAGTTTTCCACGCCCACCCCCGGCACGAAAACGAGTGCTAAAAGCACAAAAGACGCTATTGCGACGGGTATCGTAAATTTTTTCAGTTTTTCATAATTATAAAACGCGGTGAATATCATAGCGACGACGCCGAGTAGTATACCTATCACCTGTTTTTTTACGAAAAAAAACGCGTCGCCGTAAGTTGCTTCCGCCGAATAATTGCTTGCAGAATATATAAATACCGTCCCTATGATGGAAAGAAGCACTACCGCAACAAGCAGCGCATAGTCTCCGCCGCGCTTTCTTTTAACGGAGAATTTCAATTTAATTCTCCTATGATTTTATTGAACCGTTCCCCGCGTTCCACGTACGAAGAAAAGGCGTCGAAACTTGCGCAAGCGGGCGAAAAAAGCACCCTGTCCCCGTCGTTTGCCATCATTGCGGCAATTTTTACGGACAGGTCGAAATCGGGGCATATCGTGATATTATAAAATCCCGCTTTATCCGCACTAATCAACATATTACGGCGGGAACTTCCCGTCATAACCACGTGTTTTACCGTGGAATTTTTTATATACTCGAACAGTTTATCGTAGTTTTCACCCTTTTCGCTGCCGCCGAGTATAAGCACGGTGGGTTCAACGCACGAATTTATTGCGGTTATGGCGGAAGCGGTGTTCGTGGATTTAGAGTCGTTTACGAATTTTACGCCGTTCTTTTCCGCTACCAACTGATTACGGAAGGGTACGCCTTTAAAACTTTTCAGCGCGCGGGCGACCGTTTCTGCGCTTATCCCCATTAAACGCGCAACCGCTATCGAAAACAGCGCGTTATACTCGTTATGCTCACCTTTTATCGGCAGTTCGTCTGCGCTTAAAATCCGTTCGCCTTTATAGTAAAGCGCGCCGTCCTTTTTATACGCCCCGTCAACTTCTTCTAAAAGCGATACCCATAAAACTCTGGCTTTTACGTCGCTATAAAAACCCTTTACCGTTTCGTCGTCGAAATTCAGAACGCAGTATTCGCTTTCCCGCTGATTGATAAATATCCGCTTTTTCAAAAATATGTAGTTTTCCATCGTATAATGCCGTTCCAAATGGTCGGGCGCAATATTTAAAATACACGAAATATGCGGACAAAACGCACTTACGCTTTCTAACTGAAAACTCGACACTTCGGCAATAAACACGGTATCTTTGTTCTCATCCGCTATCTCGGAAGTAACGGGCACGCCAACGTTTCCGACAAGTTTTTTTGAAATACCCGCTTCCTTAAATATTGCGTCTATAATAGATACCGTCGTCGTTTTGCCGTTCGTACCCGTTACGGCGATAAACGGCGGAATAAAAGCCGCAAAACCTAGTTCCAACTCGCCGATAATCCGCACGCCCTTGGATTTTGCTTTTACCGCTACCGTATGATTTATAGGCACGCCGGGACTTATTACAAGAACGTCTATCGTCTCTAAAATTTCGTCGATTTTATCGGCGACTATCTCTGTCCCGCCGAGAGACACAATCTCTTGCTTTGCGAAAATTATCTTTTCGCTACTCATTTCTTCGTAAAAATAACAGACGGCGCCGTTCCCCAAAAGGTACTTTGCCGCCGCCAGACCGCTTTTCGACACGCCGAGTATTAAAAATTTCTGATTTTTAACGTACATATTTCACCTCATAAATAAAATATGACGGAAACAGTCCCCGTTATGACGGTAAAAACCGAATAATAAAAACTTATTTGCGTTTCGCTTAATCCTTTCATCTGCAAATGGTGATGAAAGGGTGCCATTAAAAACACTCTTTTTTTAGTCCGCTTAAAATGTACGACTTGTATTATAACCGAAAGACTTGACCAGACGAACGCCGCGCCTAATATCGGTATAAAAAGAATATTCCCGCTAAACGACGACAGCGCGCCCAAAAACGCACCAAGAGAAAGCGAACCCGTATCGCCCATAAAGACTTTTGCTTTTGGCACGTTAAAGATTAAAAAACCTATGATTGCACCGATAAGCGCAAAAGAAAGTAAGGATATTCCGTTGTACTCGTCGGCTTTAAGGTACTGCGTGCCGAAACCTTTTTCAAGCGAAATGATAGCCACGATAAATATTGCGTAAAACACGGACACGCTACCTGCTAACCCGTCAAGCCCGTCCGTCAGATTGACGCTGTTAGTTATGGCGATAAATATAAACGCCACCGCAAATATTATAAAATACCCTATATCTACGGTTGTTTTAACAAAAGGAATATAGATTACGCTAAGTCCGTTCATAAAAGCGAACGCACCGGCAAGAAAGGCGATAGCCGTCTGGAAAATTATTTTTTGATAAGGCTTTAAGCCTTCGTTATGCTTTAATTTGATTTTAAGAAAATCGTCCAAAAACCCGATAAACATATAGAAAAGTCCTATTGCCACCGACACGGTCGCTATACGCGAACTTAACCCGTTAAACGCAAAAAACACCGCCGAAAGCGGCAAAATAAAAAACAGCCCGCCCATCGTCGGCGTACCGTTTTTCATCTCGTGAGTTTTTACGTATTTTAATATAGGTTGTCCCGCCTTCATTTTCCTTAACACGGGAATACATATAAGTCCCGCCAAAAACGTAAGCATAAAGGCGGACAGTCCCGCCGCAAAATAAGTCGCCATTACTTTCTCCGCAAATAATCGATAACACAATCTTTGTCCGAAAAGGGGCGTTTTATACCGAAAACATCCTGATACTTTTCACTTCCCTTGCCTGCAAGAAGTATTACGTCGCCCTTTTTCGCTAAATCAAGCGCGTATTTTATCGCTTCCGCACGCTCCTGAATTATTACGTACTCGTCAGTTTTTTGTTTTAATCCCTGTTCTACCTGCCAGATAATATCCATAGGCTCTTCAAAACGCGGATTGTCGGAAGTAAGAACGGTAAAATCGGCAAGTTCGCCGCTTATCCCACCCATAACGGGACGCTTTTTCTCGTCCCTGTTGCCGCCGCACCCGAACAGACAAATTAGCCTATTTTCGGTATGGTTTTTAAGCGTTTCTAAACTTTTATACAGTCCGTCGGGCGTGTGCGCGTAATCTACGTACACGGAAAAATCGCCGCTATACACGCACTCTAATCTTCCGCTTACCCCTTTTAAATTTTCCAGTCCTTCGGCGACTTTTTCGGGTGAAACCCCGTAAAGTGCGCAAGCCGCACTTGCCGCAAGCGCGTTATACACGTTATATCTGCCGATTAAATTGAGTTTTACGTCGTAAATAACGTCGAAAAGATTTAATACAAACGTCGTTTCCGCGTCGCTTTCCGCTATGTCTATCGCAAACACGTCGGACGGATTTTCTATGCCGTAGGTCAGAATTTTGCCGTTTGTTTCCGTCTTCGTCGCTATTTCCCGTCCTGTTTCGTCGTCGCTGTTGGAGACGATATATTTACAAAAATTGTTGTGAAAAAACGAAATTTTTGCGCTTTTATAACTTTCCATATCCCCGAAAAAATCCAGATGGTCTTGCGTAAGGTTGGTAAAAACGCCTATCTCGAAATCCAGCCCGAACACCTTTTTAAGATATACCGCGTGCGCCGAAACTTCCATTATTACCGCTTCCACGCCGCTATCGTACATCTCCGCAAGCGTTTTGTGCAGTTCCAATGGGTCGGGAGTCGTTAACGAAGGTTCACGGAATTTATCCCCGTAAAACACGCCGAGAGTTCCGATAAGACCGCACTTCACCCCTGCGCCCGTGAGTATCGAAGTTATAAGGTGCGTGGTCGTAGTCTTTCCGTTTGTGCCTAAAACTCCGATAAGTTTCATCTTTTTGTCTGCGTGTCCGTAAAACGCCGCCGCAATTTCGGATAGTGCTACGCGCGCGTTATCCACAACTATTTGCGGCATCGAAGTGTCAAGCGGTCTTTCAACGACAGCCGCTACGCCCCCGTAGTCTTTTACCTGACGGATAAATTCGTGCCCGTCGAAATTGCCGCCCTTTATGCAGACGAATAAAGTGCCCTTCGACACGGCGTTGCTGTCTATCAAAACGTCCTTAATTTCGGGGTCGCCCGAACCTATTATCTCTTTATAACGTATGTCTTTTAAAAGTTTGGATAACTTCATCTTTACACCTGAATTGATGGCTTTAAGCCCTTAACGTTAATAATTCCTTCAAAAACCTGCTTTGCGTACGGCGCGGCAACCGTACTGCCGTAATACTCGCCCTGCGGTTCGTCGATAATAACCAGTGCAAGATATTTCGGATTATCCGCGGGGAAATATCCCACGAACGACGCTACGTATTTTCCCGCCGCAATGATGCCGTTTTCATATTTTTGTGCCGTCCCTGTCTTTCCCGCAACGCGATAACCTTCTATGTACGCTTTTTTGCCCGAACCGTCTTTTACAACGCCTTCAAGCATTTCGGAAAGTATTTTTGACGCCCGTTCGCTTATAACGCGATGCTTATATTTCGCGTCGAATTTTTCAGCGATTATCCCGTTTTCGGAATAAATTTCTTCGACAAGATAGGGCGTATAATACTTTCCGCCGTTTATCGCCGCCGCCGTCGCCGACGCAAGTTGCAAAGCCGATACCGCTATCGTTTGCCCGAACGCAATCCTTGCAAGGTCGACGTTTTGGACGGCGGAAATCGGCAAAATCATACCTTGCGCTTCGCCCGCAAAGTCTACGCCCGTAGTCGCGCCGTAGTTAAAAAGTTCTATGTATTTATACATCGTTTCTTTGCCCAGCGCTAACGCTATATCCACGAATATCGGGTTACAACTGTTGTTAAGCGCGCCTTGCAAATTAAGATTTGAGTGTTTGCCGTTCGAGTGATTGCTCCAACACTTTACCTTTTGCCCGTCTATATACCTGTACCTTGAAGAATTAAATATATGGCTTACCGAAAAGGCGTTTTTGTTGCCGTTTAAATACTCTTCGATATTTGCCGCCGCGGTCAGAATTTTAAAAGTCGACCCCGGTTCGTACACGTCGCTTATAATATTGTTCCGCGATTTTTTAAATAAAGCCGCAAGGTCGTCCCGCGGAATTTCGTTTAAGTTATACGAAGGCTTTATACTTAGCGCGCGAATCGCACCTGACGACGGGTCTAAAACAAGCATCTGGGCAGACTTTGCGTGAGTTATCTCCATCGCTTCGGTCATTGCCGCTTCGCAAAGTTGCTGAATTTCGTAATCTACGGTAAGTTTCAGGTTTAAGCCTTTCGTCGCGGGGATATAACTTGCCTTTCCGCCGTCAATTTCTACGCCGACGATGTCTGTCTCGTACAAAATTTCGCCGTCTATTCCGCTTAAATATTTATCGTAATACTGTTCTATCCCCGACTGCCCCTTACCGTCTGTCGAAGTAAAACCCAAAACCTGCGTCAAAAACTCGCCGTAAGGATAAATTCTCGAATTATCCCGCGAGTAATACACTCCTTCAAAGCCGTAAGCAATAAGCGCGTTGATTTGTGCTTTTGTAACTTGTTTTTTTACGGTAATCTCACTCGAAACCGTTTCGGTAAGGCGTTTTTTTACGTACTCGTAATTTAACCCCAAAGTTTCCGACAGCGCGACCGTCAACGCATTTAAATCCTTTACGGCTTTTTTTCGCACGAACACCGTGTACGTATCGTCGTTATCGGCAAGTATCACGCCGTTTACGTCGAAAATTTTTCCGCGTTCGGCAACGACGGGTATTTCACGCGTCCATTGGTCTATGGCTTTTTCCTGCAAATCGTTGCCCCAGATAATCTGTACGTAAAACAATCTGCCTAAAACAAAGCAAAATAAAAAGGCTACCGCAATCGTAATCGCGAATAACCTCTTTCGTAAAAGCGTTATTGAAAAGTCTGTTTTTATCTTCGGGCGTCTCCTTTTGATTTATAGGAAAACCGAACTAATCCGCTTTTCCCGATAAAATTATATGCCCTGTCTTATCTTTTAATTACCTAAAACCATACCGAGTTGATTTTCGGCTATCTCCGAAATATGCGACGGCGACGAAATTTCCGCGATAATCGCGTTTTGCTGTTCAATAGCCGCCGTTTTTGCCGCGTAAGTTGCGCTTAAACTATTTACGTCCGCGGAAAGCGTTCTTAAAACGCCAGTGTTAAGCGTGATAAGCGCCAAGATAACCGCAACGACAAGCGCGTAAAGTACTACGACGACTTTGCCTTTCGCATTCAGTTTATAACCGACGTGTTCGTCGCTTTTACTCTTTGCCGCGTCGTTGAATATCTGCGGGTCACCGTCTATAAACTGCGTGGTAGTCGTAGTAGGACGAATATCTTCATCGGAATAAGCCGCCTCTCTTATTTGCGGAGCATCTTCGATAACCGCGCTTTTTTCCGCTTCCATCTCGGAATATCTATCATAATTTAAAAGTTTGTCGAGATTGCGTTGCATTCTCGCCTTTGCTTCGTCCATACTCTCTACACGTTCGGGCGCAGTTTGTTCGTAATTTACCGCTTCCCTTTCGAGAAGATCTAATCCGCCGCGCGTGCTTTCCGTCTGTAAACCGTTAGAACGCCTTGTGGTTATCATAACTATACTCCTTTTCCTTTTATTAAGAGTGTTAATGTAATTTGTCTATACTCTTTCCGCCACGCGCAATTTTGCGCTTTTGGCTCTTTTATTCAAATTCAATTCTTCTTCGCTCGCCGTTATCGGGTGCTTGGTAAGAACTTTTGCTTCCCGTTTTTTCCCGCATACGCACACCGGAAGACTTTTATCGCATATGCAGTCGGTTTCAAGTTCACGGAAGGCTTGTTTTACTATCCTGTCTTCCAACGAGTGAAAGGTAAGTATCGCTATCCTTCCGCCCTTTTTAAGCCCTCGCGTCATCTCGATTACCGTTTCGTAAAGGTTATCGAGTTCGCCGTTGACTTCAATCCGTATCGCCTGAAAAGTTCTCTTCGACGGGTGTCCGTCGTGCTTAAATTTCGCGGGAATACTCTTTTCTATTATTTCGTTTAACTGTCCGACAGTCGTTATTCTTGCCGTTTTTCTTGCGGCTACAATGTTCCGCGCAATATTACTTGCAAACCTTTCTTCGCCGTATTCAAAAAGTATTCTCTTTAATTCGCTTTCACTATACTCGTTTACAACGGTTTCCGCTGTCAGGGGCGCGCTTTCGTTCATACGCATATCGAGTTTTTCGTTTGCCGAAAGATACGAAAATCCCCTGCTTTTATCGTCTAATTGAAAACTCGAAACCCCAAGGTCTAAAAGTATTCCGTCAAAGCCGTCGATACCCTGTTCGCGTTTTATTTCGGAAAAATTTTTGAAATTATCCTTTATTACCGTCAAGCGGTTGCCAAACTCAAAAAGCCTGTCCTTTGCCCTGCTTATCGCGTAATCGTCAAGGTCTGTCGCTATAACGCGTCCGCTCGGCGAACTCTTTTTCAGTATCTCGTAAGTATGCCCGCCGCCGCCAAGCGTTCCGTCGAAATATATTCCGCCGTCCTTTACCTGTAAAGCGTCAAGACACTCTTTTTTCATTACGGGAATATGCTCAAATTCCGCCATTTTGCAACGACTCCAAAGCGTCCGCAAGGTCGTCAAAGTTTACGTCGTTAAAGTATTCGTTCCAGTTCTCTTCGCTCCAAATCTCTACGCACGTCGGACCTTTGAATACTATTACGTTTTTAGTAATGTTCGCATAGTTTCTGAGATTTTCGGGAAGAAGTATTCTGCCCTGCTTGTCCTCTTCGGCAGCCCAGGTATTGTAAAGAATAAAACGCGCAGCCTTTAACTCTCTGTCGCGGTATGCGCTGACCTTTTTAAGGGATTCTTTGACTTCCGCCATCTGCGCCTCGGTGTAAACGTATAGACATTTGCCCGCGCCGACGGTAATATAATACCCTTCGCCGAGTTCTTCACGGAGTTTCGCCGGAATACGCATTCTGTTTTTCGCGTCAAGTTGGTGCGAATAGTTCTTTCCGGACATAAAACTCCCCCCTTTTTGTGATAAACAAATTATATCATCACTTTTGACCACTGTCAACCACTTTTTAAATTTTTTTAGAAATTTTTTTCAATTATTATTGTTAAAAACCGTATCTTTAACCACTAAATTATAAAAATTAAAATTTTCTTCGGCGTTTTCACCTATAAAATCAATAGTGAAACTCTTGCTTTTTGACAACTTACCGCTTAAAACGAGATACCTATATAACTTTTTTGCCGCAACGCTTTCGCCCGAATAAATATTTTGGGGGCAAAAGTGGTCGATAAATTGATTTTTCACAAAATAATAGTGGGTACAGCCTAAAATTACCGTGTCCGGCGCAAACGCGTCCGCCGCTTTGCAAATGTGTTTTTTTATATCAACGGCGGCAAGGTTAATCTTGTTTTTTTCGATATCTGCGGCAAGACGTTCAAGCGGAAAAACTTTCACGCCTTTTTCTTCGGCAAAGCATGCGCACGTTACGGGGGTCGCAAACAGCGCGGTCTTGCCGCTTTTTTTATTTACAGGCGGAAAAACTCCGAATATGGGTATTTTCAATAATTGCCTAAGTGCGGGCATCAGGCTTAAACTGAGAGTATTGCAAGCGATGACAAGTGCCTTTACGTCGTATTTTAAGATTATCGCTAAGTTTTTTTGCGTAAGAAGATAGAGTTCTTCCTGTGTTTTATTCCCATACGGCGCGTTTTTATTATCGCCGAAATATAAAAACTTTTCGTTTTTTATTAACCTTGCCGCTTCCGCAATAAAAGAAAATCCGCCTATTCCGCTATCCAAAACCGCAATATAACCGTTATTCATAATTTATAAATATGATTTATCCGCGAAAAATAGTTAAAATTAAGTGAAAACGGAAAAATGTAGGTAAAATGTGCTTGCTTTTACTTTTGTTTTGTGCTAAAATGTTATTCGTTAAATTAAGTAAAGTTAAGGAGTGCATATAAAATGCCGAACATTAAATCCGCTAAAAAAAGAGTTATCGTTAATCAGAAAAAAACCGAACAGAACAAAAACATCCGTTCGGAAGTAAAGACGGAAATCAAAAAAGTTGAAGCGCTTATTAAAGAAAATAAGATTGAAGAAGCAAAGGCTCTTTTGCCCAAGGCTTTCGCTTTAATCGATTCCGCTGCAAGCAAAAACATTATTCACGCTAACAACGCTGCGAATAAAAAAGCCAAACTCGCTAAGAAATTAGACGCAGTTAAGGTAGACGCGCCCGTAAAGGCTGCGGAAGAAGTTAAAGAAGAACCCGCTCCCGCCCCCGTTGTGGAAGAAGCGGTTCAGGAAGAACCCGTTAAAAAGACGGTCAGAAAACCCCGCGCGAAAAAAGCGGACGCAGAACCCAAAGCAGAATAATTATAAAGTTTTAATTTAAAATAAAAACTTCGGAATTAATTCCGAAGTTTTTTATTTTGTAAAATTCTTTGTCTACTCTTTCGGTAGTTTAAGCGGTATCTTTTTAAATATATAGATTAAAAGCATTATGACGCCGCCCGCGATAAAGATTACCGACTGCCATTGTGAAGGATAAAGTCCTAAAATCGCCGCGCCGCGCGCGTCGGTGCGGAAAAACTCTATAAAGATACGCCACGCGCCGTACGCTATCAAGTAAATTTGCATAATTATATTGCATCTGTTAAAGTAAAGATATGACAGCACGGCAAACAGAACAAACAAAAAGAGTGCTTCATAAAGTTGCGTAGGCACGTAATATCCCCACATACCGTCAGAACGCATATATAATCCGCCGTGCCCTGCTTTGTGAGAAATAAACGCCCCGTGACAGCATCCCGCACACAAGCACCCTAATCGCCCGAAAGCGTGCGCAATCGTGATACAGCAAGGCGCGCAAAGCAAAACTTTATTAAATTCTTTGATATGAAGACCTTTATCGTTGCCCTTAAACACGAATTTACCGCCGACAAAGTACGTGATAATAAACGCCGCCGCGCCGCCGATAAATCCACCCATGGCGGTTATTCCCGAATTGTAAAAATCAAAGACGCCCTTTTCAATCCACTCGTAAATAGCCTGATAAAGTTTCGCGGCTAAAAAACCGAGTGCGATTGCGATAATTGCTACGATAAATATAAAATCCTGCAACTTGTCGGGCATAAGTTTCTTTTTGGTATAGAAATAAAACACGGCAAGGCAAACCAAAATTCCCACGGCAATACACACGCCGTACATATAAATTTTTAACTCTTTACCAAAAAGCGTAAACTGAATTATAGGGTCGGGTAACATTAAATCATCTCCTTAATAGCAACAAATTAATTATACTTTTTTTGTTTCTGTTTGTCAACGGTATGCAAATATCGCTTTTTATGATACACTATACATATGCAAGTAAATTGTTTTAAACCTATTATCGATAAAAATTGTAAAGTTTTAATACTCGGCTCTGTGCCGAGTGTCATTTCGCGCGAAGTTAATTTCTATTACGGAAATCCCGCTAATCGATTTTGGAAAATTCTGTCGGAACTGCTTAACGCCGACTTTACCTGTATGGATAATGCGGAGAAAACTTCGGAACTTTTAAACAAGCACATCGCCCTTTACGACGTGTTTTCTTCCTGCGAAATAAAAGGCTCTATGGACAACGATATTAAAAACGCAAAAATCAACGATATTCCGTCGCTTATTCGCGACACGAATATAAAAACAATATATATAACGTCAAAAAAAGCGTTCAACGCATTTATCAAACGCTTTGGGGACTATTTTGCGAATACAGGCGTAACAATCGTAAATCTTCCGTCGACTTCCGGTGCAAACCGCAGTAAATATAAAACCGACGCCGCGCTACTTTCCGAGTGGAAAAGGTTGTTTATTATATAACTTTCCGCCAAATGAAAAGCACCCCGAAGGGTGCTTGACTAATACAGTACCCTAAACAAAAGACGGGATACTGACACACCCCTTTTCAAGGGGCCCCTGTCAGAACTTTGCCCGTCAATGACTGTCCGTCATATGACGACCGAACCATGAACCGAATTTTACTCTTTCTCCGCCACGAAAAAACCGCCCAT
>JAFSLQ010000019.1 GCA_017448355.1 Clostridia bacterium | reverse complement strand
GTTAAACCGCTACAATTATAAAACGCAGAACTCCCTATACTCGTTACGCTGTCAGGTATAGTTATACTCGTTAAACTGCTACAACCAGAAAACGCCTCATCACCTATGCTTGTTACGCTGTTTGGTATTGTTATACTCGTTAAACTGCTACAATTATTGAACGCAGAATTTCCTATACTTGTTACGCTGTTACCTATAGTTACACTCGTTAAACCGCTACAATTATAAAACGCAGAACTCCCTATACTCGTTACGCTGTCAGGTATAGTTATACTCGTTAAACTGCTACAACCAGAAAACGCCTCATCACCTATGCTTGTTACGCTGCTACCTATTGTAACATTCGTTAACTTACTGCACATGGCAAATGCACGCATTCCTATAGTAGTCACACTATCAGGAATAACAACTTTTGTTAAATTAGTACATCTTTCAAACACTCTTGCCGCAATAGCAGTGACAGGGATCCCGCCAAATTCAGTAGGTATTATTGCCTCAGAAACATTTCCGCTAAAAGAAGATAAAATATATGCTGATCCATCTGTATTTTTTGTAAATATTAAATTCCCTACACTAACTGTAACTATTAATTGCTCATTTAAACTATTACCAAAATCATCTGTTGCTGCAAGAGATATAGTTATAACTTTGCCACCAACTTGCTCACCTTCTACAATAATTTCATAATATAATTCTTCTCCAAAACTATCATATACAGTAAAAAAGAAATCTAAATCGGTATCTTCATAGACAACGTCTTGATTCATTACGTAAGTCGGTGTGCCGTAAACCTTGATTCCGGTAATTAAATCGCTTCTCACACTATTGCCCGCTTTATCGGTGGCTACAAGGTGAATATCTATCGTATTACCTGCTTTTAGCGTATAGCCTGTAGCAGGCTCTATCGTAATATCGCAAAGCCCACCAAAAGTATCCGTAATACTTGCATAAAACTCTTCTCCTTTACTGTCGAGTTTTATTGTGTCCGTAGCCCCGCTGAAATAATTTACGTTATCGGTAAACTTAATATCATTAACGGCATAAACCGGAATAAGGGCAGTATCAATAGTTGCTACGTTGCCGAGTTTATCTACTGCGGTCAAAGTGTAAACAACGTATTCCCCGCCTTTTAATTCTCCGGATTTTAAAGTTGCCGTAACGGTTAACCCGCCATCAAAACTGTCTTTTGCAACAGTATTAAGTAGATTTGCATTAGACGTCGGATTTTCCGATACTTTTAATGCGTTGCGATTATAGGTAATCGTTGGAGTACCATAAATTTTAGCCGAAATATCTTTAGTTGTAATATTACCGGCAATATCTGTTACAGTGGCGGTAAAGACCATAGTGGCTCCCGCCGTTTGCGTGCCTGATTTAACGGTTAAAGCAATCTCAAGCGGATTATTATAGGTGTCTTTTGCGGTCAAACCGAGAGAATTTACTGTAATTTCATCTTCTACCTTAAAATCAAGTGTTGTTGCATTATCTATAGTTGGCATACCGTAAACTTCAACTTGTTTATCTATAATTTGAATATTACCCTTGCTATCAATTGCAGTTAAACGAATAGTAACAGTATTGCCAGCCGATATAGTTCCGTCATAAACCATAACTGAAACCGTTAAGTTTTCACCGCAACTATCTGTTGCAGTTGCGCTAAACAGTTCTGCATTTATTACATTGTTTACGCTTATTGCCGTTTTTTCTTCTTTATAAGTTATTACAGGTAAATCATAAACTATTAAACCACCTGTCGTCAGCATCTTTTGGTTACCAGCAGCATCAACAGCATAAATATTCGCTACTATATGATCACCACCATTACAGTCGTTTAAAGAATGTACAGGATAATAATTATTAGGATATTTTTCTACTGCTATTGTAAATCTAATTTCTGTACTTCCACCGAAAGAGTCCGTACCTATTGCTCTAATCCATTCCGCCGTTAAACCGTCTTTAAGATTTAAATAATCAACAGTATTATCAAAAGTAAGCGTCGGTATGCCGTAAACCCTGACGCCAGACACGGTTTTTTGTTTGGTTTTGCCGTTGTTTGTAGCGACCAATCTTATAGAAACGGTTTCTCCCGCTACTTGCGTGCCGGAAAGCGTTACGGTTATGTTAGCAAAATTGCCGTCGGTATCAAGACATACCGCACCGAATAATTCAGCCGTCAATTCGTCTGTTTCTTTAATCGCTACTTTGTCAGCGTTATACTTTATTTCGCCAAGAGCATAATTCGTCCATTTTGCATAAAGCGTCAAGTTATGGTCCGGCATATACGTCGCATTATATCTTTCGGTATCCGTATTGCTTGCATACCAACCCAAGAAACTCTTATTTGCAAGCGTAGTAACGTAATCGTTTAAATCAATTCTGTCTCCAAACGCAAAGGTTACGGGGTCAACAGCCGAACCGCCGTTCGTTACAAAATTTATAGTATAAACCGTTCTTTCCCACTTAGAATATAAAACGGTAGTTTCCGCTTTATCCCAAGTTTTAACGCTTGCACCTGTGCCGTCTGTATATAAAACGCCGTTTTCATCTTGCCAGCCAAGGAATTTATAGCCGTCTCTCGCTTCTGGAACGGCAAGAGTAAAGTCTGCATCAAAAGTCACCGTGGTTTTGCTGCTCGTTACAGTATATCCGCCGTCAGCCACCGTATTGTCACCCGACAGATAAAGAGTGCAAGTGCCCGTGATTGCACTACTGTATGCCCTTACCTTGATATAATAAGCCTTATTTGCCGTCACGTTATAGATGATCTGGAAGTTGCTATCTGTGCCCGTATCATCGTCCTGAACGAGTTTTACGCCTTGGTCGCTATAAAGCGCACCGAAAGTGTCGTAACTACCAGTTGTGGTTATCGTTACGTTGCCCGAATTAAGCGGAACGAACATATAAGTTATGTCATTTGCGCCGTTTAACGTTACGACAGCCGTTCCGTTAACAGAAATAACGTTATTACCCCCTACTGCTATCCATTTCGCATAAAGAACGGTATTTTCATTGACGATAGCCGCAAAGTCAAACGCTTTACCTTCACAGTTTTCGTTATCGAACCATCCGGCAAACACATATCCTTCGCAAGTAGGAACAGTCGGATATTTTAACGTGTTGTTTTCGGTTATAGTTTGCATCGCAGGCGCAGTCCCGTTTTTACCGTTAAGATTAAATTCAACGGTATAGGCCGCTTCTTCACTACCGTCAAGCCAAACGGTATAATCATTTACGGTAAATCTGCCGTAAATCGTCAAATTGCCAATCGCCCCGCCGGCAAAAGTCGTAACACTGTTGCCGTTCATCGCAGCATCAAACCAACCATTAAACGTATAGCCCGTTTTTTCTGCGTCGGTTAAAGAAACTGTTGCCGTTTCTATTGTATAACTCGTCGGGTTAGTGTGCGTTGCTCCGTCAGGTAAAACGTAGGTTACGGTATAAGTAATTATTTTCCACTTTGCAAAAAGCTCGATGTCGCCATAACTGCCGTTTGCAATTACCGTTATAGCATTTTGATAATTACTGTCAGTAAACCACCCCTTAAACTCATAACCCGTTTTAGTCGGATTTTTAAGCGTTATATCCGAACTCGTTATCGTATACTTAGCAGGATTATTGCCGTTAGTTCCTCCGTTAAGGTTGTAAGTAATTCCATAATTTACCAAAGTCCATTTTGCGTAAACAGTAATATTATCCGCAGGCATTGTAGTGAACGTATAAGCATTTTTCAATGCGCTATCGAAATACCAACCGCTAAAAGTGTAACCATTTTTAGCAGGATCTGAAGGAGCATTTACGGTCGTCGCATAGTTCTGCGTTATGTCTGCTATCGTTGTACCGCCGTTCGTTTCAAACGAAATGGTATATTGATTTATTGAGTAATTTGCGTATAAGACTATTTCTCCGTGACTGCCGAGCGATATTTCTTCTACTGTGACAGATGTAAATAATTCGTCAGTAAACCAGCCCACGAAAGTATATCCCGTTTTACTTGCGTCTTTTAATTCAACTTTTTGTTCTACCGTATATTGTGCGGGGTTGTTCCCGTTATTACCACCGTTTAATACGTAAGTAATATTATATTTAACAGGTTCCCATTTAGCATAGAGCGTTATATCTTCGCTTGGCTGAACTTCAAAAACAAATTCCTCCGTTAAAGACGAATTAAACCAGCCAACAAATTCATAATAATCTTTTGTCGGGGCAACAGGTGCAGTTATAACTGTTCCGGCAGGATTTATCGTAGGACTTACCGCACTACCCCCGTTACTGTTATATGTTATTGTGGATATATAAGTCCAATGAGCATAAACAGTCTTATTTCCGCATGTACCAACAGAAATACCCGTTAATTTGTTACCGCCTTGTGCAGCATCAAACCAACCGTCAAATCTATATCCGTCTTTTGTCAGCCCATTGAATACTATGCTGCTTTCAATAGTATATTTTGCAGGATTCTCATCGGCGACGTATGTTCCGTCATATAATACGTACTCAATATCGTATTCTATTGCCGTCCATTTTGCATAGAATGCCTTGTTCCCGATACTTCCTTTTGTTATCGTCGTATTTGCAACAGTATCATCCGAATTAAACCATCCGTCAAACGTATAACCCGTTCTTGACAAGTTATCAATAGTAAATGTTTCTGTTTCTACGGTATAGTTAGATAAATTAGTATTTACAGCATTATTTACACCGTAATATGTAATGCTATAATCTTCTAAATCCCATTGTGCGTAAAGCGAAATAGTTCCTGTTCTATCCTTTATCCTTTCAACCTTAACTCCTGTACCGTTATTCTTTTCGGTAAACCAGCCTATAAAGATATAGCCTGTATTATTGCACACAAGTTCAGTAAGCGTTATATCGCTTTCAATCGTATATTTATTAGGATTAGACGTGCCTATGGCATAATCACCGCGCTCTGCTTCGTAATTAAGAATTAAATCAAATTCCACCAAATCCCATTTAGCGGTTATCTCTCTGTGTCCGAAACTACCCGCAGGAATTTCTGTTATCTTATTACCGTCTTCATCAAGCCAGCAATTAAAATTATAGCCATCTATATTATCAAGGTCGGCAAGCGTGATTTTTGCGCTTTCGATTGTATATTTGGTTAAATTGTTATTTGCAGCAGTCTTAACATCTGCATAATTAATAGTAAACTCAATGACATCCCATTTAGCGGTTATCTCTCTATTGCCGAAACTACCCGCAGGAATTTCAGTTATCTTATTGTCATCTTCATCAAGCCAGCAGTTAAAATTATAGCCATCTATATTGTCAAGGTCGATAAGAGTTATCTTTGCACTCTCGATGGTATATTTTACTTTATTACCATTACTTGCGGTCTTTAAATTTGTATATGAAATGTCAAATTCTACTAAATCCCATTTAGCAGTTATCTCTCTATTACCGAAACTACCCGCAGGGATTTCTGTTATCTTGTTTCCTTTTTCATCAAGCCAACAATTAAAGTTATAGCCATCAATATCGTTAAGATTGATAAGCGTTATCGTATCACTTTCAATGGTATACTTAGTTATATTATTATTTGTAGCCGTTTTAATATTTGCATAAACAATATCAAATTCCACTAAATCCCATTTAGCCGCTATCTCTCTGTTGCCAAAACTACCGGTCGGAATCTCGGTTATTTTGTTGCCTTTTTCATCCAGCCAGCAATTAAAATTATAGCCGTCTATATTGTCAAGATTGATAAGAATTATCGTATCACTTTCAATGGTATATTTAATTATATTGTTGTTTATAGCAGTCTTAACATCTGCATAATCAATAGTAAACTCGACGATATCCCATTTAGCCGTTATCTCTCTGTGTCCGAAACTACCAGAAGTGATTTCCGTTATCTTATTGCCATCTTCATCAAGCCAGCAATTAAAATTATAGCCGTCTATATTATCAAGGTCAGCAAGCGTAATTTTTTCACTCTCGATATTATATTTAGTCTGATTATTATTCGTTGCAGTTTTTATATTGACATAAGTTATGGTACATTCGATAGGTGCATACACCGCATTTATGGTAATGTTTTCAGCAAGAATCGCATAGCCTTCCCACTCACCTGTATAACCTGTCTTTTCAGGAACAGCAGGTATATTTGCTATTGCCGTGTCTTCTACCGTAAACGGTTTAGTATCAACAAGCGTTGCGTCAGCATAGAAACTTGCATAATAGGTTATCGTCTGCCAATCGGCATATAAAGTTATATCACCGTACATTTCGGTTGAAATTGCCGTTATAGCATTATTCTGTGCATCTTTCCACCCTTCAAACGTATAACCCGTTCTTGATATATCGTTTTCGTCGGGCAAAACGGAAAGACCAACGCTGTAAGTATAAGTAGTGTTGTTAATATCGTTGCCACCGTTTTCAACATAATAGACGTTATAAACTCTCGGCGTAGCCGTATATTTTGCGTAAACCTCTCTGTTGTCGATAACGTTTTCAAGATTGTCTTCTTCGGTAGTTTCTAATTTAAGCCATTTATTGAAAGTATAATTATATCCGTTATCACTTGCCTTTGTCGGCGTATCGTTAGGATATGTAGCATTTGTTCCATAATCGACTGTCGATTCTCCTAATTTTGTCGTTCCGTCTTCATCATAGAAAGTAATTTTGTACTTATTAGTAACTTGTATAAATTGTGCAATATATTCCGAATTCCCTTTTACCGTTTCTACAACAGGCGACCACTCATTTTTAAAAACATAAGAATATTGTTGATTTTCCGTTTTTGTTGGCTCTGCTCCGTTATATTCAGGCATTTCGCCATAAGGCACGTCATTATCCGTTTCTAACACCGTGCCGTCATAATTTTTCCAAACAACCGTATATTTGTTTACGGTAGTAGAATAAGTCGCAGTATAAGTTATATCACCCGTAATTTCAGAAACTACGGGTTCCCATTTATCAAAGGTATATGTGTATTGTGCGTCAGCCGCTTTTTGCGGTGTTTCTCCGTCATATTCCAAAACAGTACCGTGTTCTACGTTTTCATCTGTTTTCAACACCGTTCCGTCTTCATTTTGCCATATAACGGTATATTTGTTTATGATGTAAACAGCATTTATAGTTATATCTTCTGTCTTAATCGTATATTCTTCCCAAACACCCTTATATCCGACTTTTTCAGGCACTTGCGGAATATTCGCTATTTCAGTGTCTTCAATAGTGAACTTTGCCGTGCCGACTTGTTCTTCGTCCGCCATAAACGTAGCAGTATATTCTATCGCCTTAAACTTGGCATATATAGACATATTTTTTGAGATAGGCGCATTTAAAAGAGAATTCGCAGTAAACGGTTTTTCCCATACGTCTTTATCCCAATACCAACCATCAAACGTATATCCGGTCTTTTCAGGATCGTCAGGTATTTCTATAAGTTCGCTACCCGTCGTCTTTACGGTTTGAACTATCTCATTGTCAACAACAAAAGACAATTCAATATTTGTTCCGCCACCGCAAGCAGCAAACACGCAAAGCGCAGAACAAATCGCCATACAAAGAATTAAAACTTTAAATACAATCTTCTTCACAACACACCTCATTGATATAATGTAATTTCTATTTGTCTAAATTTACATAGATTAAACTAATCTGCGTATCTTTTCAGAATAAAAAGCACCAAGATTAAATATAAAAATGTATTTTTTAATTGTAATAGTGGTATTTTGTTGCAATTTTAATCAAAAACATATATAATGTTTTAATAAAAAAGCACATAGATTAGTTTAATCTATGTGCTTTTTTACTAAAATGGCAAATCATTAAAAATCCTGTAAAATCCTGCCGATTTTGTTCATCATATCCGCTTTATGTTCGTATAAAGAGTGTGCATATCGTTTTAAGGTTATATTTGCGTTTTTATGACCTAATATTTCGGATAAAGTCTTTATATCCATACCGCACTCTAACGCTCTCGTGGCAAACGTATGTCGTAATGAATGAAACCCTTTATGGGAGATATTTAATTTTTTTAATAGTCTATCAAAAGTTTTTTGATAAGACCTTACTTGCACCCCGTATTCGCTCTTGCCGTCAATTATATAATCACGATTAGACTTTTTCTTTAAGTCTTTTAATATAGGCAATAATTGTTTCGGCAGGGGTATTACTCTTTCCGAACTCTCCGTTTTAGTCGTGTCTATAATTTTAACGTATTTACCGTTTATCCAACTGTCGTGGCAGGACTTGCTTACGGATATTTTGCCGTTTATTAAATCAACATCCTTCCAAGTTAAAGCCAGCAATTCGCCTATACGCAGTCCCGTATATAAGCAAAGTAAAAACCCGTATAATTTCGGCTTTTGTTTTGTTAAAATATATTGCTCAATTTTCTTTTGTTCCGCTTTACTGAAACAATCTACTTGTTTTTCTCTGCTTTTAGGTCGGATTATATTACCTGAAAACTCTTTAGTGATAACGCCTAACATTACAGCTTTTTTAAGCGAATCCTTTAATCGAGATATTATACTATTTACGGTATTAGGGGATAAGCCGCTTTCTTGCAATTTAACCGACCAATCTTGTAATACGGTAGCGGATAATTCTTCCATATCGTAATCACCTAAAAAAGGTATAATATGTAAATCGACTTGCTTAACGTATTTATCATACGTCCGTTCTTTGACGTAAGGCTTAATATACAGCCTTAACCACTCTTTTAACCAATCTTTGTATATCATTTTTCTAACCTCAAAATTTTTTATTATAAATATATTTTAAACCACACTTTTGTTAAAAGTGCCGTTAGGCGTGTGCTTGTCTTGATACAAGTCGGCGTCGCTTCGCTCCGCCGAAGACAAGCACACGCCCTTTGACTCGACCGACCGTTTAATCTGAAAAGAAACGGGGTGCGAAAAGTCGCCCGCTAACCCGCTTGGGCGATTCTTTTCGCAATCCCCGTTCTTTTTCCTTCCGTTTATCTGCCCGTTAATTTGCTTTCGGCATTTCCTGTATTACTTCGGGGCTTATTTTGCCTTTTATCTCTCCTTCGTCTATACAGGTAAAGTCGTCGAATAACAAAAGTTTCTTTTCTTCTTGCCCCATAGGACACACAATATCGTCGTCTAATATATCGCTTACTATGTATTGAGAAAGCCCCCTGCTATACACAACCTTTTCACCGGTCTTTTCTAGATATTTCATTAAATAAGCGAGTGCTTCGCCCATAAACCTTACGTTCGGTATTTCCTTAAAGTCGTTACGTCCGAATTTCTTTTCAAAAAACTTATGGCTATTCGTAATCTTCATATCCCTTGACTTAAAATCGTATTCCCGTTTTTCTTCAAGTTTCCCTTCTAATTGTTCTTTCGGTATGTGCATTAAAGCGTGAAAATGCAGTCTGTCCGTCTTGCCGCCACGTTCCCATACGCCCATATATTTCCAGCCGCGCTTTTTAGAAAAATATTGCAAACAGTTCTTTAATTTCGTCTTAAAACTTTCTTCCGTATGTAATTTATCGTCATAAGTAAAGGTGCAAAAATAGTTCATACCGTTTAGATACGCTTTTCTGCACATACGAATACGCCGACATATCAAATTCCTTATCTTACGCTGTATATTAAGTTCAACGTAATTCTTTGCCGCTTCTTCATCTTTAAACAAACCTTTCATCTGACTTAAAATATACCGTTTACGTTCGTATCTAGTTTTACCGTTACTTTCTTGATATAATTTCTCGAATACTTCTTTGCGCGACACCTTTTTGCCGCGGCTTACTTTTTTCTTTACGGGTACAAGTTCGTTTCCAACTAATTTCACTTCCGTAAGCACCCGTCCGCTTGGTAATACTATCTGCGACAGTTCTTCCTTTTCTTCCACGACCTTATTATTTTCGTCAACCGTTATTAAAGGCTCTTGGGTTTGTCTTTTCGGTCTTTTGGGACGGGTAGTATGTGGTATGGCTATAAAGTGATTGCCGTCCGAATATACTTTGGCTTTGGCGTAATACGGCATAAATACCTCCTTTTCGCATAAGGAAAAGACGGCGCCGTAGGTTAGATTTTATGCAGAATTATCGCCGTCATTATCCTTATACAATGAATTTATAAAATAACTGTTCTGCTGTAATAATTCTTTTACACTCGCTTTGCTTGTTTTGTATGCCATATAATCCCTTAACCCTTTCTTTGTCTTTACCGCCAGATCGTTAAAATAATCCGAGAAACAGTCCGTAGAAAATCTATCCGAATATATCTTGTAATTACTCAAATAATATTTTTTCTTATCCTTTTTCCCGTCCATAGTTCCACGCTCTTTCTCTATTGAAAGTACCGAAAACCCGTATCGGTTATATATAATTTCGTTTCTTTTAAACAAATACGCCGTTGCCTTCTTTAACAGATAAATAAGCAGGGTATTATCACCACGGTTAAACCGCAATTCATAGTAAAATGATATAAACTTATTGAACGCCCACTCGGTCAGCATTTCTTCTATGGTATAAAACGGCAGTGCTAATCTTTGTTCACCGCTTTTTACAATAGTTATCACATCGCATAAATCCCTTGCGTCCGCACCCCAACTTTCAGGTCTCTGTTCATCGCAGAACACCTTTATAAACGGAAAATTATCTACCGTCGCACTATGCCTACACATTTTCAGCCAACTGTTAAACAAATCGTTCTTTTGGTTCGTTTCTTTCGATTCCTTTTTAATTTCCTTTAATTCCAGATTATTCCCACGCTCTTTGCCTATTTCGGTTATAGCCACAACGCCGAACTCGAAACTGCCAGCCTTTTCGTTATTCTGTATAACCTTCCTGCCTAATCTTAACACGTCGAAATCCAATATATGGGAACGTCGGCTTTCTCTCTTATGCTTTGAAAAAAAGTCCATATTCCACATGGGGAAATTGCCTTCGCTGATTAGTGCGTTTTCTTCTCGTATTGCATAATTGCTTACTATCAGACTGCTCTCAATAACGTATATAAAATATAACTGTGCATAGGTTTCCAAAACATTAAAAAGGGTTTCTTCTTTTAATCCGCCGTTATATATTTCACCGTATCGTTTAATATCGTACCCGTATAATTGCAAGTTTACGTTGCCGTGCCTATAAAACCGTTCTTCCTTTAACTTTACCCATTTTTTTATACTCGCAAGGTTATATATAACCCCGTGTTCCATACACCGCAATATCTCCCTTTCAAAACATACCCATGGGAAATAAGGGAATTTCATATCCGCTTTTTGCAGTCTCGTAAATGCTTCCTGCCGAAACATTACCGCTTGCGAAAGTGCCATATCCGTTATTAGCGTCGTCTTTTTCTTACCCATACTGCCGCAAGATATTGACGAAATAGAAAGTTCCTTTATAAACCCGCAGTTTTTTGCTTCGTGATGACGCAGTCTGTTATCCGCTATCTTTTTACGTCCTTTATCCCAAAGATAAAAACCTAATAACACCCAGAAGATTATAGGGATCGTTTTAACGGCTACCTGTAAATCTATTATTAGTTTCATAAATTGTATAAAGATACTTGAAAACTCAAAAGACCATACGCAATAAATACAATAATCCACAAAACCTATCGCTATCGACAAAAGGTTAAGGTTAAACGCCCAAAGCAATATCCAGATTATCTTTATCCACCGTTTATCTCTTAAAAAGTCCATATATCCACGAATAAAGTTATATACGGGAACAAATGATATTTTAGCGGTAAACTTAAATATTTTAAGCGGCACGGTATCACGGTTATAGTTATTGTTATATCGGCGGTATGCCTTTTTAATTAGAATAACCAAAATTAAAACGATAGGCAGGGCAAAGACTATTATCTCTAATACCACGCCTAAAATGCTCATTATCCCGTTTGGCCATAAATTAAAGTTTTCCTTATCTACAAATGTCGCAAAAAAAGTGCTGAAAAACTCTTTTACACTATCTGGGCTGTCGGGTAAATACCCTTGCCAAGAAAACACTTCTGAATAACCGTTTACCGTCGGAACGATCTCCGTTTTTATACTAAATAAAGTAGAGCCGTAATACACGACGCTTTTATAAAAATCTTTTGCCGTTTCGATAAGTCTTAAATAACTGTTTCTGAAAACAAATACGCCGAGCAAAACAAACGCCGCAGATAATAAAATAGTTAATATAATATGTATAATTTTAATTGCTTTCATAGGTCTGTTCTCCTTGTGGGGTTAATATTTCAGTAGTTCGGCTACACGTAAAAGACGTATAGCCGACTACCAAAATCACCAAGATAAGAAGAACAACCGCTATTATTCTCTTTATCTTCTTCATTACGTTACCTCTCTCGTTCCTTTCGTTTTTTTATGCTTTTTATTATTGCCGCAATAAACCTAAACGGTAATAGGATAACCCACACTATTCCTTTCAGAATAAGTGGCAAAACACCCGTCGCCGCAAGGAATATTAAAAGCAATATCAAAAGCAAATACATAAGCAGCGTTTTCCACCAACTCGTTTCCTTTTTCGGCAAAGTTATATCGTTGTAAATGTCGATAGGGCTGTTTACCACAGGTATTACCGTATATACGCCGTCCTTGTTAAAAGTAAGTTGAATTATATCGAAATTAAGGAACACGCTTTCGGAAACCACGTAAGTAGATTCGCCGTAGTCCGCGCTGTCAAATAATCCGTTCTTATCCAAGTTCTTACCCGTTTGACAGTTATAGCACATTACAGGCAGACACATATAATCTGTCTGGGCAAACCGAAACAACACTACCGTTTCGTTATTATTCTTTGCGGTATTATAAAAACTCTTAAACGTATTAAGTTCGCCTTCGCTTCCGTTAATAAGCAAAGTTTTTGCTAAATTTTCTTTTGCCATATCGCTATCCGTTACTATACGTATAGGCGAAATGCCTTTATAACTTTCGTCGAGTTCTCTTGGGGCAAGCCCGAATAAACCCGCAAAAAACTGTTTCCAAGCGGAATTAGTGTCCGAATAGTTCAGCATATCGAAAGTATCGCCCGCATCGAAATCCACAAGTTTATGATGGACGTTTCCGACGTATGGAACAGCAGTGCGTTCTTGGGATAAACCGCTTTCAAATAAGTCGGCACTTATGTTTTTCCCAGGAACGTCGATTCGTCCGTTCTTATACGTTTTCGTATAACTTTCAACATATCGCTTAATCCTTTCAGACGATAAAACATATTCAGAAATATCCTTGCCTTCGGTAGAAAACAAATAGTTTATTTCGTTACACCTTGTATTTACCGCGTCGGTATAATTACAGTTATACGCCCAATCGTATTTGTCGTAATGTCCGTTGCCGCCAACCATTTCCTGATACCCTGTATATATCTGTATCGGTATATTCGTATTATCATTTACGTTCACGCCGATATAAGGGTAGAGTAGGTCATATACCGCGCTGTTAGACGTTATTACGATAGGCGTGGTCTGATACTCGTACCACTCTGCCTTTATTTTCTGTAAAGCCCCATAAGTCTCAAAAAACCTGTTAGGTACAGAAAAATATACGCTCGTTAGATCGTGCTTATGGTTTCTCGCATACTCGCCCGTCCTGTAATATGTAGAGTGAGTTTGCAGCGTTATGGTTTCCAACTCTTTGACGTCGCAGTTTAGCGTACTTTCGGCGTCTTCGTCCGAGCCATAACCTTTTGCATAACCCGTAAATCTGAAACTACCCGCAACGTTATATTCCGTAGCGAGATTTTTGCCGTAGGTTAAAAGTTCTATGCCCGAAACGTCATATCGCCGCTCGTTGCTGTTTACTCTGTCAAAAAAAGTCGTTCCGTTTATCTCTCTGTCTATGACCTTAAACTTATAGAAAAGGTTTTTGTAATTACTTTCTTCCGCTTTACTTAAAAACTTTAACCCGAACTTTTCGTAGTCCGTGGGGTTTCCGTTTTCGTCATAACTTACTGCCATTTGTATAAAGTTAGCGTCGCCCGTATCTAAATTAAGACCTTTCGGATTGTATATGTAAACGTAAAGTCCGTAATTATCCCGCATATTAGCACGGAACGAATAACAGTATTCAACAAAGTTAATTATCTGTATATCCTTACTTTCGGTAAACGGATATTTAAGGATATTAAAACTTTCGGAACTTCGTAAATCGTCAAGAACGTTAGTATTATCAAACGCGTTTCCGCTGTCCGCCTTTGCCGTTACGGGAATATTTACCGCCGATAATAGAGAAAGCAAAATAAGGAAAAATATTATGATTTTTTTATATAAAATTTTCGTCATAATTTTACTTCCTCCTTGTCAAGCGATATGCCCGTTATAGTATGCTTAATGGTAAACAATACCGTTACGGACGATTCGCCGTTATACGAATATACGGTCAGCGTAAACATATCCTTAAACTCTTTATTCGCACAGTCGCTTACCTGTTTATCGGCATACACCGCTCTTAACACGTCGTTTATATATCCTTTCGGCTTTAAGATAAAATAATCTTTGCCGTAGGTTATATCGAACCCAGCCGTATAATCTTCGCCCGCTCCGAAAGAATAGGTTTTACCATCAACGGTAAAGTCAAAATTCTTTTCTTTATCGTAATTTGACGCTACTTTTACGGAATAATGTTTATCCGCATTATCCGGTGCGCCGAAAGTATATTTAACCTTAACGGTAAGCCCGGATTTTGGGCTTACCGTATAACCATTAGCGGAAGATATTACTTCCTTATCGTTTATCGTTACGTAAAAAGTCTTTAATTCTTCGTTGAAACCGTTGGTAAATTTATACAAAAACGAACCGCCTAATACTATTACCGCTATTACTAAAAGAGCGGTCAGAAAGGAAAATATATTTCCCGAAGATCTCTTTGTCATAATTCACCTCCGAAATGTTTTTAGTTTACTTTTGCAGTCGTATTATTCAAGTACACATTCTCTACGCTAACGCGAAAAAAAAAGGGGATTGTCACGGACGCGCCGCTCAATTTATCTCTTACCGTTGCGGTAAAATAAACCGATTCCAGCCTTTCAAAGTTTTCCAATGCTCTTGCATCGTAATCTTTTTCAAAGGTTTCCCAATTAAATGTTCCATTATCGTAAAAATTGTCGAGAACGTAATAGTTTATATGATATTCGTCCCACTCAACGCCGCCGTTATTGTATTTATACGTGTACTGCGACTGATTGTCTTCGACGTAATACTTACCCATAGTTATGGTTAAGGTATTACCGTTCATTGACGCAGTTGCGTATTTGTTTATACGACTTGCTATGCTTTGCAGCGTAACGTTTCGCCAAGTAGAATTACTGTTTTCGTCCGTCAATTCATCTCCAAAATACAACTCTCCGTTTCCGCCTAAAATAACTTCGTAATCCGTTGCGCCTACAACGCCCCAAGAATTTGTTGCACCTATATTGAAAGTATAAGTGCCGTTTTTATTCATAGCGTAATACTGCCCGCGTTTAGCCGTAGAAGTTAAAGATGCCGTAGTGCCGGTTACGTTAAGACTTTCCGCAAGGCCTACAAATGAAACCGTGCAGGTCGCCGTAAATCCGCCTTCTTCCGTAGTAACGGTAATAAGTATTTTATTGTTTAAGAAAGCCTTTTTACAGGTTGCGTTAAATCTATGACTATTACTTGAATCTGCCGAACCCACTAAATACTCTGAAACGGGCGTGTTTTTAAGCGGAGCGTCGTCAGCCCAGCGTATATTCCAACTTACGTTCTGGTTTTCGGCATTTTCGGGGTAAACCGTTGCTACCAAAGTGACGTGAACGCCGTCGGCACCGCTTCTTTGTGCTTCAAAAAGAGACGCAGAAGTAAACGCCATTGTCTTTGCAAATGCTACCGTTTGTCCGTTCTCAATAATGGTGTCGTAATGCTCATAATGAGTATCCGAATTATCTGCGGTCTTTCTATCCGAACAGGCGAATAAAGTACCACAAAGAATAGCCGAAATTAGCAAGACGGAAACCACAAGAATTAACCACTTATATTTTTTTAATGATTTTTCCATAATCTTGTCTCCTTACCAACGGTAATAATCGTCTTTTTTCTTTCTAAAGATAGAAACGGCACCGCAAATAACAGCGATAAGAATTATTGCGCCCGCCGTTATGCCAATTATCTGCATAAAGGTTAAGCCCGTTTTTTCTTCTACGCTCTTTAACTGCGTGTTTTCCGCCGTAAGCGTGTCTATCTGTTCCTGTAATTCCGCAACTTCTTTATCGTGCGAAGTTTTCGATACAAACTGACTTAAATCAATAGAGCCGTCCTCGTTTATCGCTGCCGTTAATTCATCGATTTTTGCTTGCATTTTACTTTTAAGCGTAAAATATTCTTCGTTAGTCCTGTATTGAGATAAGTCCACTTCGCCATCCTGCGTTAAGGTCGAATACGACGCTAACTTTTTAGCAAAATACGTGTATTCTTCGGTAGTTTTATCCTGAACATAGAAAACAAAATAGAACTGTAAGCCTACGTTCTGATCTTTGATATGTGCTATACCGAAACGAATTAAAGTTCCGCCCGTTACGTCGTAATGTCCGTTGCCTTGCACGTTAAGATACTGCTTTTCCTGTTTATCGAACTCTATTACGTAATCGTCGTTATGAATATAGTTTTCATAATACGCTTGCGGAAAAATAATAACGCCGTAGATATAATTGTCGGGCGAAAAATACCCGTCGCTTATAAAGTAATTAGCAAACAACGCTCTGCCTACCGTTTCGTTTTCGCACTTATTAAAACCGGCAAACCACGTATTGTTAAGAGTTTCCTGCGCAGTAGGAACGAAAACGATTTCCTCGTCCGTTGCTTCATCCGCACGGGCAGTTGCCGTAGGTAGCGTAAAAGCCATCCCGAAAACAGATAACGCTATAAGTAAAAATGCCAACAATTTGTTCTTATTTTTAATCAAAAATTCTTTCATAAAAATTCTCCTTATAATTTTTTAACAAAAAACACGGCTCGAATTAGGCTTTTATACCTAAAACAAGCCGTGTAAACTTGGTTGTTATTAGTCAAGCAACATAGTAAGTAAAGTCTTGTCCGAAGAACGCGCAGGTTTTATAGTACACTCGTACACCTTGCCGTTTTCGTCCACGGACTTAACGCCGTAAGTATTACCCTTTATTACGTTGCCACCGTCGTCTTTGATTTCAAACGGCTTAACCGTAAGTTCCGCACTCATAGCGTTTCCGAATACTATATCTAAAACGACATACCCGCCTTTGTCCGGCGGAACTACGCCCGCTTTAACGTCCTTACCCCTGACGTTCCCTTTGACGAAATACGAGTAAAACTCCTTTTCGCCCATCTTAAAAGTTTCCCTTTCAACTACGATTTGTTTTTTAGCCATTTTTCTTTATCCTCCCGTTTTTTATTTGGCTTTACCTTTCATCTTGGAAATTTTCCTTGCTTCTTCCTTGCTCTTACCGGCCTTTATCGCCTCGTGATACTTATACGAACCCGCGTGGTCGGACTGACAGAGAAGATAACCGGATCTTAAACCCTGATTATACGGATCAAGTTCCTTGCCTTCGTCCTTACCTCTCATGTGGACTTTGGATTTACGTTCTTCGGCGTAACCTTTCGCACGCTTACTCGGCGTCATCCATTTTCTCTCGTTGTTATTGTATTTAGGCATATCCTAAACTCCTTATAAATGTATTTACCCGTATAGCCGATAGCACAGCCTTTTTAATGCCCGTGTTGCCGTTAGCAAAGCGAAAAAATAAAATATTAAATTGTAATTTTTGCAATCTAAATCAAGGACTTTAATAAAACACTACGTCTTAACGGAAGGTATTAAGGCTGTGGCCACTTGCGCCCTAAACTCTCATCCCTAAATCTGCCTTGATTTTGACTGCGTATTAAGAAAGCGTTTCCGCTATTCTTTTAAGTTTGCGGCTTAATCTACGTATCGCCGAGTATGTAATGCCGTCATAATTCTCTTTCCGTCAACCCTGTCGCGTTCGGAAAACCATAACTCATACAATTTGTCACGTTTACCGTTTCTCAAATAGTAAGTATCGGTGCTTATTATTGCGTTTTCTTCACCCCGACCTACCCTTATGATTAACTGCTGCTTAACGATATAGTGTTTAGTCCTATACACGTTATCCGCACCCTGACAAAAATACGGTTCTTTGATAATCATTGACGTTCCCTCCTTTTATTTTTTCTTGCCGAAACTCTTTATTATCGTTTGCAAGGTCGCCGCATCTTCTTCCGAAAGATTTACCGCTAATTTTTCCAACAACGCTTTTTCTTTGTCGGTTAAAAATCTTCTACGCAAAGTAAACCCTTCCTGAACGAACACGCAACCGCCTTTACCTTTTTTCGTGTCGATGGGGTAAGACAGCGAAAGTTCGTAAATATCGTTGCGTATAGTTCTTTCGGTCACGTTAAGTTCAAAAGCAAGATTATCTACTTGCTCTTTTCTGCGTTCCGAAAGAATATCTATGATTTCCATACGACGCTCGAACGTATTCACTTCCTTACCTCCTTCTTTTCGTTTCGACACCCTTATTTTCAGCCTTTAAGCGGAAGGGATTTTTCCGCTTATAAAAACTTTTTCAAAATTTTTTTAATTTTTTTCAGATAAAACAAAAAGCCCGATAAACAGACTTATCTAAAAGTCCGTTTACCGAGCCTCTCGCCTTTGCGGTTTAACCCGATATTTCCCGAATAGACCTGATTAAGGATTTACATTTACCCGATGCTTTTTCAACCGACCGACCTTAACCGTCGTTATTCATTATTAAATTAAAGGATATCTCTACCCTCCGGCGCAGTTATCTCTACAATCTCTTTCCGCCTACTGACCTGTTTACCTATGTATAAAGCCCCGCAATTCGGACAAGTTATTTTTACCACGCCTTTTATGTTTCTGTACCCCTTTATCTTTTTTCCGCAGTTCTGACAATATCTTTCAGACAATTTCCAATCTTCCAATTCAAAATCTCCCCCTACGATTTCAACATATAATTTTCCGATTGTGCCTGTATTATACACAATCAAGTTGCCATATGCCTGTCATATATAAAATTTTTTTTATTGTTTTTTACTCTTTTTATTCCTTATGTATTCTAAAACCCTTTCTGTTAAAGAATTTATAAAGGCGTCTTTAAGTTCTTTCGGCATTAAAGACAAATTCGGTTTGCCGTTTATATAAATCTCTACCTTTAACGGATTGTCTTTTATCTCTATCTTTTCCATAAATCTACCTTGCTTTTTTCGTTCTGTCTGTATTTTCTCACCATAAGCGGAAGTTTTCTTTCCGCTTATAACTTTAAAATCCGTTTTAATAAAACTTTTTTCGGTTTTTCGTATCAGAAAACGCCCGTTAAGTCAAAGCGAAAAATATTGTGATAAGCAAAAAACATAATATCCATACACAATTTTTTTCGTTTCTCTTTGACTTTCCGTTCGTTTCCCGATGTTTAGAGTATAGAAAAGTCTTGCGACTTTTCGGTTAAATCGTTTGGTTTTATTAAACATTAAAATTAAAGGAGAATATTGAAATGAAAACAGCAGTAATTTACGCAAGGTATTCGAGCGAACGACAAACGGAACAATCCATTGAAGGACAACTTCGTGTTTGTAGAGAATACGCCGAAAGAAACAGTTTGGTGGTCGTAGATGAATATATCGACCGCGCTATGACAGGAACTAATGACAATAGAAAAGCCTTTCAAAAAATGCTGAAAGATAGCAGTAAAAACTCTTTTGATATAGTTCTTGTTTATAAACTCGATAGATTTTCTCGTAATAAATACGAAACGGCTATGCACAAAAAGACATTACGGGATAACGGGGTTAAGTTGGTTTCCGCTATGGAAAATATTCCTGATACGCCGGAAGGCATTATTCTTGAAAGTTTACTTGAAGGTATGGCGGAATACTATTCGGCCGAACTATCTCAAAAAGTAAAACGCGGATTAAGAGAAACAAGAGAAAAAGGAAATTATACGGGCGGATATTTATTATATGGTTATAAAAAAGACGGCAAAAAAGTCATTATTGATCCGGATAAAGCGGAAATCGTGAAATACATTTTTTCGGAATACGATAAAGGTACCATCGTAGAAGATATTATTGATAGTTTAACCCAAAAAGGAATATTAAATAAAGGAAAGCCTTTTGCCCGAAACACTATATATAATATGCTTGCAAACGAAAAATATATAGGTGTAGTCAGATGCGGAGACACCGTTTACACCAACATTTACCCGCGCATTATATCGGACGACGTTTTTAACGCAATTAAAAGACGAAACGAAGAAAACCATTACGGCACGCGCAGTACGGAAGTAATATACATGTTAAGAAATAGACTTCGTTGCGGATATTGTGGCTCAACAATGAGTGCAGAAACGGGTACGGCAAGAAACGGCGAATTAAAAAGATATTACAAATGTTATGGGAAAAAACACAATAACGGCTGTAAAAAATCTCAAATAAGAAAAGAACTTTTAGAACAACTTGTAGTCGATACTATGCTGGAAGTTATAAACGACAACACTATTGCGGAAATAGCGGATTTCATACTTATCCATCACGAAGAAAAGAATACTGAAAACGCCGAACTTAATATTTTGCTTAAAGAGAAAAAAGATATTCAATCCCAACTTGATAATGTTATGAAAGCAATAACGGCGGGTATTATCACCCCGACGACAAAGAATAAACTTGAAGAATTAGAAAAAACACTTTCACAAACAGATGCGGCAATTGAACTTTTACAAGCAAAAGAAAAAATTAAACTTACGAAAGCAGATGTAATTCAGTATTTGAAAATAGCGATACGAAAAGAGCCATACCAAATGCTACGAACATTATTAAAAGAAGTTGTTCTGTACGACGACAAAATAGAAATCTCTTTTAACTACACAAAAAGTTTTAACCCTGACGATAAAGGTCAGGGTTTTCTTTTTACTACAAAACAAAAAACTATTAAATATGTTATTTTGAATTTCCCGAATTTACAGCAAATAAAAATGCAAATTTATATTTATTTTTGAACAATAATAAAAAACAGTCCTGTTTTTGGACAATTTTACTTTTAATTTAAAAACGCAAAATCGTTAGAAAAAACCGAGTCAAACCACAAACGGTTCAACTCGGTCTCATTTGGTTGCGGGGAGGGGATTTGAACCTCCTGACCTTCGGGTTATGAGCCCGACGAGCTACCAAGCTGCTCCACCCCGCGATTTAAATTGTAAACATATTATATAGAAATAATACTCTTTTGTCAAACAAAATATAACGGTT
>JAFSLQ010000018.1 GCA_017448355.1 Clostridia bacterium | reverse complement strand
TGCACGTAAAGAGTGGGGCGTCGGCAGCATTTTGTTTGAAAGACTTAATCTTATGGTCGACTACGGCTTAAAACTCAACAAAGATAACCGAATAGTTGCGCTTTTATGGCATCAGGGAGAACACGACTCTTTTGAAAACGCAGAACTTGCTGCGGACGAGAGATATGCGTTTTATCGGGAGAACTTCAAAAAACAGACGCTTGCGTTTCGGGAAAAATACGGAAAGAATATACCCGTTATCGCAGGTGAAATGGTAAACAGTTGGGCGGAACTTGCGGAAAACAAGATAAAATGCGATGCTGTTGAAAAAGCGACCAAAGACGTATGCCGAGAGATAGGAAGAGCGGCGATTGTCGAAAGCGAAGGGCTTTTATCAAACGACGATGAGTTTCATAACGGAGATAATCTGCATTTTTGCGCAGACTCAATATACGAACTCGGAAAGAGATACTTTTCGGCGTTTATTAAGTTGTTGGATGAAATTTAATTTAAATAAACGGAGCGAACAATATGGTTGGTTGGCTTAAAAACGCAATATTTTACCAAATTTATCCCGTTTCCTTTTTCGACGGGAATGGAGACGGCATCGGCGACCTTATAGGCATTACCGAAAAAGTCGGATACCTTAAAGACTTAGGCGTTAACGCAGTTTGGCTTAACCCCGTATATAAATCGCCTTTTAAAGACGCCGGCTACGATATTTCCGACTATTATTCGATTGATAAGCGGTTCGGCACTATGGACGACCTTAAAGAATTAATCGACGTTTACCATAAAAACGGAATAAAAGTCATACTTGATATGGTTTTCGGGCACACGTCGAATAAGCATAAATGGTTTATCAAAAGCACGAGTAAAAAGCGCAATAAATACAGCGATTATTATATTTGGTCGGACAGTAATTTCGATGAATATGAAGGTAAACTCATAAAGGGGCTTTATTACCGCGACGGCGGTTATCTTATGAACTATTACGCAAGTCAGCCTGCTCTTAATTACGGCTTTCACTCGCCTGATAAGCCGTGGCAATTAAAGTACGACGACGAACGACTTAAACCTTTGCGCGAAGAACTTTTAAATATAATGCGCTTTTATCTCGATATGGGCGCGGACGGCTTCCGTTTCGACCTTGCGGGGCACATGGTAAAGGGTGAAAAGTGGGACGATGACAGCGAGAACGGCAATATCGGAAACGCGTGGTTCTGGAATACGATACTAGGCACTTTGCGCAAAGAGTATAAAGACAAGGTTTACATTTCCGAGTGGGTAAATCCCAAGAACTCTGTGGTAAAATGCGGCTTTGATTTTGACTTTTTAACGCACGATACTCCTGTATTTAATGAACTTGTAAGAAACGAAATAAACACTAACTTGATTCGTGAAATAGAACTCGGCGATAATTATTTCAGCGAAAACGGCAAAGGCACGATGAAAAACTTTGTCGATTATGTAGAAGACCTTTATAATGTCATTGACGGAAAAGGATATATTTCTTCCCCCACCGGCAGCCACGACGAAATAAGGATAGGCACGTTTAAGAGCGACGATCTTATAAAGACTATATTTGCATTTTTACTTACGTATAAAAATATCGCCTTTATCTATTACGGCGACGAAATAGGAATAAGACACAATTTTAACGTAAGTCGCGACGGCGGTTCGATACGGACAGGTACACGGACTCCTATGCAATGGACTAACGGTAAAAACAGAGGTTTTTCCGAACACAGGGGGACGTATCTTCCTA
This sequence comes from Clostridia bacterium, assembly GCA_017448355.1. GTDB lineage: Bacteria > Bacillota > Clostridia > Christensenellales > Borkfalkiaceae > UBA1259. Next base: position 29,494 of record JAFSLQ010000018.1, on the reverse strand, counting down.
CGAACAAAGATAAGAATTGCAGCGTTGAAAGTCAGTTAAAAGACAAAAACAGCATTTTAAACACCGTTAAAAAACTCATAAAAATACGTAAGGAATATTCTTGTCTTAACGCTGACGGCGAGCAGAGATTTTTAGAGACAGGCTACCCTGCCGTATACGAAAGAACGGACGGCAAAACGACTATCCGCGTATATATAAATCCGTCGAATAAAACGGTCGAAAGGTTTTGCAATTTTAAGGAAATTTTGCTGATGCAAAACACCGAGATAAATGGCGATAAAATTGCACTCGGAAAACAGAGTTTCGTAATGATTAAAGTTTAATATAAAAAGATAAATCCCTGTAAAGTTTATGGTCGACTACGGCTTAAAACTCAACAAAGATAACCGAATAGTTGCGCTTTTATGGCATCAGGGAGAACACGACTTTTTTGAAAACGCAGAACTTGCTGCGGACGAGAGATATGCGTTTTATCGGGAGAACTTCAAAAAACAGACGCTTGCGTTTCGGAAAAAATACGGAAAAGATATACCCGTTATCGCAGGCGAAATGGTAAACAGTTGGGCAGAACTTGCGGAAAATAAGACAAAATGCGACGCAGTAGAAAAAGCGACCAAAGACGTATGCCGAGAGATAGGGAACGCTGCGGTTGTCGAAAGCGAAGGACTTTTATCAAACGACGATGAGTTTCATAACGGAGATAATATGCATTTTTGCGCAGATTCCGTATATGAACTCGGAGAAAGGTGTTATTCTTTGTTCGAAAAAATAATAAATGCGCATAATTAGGAGAAAACACATTATGATTAAAGATGCAAAATGGATATGGACAAGTAATAAAGAAAGAGAAAACGAGTATTCTGAATTCGTCGGAAACTTTTCTGTTGCGGATAATGGAAAAAATATATTGAAAATATCTTGCGACGGCGTATATTCCGTATATTTAAACGGCAAACTTGCCGTTTTTTCCGGTTGTGCGGATTATCCTTGGTATAAGTTTTACGATGAGATAGATATAACGGAATTTTGCGGACAAGACAACGAAGTTAAAATCGTCGTTTGCCATCTTGGCAAGGATAGTCAGACCTATATAAACGACAAGGCTGGCGTCATTTTTGAAATCACAGCAAACTGCAAGACGGTAGCAAAAAGCGACGAGAATACTTTATCTCGAGTTATGAACGAATATAAAAACGGTTATGCGAAGATGATAACTCCGCAACTCGGACAAAGCTTTTTATATGACAACACGGTAGTTAAAAGTGAATATAAAAAAAGCGTAGTCGTAGATAAAACATACGATTTACATAAGCGCAATATTAAGGGGCTTAAACTTTGCGACAGATTGCCGATAAAAACCATCGCAAGGGAAAAATCCGTGATTATAGATATGGGTAGAGAAGTTGCCGGGTTTTTGGATATGGAATTTAAAAGTTCTGAAAATCAGAAACTTTTAATCGCTTACGGTGAACATCTTGAAGACGGAAACGTGAAAAGAAAAATCGGCGTGCGGGATTTTAGTGTGGAGTTTGTTGCGAAAAAGGGCGAAAACAAATATCTTAATGCTTTACGTCGTCTTGGCGGACGTTATTTGCAGATTTATTCAGATTACCCGATTGAAATAAATTATATAGGCATAAGGAACGTAGAATATCCTGTAAAGGAAAAGAAAGCGGAATTTGCCGACGAACTTATGCAAAGGATATACGATACGTCCGTCTACACCTTAAAATGCTGTATGCACGAGCATTATGAAGACTGTCCGTGGCGAGAACAGGCTTTATATACTATGGACAGTAGAAACCAAATGTTATGCGGGTATTATGCGTTTGAAGACGGGAATTATGATTATGTGAGACATAATCTTATACTTATAGCCAAAGGATTAAGAAAAGATGGATTATTAAGTCTGTGTTTTCCGACGGGAATAGATATACCGATACCGTTTTTCTCTCTTGTATATTTGATACAGGTCTATGAATATATACAACATACGAAAGATAAGAGCATTCTAGACGAAGTTGGCGATGCGGCGAAAAAAGTGTTTTTAACTTTTGCGAATAGAGTGGAAGAAAACGGACTTATACCGACCTTTCCGTATCCGTGCTGGAATTTTTACGAGTGGGCGGAAGAGAGCAACAACGAGTGGCAGATAACGAGAACGAAAGAAGATAAAGAAATAAAAAGTTACGACCTGATACTTAACTGTATGTTTGTTTATTGTGCGGGATATTACGAAAAACTTTTCGGTGAAAAGATTTCGGTAGAAAAGACAAAACAGGCAATAAAAGAAACCTTTTATAATGGGAAAGAGTATAAATTATCAACTCATACGAATAAGACAAGTCAACTCGGCAATTCACTTGCGATACTCATAGGGCTTGGCGGCGAAGAACTTGCAGAAAGAGTATTAGACGATAAAGAAATGATAACGGCAACGCTTTCGATGCGCGCGTTTTTGTATGACGCACTTTTGACTTTCGGTGATAAATATAAAGGTTATATTCTAAGCGACATAAAAGAAAAATATAAAAAGATGTTAGATAAGGGCGCAACAACTTTTTGGGAGACGGAAAAAGGTGCGGCGGATTTTGACGGCGCAGGAAGTTTGTGCCACGGTTGGAGCGCGATTCCCATTTATTATTTTAATAAATAATATTAATATAGAGAAAATTTTTTCCGCAGGCAAAAAAGCCGATGATAAAGTATATCATCGACTTTTTTATTGTAAAGAAAACCACACGCTAAGCGTGTGGTAAGCAAAAAGCGGTAGCGATGGACAGAAAAAGCCCCCTATGATAAAATAACGATTGAGGCAACCAACCGCAATCGAAATCATAGGATGTGTTTCCAAAATGGACGAATTAAGTTTAGCACATTGTAAGTACGAATGCAAGTACCATATAGTATTTGCTCCAAATTTGCGAATATGAAATACAAGTACGGGAATCGACATTTCTGGTGTAAAGGATATTACGTAAGTACGGTAGGCAGGAATGAGAAGAAGATAGCGGAGTATATACAAATTAGGGCTTGTGCAAACTACGCGTTTTACGCGTAGTTAGGATTGTTTACACAAAAAAGAGCAAGACCAAAAAGCCTTGCTTTGGCGCTGGAGCAGGTAAGGGGAATCGAACCTGATAAGCCTAGAAACCTTGCAAAAAGTGTAAACGTTGAATAATTAAATATATAGATACCAACTACGAGCGGGACGCCTTTTAGGCGTCCCGCTCGTAGTTTACTAAAATTTTATAAGTAAATCTCAGTCAAAAACTTTTAAATCAGTATTTCGTTTTTATAAGGGAAACATTTTTTATATTGTGAACGTTTTATCGCTGATTATTCCCGTTAAATCTCTATAATGACAAAGGTTAAAAGAATAAGTTTTGCCGAACTTATCCGATGTGCATAGCATAAATTTTTTCTTTGCGCGCGATAGCATTACTTGGCGCAATTGTGTTTCTTCAATAGATTGATCGGTAAGTTCGCCGTTAAAGGAAAGTCCGCGACAAGAAAAAAACATTATATCGGCATTAAAAAATTCTATAAATTTTTCTGCATGTGAGCCGACATAGGCAACAGAATTTTCAAGCAAAAGTCCGCCGGTACAATAATTCTTAATTTTCAGTTCGGAAAGTTTAAGAGATGTTTTCGGACTATTGGTTATAATGGTAAGATTATTGAATGACACAAGTTTATCAATTAGATAAGAAGCGGTCGAAGACGCATCTATAAAAATAAGTTGTCCGTCTTGAATGTGGCTTATTGCTTTAGATGCGATTTCTTTTTTTTGTACGATATTTTCCTGTTCACGTAATACGAGTGGTACTTCCTTATTTATCTCTGTAGAAAGAATCGCACCGCCAAAAGTGCGTTTTATTTTGCCGTTGTTTTCAAGAACTTTAAGGGCGCGGCGAATAGTCGGTTCGCTTACGTGAATATTTTGCGCAAGATAACCTACGGTTGCATAATTGCGTTTTTCGAGTATTTCGATAATTTTGTCGTGATTTTCATTGTAAAACATTTACGTGCTCCTTAAAAAAAATGAACGATTGATTTCGAGTTTGACTGAATTTTAACATATTTTTGACTGTTTGTCAACTTTTGCGCCATATATTGACAATGGTTGCTCAACAAATTATAATAATCAAAAACAAAAATATATGTAGTAAATATGTTTGGAACAACAGAAAAAGGCTTTTGCGTTTTGATGTTATGGAGCTATTGTTCAAAAACGTGTCAAAATAGGGCAAAAAAATTATGAAGTGATTACAGGTATTAAACATAGCTGTATATCGATTATCGATAGATGCCGTATGTTTCTCGTTTTAAAATCTCATAAAGGAAAAAACAAATTTTAATTATAAAAAGAAGGCTGGACAAATGAACAAAATGAAAGCGGCATCCTTATTTGCGGTGGGAGATCTGCGTTATATAGATATGGAAGTGCCGAATTGTAAAGACGATGAGGTTTTGGTAAAAATAAAAAATTGCGGTATTTGCGGAAGTGATGTGGGAAGAGTCTTGCATAAAGGAACGTATCATTTTCCTACCGTTCCCGGTCATGAATTCAGCGGTGTAATAATATTTGATCCGCAGGGAAAAGATGAAGGGAAAAGAGTTGCGGTCTATCCGCTTCTACCTTGTTTTAAGTGCGACGAGTGTACAAACGAAAGATACGCACAATGCAGGAATTACGATTATTACGGTTCGAGACGAGATGGCGGATATGCGGAATATATATCCGTTAAAAGATTTAATCTTATTTTTCTACCAGATAACGTCAGTTTTGAAGAAGGCGCTATGTGTGAGCCGGTTTCGGTAGCACTTGCGGCGACTAAAAAACTTGAAATTAAAAAGGGCGATAACTTACTTATTATAGGAGCAGGACCTATCGGACTTATGGTGGGAATGTGGGCGCAGAGTTTTGGTGCAGACAAAATATATTATTCCGATATCGATAGCAATAAACTTGATTTTGTAAAAAAATTCGGATTTTACGTTTTTAACGGTGAAAAAGTCGATAAGGTGCTTGAAGGATCCGGCGCAGGCAGCGGTGTTATTTGCGCGGTAAACGCAGTAGAGCCTTTTGGCAGAATAGTATTAATGGGTAATCCTTCCGGAGCGGTTACGATAGATCCGTCTACATGGCAAAATATATTACGAAAAGAAATTATACTTAAAGGAACTTGGAATTCTTCTTTTTCACAAAGGGAAAACGACTGGAAAGAGTCCGTAAATGCAATATCTGACGGTAAACTAAAACTTCGCGGTCTGATAACACATAGGGTAGCGATAAAAGATGTATTTTCAGCAATAAAGATGATGGCTGAACACAAGGAATTTTATTGTAAGGTGATGATTGATAATGAAAGGTAAGATAGCGCCGTCAATGATGTGCGTAGACGCATTTAAATTAGAAGATACGCTTAAAACGTTTAAAGAAGAAAAAATCGACTATTTACATATAGACGTTATGGATGGCACATTTGTTCCTAATTTTATGCTCGGAACGGACTATTGTAAGATGTTGAAGAAAAAAACCGACTTGCCGCTCGATATACATCTTATGATAAACAATCCCGAATATAAGGCAGAATGGTTTCCGATCGGAGAAGGCGATATGGTTTCTATTCACGTCGAAAGTACGGTACACCTGCAAAGGGCATTGTCGCTTGTAAAACGACTTGGAGCAAAGCCGATAGTTGCATTAAATCCCGCAACTCCCATTGAAGAAATAAGATATGTTTTAGACGATGTTTGCGCTGTGCTTTTAATGACTGTCAATCCCGGTTATGCAGGTCAGGCTCTTATACCGCAGACTTTGAAGAAAATATCCGATACAAGAAAATTTTTAGACATAAATGGTTATGAGCATATTGAGATAGAAGTAGATGGAAACGTTAGTTTTGAAAATGCAAAACTTATGAAAAGCGCCGGTTCTAATATTTATGTCGCAGGCTCTTCGAGCGTGTTCAGAAAAGATCTTTCTCTGGAAGACGGAATAAGGCTTTTGAGAAAGGTGATTTGAAAGTTATATAACGGAATTAACGATATATTCTTTTATTGTTTTAAAAGCATATCGGTGCAAATATTGACGGATATATAATTATCGTTTTTTGTTGATAATATATAGATAAAAAAGAATGGAGAAAATTATGAAAAAGTATTTTAAAAAGGTTTTAGGTCTTGTTTTATCTGCAATCCTGACGCTTGGTGCTATTAGTGCCATAGGTTGCGGGAAGAGAATAGAAAATGTTACGGACGATAGCAAGACGCAGTTATACGTAGGGCTTATTGAAAACGGTTACGGTAGAGCATGGCTTGATTCCGTTATAGAAAAGTTTGAAGCGAAATACGAGAACTTTCAATTAAACGGCAAAACCGGTGTGCAAATTGTTGTTGATCCGCTTACCGATTACGGACTGAATCTTCAATCGAAACTCAAATCTATTCGTTCACAGGTTATTTTTGACGGTGAGATGGTTTATAACGACTATGTTGCAAAAGGAGATATGGTAGATATTACCGATACTGTTCAAGGTAAACTTACGCAATTCGGTGAAAATGAAAGTATAGAAGATAAAATGGACGAAAGTTCACGTAATACATTTAAAGTAAACGGTAAATACTATGCTTTACCATATGCTTTTTCAAATTTCGGTATAACTTATAATAAAGATATGTTCAACGATAACAATTTTTATTTTGCGGCGCAAGATCCCGATAACGGTAATTATGCGGCGAAAAGGGACGGTGGCGTTTATGTATTTGTTGATAGAAATAATAAAGTAAAGTCAGCAGGACCGAATGGAAAGACAGGTGTAATCAACGGAGTCGATTATTCTATAGATGATGGTTTGCCTGCAACGTTCGAGCAGTTCTTTGCCCTTTGCAACAGAATAAAAGGCGTACAGGGGTATATTCCTATTTTTTGGGCGGGTAAATATCAAAACTACGTAAACGAATTTTTATCTGCGCTTTGGGCAAATATTGAAGGGAAAGACGAAATGGAATTGAATTATTCTATGAACGGCACGGCTCATGATCTTGTTGAAGTGGCGGATAACGGAACGGTTACAAAAATCGGCGATAAGGCTATAACCGAAAAGAACGGATATGAACTGTATAAACAACAAGGCAGATATTTCGCGCTGAAATTTTTAGAAGAAATAGTAAAAGATAACGAATGTTTTTTTGAAAATGACAATTCGCATACTCAATCGCAGAATTATTTTATAAGAAGCGGTATAAGCGCAGGCTATAAGAATATTGCAATGTTTATCGAAGGTATGTATTGGGAAAACGAAGCGAGAGCAACGTTTGCGTCAATGGCGAAAGACAATCCTTCTCTTTCAAGAGAAAACCGTAATTTCGGTTGGATGCCTTTCCCGAAAATCAGCGAAGATGAAATAGGTTCTTCTAATACTATTGTGCCGTCCACTGCGCTTTTAATGTTTCTTAATCCGCACAAATTGACCGATGACTCACTCATTAAACTTGCCAAGGAATTTATACAATTCTTCCATACTCGTGAAAATCTTGCGGATTTTACCGTTAAGACTTCTCTTTCCAAACCGTATTTTAAGTATGAGTTGACAGAAAGCGAGCGTTCCGCTATGTCGAATCTCGGCAGAGAAATATACGATTACTGTAATAATGCCGAAATGGTGAACGTTTTACCGTGTAAAGTCGTCAGTGCAAACTTTACGACGTTCGGTTTCACCCAAAGAAATTTATGGTATTCGGCAGGTCTTACAAATTCATTTGCGGTTGATGAACTTAAAAAAGAATCTGTAACTGCAAAATCTTATTTTGAAGGCATTTACAGATATTATTCGTCAACCTGGAAAAATATTTACGAAGCGGCATACGGTTCGGGCAGTTTTAATGTTTGATCAACAAGGGAAAATCAACAATGGATAATAAGGTAATTTCTATTAAAGGTAATCAAATGAAAAGGCAAAAGTATAAAACCTACGGATTTTATTTATCCGTGGCGGCTTTGCCTGTGTTGCAGTTTATAATCTTTTATATCTGTGTGAATTTTAATTCGATTTTGCTTTCCTTAAAAACGATTGACCCTTATACGTTGGAAGTAACGGGAATTAATTTTAATAATTTTAAGGCAATTTTTGAAGATTTATCGGCCGAATTTTCAATGTTGAAAGATCCTATTATAAACTCTTGTTTCGCTTTTTTCTGGATAACGATAATTTCTTTACCTTGCGGATTATTGTTTTCCTATTATATTTTCAAAAAAATGCCGTTTAGCGGATTCTTTAAGGTAATGCTTTTTATTCCTTCCATCGTATCGAGTATCGTTATGACGATGATTTTTCGTGCCGTCGTCAATGTCGCTATACCTTCGTGGGTAAATTATTTGTTCGGCATTGAAATGAAGGGTTTATTAACTATGGATGAATCCCTGTTCGGTATGATAATTTTTTACAATATATGGATAGGCTTCGGAACACAGATTCTTATGTATGTTTCGGCTATGAGCGGAATTTCGGAAAGTATGATAGAAGCGTCGGAAATTGACGGGGCAAATGTGTGGAAGCAGTTTATTCATGTTATTTTTCCGTCGGTCTATCAGACGTTCGTTGTTTTTCTTACAGTTCAGATTGCTTCTATATTTATCAATCAACTTACTTTGTTCCCGTTTTACGGTAAAAATGCCAAGGGCTTGGTACAAACGGTCGGATATTATCTTTATGTAGGCACTCAAACGGGAACTTTAAAGGATTATCCTTTATATTCGGCGTTAGGAATTCTCGCTACGCTTTTTACTTTACCTTTGGTTTTCAGCGCGAGATGGGCGCTTAATAAGTTCGGACCGAAAGAAGATTAGGAGACGCGCTATGGAAAAAAATTTAACTTTTTATAATGTAAAAGCGAATAAAAGAAAGACAGACAAGAGTGTCGCAAGTTTACTTTTTAAGATATTTGCGTTTATAATCTTGTTCGCCTACGCTATTTCTTTAATACTTCCTATGGTATGGTCTTTTGTTGTGTCTTTTCAGACGCCGGAAACTTATCTTATTGAATTAAAAGACCAGTTTTCCTTTTATTCCTTTTCGCAACTGTTTAACATGCAGAATTATGTGGAAGTGCTGTCTTATTTTGAAATTCAAGTAATGGCGGGCGTGTACGTAGATATAGGCGGGCTTATATTAAATTCCATAATGTACTCGGTCGGTAGTGCGCTATTCCAGACGCTTGCTTGCTGTTTGATGGCTTACATAGTCGCGAGATTTAATTTTATTTCAAGCAAGATAATCTATACCGTTGTTCTTATCGTTATGGTTTTGCCTATCGTTGGGGCATTACCGTCGCAAGTTCAAGTGCTTGATTTTTTGGGCTTATACGACACTATGACAGGGCTTATAATTCTATCATCAAATTTTTACGGTATACATTTTCTTATATTACACGCATCTTTTAAGACGATACCTAAAGATTTTAACGAAGCGGCAATGATAGACGGTGCGGGGCAATGGAGAATTATGCTTACTATAATGATTCCGCTTGTAAAAAATGCATTGTTAACGATATTTTTACTTAAATTCATAGCCTTTTGGAATGATTATCAGACACCCTTATTGTTTGCAAAAAGTTATCCGACGCTGGCTTACGGGCTTCATTGGATACAGAATGGTAGCGGTAATCATACCGATATAAATTTAAACACCGATCCGCATAAACTTGCCGCTGCTATGTTGATTTTTATTCCTATACTTGTTTTATTTATGTTTACACATAAGCGCTTAATGGGAAATATTGCGGCAGGCGGAATAAAAGGTTAAATTTTTTAACACGTCAAAGGAGAAATTATGACTATAAAATCAAGAAAATCTGTATTATTTTTGTTTTCTTTTCTGTTAATAGTCGCTCTATTCGGGTGTATTTATGTGGTTTGGTCTGTAAATGCAAACGTTTATACCGATACGCTTAAAGCCGAGTATGCATTAGGAGAAACGGTAATTATTCCCGATAAAACGATACAAGGCGTAAATGCGGATAAAATTATTTATCTGCCATCGGGAACTGCATTAAAAAAAGATAGTATCGAACTGCAGGAAGCGGGGAAGTATACGGTTGAATATAGGGTAGTCAAAGGAGAAGAAATATTTACCGAAGAAATCGAATTCGTTGCTGTACGTACGCTTTATACGTTTAACGGTAAAAAATCAACAGCAGAATATGGCGTGGATAATTCGCAGTACAATTCCGGTCGGATGGGGCTTAATGTCCGACTTGCGAACGGAGAGAAACTTACCTTTGAAAAGGTTTTTAATATACATGAGTTGGACGGAGAGTTCCTTAAATTTTATCTTACTCCCGAAAAACGCGGATCGAGAGAAGTTCAGGGATGTTGGATATATATAACAGACGTTGCCGATCCTGATAATTACTTAAAAATTAAAGTTCAGAGTGTAACTTATAACGGTCAACCCTATGTTTATGTAGCGTCTTATGTGTTGGCGGCGCATAATGGTGAAATTGTAGGCGGAATAGATGGAGATAACGGAAGTTATCACCGGAACGATCGGTTCGGCACTCTCGGTAAACTTTCATTTTACGGCAACGGCACCGATTATGTTGACGTAAGCGGGCTTTGGGGTGTTGACGATTCTGAAGCATATCTTCGGTTTATATATGATGATAATGCCAAACAACTGTTTTTAAGCGACAGTCAGGTCGATTCGCTTGCCCGTAAACCCAAACTCATTACTGATTTTGACGATGCCGCTTATTTTGAAAATCTTTGGTCAGGATTTACAACCGGTTATGTACGTATTTCCGTAGAAGCCTACGGCTATACAGGCGCATATTTTAATATCAACTTTTTAAGTGTCGGCGATCTTGATTTTTCTTTGAACGAAATAAAGGATGACGATGCGCCGATCATTACCGTTGATTTTGACGGCTATGAAGAAAATTCTCTGCCTGCGGGCGTTGTTGGTAAGTCTTACAGGGTGTTCAGCGCATCTTCATACGACGAATATGACGGTATTATAGAACCTACGGTAAAAGTTTATTATGCGAAAGGATCATCTTCTAAACAGTCGATACTTGTAAGAGACGGTAAATTCGATATGAATTATATCGGAACTTATTCGATTGTATATACTGCGACAGATAAGAGCGGTAATTCAAGTGAAAAGATTTTGAATATTTATGCGGGAAATGCCGAAAGCGATATAAGTTTATCGTTAAAAGACGGGTATGCGCAAGTTTGTAAGGTGGGGGAACAAATTTCGCTTGCTGTTCCTGTTCTTAAAGGCGGTATAGGTAAAACTGAAATTCAAGTAGATATTGATAAGAAAAATATTTTTGATAAAATCTCTAATGAAATCGTGCCGCTCGAAACGGGGGTGTTTACAATTACTTATACGGCGATCGATTACGTGGGACAAGAAAAACAGATATCTTACACAATAACGGTTTCAGATAATAATGTTCCGGTTGTTCTTGATAATGTGAGTTTGCCTAAATATGTTTTTGCCGGATTAAAAACCGTTTTCCCGACTGTGTTTGCTTTTGATTTTAAGGAAGGCGTGCAAAAAAAAGCGGAACTATATATCAATAACGCTAAATGCGAATCTTACGAATATTTACCTGCAAGAGATTTAATCGGAACAAGCGTTTCGATTGAATATAGAGTAGGGAATTCTGTAGTATATCCGAATAAAACGGAAGATGTGCCTTATATTAAGGTGCTTGACGTTCGTTCGGCTATCGACGAAGTGATCTGGCTCAATTATTTTATGATTGAAGATGGTAATTTGACTACTTCGATTGATTCGGAAAATGTAAAAATCGACATAAACGGGAACGGTACGGTTGATTTTGTCAAATCTGTTCTTTTTTCCGATACCTTTTCAACAACATTGATTTTTGACGAGAAAAAAGCAAATTTTGACAATCTTAATATAATCATAACAAACGCAAATGATTTTTCCGAAAAAGTTGTTATAGGGCTTGTTAAAAATTCATTGAATTCTTCGACAGACGTTTATCTTAACGGGGAACAGACCGTTTTTTCTATTACAACGGGTGGTTTTTTCTCCTCTGCGTTATTAAAATTTACTTATGAAAACGGTAAAATAATCAATTCCGCTAATGCCGTCAGACTTGATATTTCCGATTTCGATGCGGAAAAAGTATATGTGTCTTATTCTTTTGAAAATGTTAAAGGAAATTCTGTCGTCGGTATTAACGAGGTTTGCGGACAGAAATTTTATCAGGACGTAAACAATAAATACGATTTGTCTGCTCCGCAATTTAAATTATTTGGGAATTATGACGGGATTTACAATATAAATCAAGCAATAACCGTATTACGTGTGTCTGTATGCGATATTCTCGATAGTTATTCTTTAGCGACCGTTACCGTAACCGGACCGGACGGGAAGACGATAATAAAAGATAAAAACGCGGAAGAAGCGTGGTCGATAACGCTGAATATGTATGGGAAATATAAAATTTCGTATTTTTTGTGCGACGGATCGTATGACGGTACGCAGTATACCAAAACCAACGGGGCGACATATGATTATTATCTTAATTGTCGTAATGACGTTAAACCTGAAATAAATCTGCAATCCGAACTTAAAGAAGTGTTTAAAATCGGTCAGACTGTTGTAGTTCCTACTGTCGGCGGTGATTATGATAAGAATAATAAGATTGTTCTTCCGGTAGCTACGGCAACCGATGATATAGACGGAACGGTTGAAGTTTCGTATTTTATCGCTACACCCGCGGGCGAGTTGATATTGCTTAATCAAGACAGAGCGGAATATACATTTGTTAAATGCGGGAATTATGCATTAAGGGTATATGCGTCAGATTCCAGCGGCAATATATCAATAAAAGACGTGTTATTTAAGGTGGAAAAGTAGTATGACTAAAAGAATTTCAAGGATTATAGCGATCGTGTTGTCTTTTTTAGCGATGATTTCTTTGTTCGCTTGTAATGATAAAACCACGGAAAGCGAAAAAAACAGCGGGTTTGTTGAAACGGAATCGGATTTTATCAAAGACGGTAAAAGCGAATATAAAATCGTTTATCAGGAAGGCGATTCTACCGGCATAATCGATTTAGCGGTAAACGAACTGACGACTTTTGTAAGTCAGGCAACAGGAGTTGATTTACAGATTATTAAAAGTACGGTCGCGGACAAATGGACGACGGACTCTAAAATTATTTCAGTTGGAGATACCGATGCGGCTTTAACTTCCGGGCTTTACGGTACGGTAGATATAGGCGAACTGTCGGAAACCGGTTTTACAATAAAAAATATAGGTGAATCGGTGTTTTTGATGGGAGGCGGAACATACGGTACGCTCAACGCGGTGTATAGATTTTTACATGAAGAATTTAATTTTGAGTGTTATGCTACCGACGAGATAGTTATCGATACAAGTGTGCGCAACAAAAAAATAATTGACTTTAACGACCTTAAAGTTATTCCTGATATAGTGTGGAAGTTAAGTGCTGCGGGAGAAATTCGTAACGACGTTATGTATGCGAGAAGACTCGGTTATAACCTTGAAAGCGATTTTATCGTTTCTTTCGGTGGCAGATATTGTCATAATTTTTTGACCGCCGTTAATCCGAATGCGGAAATTGAAACGGAGAGCGGTGAACAAAGAAAATTATCCGAACTACATCCTGATTGGTTTTCGGTGGACGGTGCAAACGTATGTATGACGAGAGACATAGAAGGTCTTTCCGATTACGTGGTGTCGGAAATGAAAAAAGCGTTTTTGGAATATCCCGATGCGATCGCACTTTCATTTACTCAAATGGATAACAGTCAACTATGTAATTGCGAAGAGTGTGTAAAATATGGTCATAAATATGGCACGAAATCGGCTTCTTATATTCTGTTTATGAACAAGTGTTCCGATAAAATAAGCGGTTGGCTTAAAGAAAATTTCCCTAACAAGACAAAATACTTGTATTTATTTGCATATCAGGATTCGGAGACGGCTCCGGCAACGCTCGGTGCGGACGGAAAATATAGTCCGAATGCCCCCGAATTGAAACTTCGAGAAAATATTATGGTTCAGATTGCACCCATTTATGCGTCCGGATATTATAGTTACGACCATAAATTGAATCAGGAAGTATACGATGCAAATATTCAGGCGTGGCAGTCTATTTCCGACAATATAATGTTTTGGACATATAGTTATTATTATATGGATAATGACACAAGCGGTAGCAATGTTCCTTGGCCGTATTTTGATTTTTACGGTGTTGCCGATATGTATGCTTATACGGCATCGCATAGTGCGATTTCTGTTTTTGATGAAGATTTGTCCGCAAACAATATCGGGTTTGACTGGCAAAGACTGAAAATCTATTTACGCTCGAAATTGTCCGTGGATGTAAATGCGGATTTAAGATATTATACCGATATGTTTTTCCAAAACTATTTTAAGCAGGCGGGAAATACGATGAAAGAATTATTTGATTCGTATTCGAGTTATTACTCCAAGATGATTGCCGAAAAAGGACTTACAGGGCGAGGTAATAACCATAAGGAAATTGACAACGACGAATTATGGGACGAAGGTACGTTGGCATATTGGATAGGCTTATTAAATAAGGCATATGAAGATATAGCGGTAATTAAGTCTACCGATCCTGCACTTTATAAGACGCTTGAAGAACGCATTTGTCTTGAAAGTCTGACTTTTAGGTTTATTAATGAAAGGTACCAGTATACTGCTAAATTTATCGGTAACGGTAATGATTTGGCTACGGACGGCGCAAGATACGGTTTCAATTTTGTATAAGAAACGGGGGATAGCGTAATGAAAAAAATTCTTTTATGTTTATTATCGGTTTTATTTTCTTTTTCTTTATATGTGGCGGGTTGCGGTTCCGGCGCAAACGGCAAGATGACGCGCAGCATTGAGCTTGGTTTAAGTAGTTGTGAATTAACCGTCGGAGAGACGAAAGTTCTTCCTGTATATATTATCGGCGGAGATAAAAGCGAAACGATATGGATTTCGTCCGAAGAATCGGTTGTTACGGTTCAAGACGGGATTTTAACGGCGATAAGTATAGGAACGGCAACGATAACGGCAGAATTCGGTGAAGCCATAGGTGTTTGTGAAGTAACGGTTATAGGTTCGGACTCATATCCGGTGATAACCGTAAGCGAAACGCAGGTAAATGTACTGTTAAATACAACATATCCGATTTTTGCCGAATACAGTATAAACGGCAAAACGGAAAAAATGCAACTTTTATGGAAATCCTCTGACGAAAATGTTGCGACCGTTGATTCTGACGGGGTAATAACCGCAAGGGAAGACGGAACAGCGACAATAACCGTCTATACCGAAAATATGCTAACAAGTCGTACTATTACTGTCAATGTTGTAGGCGGACATATTTTTTCCGTTGACCAAAAAAATATTGAACTTGAATATAAAAAGATTAATGCTGAAGATAAAATATCAGCAATTTTAACTTATAACTCCATGTTATTTGACAATGTAGCGGACGGGGATGTTATTTGGTCTTCTAAAGATGAAAACGTAGCAACTGTTTCATCGGACGGAGAAATCAGATCCATAGGGGTTGGAGAAACCGTTATAGAAGGGAAATTCGTTTTCTCTGATGGATTTATAGGTACGTCGGAAACCTTCATTACGGTAGGTAAGTCCGTTTGTCCTTCGGATGTCGGTGATTTAGGGGTGTCTTCTGATGATTTTTCAGTCAGAATTTCCGATTTGGAAAAATTTAAGGACGGTGCATTTACGGTCAAATATAATGGGACAGTTATGCCGTCTGTCAAATCCGGCAACGAGTTGAGAATTTCCATAGATGCAATGAAGTCTTTACCGATAGGTGAAAATGAGTCTTTTGATATTGAATTTGACGATAGGATAATAAGATGTAATGCTTTTTTGGTTAGTGAAGTAATAAAAACCGCAGAACAGTTGATTGCATTTTCAAATAAAACGGACGGTGAATTTAAAACCGGTTATTACGTTCTCGGTAATGATATAGAATTGAACAACAAAAAACCTGATGCACCCTACGTTAATAACGGTGGACAATTTATTGATTTAGGTTTCAGCGGAACGTTTGATGGCAGAGGCTATACAATATCGGGTGGAATATATGAAACTTGCGGCGGTTTGTTCGGACAAGTGTCAAAAGACGGTATACTTAAAAACTTTAATATCGAAAATGCTAAATGGGGCTTCGTTCCGAGCGACGGCACTTTGAAAAATATAATATGTTGGAGCATAAGCGGAACGATGGAAAACGTGTCTGTTTCCGCAACATATAGCAGCGAAGACGAAGGCGTCCATAATATAGCGAACGTTATATATTGCTCTAATTCCGCTACGTTTGAAGATATAAATATCAGAGTAATTAACACGAGTTCCAAGCAAAGCAGACTATATGCTTTTTGTTATTGGAACAGGACAAATAACGGGCCAAGTTCCTTTACAGATGTTTATGTTTACGCAAAGGGTAATGTCAAAACCGAATTTGCGGCAGGCGGAGACGGTGTAAACGGTATTACTTATTTTTCCGATAGTAAGATCGTAATTGAAAACAGCGGTGAAAACAATTTCGATATGTCGCTTAACGGAAAAGCGTCTTTTGAGGCTGTTGAGAACGACGGAATAAAAGCTTATAAGATGACGATAGAGGACGGCTATGTTCCTTGGACGAACAGGGCTAATATTCTCGGCGGCGCGGGCGTTGCTACTGCTAAATCTTATATGGACGGCAAATATCTTGTAATGAATTTTAAATATACCGAAAGCGCGGGAGCGGTGTTCAGACCTGATAATAATTATATTTATTTTGATCTCACGCAGGAAGTTTACGGTTCAATTACGCGCAACGATCATACCGTAAATATTCAGGATTATGTAAAAGTCTATGATAAAAACGGCAATCAGTTAACAAGCGGCGGAATAACTGCAAACGAGTGGTATACGTTGGTATTTGACGGTACGAAGATGTTTAGCGGAAACGGGAACGGTTATATGTCGTACTGTATGGGGGACGATGCTATAGCGCATAATCGTAACGGTTCATTGATAAGCGGTTTCGACGTGGCAAACAGCGCGACGTACTTTGCGAATATACGTATTATGACTGCCGATCCTTATAAAAACTGAAAGATATAATGAATCAAAACGTCTTGGCGGCGGACGATAAAAATACCGCTAAAAGTGAAAGGAGGATATTTTATGAAGAAACTATGGCTTTGCATACTCACGATAATATGCTTATGCGTGAGTGTGGCGTTTGCCGCTTGTGGAAACACTACCTATACCGTTACCGTTGAGGTAGATAATGCTGAATACGGTTCGGTAAGCGTGGCAAAAGTGGAGAACGTCGCGAAAGACACTGCGATTAGCATTGACGGCGCAACGCTTACGCTGGGCGAAACAAAAATAACCGCGACGCCGTCCCAGAATACTGTACAGTATTCCTATGCATTTGACAAGTGGACGGCAGCAGAAACCGTAACCGACAATATAACGATAACGGCGTGTTTTAAAAGAACGATAAATAAATACATTGTAAAATTCGTAAATGACGGCGAAGTGTTGCAAGAAGACGAATTAGAGTACGGCGCTATGCCGGAATATACGGGAGCAACGCCTGAAAAAGCGGCGACAGCGCAATATACCTATACGTTTGACAAGTGGGATAAAGACATAGTCGAAGTAAAAGAAGACGCAACCTATACAGCTACGTTTAATTCAGTTGTGAATAAATACATTGTAAAATTCGTAAATGACGGCGAAGTGTTGCAAGAAGATGAATTTGAGTACGGTGCTATGCCGGAATATACGGGAGCAACGCCTGAAAAAGCGGCGACAGCGCAATATACCTATACGTTTGACAAGTGGGATAAAAACATAGTTGAAGTAAAAGAAGACGCAACCTATACAGCTACGTTTAATTCAGTTGTGAATAAATACATTGTAAAATTCGTAAATGACGGCGAAGTGTTGCAAGAAGACGAATTAGAGTACGGCGCTATACCGAAATATACGGGAGCAACGCCTGAAAAAGCGGCAACAGCGCAATATACTTATAATTTTAACAAGTGGGATAAAGCGATAACGACCGTAAAAGGAAACATTACTTATAATGCAACTTTTACGTCGGTTCTTAATAAATACAACGTAAAGTGGCAGGATACACAGGGCGTATTGTCCGATAAGATAGAAATAACGGACTACGGCACAACGCCGACTTTCCCATGGAGTTATTTTGAAAAAGTAGGCGACGGAACATATATCTATAATATTTCCGTAGAAAAATCCACCGACGGCGGCGATACTTGGGGATATGCCAGCAGTTATACGGGCGATTACGGTGAAAGTGCAATGCAGCCCTGGGGAATGGATTTAAACGAATTCAATGCGGGATTGTCTGCGGTAACCGGTGATACGATTTATAAAGTTAATTATAATGAGTTAAATCCTGTAAGCGTGGTTTCCGGCGGAGAAGACTTTGCGGTAGTGCAGGACGGAAATGTTTTCACCTTTACGAACGTAGTGGCAGACGGTTCTACTGTAAACAGATTTATGATTCACAGCGACTTATTAAGATACTACTTTAATGCCGATGAAACTTTCCTTACGTTAAAGGTAGAAAGTGCGGCGGGGCAGTCTGCAAGTTTCTCTGTCAATACTTATTGGGGATATGATGCAAACGGCGGAGTAGTTAAGAGCGCAAGCGGAACAGATACGGTTTACGTCCCTGCATATCATATTTTAAGCAAAGCCGTTTCGGAAAGACATTATTGGG
Organism: Clostridia bacterium; assembly: GCA_017448355.1. GTDB lineage: Bacteria > Bacillota > Clostridia > Christensenellales > Borkfalkiaceae > UBA1259. The sequence continues at coordinate 10,674 of JAFSLQ010000018.1, read as the reverse complement.
TAGATGTGGTTATAACCGATATAAGCGACTGCGATAGTTTTGTTTTAACGATAGAATTTGCTGACACGATGTATATTAAAAACGCAACGGAATTATCAGCGTTTGCGGCTTTAAGCAACGACGAATATTCTACGGGTAATTATAAACTTGCAAACGATATAGATCTCGGGTCTATATCGATCGTTGCTCCGTTTGATAATTCAGGAACGAGATATAGCGTAGGATTTGCAGGTACTTTTGACGGACAGGGATATACAATTAAAGGCGGCGAATATGCGCAAGCGGGCTTGTTCGGTAATATTTTAAGCGACGCGATCGTTGAAAATTTTACATTAGACAACGCGTCTTGGGAAGGTGTTTCAAACGATAACGCGCTTCTTGCCTGGACGGTCAGCGGAACTATACGTAATATAAACGCCAACGCCGTATACGGTAGCGCTAAAGCGGCATTCAGTAGGTTGTTTTTGACTTATGAAATTAACGGAGCAACGATTACCGACGTTAATATAACCGTAGAAAATAATAAGGTGGGAACAAATGTATATCCCGTTTGCTATTGGAACAAAGTTGCAGGGAATTTAGAAAATGTAAACGTTTCGGCCGATCGTATAAACGGTTCTGACGTGCTTACTACGGTAGGCGCAGGCGAAGCATTGACCGGTGTTAATTTTGACGGTACGTTCTATTGGGCTAAATATGACGGTAATGGCAATATCGATTTTATAACCGAAAATTTACCTGACGAAAAGGAAGGCGCGGCAGTAAAACTTACCAGAAGTGCGGGAACGAGCGGTTGGGCAACGAGATTTTCGATTTTCCCGACATATTCCGGAAATATTACGAAAAATACCGAATCGATGACAGACAAATATCTTGTTTTCGATTTCTATTATACGGCTTCATCCGGCGCGATATTCAGACCTAACAATAACTACGTTAACTTTGATCTTACCGTATCGTACAATATAGGTTATATGTATATGTTTGACTCTAACGGAGATATCGCATATGTAGCAAAAGCCAACACGTGGTATACGATAGTATTCGACGGCAATATGCTTTACGGCGACAGAGCGAGCGGCGCGGTCGGCAATATGTATTTTAATTTAGGCGATACTACCGGTGGCAACAATGTTTCAGACTTTGATTTTGCGAATAACGCAGCGTACTTTGCGGATATCCGTATCATCGACGAAGAAGAATTGTTTGCATCAGGACTTGGTTGGACTTTAAACGAAAGTAATTTTCAAAAGGTAAGCGCAACGAATTCCGTAATAGCGACCGTTACAGAAGATTTACCGGACGGCAGAGAAGGTGAAGCGGTGAAGTTGACGCGAAACATAGGCGCATCTGCTTGGGCGGACGGTAGATTTATTATAGCGCCGGCCGGTTCGGTTGATTACTCTAAAAAATTGCTTGCAGGTAATTACCTTGTATTAGATTTGTATTATACGAAAGATGCGGGTTTAGTGTTCAGACCTAATAATAACTACGTTAATTTCGACGCGACAAAAGTATTGAATAGCAGTTATGTAACAGCGTATGACGAATCCGGCACAGAAGTCGATAAGATAACAGCAAACGCCTGGTACACTTTCGTGTTTGACGGGGATATGCTTTACGGCGACAGAACGAGCGGTTCAATCGGCAATATGATATTGACTTTGGGCGATATCGGTAATGGCGGAAACATAAGCACTGACGCGAATTATTATAACGAACTTGCAGCGTATTTTATGAATATGCGTGTCGTTTCGGCAAATCCGTTTGCTGATATAAACTAAAATTTAATGGCGACAGCCTTGCTTTGTGCAATCGCAAGGCAGGGCAATCGCCGTAAAAATTCGCATAGAACAAAAATTAAAAAAATTTAGGAAGGTTTATTATGGCAGATTTTTTACGGAAAAATAAGTATAGCTCTCCGCAGATAGAGATTAGATCTGATATCGGCGGCGACGTGATAGTTATGTCAGATAGTTGGCGAGATGACGGAGATATAGGTAAGGACGATATATTGGAGTGGTAAAAGGTTTAAGCGCAAGGAACACTTTTATGTTTTGCAGTAGCTTAAAAAGTAAAAAAGGAGTATTATTATGTCAAAAAATATAAAAAAACGTTTGATTATAACACTTACGGCTATTTTTGCGGTGTTTATATCGATAGGCGCGATATTGTCGTTTTCAAGCGTAAAACGTAGTGCTTATGCCGTTTCCGGGCGATATTTTTACACGCTTGCGGGTGCGGAAGTAAGAATGACAGGCGCCGAAGAATATTACGGAATGCGTTTCAGGATATATCTTTCCGAAAGCGTTTATACCGATATCATCGCCGATGGTGAGTTTAAGGAAAACAAATCGCTCGGCGCGATAATCGTTCCGTATACTTATGTAGAAGATTATGAAACGTATATGACGGAAAATCCGACTTATACGGGCGGTTATTACGGCTATTTTAAAGATATAAAAGGAAAAATGATACATTTTAACGATGTAAAAGTTTCCGACATTAACTTTGACAGCAAGTTAGGGCTTTACAGGCTTAACATTGTTTTGAGTAATATTTATTATGCCAACATCAATCGCGAATATGTTGCAATCGGTTATATAAAATCGGGTACGGATTACGAGTATACCGAAATTACCGCCGCGCATAAGCGTAGCGTGTCTTACGTCGCGTCGTTAGTAGTTGCTAATGGCGAAGATCAGAACGACGTGTGTGCAAATTACGTAAAGAAAGGCGAACTTAAAAAACTCGGCGTAGCGGAATCAGATATCGAGTCGAGCGACAGTCAGTTTGATTTTATTTATAACGGTGCAACCGAGTATAAGCTCGTTTATCCAAACGGCAACACGTCCGCTAATATGAACTTTGCCCGCACGGAATTTAAACTCTGGTTTAAAAAGGCGACTGGAATTGATATTACCGAAGTAAGCGACAGCGGACTTTCTTATTCCGCCGACTCAAAGTACATATCTTTGGGCGATACCGCTATAAAGAGCGGAGCGAGCGTTTCGGACACTTTAACGGAAACGGGCTACGCTTTAAAGAGAGCGGGGAACTCCGTATTCCTTTTCGGCGGCAGCGATTACGGCACGATTAACGCCGTTTACGAGTTTATGCGCCGTCAGTTTAACTATGAGTGTTATACCACAGACGTTATAGATATTGACGTTGGCGTTAAAAATGCTAAACTTATTGACGAAGATTATTCGGGCGATCCCGATATAACCTGGCGTGTTTCAGGTAGCAAAATTATTTTAGAAGACAAAACTTTTGCAAGAAGGCTCGAAACCAACCTTTGGGACGATTATCTTATAATTATGGATACAACTTGCCATAACTTTACGATAACGGTGGATCTGACAACTTATCCGCAGTATATGGCAACTGTTGACGGAAATAAGGTCAGCAATCAACTTTGTTTATCGGGCGATGATACTACCGATTATGTTGACAACGAGCTTGTTAACCTTGTAGTAGGCAAGATGAAAACCGCAATTACGGCGAACGGAAACACCGATTCTTATTGTCTTGGTTTTACGCAGATGGACAATACTTCGTGGTGCGAATGTACGGCTTGTGCCGCTGCAAAAACGAGATACGGTTCAAATGCCGGCGTGTATATTAAGTTTATGAACGCCTGCGCAGCAGCAATAGAGTCTTGGCGGCTCGAAAACTGTCCCGAAAGAGATATAAAACTTTATATGTTTGCTTATCAGGACACTATCGCTCCGCCAACAAACAATCTGTCGGAACTTACGTTAGAAAGTAATCTTTACGTTCAGTATTGTCCTATATATGCCGCGGGCTATCACTCGTACGACAATGCACTTAACGGCTCTGATAGCAGTTGGTCGGAACTCAATAGTAATAGGTACGCGGATGATCGTTTCGATATAAGAAATTATGCTACGGATATTCCGGCGTGGTACAACTTGTATTCGTCAACCGATAGGGCGGCGGGTAAAAAACTTATGTTCTGGCATTACAGTGATTACTATCTCTCACAAGGTTATCCGTACTACGATTTTTATGATATAAACGACACGTATTCTTATCTTAAAACGTACTGTGATTTTGTGTTTGACGGGGATCAAGGTGAGCGGAATACAGATGTCGACTGGTTAAACCTTAAATTGTATGTCAGATCCAAACTCGGCTGGGATACAACCGCAGATATAGACGCATATATCGATAAATTTATGGACGCCTATTTCGGTGTTGCCGCGCCTTATGTGAAAAAGGCATATAACGCTTACAGTTCGCATTACGAAGGTATTATTACGGATAACGATATAAGGGGACAGGGCAACGTTCATTCGGAGATATTATATCGTGAATATTGGCCGGAAGCGACCTTAAATACCATACTCGGCTATTTTGAAGACGCGTATGCCGCAATAGATTATCTTAAAGTCAGCGATTCCGCTCTTTACGAAACTCTTGCCGACAGGATACTTCGTGAAACCGTATCGATCAGGATGATTTACGACAGATTGTACGGCGAAAACAAGACGTTTGACGCGACTGGCAATACTCTTGCGGACGATATGCTTGATTTGGGGCTTTTTGATCTGTCGCAGCCGATAAGGGTTGAAAATCTTGACAGCAGAGTTACCATAGAACCTGTTTCAGACAGCGGATATCTCGATCTGTACGGCGGCAACACGCAAGCGGGAACTACCGTTAAAAAATGGGATTCTTCAATATTCGGCAGATCGGACGTGTACGTGGTTAATTTCCGTTGGCAGTCTTACGATTATAAAGAAAATATTAAAGTATATAATCCTTTGTATCTGCGTGGGGCAACTGCCGAAGAACTTTCCGAAAACGGTTATAATTATCTTTATTTTGATCTTTATTTAAACAGCAACGATTACAGCGACTTGCCGAACATCTATGTTCGTATCAACGATACGTCCTATAATCTTCTTTCTTTATCGTCAAACGATTATGTAAAACTGTATAATTCTGACGGGGAAAGTATTGATACGCTTGCTTATAACGAGTGGTTGCAGGTGAGAGTGGATATTTCTTCCGCAACCGCTTTGACAAAACCGTATTCAACATATGCAGACGTTCTTAAAGTAAGAATTATATCTCAACAAAGCAATAGTGTTTATTTTTCTAACGCTGTATTATATAGTGTGCCGACTGGAAATGAGAATACTTCCGCTCCCGTTGCAGTCGATTCGTCTACGGGCGGCGACGGTTTCGCTGTCACAAAGAGCGGAAACGAATATACGTTTACTAATATAGTCGCGGACGGTACAACCGTAAACAGGTTCAGGATCCATAAAGACTATTTAAGATGGTATTACGCTAATAACGGCGCGGGCTTTATGTCGTTGAAAGTGGAAAGCGTTTCGGGGCAGTCGGCAGGCTTTACCGTTGCTACCCGATTAGCGTCTGCGGGCGGCAGCGTACTTACTACTGCCAGCGGAACAGATACGGTATACGTTCCGGCATACAATATTTCTTCATATATGGCTGCGGAATACGATTATTATGTAGACGTAATCGTAACCGACGTCAGCGGATGCGATAGCTTTAAGGTAACCGTTTCGCTCGGCGATACAATGTATATCCACGATGTTAACGAATTGCAGACCTTTGCGTCTTTGAACTATACTGAATATTCTACGGGTAAGTATAAACTTGCAAACGATATAGATCTCGGCGATAATACGGTAGGGGCGGTATTTGATAACACCGGCAATAGATATTATAACGGTTTCTATGGCACGTTTGACGGTAATGGATATACAATTAAAGGCGGCGAATACTCGCAAGCGGGCTTGTTCGGCAATATGCTCCCCGGCTCTGTCGTTCAAAATCTTACATTAGAAAACGCCGTTTGGAACGGAACTCAAAACGACGGTGCGCTGTTTGCTTGGCTTGTCAAAGGTACTGTTCAGAACGTTAATATCAACGCGTCTTACAGCAGTTCTAAAGCGGCAAGAACAAGAACGTTTACGATCTATGAAATTAACGGCGGAACGTTTACCGACGTCAATATAAACGTAGACAATAATAAGGCAGGTACTACGATATATCCCGTTTGTTATTGGCATAGGGTAGACGGAACGTTTACGAACGTGCAGGTGATTACCGTAAGCGGTGTGTTAAACGCGGGATTTGCCCTTGCGCCCGCTGCGGGCAATGCGCTCACGTCAGACGTTAAAACGTACTGTGTCTATCCTGTTTCAGGTAATAACACGTTCAGCAGAACTACGTTTGACGGTAAAGCGGCTTATAAAGTACAGCGTTCAGGTTTAACAAATTCCGCTTATGCCGACAGGATAAATATCTTTGACAACAATACAAGCGGCACGGATTCCACAACAAAGGATATGTTAAGCGGCAAAGTTCTCGCATTCGACTTCTATTATACGGGAACTGAGGGAGCGGTGTTTGCTGCAAAGAATAACGCGACTACTTTCGACCTTACGGCGGCAAATTACAGTGCCGAAAACGGTTATGTCAGTATTTACGATGCAGACGGCAACGCTGTCAGAAAGATAACCGCAAACGCCTGGTACACGTTAAAATGGAACGGCGATGCGCTATTCAGCTATGACAATGATAACGGCGAGGCGCAGAATAAACCGATATACTTCCGTTTGGGCGATGTCGGTACAGGTGCAAATATCAGCGATTTCGATTATGAAAACAGCGCCTGCTACTTTGCCGATTTCAGAGTGCTTAACGAAACGTTCGTGAACGGTATAACGACGTCTTATTCCATATCGAACGATGCCGGTCATGCCTTTGATATGTCGCTTAACAGTTATGCGTATTTTGCTGCCGTAAATGAAGACGGATTCAGTGCGTATAAGATGACGATAGAAAGCAGTTACGGTCCTTGGGCGAACAAGGCTAATATTCTCGGCGGCGCGGGCGTTGCTACTGCTAAATCTTATATGGACGGCAAATATCTCGTAATGAACTTCAAATATACTGAAAGCGCGGGAGCGGTGTTCAGACCTGATAATAATTATATTTATTTTGATCTCACGCAGGAAGTTTACGGTTCAATTACGCGCAACAATCATACCGTAAATATTCAGGATTACGTTCTTGTCTATGATAATACCGGCAATCAACTTACGAGCGGCGGAATTACCGCAAACAAGTGGTATACGTTGGTATTTGACGGCACGAAGATGTTTAGCGGAAACGGGAACGCTTATATGTATTACGCTATGGGCGACGACGCAATAGCGCATAATCGTAACGGTTCATTGATAAGCGGTTTCGACATGGCAAACAGCGCGACGTATTTTGCAAACGTTCGTGTAGTTGATGAAGAGGGCTTGGATTCTCTTATCAAGTGGACTCCGTTTGACGCTAACGGTAAGGTGTTGACTATAACGGAAGGTATCCCCGGCGGAAAAGAAGGAAGTGCCGTAAAACTCACGAGAAGTGCGGGAGCAAGTGCTTGGGCAACGAGATTTACGTTGTTCTATACGGGTAAAGACAGGTTGGTTGATAATTATCTCGTTTTCGATTTCTACTATACCGCAAGTTCCGGTGCAGTGTTCAGACCTAACAATAACTACGTGAGTTTCGACGTTACGAGTTCTATAAACAGCAGTTATGTTAAAATTTATAACGCGGCGGGTAATCCTGTCGACAAGATAACCGCAAACGCCTGGTACACGTTTATATTTGACGGCAATATGCTTTACGGCGACAGGGCGAGCGGCACAGTCGGCAATATGTATTTCAATTTTGGCGATAGCGGTAATGGCGGAAATATCAGCAGTTTCGATTTTGCGAATAACGCTGCCTACTTTATGAATATGCGTATAGTTTCCGAAATATCGCTTGACAGCGCGATTAACCCCGGCAATGCAACGTATGCCGCTAATATTACGATAGAAACTGTAACGGGCGATGACGCACATGGCAAGACAAGCGCCGTTAAAGTTGTCAGGACGGGTGCGAGTGGCGACTGGAACGAAAGGGTAAATATCGTTCCGATTGCTGGTAGTGCGGCAAACAGAAAATTATTCCTTGCCGGACAATATTACGTATTCGACTTCTATTATACCGGCACAAATACGGCGCAATTCCTGCCCGGTGGCGACAACAAGTGGATCGGCGTTATGTCAGGAACTAACTTTGGTACGTATCTTAAAGTATACAACTCGTCCGGTGAACAAGTAAGCAGTATCACCGCAAACGAATGGTATACGTTCGTCTGGGACGGAACTGTTTTATATGCCAACGCATCGGATATGTGCTATTACGGGCTAGCAAATGCCGAAACGTATTTTGCGAACTTCCGCATGGTGAATTACAATCCTTATGATTAAATTTCTTTGACTTACTTGTTTTAGTTGTTTATATCATTTATTTACTATCACAGACGCAAAAAAGCGTCTGTGATAGTATAATAGATATAATTTTTTTCTATTAACAACTCAAAATACGACATAATCAAAAGGGGGTTTTATGTTAAAATTAGGCACGACCTTGTTTTCCGAAAAGGAAACTGATTTTGTTTCGGCAGTAAAATCTGCCGCAAAGGCAGGTTTTAAATATGTAGATTTTGATTTGACGCACGATTACGGAGAGACCTTTTCCGCAGAAGAAAAGGAATTGAAACGCCGGCTTAATATCCTTAAAGATAACGGTTTGACGGTTAGTCAGGCACATTCTCCTTTTATAGTTATTTCAAAAGATCCTAACGATTTTATGGGAGAAAAGTTTTCAGAAAGCGTTAAAAAATCTATCAGGCTTTCGGCTATAATCGGTGCGCCTTATCTGGTTCAGCACCTTTACGTGCCATATAAAATCAACTGTGAATCCGTACCTTACGTCTATTCAGATATGTCGGAAGATAATTTTAAACGTAATGTCGAGTTTTGCCAAAAATTAAAGCCTATACTAAAAGAGAACGGCGTTATTATGGCGCTGGAAAACCTTGCCGCATACGATTGGGTAGGCAGATGCCATGCGTCTACCGTTTGCTGCACAAGTAAAGAGTGTAATTCTTATATAAACGCTTTGGGAGACAAAAATTTTTGCATCTGTCTTGATGCCGGACATTTGAATTTATTAGCAGGCGAAGGCTTTGATGAGTTTATTTCCGCTCTTAACGGCAGAGTAAAAGTTTTACACCTTCACGATAATTTCGGGATACTGAACGATTGGTTCGGAGAACTTGATCGTCATCTTCCGCCCTTTGTCGGTTGTTTAGAATGGGGTAAACTTGCTGCGGCGTTAAAAAAGAACGGCTTTGACGGCGTTTATAGTTTTGAAGTAAAAGGCTATGCGCCTATTGAATTTATTGATACTGAATATAAATATATATATGACGCCGGTTGTAAAATTTTTGGATGAAAAGTACGATCACTTGTATTACGGAAAAATTTATTCGCTTTATCCGAACGACAGAATAAAGGAAGACGATCAAGAGATAATTTCGGATAAAGTTTACCAGATAGCGGATAAGAATTATATACGGCACAAAAGGTTATATAATCTGCAACGGCACGTTTGCTCAAGAAGAAGTCGGTACGCTTTCTTATTTGTATTCTCCGTAAGGCGGTTACGATGCTGCTCAAAGCAGAATAGAGACTAAACCGAGAAAGTTTAAAGGTAGAAAAAGCAATTTATACTTAAAGCAAATAAACGATTTTTGTAAACAAATAATCAGCGGTAAAATAAATTACAGTTATGCTGAAAAAGCAGTTCACGTGCAGGAAATAGTAGATAGATTTTATAAAAATAATTAAAAGGAGAAAATTATGAAAACGGTAAAAGACAAATATTTGGTAGTAGGCGCGGACTTTGCGGGGTTTCCGCTTAAAGAAGTAGTGGTAGAACACCTTGAAAAGAAGGGGTGGAAGATTTTGGATTTAGGTGTAAAAAAGGACAGCGACCCGAAAGATACGGATTTAATGTTTCATAGGGTAGGATTAAGAGTAGGCGCGGAGATAGCGGAAGGCAACTACGAGCGCGCACTTGTATTCTGCGGAACGGGTATGGGAATACATATAGCAGCAAGTAAGTGCCCGCACGTACACGCAGGGGTAGTAGAAAGTTTACCGGCGGCAATACGTGCAATAACGGGGAACGGAGTAAACGTTCTCGCAATGGGCGCGTTTTACGTTGCGCCGCAGACCGCTTGCGATATAGCGGACGCATACCTTGCTAACTCTCTCGGCAGCGGTTGGGAGTGGTGGCATAACTTTTATGAATTTCATAAACTAGCCATCGACGAACTTGAAGCGTTTAACTACGAAGAATACAAGAAGAACGGGTTTAAGGTAAATAAACTCGGCGATTACGATTTAACGCTTGACTTTGATAAAAAACCAGAGTAATATGAAAACAACAGCTTTTGACATAATAGTCGTTGCGGGGCAGTCTAACGCTGAAGGCAACGGCATAAAAAAAGACGATAAAGAGATAATTTCGGATAAAGTTTATCAGATAGCGGATAAAAATCATATCGGCACGAAAGTTTTAGATGACGGAAAAGTCGTTATCGATATGGTATATCCTACCGTAATGATTTTAGAGAAAGCGCATGAAAGAGTTGACGTAAACGGCAAAAAGTTTGCAGATTTTTCCGAAACGTTTGCGAAACGTTATATAGACGGCGGCAATCTTAAAGCAGGGCGTAAAGTACTTATAATCAAATGTGCAGTAGGCGGTACG
>JAFSLQ010000017.1 GCA_017448355.1 Clostridia bacterium | reverse complement strand
TAAAAGACTTCATTACAAGACTAACGACAAACGATTAAAGTGTAGTATAAGAATTTCAGAAAGGAAGATAAAACGGCTAAACGACAAGTTCTTCTCTGCCATCATAGATACTTTTCTACCCGAAACGCGGTCGTATCACAATCGCCTGTGCGAAATCGAAGAAGAACTTGAAGAAAAGAAGAAACAGGAGGAATGGCAAAATGAACAGGAAGAACTAAAACGTTCCAAGTATTATTGGAGCAAGTAAGCAACAAAGATATTTTCCTTAATAACTTGACAAGAAAAAAGAAAAAATATATAATGTGTGTTAATACGAGATTATGTTTTAAGGAGAGTTATTATGGAAAGAAGAGAAGATACGCCTGTAAGGTTGGCACGAAGAAAGTATGAAGCAAAAGTCAAAGAGAAAAGAAGAGAGCAGAGCGGAACTTTCGGAACTATGATACCGAGAACGCTGTTTAATGAAATAAACGCTTTCTTAAAAGAAACGGGATATACGAAGGTACAACTCGTTAAGGCGGGATATAAGGCGTTGCTTGAAGAAAAAGGAAAACTTAAATAACAATTGAATAGCAATCCGACTGTGGGATATTTACGGGCAACAAGTTTAAGACTGAAAAATAATACTCGCAACTTCCTGAACCTGTCGGAAATAAAATAAGGGAGAACAATTTGTAGTAAATGGCGAGAGAACATTGTAGTCGATCGGGGATAAAGTATTCCCGAGCAAATAAGAAATTAAGGAGTGCAAAATTATAAGAGAAAACAAAGAACTACCAAGGCCGACAACGAGACTTTACTGTTAGAGCAGATAAAACATTTAAATACTTTAATAGAGAAGTTAGAGTCAAAGCCGTCAACAGACGGGAACAAGGGACTGAAAGTTAAAATCGGCAAACTACAATTCACAAAGAAGGAGATAAGCAAGATGCCGAGATTAAAAGATTTCAGTATAAGACAAAAAGAAAACGGAGTATATGAGATAAGGTTTAGAAAATACGGGTATAACGAAAGTTTTTCGAGCAAAGATTTCAGCGTGGCAAAGCAAAAGGCGTTTATGTGGCTGTCTGAATTTGAAAGTCGGATTAAACCTAACGTTCATTTTACGGTTTTATCGCAAAGCGAGAGTGAACGTTTCAGCGTAAGTAAAAATACCCTGTTCAAGCAATTCGCTGACGAATATATGTACAAAATTAAGGCAAAAAAGGTTAAGCCGATTACGTTCAAGGGTTATAAAAACCACTATGAAAACATTATTTTACCGAAATTCGGAAAAATGCGAATTGCCGATATAAAACCGATACTTATTCAAGGGTTTTTGGACAAAGAGAACGAAAAAGCCCCAAGGCAATGCGAAGACGTTAAAATGCTTTTAAGTAACATTTTCGATTACGCGGTAAATAACGGTATTATAGAGCGAAATCCGATAAGGGCTGTGTTTATACCTAAACACGAACGGGTAACAGGTCAAGCGCTTACATACGAAGAAGAAAGGCGATTTGTAAATGAAATAAAAAATTCAAAGTATGAAAACGTTTTCCTAAAAATGTTGTATTCGGGCATAAGACCGACAGAAGCGAGTTTTGTAAACGAAGACGTAACCGCAAACACGCTAACAATTAAAAACGCAAAGTTGAAATCTTATCAGAAAAACTATTACAGGACAATACCGATATTTCCATTGTATAAAAGAACGCTTAGCTTATCGCCGCTTGGTAAATACCAACACAATAAACTCTGTGAAGAGTTTAAGAGATTTTTACCTAATCACACGTTAAAAGATTTGCGCCATACTTTTACGACGAGAGCGCGCGAGTGCGGGATCGATAATGAACTCGTCGCTGTATGGACAGGACATAGTCTCGGAAATATAACGAGTAGCGTTTATACCCATTTTTCAATGGAATTTCAGCAGGAACAGGCAAAAAAATTAGTATATAATTAACAAAAAAGACAGGGTTCAAGTCCCCAATTAGTCCCCACAAAGTCAAAAATAACGAAAAATTTTTAATACAAAAGTGGTCAACACGCCCCAAAAACAACGGGTACTTTGACATAAAACACTGTCAAACTACCCGTCAAGGTGGTCAAAAGCCACAAAAATGGAGCAGGTGAAGGGAATCGAACCCTCCTCTAAAGCTTGGGAAGCTCTCATTCTACCGATGAACTACACCTGCGAACTGAATAAATAATAACATACTTTTATTAAAAAAGCAAACACAATTTGACATAAAATATTGTATTTGACAAAAAAATATGCTATACTAAAAAAAATTTGCGTCAAGGAGAATTAAAATGGCTTTTTATCTTAAAATTATCGAATGGGCCGATACTTCCAAAAACTCAATAGTTTATAAATATCCTTTGCCCAAAAACGGCAAAGAAGTCAATCAAAAAAGTAAACTTATCGTAAAAGAAGGTCAATGTGCGATTTTCGTGCATAAAGGACAACTTGCCGACGTGTTTACACCCGGCACTTACGACTTAAATACCAATATTTTCCCGCTTTTATCTAAAATCGCGGGTTGGAAATACGGCTTTCAGACGCCTATCGAATTGCAGATTTATTTTGTAAATACTCGTCAGTTTACGGGCAATAAATGGGGAACGGCAAATCCCATCATAATGCGCGACCCCGAATTCGGCGTTGTGCGCGTTCAGGGCTTCGGCGCGTACTCGTTTAAAGTAGACGACGCGGGCGTGTTTTTTAAGAGAACTTTTGGGTACTCTTTCTTCATTTAACACACAGGATATTACCGACTGGTTGCGTTCTATGGTCGTGTCTACCTTAACGGACGTTATAGGCGAAAGCAAGGTGTCTGTCCTTGACCTTGCCGGAAATACTAATGAACTCAATCAGATTGTAACTGAAAATATCCAGTCTAAGTTTAACGAAATCGGCTTAAAACTCGTAAATCTCTTTATCGAGAATATGTCCGTTCCGGAAGCGGTCGAAAAGGCGATAGACGAACGCAGTAAACTCGGCGTGTTGGGCGATAAGACCGACGTTATGATGAAGGTTGCGGCGGCGGAAGCAATGAAAGACGCGGCTAAAAATCAAGGCGCGGGCGGCGCGTTTATGGGCGCGGGCGTCGGCATCGGCGCAGGTGCGGGGATAGGCGCGGCGTTTATGGGCGCGTTTAACTCGGCTAACCAGCAGCAAGCACAGTCCGCACAAAATAGCGCGGCGGCAAAAAAGAAATGTCCTAAGTGCGGCGCGGAAATTTCGGCAAGCGCAAAATTTTGTCCTGAGTGCGGTGAAAAAATACCCGCCAAAAAATTCTGTTCGGAGTGTGGTGCAGAAGTATCGGCAACCGCAAAATTCTGTCCCGAGTGCGGAAATAAAATATCGTAAAAATAATTTATTCATATATTACAAAAGGGTGACAAATTGTCACCCTTTTGTGTTATAAAACAATAAATATTTATACGTTAAATCTGAATAATACCACGTCGCCGTCTTTTATGACGTAATCTTTGCCTTCCGAACGGACTTTACCTTTTTCCTTTGCCGCGTTGAACGAGCCGAGTTCGACTAAGATATCGTAGTCGACGATTTCGGCGCGGATAAAGCCCTTTTCAAAATCGCTATGGATTTTGCCCGCCGCCTGCGGCGCTTTCGTGCCGTTTTCAATCGTCCAAGCGCGGACTTCTTTTTCGCCCGCAGTCAGATAACTTATTAAACCTAACAGGCGATAAGAAGTTTTAACCAATCGGTCAAGCCCGCTTTCTTCTTCGCCGAGTTCAGATAAAAAGGCGCGTTTTTCGTCGTCGGGAAGTTCCGACAGTTCTTCTTCGGTCTTAGCGCAAATTACAAGCGATTCCGCCTTTTCGGTTTTAGCGAAGTCAATTACCTGTTTAGCAAGGGGGATATCTTCCGCATGTTTTCCCATATCCTTTTCGCCGATATTCGCGGTATAAATGACGGGTTTACTTGTAATTAAAAATAAGCCTTTTAAGTATTCTTTTTCTTCATCGGTACAGGGGAGCGTGCGCGCGGGCTTTAACGCGTTTAAGTGGTCATAAAGTCTTTGCAAAAATTCCGCTTCGATTTTATACTTTTTGTCGCCCGTTTTAATTAAAGAATTTGCTTTATCGAGTTTTTTAGAAACCGACTCCGTATCGGCGAAGATGAGTTCTAAATTAATAGTCTCTATATCGCGTAGGGGGTCGACGGAATTATCCACGTGGGTAACGTTTTCGTCTTCAAAACAGCGGACAACGTGCACGATAGCGTCCGTTTCACGGATATTTGCTAAAAATTTGTTGCCAAGCCCTTCACCTTTGCTTGCGCCCTTGACTAAGCCCGCAATATCCACGAATTCCACGACTGCGGGGGTTATCTTTTTGGTGTTGTACATTTTGCCGAGAACGTTTAGCCTTTCGTCCGGTACTGCGACCACGCCGACGTTCGGTTCTATCGTACAAAAAGGATAATTCGCGCACTCCGCGCCCGCTTTTGTGATTGCGTTAAAAAGCGTCGATTTGCCGACGTTAGGAAGTCCTACCACGCCTAATTTCATAATTTTTTCTCCGAAAGTCAAAATATTTGTAGTTAACGATTTAATTATAATGCAATTCAAAGAAAAAAACAAGTTTTTGATTTGCTTTTTACCCTACTTTTGTGTTAAAATATTATCGCTACGGAGAAATTATGGATTGCAAGCAGTATATAGCGGAAAAACTTAACATTGAAAATTTTGATATAAACACGGTTGCGGGATATATAGAAACCCCGCCCGATACTACGCTCGGCGATTATGCTTTGCCGTGCTTTTTTCTTGCGAAAATTTTACGTTCTTCGCCCGTGAAAATTGCCGAAACCCTTAAAGACAAATTCACAATCGACGAAGTCATTACCGAAGTGAACGCCGTTGGCGGATACCTTAATTTTAAAATCGACCGCAAAAGTTTTGCTGCGGAACTTTTAAAAGAAATAGCCTTAAAGGGCGAAAACTACGGCGCAGATACCGTAGGTGCGGGTAAAACCGTGTGTATAGACTATTCGTCGATAAATATCGCAAAGCCCTTCCATATCGGGCATTTATCAACTACTGTTATCGGCAGCGCGCTTTGTAAGATATTCAGATTTTTAGGCTACAAGGTCGTGGGGATTAACCATCTCGGCGACTACGGTACGCAGTTCGGAAAGTTAATCGTCGCGTATAAACTTTGGAGCAGCCGCGAACAGGTGCTTAGCGGCAGACTTAAAGAACTTACGAGAATTTACGTTAAATTTCACGAAGAAGCAAAGTTAAACCCCGCGCTTGACGATGAGGCGCGCCATTATTTCCATTTAATCGAACAGGGCGATAAAGAGAGTAACGAACTGTTTAATCTGTTTAAGAAAATCACTTTGGAAGAAGTGGACAGAATTTACGAGATGTTAAACGTTACTTTCGATTCCTACGCGGGCGAAAGTTTTTATAACGACAAAATGGCGGCGGTGGTTAGAGAGTTAAAAGAGAAAAACCTTTTGACGGTCTCTGACGGTGCGTCGATAGTGGATTTATCGGCTTACGATATGCCGCCGTGTTTAATCTTAAAATCGGACGGGAGTTCTTTGTACGCGACGCGCGACATCGCCGCCGCGATTTACCGTAAAAACACTTACGATTTCGATAAATGCCTTTATGTGGTTGCGTACCAGCAGAACTTGCATTTTAAGCAGTTTTTCAAAGTGCTTGAACTTATGGGAAAATCGTGGGCGAAAGACCTTGTCCACGTCGCGTACGGTATGGTAAGTTTGGAAAGCGGTTCTATGAGTACGAGAGAAGGCAAGGTCGTACTTCTTGAAGACGTTATAAATAAGACAGTCGAAAAGGCGTACAAGGTAATAGAAGAGAAAAATCCCGAACTTAAAAATAAAGATAAAACCGCGCGCGCAGTCGGTACGGGCGCGGTAATATTCGGCGCGCTTTCAAACAATAAAATAAAGGACATTGTTTTCAGTTACGACAGGGTGCTGTCCTTTGAAGGCGAAACCTGCCCTTACGTGCAGTACACGATAACGCGGTGTTTCAGCGTGCTTAAAAAGGCAGGAAAGCCGAAAGCGTTTGTTTGCCCCGATATGTGCCAAGCGGAATACGCGGTTATAAGCGAACTCGGCAAATTTTCGGACGTAATTAAGTCTGCGGCGGAAAAATACGAGCCGTCGTATATAACGCGTTATGCGATAGATTTGGCGCAGGCTTTCAGTAAATTTTATATTGATTGTAAAATCGCGTGCGAAGACGAAAACACGCGGAATTTCAGGCTGGCACTCACTCGCGCCGTTAAGACCGTTTTGATAAACGCTTTAACGCTGCTTGGTATAGACTACGTGGAGGAAATGTAATGAAAGCGGTTATTTTCGACCTTGACGGGACGCTTCTCGATACGCTTGATGACTTGACAGACAGTATCAACGAGATGCTGAAATACTTTAATTATCGTACGATAACTAGAGAAAGGGTGCGCGAAATTATCGGTAGCGGCGCTAAAAAACTTATTGCGGATACCCTTCCCGAAAAACTTTCGGACGAAGAATTTGAAAAAAGACTTGCGGTATACAGCCGTATTTATAACGGTTCAGGTAGCCCGAAGACTAAACTTTTTGACGGTATGGATAAAGTACTCGTAGGACTTAAAAAGCGCGGGTATAAAATCGCCGTGCTTTCAAATAAGCCACAGCCTTCGACCGATAAAGTTTACGAAAAATATCTGAAAGAATTCGATTTTGATTTTGTTGGCGGGCAAAGCGAAAAGATAAAATGTAAACCCGACCCCGCTGGCGCACTGTACGTTTTAAACGAACTCGGCGTAAAACCCGAAGACGCGTATTTAATCGGCGACGGCGAAACGGATGTTATGGCGGCGTTAAATGCAGGCGTAAAGGGCATATGCGCGCTTTGGGGCAACAGAACGAAAGAACAACTTTCGGCTGTCGGCGGCACGGTTTTCTGCGATTATCCCGAACAAATTTTAGATATTATCCATTAATTCCATTAAAAATCCTATTAATTTCGTTTAATATTCATACGGAGAGTATATAATTGAATAAACTGTTTAAAGTTGCTGTTCTTGGCGGCGGAGCGTCAGGGCTACTTGCCGCTACCGAACTTTTAACGGGGGATAGCGCACTTTTGGGGCGCGAAGTCGCGATTTTAGAGCGAAACGACAGGCTTGGCAAAAAACTTGTCGCGACGGGTAACGGGCAAGGCAATCTCTCGAACGCAAAACTTTCTTCTACTAATTATTCCGGCGCTGCCGATTTTATTTCCGCTTTTATCGAACAATTCAACAAAATCAATCCTGTTTCATATTTAAATAAACTCGGCATTGTTACCGAAAAGGACGAAGCGGGCAGAATTTACCCCGTATCCCGTCAGGCGAGTTCCGTTCTTGATATTTTAAGGCAGTATCTTGAAAGTAAAAATTGTACCGCGATTACGGGATTTAAAGCGATAAGCGTTAAGCCTTGTGCGGACGGATTTAAGATTGTTTCCGAAAAGGGCGATATAATAACCGCGCAAAAGGTAATAATCGCGGCGGGCGGAAAAGCCGCAAAACAATTCGGAACGGACGGTTCGGCATATTCGCTTTTGACGGAATTTTCGCATAAACTTACGCCGCTATACCCGTCACTTGTCCAGTTAAAAACGGAAAAGGAATTGATAAAGGGATTAAAAGGCATAAAACACAACGTCGCGCTTCAACTTTTTGACTGCGAAAAGCTTATAAAATTTGCGACGGGCGATTTGCTTTTTACCGATTTCGGAGTGTCGGGGAACGCCGTTTTTAAAATTTCCGATAAAATCCAGACTTTACAAAATCCGATATTAATTATAGATTTTGTGCCGAATTTTTCCGAACCCGAACTGAAAAACATATTGATAAACCGCAAAAAACAAGGCTATATACCGACGAGAGAATTGTTAAACGGCATAGTTCATAAAAAACTCGGCGAAACGATTTATAAACTTTGTAATAACGACATAGATAAAACGGCAAAAACGGTAAAATCGTTTGCCTTAAAAATTGTCGGAACTTTGGGTTTTGACTATGCGCAGACCACGAAAGGCGGCATAAACACGCATGATATAAACCCCGAAACGTATGAAAGCAAACTTCAAAAAGGGATATACGTCGTCGGCGAAATATTAGACGTTGACGGCGAGTGCGGCGGATATAATTTAACGTTTGCTTTTACGAGCGGAATTGCGGCGGCAAAAGCCGTAAAAGCGGCATTTATCGAAAATAAATAAAATTCATTAATCGATTACCATTATCAGGAGATAAATTTATGAAATTCAAAACCTTTACACCTGAAGAACTTAACAAAGTAAATCTTTTCGTGCTTCGCGAAATAGGGCGCGTAATCGGAGTAAAAGCACCCGCGGGAAAAAACAAGGACACTCTGATAGAAGAGATTATCGCAATACAGCAGGGCGAATTAAAGCCCGTACCGCCCAGCGGACTCGGTGCGCCGCAAAAGACCAAAGTTGACCTTTCGGCGTTTTTGGAAGAGACTGTAAATCCCGAATATCCCTACGAACTTGCTGAAACGAAAGTGAAATTGCACGATTCAGCAAAACCCGAAATGATAACCGTCGAAGGCGTTTTGGAAGTTCATATGAACGGTTACGGCTTTTTGCGAGTGAATAATTACGAAAATTCCAAAGAAGACGCTTACGTTTCCACTATCAATATCAAGAAGTATAATCTTCGCCGCGGCGACAGGGTAAAGGCGCTGTGTTCGCCGCCGAAAGAAACGGAAGCCGCAGCCTTAAAACAGATTATTTCCATAAACGATTTAGACCCCGCGTTGTTTTTAAAGCGCACCAACTTCGACGACCTTATTCCTTATTATCCTACAAAACGTTTAAGACTTGAAAACGACGACAATTCCGACGACGTGGCGATTCGTTGTATAGACCTTTTCGCGCCGCTTGGGATGGGACAAAGGGGATTAATCGTTGCGCCGCCAAAGACAGGTAAAACCACACTTTTAAAAAAGATAGCGCAGGCGATAGAGAGTAATTATAAAGACGTAAAACTTATAGTCCTGTTAATTGACGAGCGACCCGAAGAAGTAACCGATATAAAGCGCAGCGTCAAGGGCGAAGTAGTGTTTTCCACTTTCGACGAAAACGCCGAACATCACGTACGGGCGGCGGAACTCGTTATAAACCGCGCAAAGCGTCTTGTAGAAGTTGGGCAGAACGTAGTTATTTTAATGGATTCCATAACGCGCCTTGCCCGCGCGTACAATAATACGATTGAGTCTTCGGGTAAGACTTTATCGGGCGGCTTAGACCCGACCGCCTTAAACGGGCCGAAACGCTTTTTCGGTGCGGCGAGAAATATCGAAGACGGCGGAAGTTTAACGATTCTTTCCACCGCGCTTATAGATACGGGCAGTCGTATGGACGACGTGATTTACGAAGAGTTTAAGGGCACGGGTAATATGGAGATACACCTTTCACGCGAACTGTCCGAAAAGCGCATTTTCCCCGCGATAGACCTTTATAAATCCGGCACGAGAAAGGACGAATTGTTGCTTTCCGAAAAAGAACTTGCGACCGTAATAAAACTCCGTAAAATTCTGTCCGAAAGAAGCGACGCGACCGACAGTTTAATCGAAATGATGAAAAAGAGTAAAAACAACGACGATTTAATTGCCAAAATCGACGTGTGGATGCAACTTTACCGCAAAGGCTGATATGAAATCCGAAAGAAATAAAACGATAGATTTTACCGTAGAAAACGGCGAAAAATATTTAAAAAAATGCGTTATGGCGGAAAACTATAAGGGCGAAATAAACGCGACGGTCGTCGGCGACGCTTTTACCGCGATAGAGGGCGTTAAAAACGGTTCGGTCGACCTGTTAATCGTTGACCCGCCGTACAATCTTTTCAAAAATTTCGGCGGTAACAGTTTTAAAAAACTTAATAGTAAAGACTATTCCGACTATACCGAAAAATGGATAAAAGCCGTATTCCCGAAGTTAAAGAACGCTGCAAGCGTTTACGTTTGTTGCGACTGGGAAAGCGCGCTTGTTATCGGCGGCGTTTTGCAAAAATATTTTATTTTAAGAAACCGTATTACCTGGGAGCGGGAAAAAGGCAGGGGCGCGAAACGCAACTGGAAAAATTCTATGGAAGATATATTTTTCGCAACGGTTAGCGAAAAGTACGTCTTTAATCTCGACGCCGTAAAACAAAGGCGGAAAGTCCTTGCACCGTATAAAGAAAACGGCGTGCCGAAGGACTGGGAAGAAACAAAAGACGGAAAGTTTCGCGACACTTGTCCGTCGAATTTCTGGGACGATATTTCAGTTCCCTACTGGTCGATGGCGGAAAATACCGCACACCCCACGCAAAAGCCCGAAAAACTTATCGCAAAACTTATTTTGGCAAGTTCTGACGCCGGCGATTTGGTTTTAGACCCGTTTGCGGGCAGCGGCACGACGGCGGTCGTTGCAAAGAAACTCGGTCGAAATTATATCGGTATAGAACAAAACCCCACGTATTGCGCTTGGACGGAATACCGCCTTGAAAAAGCCGATGAAGACAACGCTATACAAGGTTTTAAAGACGGTGTGTTCTGGGACAGAAACGCGAAGATAAAATAAAAAACAGCGTGTTTACGCTGTTTTTTTGAATATTCTGACGCAAAGGACGGTCATATCGTCCTTTTTTTCACCGCCGTTTAAGGTAATCGCTTTATTTAAAACGTCGTCCGCAAGCGATTGCGGGTTTAGTGCGGGGACAAGGCGAATATAGTCTATAATATCACCTGATGAGCCGAAGGCGTCGGAAATTCCGTCGGTCATAAGCAGTATCATATCTCCGTTTTCTATCTCTGCGCTGCAAACGGACGGCTTTAAATCGTTTAAGATGCCTAAGGGGAGAGAATTTGCTTCGACTATTCTTACTCTGCCGTCGCTTATTATAAACCCGTAAGGCGAGCCGTATTTGATAAAGTCCGCAGAGCGAGTGTTTAAATTTATTACCGCTACGTCAAGCGCGGTAAACTTATCTTCGGTATTGACGGAAAGGAGTTTATTTACCGTATTCAAGATAAGTTCGCTGTGCATACCCGCCTTGTAAAAACTTTCTATAAGCGACAGTGAGACGGAAGAAACGGTTTCGGCGTCTTTTCCGCTACCCATACCGTCGGATAGCGCCACCAAGAATTTTTCGTCGCTGATACGTATAACCGAGTGAGTGTCTCCGCTGACGTTAGAACCGTCTTTGACGGCGGTAGCAACCCCGAATACCGCGTCGTATTCCGCCGCGCGCTTAAACACGAGATAGGTTTTATCTTCGGTAATATTGCTTTTTTCTGCAAGCGACATATTTACTCCAAGCGTTTTATTTAACACCGATAAAAGCGCCGAGAGTGAAAATACCTTCATAGTAATAATCATCGATACGGTAATCCGTTCGTTTTCGCCGTATATTAAAACTTCCGACGCAAAAAGTCCGTGCTTTAAGAGATTATCGTTTAAACTTCGTTCCACACGGCTTTGATATTTAAGTAGCGCGCCTGATTCTAACGCAAGTCCTTTAAGTATTTCCGATACGCCAGAAACTTCTTCGGCTATAAGTTCTCTGCCGTTTGCAAGGTTTTGCGCGTTTAGAGAGTAAGAACGGTATTCCGCAAGCATTTTATTCAGTCCGAACAGTATGTCGTTCGGGTGTATGCACGTTTCCGCAAGTTCCTTCGGAAGGTCGATAAGCGAAAGTTTGCCTTTAGCAAAACCGATATCGGTCATCGTTTTAAGTCCGTTTTTAAGTTCCTTGTCTTTTTTAACGCAACGCTCGTAAAACTTGCAGTTTTTGCACACCGAAGACAATATTTCGCGTTCGATTGCGGCTTTTGCCTTATCTTCGCTTGCGGCGGTTTTTTTAAACGCGTTAAACGCCGAAGACATTTCGGTAAAAACCCCCGCAAGTTCGTACAGACGGTTAGAAAGCATCAGGCGGTTTCTGTTTATGGTCTGGCGCACGAGTTGCCTTTCGCGGAAAGAGTAGAGTTTTTCTTTAAGCGCTTTTAAGGGTTTAGAAGGTATGGCGATAAACGCAAGCGCGCCTATTAGGACGGGCAGATAATTCGCACTCGAATAGGTTTGGTAGGCGTTAAATAAACAATAAATAAAAAAGTTGGTTGCAAATATACTTGCCGCCGCAAGATAGCGCGAAACGTTACAGGTGATATCCGCCGAAAGTCCTAAACAAAGGAATACAGCGATATTATTTATATCGTGATAATAAACGGCAAGGCTTATGCCTAAAACCGCAGACGCAATCGTGCCCATACCGAACCGTAAAAGGTAACAGGAAAAGAGAATAATAACTATTGCTATTCCCTTCCATAAAAGCGGTGAAACGAAGTTGCAAACGCCTATTCCGACGGCGACTGTCGTAGCGAGTACCGAAAGCGTTTCTTCGTAGGACATTTTGAGTTTAAGACCCTTTTCGGAAATCGCCCTGTCCGCAACGGCGCAAAAAAACGCAAGACCCACGGTAATTGCGGAAACGAGAATACGTTTTTCAAGCAAAATATATCGGGAAGTGTCGCCTAAAAAGATAAATCCCGCAAGCGATACGGCGCAAAGTGCCACAAATCCGAGATTTTTCTTCACTCTGAATTTAGCGTAAAGGAGATTAAGCAAGGTGCAGTAAAACGCCGTTATCGCCGACTGTGCCAAAAGTCCGTTCGCGCCGCAGACTAAAAAGGAACAGACGAATAAAACGGGCAGAGCGATATAAGAGCCGCCCGTAAAAGTCGCCGCAATAAACACGGCGGCAGAGTAGGGGTAAACGTCGGTTTCGAGAAAGTTAAACAACAAAAACAGCGTGAAAATAAAGAGAAATTTCAGTACGGAAAGATAGTCGAAAGCGCGAAGTGATTTTTTCATAAAGTCTCCTTTTGATTTAAAATTATACGTGATGCGGCGTCGATTTTTTTGCCCGATTTTGTATATAAAACGGAAAAAATAAAAAAAACGAATAGCATATATAACAAAACGTTTTGCAAATAGCGTTGATTTTCTCTTAAATTAAGCGTACAATATAATCAGAATAAAAAAGGTGGCAGATAAATGATAAAAATAGGTATAGTAGGATACGGCAATTTAGGGCGGGGCGTATGCCTTGCCGCGGAAAAAGCAAAGGATATCGAGTGCGTTGGGGTTTTCACAAGGCGTACCCCCGAAACTGTTAATCCCGTAACGAGATATAAAGTCTATTCCGTGAACGATTTAAGTAAATTCAAGGGCAAAATAGATGTTCTTATACTTTGCGGCGGCAGCGCGACAGACCTTCCCGCAACGACGGGAAATTATATAAAGGACTTTAATACGGTGGATTCTTTCGATACTCACGCTAAAATCCCCGAATATTTTGCTAAACTCGATAAAATCGCAAAGGAAAACGGTACTTTGGGTGCAATAAGTATAGGTTGGGACCCCGGTGTGTTTTCTATGGCGCGTTTGCTTTTCGGTTCGGTTTTGCCGGACGGAAAAGACTATACGTTTTGGGGCAAGGGCGTTTCGCAGGGGCATAGCGACGCGATAAGAAGAATAGAAGGCGTTAAAAACGCTATTCAATACACCGTGCCGAAGGAAACGGCACTAGAAAAAGTGCGCGCGGGGTTAAATCCCGAACTTACTGTACGCGAAAAACACGAAAGGGTGTGCTACGTAGTGGCGGAAGACGGCGCGGATAAAGCAAAAATCGAAAAGGAAATAAAAGAGATGCCCAACTATTTTGCCGACTACGATACGACCGTTAATTTTATAAGCGAAGAAGAATTGAAAGAAAATCACTCTAAACTCGCGCACGGCGGCGTGGTTATACGTTCCGGCAAGACTACCGAAGAAAATTCCGAACTCCTGCAACTTTCGCTTAAATTAGATTCCAACCCCGAATTTACGGGCAGCGTGTTAGTCGCTTTTGCCCGCGCTATTTACAGGTTGTCGGTTAATGGCGAAACGGGTGTTAAAACGGCGTTCGATATTCCGCTGAAATATTTATACCCCGGAAATCCCGACGAAGCATTCAAATCGTTACTGTAAGTCTAGAATAAAAACCGCGTTTGATACCATACTATTTTTAAGCGCGGTTTGTAAAACGGTTAAAAGGCTAATCGTCCGAAGACGCGTTAAACGCGTCTTCGGACGATTTTTTTCGCGCCGATACATAAAATGGATAAAAACGGTAAAAAAATTCTTTCGGGCGCGCTGATTCTGGGCGTAGCGGCGTTTATTTCAAAATTTCTCGGCGCAGTATATAGAGTTCCGCTGACTAAAATAATCGGCGGCACGGGGCTTGGACTTTATCAGATGGTGTTTCCCGTGTATACGCTTTTACTCGATTTTTCGGGCGCAAGCGTTCCTAACGCCGTGGCGAAAATAATTGCTTCCTATAAGGGTGAAGATAGGGAACTTTATGCACGCAAAATATTAAAGACCAGCCTTTTATTCTTTTCCGCTCTCGGTGCGCTTTTTGCCATTGTTACAGCATTATTTTCCGATAAAATCGCGACAGCGCAGGGGAATGCCGACGCGGGACTTGCTTATTTATATCTTGCGCCGTCCGTATTTTTGGTGTGCGTTATATGTTGTTTTCGCGGATATTTTCAAGGTTTTGCGAATATGACTTGCACAGCCGTTTCGCAGATAACGGAACAAATCGTAAAACTTGCGGCGGGACTGACGCTTGCCGCCCTTTTTATGCCCGACGTAAAAAAGGCGGCGGCTGGGGCGACGCTTGCTATCACCGTTTCCGAACTTATTGCGCTTTTACAAACGTTTATTTTTTATCGCGTTCGTAGTAAAAAGAAAAAATTTCAAAATCTCGGTCTTAATAAAGAGACTTTTACTCTTTCGATTAAACAAATTTTCTCTTACGCTGTGCCTATTGCTTTAACGAGTATGATTTTACCCTTTTCTAAGGTTATCGACAGTTTTTTAATGATAAATTTAATGACGGGGCGGGTGGAAAACCCAACCGCGCTTTACGGACTTTTTTCGGGAGTGGCGGCAACGGTGATAGGACTTCCCGTCGCCGTGTGCTACGGGATATCTGCCGTGGTTATACCCGTGCTATCTTCATCTAAAATCGAAGATAAAAACAAAAACGCCTTAAAAGCCGTGATTTTGACCGTTTTTGTATCTTTGCCGTGCGCGATAGGGTGCGCCGCGTTCGCACCGACGATAATAAAATTTTTATTCGGGTATTTAGGCGACGCTGAAAAAACGGTTTCGATAAACTTACTAAGGGTTTGTTCGCCCTGTGTGGTTCTTTTGTCCCTATTACAGACGGCGAACGGCGTTTTAATAGGAAAAGATAGTCCCAAAAAGCCGATAATCGGTATGCTTGCGGGCGTTTTCGTTAAAACGGTCATAGAAATATTTACCCTGCCTAATCCCCAAATTAACGTTTACGGCGCGGGGGTAGCCGCAATCGCTTGCTATTTTGTCGCAAATTTGGTAAACTTATCAATGGTTTTTCCTATAAAATTAAAAAGGAAGGATAATGAAAGTTCACGCGTTAAAATCAGGCGATACGCCGATTTGTAACAATCTTTTTTTAGCGCCTATGGCGGGTTTTACAGATTACGCTTTTCGTAGCGTTATCTTGCCGCTCGGTGTTGGGCTTTCGTTTACCGAACTTACGAGTGCTAAGGGGCTTTATTACGGCGGAAAAAACAACTACGCACTTCTTCGTACCGACGACTACGAAAAAACCGCGGCGCAGATTTTCGGCAACGACCCGTATTTTATGCGTTGGGCAGTAGAGAGTGAATATCTTAAAAATTATAAAATAATCGATATTAATATGGGTTGTCCCGTGCCTAAAATCGTAAAAAACGGCGAAGGCAGCGCGTTTCTTTCCGACATAAAACTTGCAGAAACCATAGTTAAAGAGTGCGTAAAAAGCGGTAAAACAATAACCGTCAAAATTCGCACGGGGATAAAATACGGCGACGATGTCGCGGCGGAGTTTGCCAAAATGGCGGAAGGCGCCGGCGCGAAACTTATTACGATTCACGGCAGGGTCAGGGAAGCCTATTATTCGGGCGAACCCGATTATAACGCTATTTTGCGTGCAAAGAACTCAGTTAAAATACCCGTTATCGCAAACGGCGGGATATTTACGGAAGCAGACGCCGACCTTATGATAGATAAAACGGGTGCGGACGGCGTTATGATAGCGCGCGGCGCTATTGCTAACCCCTTTATTTTTTCCGAAATAAAAGGTGAAAAAATTACGGGTGATGTTCAAACGATAAAAGATTTTGCTATAAAACATTTAAGAAAAGAAGCGGGAATTTCAGGCTCGCAGCGCGCGGCGGTGGAATTTCGCAAGTTTATAACTTATTATTTTAAGTCGGTGGAAAATTCCAAGGCAAAGCGTGCGGAGTTGATGTTGTCGGATAGCGCGGAAAAAACCGAAGAATTACTTAACAAATATCTTTAACAAAAAAGCTTTTCCCAAAATACTATATTATTAAAAGTCTTTCAGGGGGCGGCGTTTTTTATGGAAATTTGTTTTGTTACGGCGGATACCGTAGACACTATCTGGCAGGAAAAAATGTCCGCCGCAATTAAAAGCGACGTTTTGGTGTTCGGGTTTAACGGGCTGGGACTTGTCAGTTACAAAAAGGAACTCGGCGGCGAAACGGAATACTTTCAGGATATAGCAAGGCTTTCGCGCGAACTGTCTTCGGTAGTCATTTGCGGTTGCGATACCGATACTTACGGGGTGTTCCGCCACTCTGCGGTGATTGCGGATAAAGGCAAAATTCTCGGTGTAAGCGATATGGCGCACTCCATAGACGACAGCGAATTCGTTGCGGGCGGGAATTTCAGGGTTTACGACACAAGCGTCGGTAAAATAGGGATAATAGTTGCCGAAGATTTGTTTTTCCCCGAATCGTCAAGGGTGCTTGCGTTATGCGACGCGGATATTATAGTGTGCGTGTTTAAAAAAATGGACGGTCCTATGCCGCAGGTAATGCTTCGCGCGGGGGCTTTTGCAAACGGCGTAAGTATGGCGCTTTGCGCTAAAAATTACGCGGCTGTCGCCGATATTCGCGGCAATATTCTGCTTTCGGGCGGCGGCAAAATCATTAAAAGCAAAATAAAGATTGAAAAGGATTTTCATCTTATAAATTTAAGGCAGCGCGGGCTTTATCGCGACTTTAATTCAGGATATTAGGAGAAATTATGGCGTTTAACATTGTTTTGGTTGAACCGGAAATTCCGCAAAACGCGGGCAATATAGCGCGTACCGCGGCGGTAACGGGGTGCAAATTACATCTTGTGCGCCCGCTCGGTTTTGAAGTGTCGGACAAGTACTTAAAAAGGGCGGGGCTTGACTACTGGCATCTCGTCGACATTTTTTATTACGACAGCATCGAAGAAGTAATGGACAAGTTTTATAACGGCAAAAATTTTTGGTTCTTTTCCACGAAAGCCAAACATATCCACTCTGACGTGCAGTATAAAGACGGCGACTTTTTAGTGTTCGGGAAGGAGACGAAAGGACTTCCCGAAGACCTTCTCGGCGCGCATTACGACGAGTGCGTTAGACTGCCTATGCGTGAAGAAACGCGTTCTCTTAACCTTGCGAATTCGGTCTGCGTAGGCGTTTACGAAGCGTTAAGACAACAAGGTTACGCGGGACTTAAAACGCAAGGAGAAATTCCAAAGCGTCAATAGGCGGCAAAACGTTTGACAATCTTTATAAAAATCCTGTATTATTAATATGGCTCGGATTTCGGACGAATTGTCGCGCGATTTTAACTTAAAGGAAGAATTTAATGGGTAGTACAATTTACGCAAACGTATTTTTTATGCTTGGCGGTATTGCCGTGATGATGTTCGGTATGCGCACCATGGGTGCAAACTTAGAACGTATCGCCGGTAACAATATGAAAAACCTTCTCGGTAAAATCACCAACAACAGGCTGATGGGCGTAGGAATAGGCGCGGCGATAACCGCGATTATAAACAGTTCCGCCGCAACGACCGTTATGCTCGTCGGTTTCGTCAACGTAGGTTTAATTACTCTTACGCAAGCGACTTCCGTCATAATGGGCGCGAATATAGGTACGACAATTACAGCGCAGATACTGTCGCTTTCGGGAACGGAAGGCTTTGACGTAGCGTCCGTTGCCGCTATCGTCGCGGCATGCGGTATGGTCATGGCGCTGTTTTTTAAAAACGATAAAATAAGCAAAATAGGTTATATTCTTTTAGGTCTCGGATTTATCTTTTTGGGGCTTAAAATAATGAGTGTTTCCGTAAATAAAATCATTTACGACGGATACGAGTTAAGACCCGTTTTTAAAAGCATTTTTCAGGGAGACCATTTCCCGTTATTACTGGTACTTATAGGAATAGTTCTTACCGCCCTTATTCAGAGTTCTGCGGCAATCACCGGTATTTTAATCGCTATCGGCGGCGCGCTGAAACTCGAAACGGCGGTATTTATTATTTTGGGGTCAAATATCGGTACGTGTATTACGGCGCTTATTTCTTCAGTCGGTACTTCCACAAGCGCGAGAAGAACTGCTGTTATCCACCTTTTATTCAATCTTTTCGGTTGCCTTATCTGTATCGTTCCGCTTTGGATATGGGGGAAAGAGTTCGGCGCGTTAATGCGGACTATATCAGGCGCGTCGATTGAACGGCAGATAGCGAATTTCCACACGCTTTTTAACCTTTTGACCACGTTTATACTTCTTCCGTTTACAAACACTCTCGTTTGTCTGGCTACGAAAATCGTGCCGGAACGCAAACTTCCCGAAGACCGTAAACTTGCGTTTATGTTTATCGACGACAGGCTTTTGGAAACGCCGCCTATTGCGGTAGGCAACACCAAGCGCGAAATTATCCGTATGGCGGATATTGCGAAAGAAAACATCAATCTTTGCGTAGATATGCTTATTTCGGGCGATGAAAGCAATTCGGAGACTGTCAAGGAAAACGAAAAAATTCTTAACTATCTTAATAAAAACATAACCGCGTTTTTAACCAAACTTTCTGGCAAAAACCTTACCCTTCTCGACGAAAAGAAAGTCGGTTCGTATTATCACGTCGTCATCGACCTTGAAAGGGTAGGCGACTACGCGGAAAACATTATGGAATATTCCGCTGCGCTTAAAGAAGAAGGGCTGTCTTTATCCGAAGACGCACAAGCGGAACTTAAAACGATTACGGGCTATATCAACGACTTGTTTGCGTTTGCCGTAGAAACCTTCGATAAACGCGACGCGGGGCTTCTCGATAAAGTGGACGAAATGGAAGAAAAAATCGACAACTATTCCGCAGAACTCGAATTAAAGCACGTCGAAAGATTAAAACAGGGAATATGCTCGCCGCAGACGGGTTCTATATATTTGCAGACCGTTTCGCACTTAGAACGCGTCGGAGACCATATAACCAACATGGCTTTCAGTATAAAACAGTACAGACATAAATAAAACATAATTAAAACGAAAGTTTCTACTTATCATACGTTTGACAAAGGAAAGATAAAAAGTATATAATTATTCGGAAAACGAAAATTTAAGGAGGATTTCCTGATGAATAAAAAATCTATTAAAGACGTAGAAGTCGGCGGAAAGAGATGCCTTGTAAGGGTAGATTTTAACGTTCCGATGAAAGACGGCGTAATTACCGACGAAAACCGTATCGACGGTGCGTTGCCGACTATTAAATATCTTGCCGATAAAGGCGCTAAGGTTATACTTTGCTCGCATATGGGTAAGCCGCACAATATCTTTACCGAAGGTTTCGGGCTTACTAAAAAAGAGAAAAAGGCGATAGATGCTCTTCCCGAAAGCGAACGCGCGGCGGCAAAAGAAGATTACCTTAAAAAGGCGCTTAAAGATAAAGAAAAATTTACTCTCCGTCCTGTTGCCGAAAGACTTTCCGAAAAACTCGGTAAAAAAGTCGTGTTTGCGGAAGACGTTGTGGGCGAATCGGCAAAAGCGGCGGTTTCCGCTATGCAAGACGGCGACATCGTTTTACTTGAAAACACGCGTTTTGAAGCGGGCGAAGAAGGCAGAAGCGAAGAACTTTGCAAACGCCTTGCGGAGTTTTGCGATATATACGTAAACGACGCCTTCGGAACGGCGCACCGTTCACACGCGACTACTGCCGCTATCGCGGAATACGGCTTAGTTAAGACCGCCGTTTGCGGCTTCCTTATCGAAAAGGAACTTTCCGTTATGGCGGACGCGCTCGAAAACCCCGTAAGACCGTTCGTGGCGATTTTAGGCGGTGCAAAGGTTGCGGATAAACTTAAAGTTATCGACAATCTTTTGACTAAGTGCGATACTTTAATCATCGGCGGCGGTATGGCTTACACCTTTATTAAAGCAAAAGGTTACAGCGTAGGTAAAGCGCTCGTAGACGACGAACAGATAGAATATTGCAAGGATATGATGAAAAAGGCGGAAACACTCGGTAAAAAACTTTATTTGCCGATTGACGCGGTTATTACCGACGAATTCCCGAACCCCATCGACGCTAAAGTAGATACGGCGGTTTGCGATATTGATAAAATTCCCGACGATAAAGACGCTCTCGATATAGGTCCTAAAACCGCGGCGCTTTATGCGGACGCTGTTAAAAACGCTAAAACGGTTATCTGGAACGGGCCTATGGGCGTTTTCGAAAACCCCTGTTTCGCAAGCGGCACGATAGCGGTTGCAAAGGCTCTTGCTGAAACTTCGGCTACGACCATTATCGGCGGCGGAGATTCTGCGGCGGCGGTTAAAACGCTTGGTTTTGCAGATAAAATGACGCATATTTCGACGGGCGGCGGCGCTTCCTTAGAACTTTTCGAAGGCAAGAAACTCCCCGGCATCGAATGCTTAAACGATAAAAATTAACATACGGAGATACAAAATGAGAAAACCGATTATTGCAGGCAACTGGAAAATGAACAAAACCGCGGCGGAAGCGGAGGCGTTAATTGCCGAACTTAAACCGCTGGTTGCAAAATCTAAACCCGAAGTGGTTATTTGCGTGCCTTATACCGACCTTTGGACGGCAAAAGCGGCAATCGCGGGCAGCAAAATCAAACTCGGCGCTGAAAACGTAGCGTGGGCGGACAGCGGTGCTTTTACCGGTGAAATTTCCGCGGCGATGCTTAAAGAAATAGGCGTTGAATACGTCATAATAGGTCACAGTGAAAGAAGAACCTATTTCGGCGAAACGGACGAAACCGTTAATATGCGCTTAAAACAGGCGCTTAAAAACGGTTTAAAGCCGATAGTTTGCGTCGGCGAAACTCTTACTGAAAGAGAAAAGAACAAAACTAAGCGCGTTCTTAAAAAACAAGTTTTGGAAGGGTTTAAGGATATTACCGACTTTTCGGATATTGTAGTCGCTTATGAACCTGTATGGGCTATCGGCACGGGCAAGACCGCGACGGCTGACGACGCGAACAAGACGATAGGCTACATCAGAAGTCTTGTTAAAAAGACTTGGGGCGCGGAAACCGCTAAAAACCTTCGTATTCAGTACGGCGGAAGTATGAAACCCTCTAACGCCAAAGAACTTATGGCGATGAGAAACATTGACGGCGGTTTAATCGGCGGTGCGGCGTTAAAGGCGCAGGATTTTGCGGCAATCGTCAATTATAAAGACTAATTTAATTAAAATCAATACCGAAAAAGGCACGGGCGCGCAAGCAAAATGTGCCTTTTTTCAAAGGTGAGAATATGGCTAAAAAACCTTATGCAATTATAATAATGGACGGGTTCGGGCATAATCCCGAAACCCGCGGCAACGCGATAGCGGCGGCGGGAACTCCCAACATCAAAAAACTGTTCAACGAATATCCGTCGACATATATCGGTGCAAGCGGTATGGACGTGGGACTTCCGGAAGGGCAGATGGGCAATTCAGAAGTCGGACACTTAAATATCGGCGCGGGAAGAATTGTCTATCAGGATTTAACTAAAATCACAAAGTCAATAACCGACGGGGACTTCTTTGCAAACCCTGCACTTATTACCGCAATGGATAACGCCGTAAATAACGGTAAAAATCTGCACCTTTTCGGGCTTTTGTCTACGGGCGGGGTACACTCGCATATAACGCACGTTTACGCGCTCCTTAAAATGGCAGAGATGCGCGGTGTTAAAAACACTTACGTGCATTGCTTTTTGGACGGGCGCGACACCGACCCTAAATCGGGCGCGGGGTTTGTTTCTGACCTTCAAGCGGAAATAGATAAATTAAATTACGGTTTAATCGCGTCCGTTTGTGGCAGATATTACGCTATGGACAGAGATAATAACTGGGACAGAACGGAAAAAGCCTACGATATGTTGACGCTCGGTACGGGCGAAAAGTGCGACAACGCCGTAAAAGCGATAAAGGCAAGTTACGACAAAGGCGTAACCGACGAGTTTTTGCTTCCGACGAATATTGTAAGCGGAGATAAACCCGTCGCGCTTATCGAAAAGGGCGACTCTATTATATTCTTTAACTTCCGTCCCGATAGAGCAAGACAAATAACGCGCGCCCTTTCGCAGGAAGATTTTACGCCGTACTTTGACAGCGAAAAGGGTAAACAGATGTACTTTGAAAGGAAAACCGTTTATCTTGCGCCTGTCTATACGGGGTTTGCCGTATATGACGCGAGTTTTAAGGGGGTAAACGTAGCCTTCCCGCCGGATGAGATTAAAAATACTCTTCCGCAATATCTGTCGGCGCTTAATAAAACTCAACTTCATATTGCCGAAACGGAAAAGTATGCGCACGTAACTTTCTTCTTTAACGCAAAATTAGAAGCGCCTGTTAACGGTGAAACTCGTATAGTAATACCTTCGCCGAAAGTTGCGACATACGACTTAAAACCCGAGATGAGTGCGTACGAAGTTAAAGACAAGGTTTTAGAAGAACTTTCCACGGGCAATTACGACGTAATGATATTAAACTTTGCGAACTGCGATATGGTAGGTCATACCGGTGTGTTCGACGCGGCGGTTAAGGCTGTCGAAACCGTCGATATCTGCGTTAAGGAAGTAGTGGATAAAATACTTTCTATGGGGGGGGCTGCGATAATAACCGCTGACCACGGAAACGCCGACAAAATGCTTGACGAAGACGGTAAGCCTTTCACCGCACATACCACGAATATCGTTCCTTTTATCGTTGTTGGTGAAGAGTTTAAAGGTAAAACTCTTAAAAATGGCGGAAAACTTTGCGATATCGCGCCGACGCTTTTATCTATGATGAAAATCGATAAGCCCATAGAAATGAGCGGCGAAAGTTTAATAGAAAGATAAAAAGTTTATTAAAAACAGTTGTAAAAAAGCCGTTTTTATGGTAAAATAATCTTGTTTTTCAATAAAACGGCAGTTTGACCGCGTGCGGGCGGTAAAACTCACGGTTTAGGAGTGATTATGGATATTTTAAGTATACTTATGGCGAGCGGTCCTTTTTGGACGGCGTGGCACGGCGGCATTAAACACGTGCTTTTGGCGATAATGGCGCTTTGCGCGTTGTTTATCATACTTGTAGTTATGTTCCAGCCCGGTAATTCGCAGGGCGTGTCGGCTTTGGGCGGAACGACGGAAACCTTTTACGGAAGGAACAAGAGTAAAACCTTTGAACATAAAATGAAAATGTATACAGTAATAAGCGGTATAATTTTCACTGTTTTGGCAATAACTTTTGCGATTATCGCATTTTTTGCCTAAATATTAAACGGGGTTTTAAGGCGGTTCTTTTCGAACCGCCTTATTTTTACGGCTTGACTATTTGCATAAAATATAGTTGCAAAACACTTCTAAATGTAGTAAAATAATGAAAATGGACGGAAAAATTATCGCCACCAACAGAGTGGCAAATCACGAATATTATATACTCGATAGATTTGAAGCGGGTATCGTGCTTGACGGGGGCGAGATAAAGTCCGTTCGCGGCGGAAACTGTAACCTTAAAGACAGTTTCTGTGTGTTTTACGATGGGGAAATTTTCGTAAAAAACATGCATATTTCTGTTTATGATAAGTCGGGCGCATTTAACCATAGAGACGCCACTCGCGACAGAAAACTTCTTCTCCATAAAGCGGAAATAATAAAACTTTCGTCAAAGGTTGCGGAAAAGGGCTTAACAGTCGTGCCGTTAAAACTTTATTTTAAAGACGCGCTCGTCAAAATGGAGATAGGGCTTTGTCAAGGCAAACACACCTATGACAAAAAGAAATCTTTAATGGAAAAAGATATTATAAGAGAAAAAGAAAGATACTTGAAATCTATTGATTAAAGGAGCAATTATGTCAGACAAAAAGAGGCTTGAAACTATTTGCGTACAAGGCGGCTATACGCCGAAAAACGGCGAACCGCGTCAGATACCCATTATTCAAAGTACGACGTTTAAGTACGATACCAGCGAAGAAATGGGAAAACTTTTCGATTTGGAAGCAAGCGGATATTTTTATACCCGTCTTCAAAATCCTACTAACGACTACGTCGCTAAAAAGTTAGCGGAATTAGAAGGCGGCACGGCGGCTATGCTTACGTCGTCGGGACAAGCGGCGAACTTCTTCGCGACTTTTAATATCGCGAATTGCGGCGACCATATCGTAGCGTGTTCCGCAATCTACGGCGGTACTTTCAACCTTTTTAACGTAACGATGAGAAAGATGGGTATAGACTTTACCTTCGTTTCTCCCGACAGTACGGAAGAAGAACTCGATAAGGCATTTAAGCCGAACACAAAAGCGGTGTTCGGCGAAACCATCGCAAATCCCGCGTGTTCGGTACTCGATATAGAACTTTTTGCGCGCGTTGCACATAAACACGGCGTTCCGCTAATCATAGACAACACCTTTGCAACGCCCGTAAATTGTCGCCCGATAGAGTGGGGCGCGGATATAGTTACGCACTCGACCACAAAGTACATAGACGGACACGGCACGGGCGTCGGCGGCGCGATAATCGACGGCGGTAAATTCGACTGGAATAAATATAAAGATAAATTCCCCGGACTTACCACTCCCGACGATAGTTATCACGGCGTCATTTATACCGAAAGATTCGGCTTAGAAGGCGCGTTTATAACCAAAGCGACGGCGCAACTTATGCGCGATTTCGGTTCTATTCAGTCGCCGCAGAATGCGTTTTACGTCAATCTCGGTTTAGAAAGTTTGCACGTGAGAATGGCGCGCCATTGTGAAAACGCTTTAAAAGTAGCAACGTTTTTGAACAGCCACCCGAAGGTAGACTGGGTAAGGTATTGCGGACTTAAAACGGATAAGTATTACGCGCTCGGACAAAAATATTTGCCGAACGGTTCTTGCGGTGTTTTAAGTTTTGCCGTTAAAGGTACGCGTAAAGACGCTGAAACTTTAATGAAGAACTTAAAAGTCGCGGCGATAGAAACGCACGTTGCTGACGCAAGAACTTGCTGTCTGCACCCCGCGAACGCAACGCACCGCCAACTTACCGACGAACAACTTGCCGCCGCGGGTATTACGCCGACCCTTATCAGATATTCTTGCGGGATAGAGAACGCGCAGGATTTAATCGACGACCTAGCCGAGGCTCTCGAAAAAATTTAAATTCAAAAGAAACATACAGGTGACAAAATGCCTATTATTGTACCGAAAGAAATACCCGCGTCTAAAATTTTACAGGCGGAAAACATATTCGTTATGAACGACAAGCGTGCAACGAGTCAGGATATAAGACCGTTAGAGATTGCAATCGTCAATTTAATGCCGACTAAAATCGTAACGGAAACGCAACTTATGCGGTTACTGTCAAATTCGCCGCTGCAAATCAACATAACGCTTATTTCGACGGAAACTTACGTCGGCAAAAACACGCCGCTTGAACACTTGCAAAAGTTTTATAAGCCTTTTTCTGACGTAAAAAACAGCAATTTTGACGGTATGATAATAACGGGCGCACCGGTAGAAGAACTTGACTTTTCAGACGTCAGATACTGGGGCGAACTGAAAGAAATTTTCGAGTTCGCAAAGACTCACGTTACAAGTACGATGTTTATTTGTTGGGGCGCGCAAGCCGCTCTGCATTACTACTACGGTATAGACAAATATCTTTTACCGCAAAAACTTTTTGGTGTATACGAACATAAAAAACGGGTAAAATACGATAAACTGTTAAAGGGAACTGACGACAGATTCTTTATGCCGCACTCCCGCCATACTACAATTCGTGAAGAAGATATTATGGCTTGCAAGCAACTTATTTTGCTCGCTTCTTCGGATAAGGCGGGCGCGTCGGTGATACGTTCTAAGGACGGCAAGTTCGTTTTTATTACGGGACACGTGGAATATGACAGAGAAACTCTTGAAAAAGAGTATTTAAGAGACGTAGAAAAGGGGCTTAACATAACCCCGCCCGAAAATTATTACATCGATAAAGTCGGCGGGAAAATCAATATGTGTTGGGCGTCTACCGCGAATCTTATTTATATGAATTGGCTCAATCACTTTGTATATCAAATCACGCCCTATAATATCGAAGAGATAAAATAGGGTAAAAATATGGGGGTGTCATAGATTCGATTGTGCGAGTGAGTTAAAGCGCAAGCATACCGAAGGCTCGGCTTCGTAAAAACGGGACTTTAAATTTAAATGCTGATAATCAGAAATTAGCATACGCAGCGTAGTCGCGCGTACGTTCTTTCGCACTTTTCCCGTCGGGAGCGAAAAGGGCGTCAACAAGGCGGGGAACGGCTTAAACTGTTTTGACGGCGACATTTTAAGCGGAATTCAAGTTGTCAAGGAAAAATCAAAGCCTGCCGACGGGCGTGGTTATTCCGAGAAAAACGTCGGATAAGTATGTAGAAAACTTTAACAAAGCGTGCAAGACCGGAGTGCAAGTCTCCGCATCTCCACCACAAGAAGCGGGCAAAAATTGTTACC
>JAFSLQ010000016.1 GCA_017448355.1 Clostridia bacterium | reverse complement strand
TGGTTAGTGTGGTTTTTTTTGTAAAATTTGCAGTGTTGATTTTAAATATTTTGTAGGTAATTTTTTCGTTTTAAACGAATTAAAATGACAAAAAATCTTTTATCCGTTTTGGATATGACGATTTATGAAATATGCCGTAGCGTAGAAATAAACGACTATAAGTATTTTAAGCAACTATTAAAAAATGCAACCGTTTATTACCCGTTAAAATTCAGGAAAAATTTTACAGGAGATATATTAAATAAAGGGAACAGTTATTCGAATTATAATCCCAATCTTATAACCGGCGGCGGTTTTGCAACGAAATCCGACGACGTAGTATTCCGTATAGCAAATCGTTTTCCGAATAGGGTCGATTGCGGATTGTCGAGATACGTCTTTATAAGACTGAACGACACGTTTTTGGGAGAATCGAGATGAAAATTTTATCCATAGGCAATAGTTTTTCGCACGACGCACACAGATATCTTCACGAAATCGCTAAACGCGAAGGCGAAAACGTAGAAACCGTAAATCTTTTCATAGGCGGTTGCAGTTTGGAAACGCATTATAATAATTTAATAAAAAATCTCGTCGTTTACGATTATGAAAAGAACGGCGGGGAATCGAGTGGAAAAGTTTCGATAAGCAGGGCGTTAAAGGAAGAGAAATGGGACGTCGTTACTTTGCAACAGGCAAGCCATTTAAGTGCTGATATCGACACTTATTTTCCATATATCGTCGAACTTGCAAAATACGTACGGGAGAACTGCCCCGATGCGAAAATATTCGTTCATCAGACGTGGGCGTACGATAACGGGTCCGACAGATTAAAATCGGTATTCTATCCGTCTGCCGACGCAATGTTTGCAGACGTAAGACGGTCTTATGATTTGGCGGCAAAAACCATCGACGCCGACGGTATCATTTATAGCGGAGAGACTATGTTAAAAGCGTTAAACTGCGGAATAAACGTATATAGAGACGGTTTTCACGCGGGGTTCGGCGCGGGAAGGTATCTTCTCGGTCTCGTATGGTATAAGACTTTTACAGGCAACGATATAACGGGAAACGGTTTTAATGATTTTGACGAAAAGGTTTCCGACAACGACAGACAGATAATAATTAAAGCAGTTAAAGGCGTCATTTCAAGCGAAAAAACACGAATTAGATTATATGGATTAAATGCTTTATAAACTTAACGGGTAGGAGTTAAAAATGAATAAAGGTATTGCGGTTATCGGGAGTTCTATTGTTGATAATATTAAGGAAATTGAAGCGTATCCTAACGTAGGCGAACTGTCGCAAATCAAATCTATCGGCGGGGCTGTCGGCGGATGCGTGGCCAACGATTCAATAGACCTTAAAACGATATGTAAAGACATAGATATTTATGCAGTCGGTAAAATAGGTGAAGACGCAAACGGACAATATCTCGTGGAACAATTACGTAAAAAGGGCGTTGATACTTCGCATATCGTCGTTTCAAAAGACGAGAATACGGCGTTTACGGACGTTATGTATATCCGCGGCGGAGAAAGAACTTTCTTTTCCTATATGGGTGCAAGTGCTACCTTTGGTTACGACGATATAGATTTTGAGAAACTAAACGTCGATATGGCACATATCGGGTATTTTTTATTGCTTGATAAAATAGATAACGGCGACGGCGAAAAAATACTCAAAGAATTGCAACGACGCGGAATTAAAACTTCTATTGATTTAGTAAGCGAAAAATCCGACAGGTATAAATTAGTTGTTCCGTGTCTTAAACACGTAGATAATTTGATTATTAACGAAAAAGAAGGCGGACAACTTGCGGGTATTGATCCGAAGCCCGAAAATATCCGTGCAATTTGTACAAAACTTAAAGAATATGGGGTAAAAGAAAGAGTGATAATACATATGCCCGAAAGTGGTTATTGTTTATCGGACAACGGATTTTTTGAAGTACCGTCATATATTTGCCCGAAAGAATACATAAAAGGTTCAAACGGTGCGGGGGACGCATTTTGTTCGGGTGCTTTGATAGGTATTTATAAAGGTTGGCATGAGATTGAAATATTAGAATTCGGGTCTGCGGCGGCGTTGGTTTCATTAGGTTCTGCCGATGCCGTAAGCGGTATGAAAAGCGAAAAAGAGATAAAAGAATTCTGTAAAAATTTTACAAGAAGAAAATAGGAGAAAAAAATGTTAGTTAATATGAAAGAAATGCTTGATGAAGCAGTAAAGAAAGGTTATGCCGTAGGCGGATTTAACTGTGCGTCTTTAGAATCGGCTTTGGCGGCGATAAAGGCGGCGGAAGAATTGAACTTGCCGTTTATTTTACAGCACGCACCCGCACACGAAGAATATATTGCTTTGGATATTGCCGGACCGATTATGATCGATTTGGCAAAGAAATCAAAAGTTCCCGTTTGCGTACATCTCGACCACGGTCCTGACGTAAATATTATCGCGAAGGCGTTAAGACTCGGGTTTACGTCAGTTATGTTCGATGGGTCGGCAATGTCTTTCGACGATAACGTTGCGACGACGAAATTGATAACGTCAATGGCACATAGCCTTAACGTTACCGTTGAAGCGGAAATAGGCAGTATGCCGCATAACTTAAAAGGAGAAATGAAAGAATACATCCCCGAAGATTTTTACACAAAGCCTGACGAGGCGGCACAATTTGCTGAATTAACGGACGTCGATGCACTTGCAATATCTTTCGGAACGGTTCACGGTATATATAAAACCACGCCTAAACTTTCTTTTGACGTTATAAAACAGATTCGTTTATCGACGGGCGATTTACCACTCGTAATGCACGGAGGATCGGGCTTAACGGAGGACGATTATAAAAAAGCCATTAGTTCGGGTATAAGAAAAATCAATTATTATACGTATGAAGCGTTGGCAGGTGGTAAGTCGGTTTACGACATAGTAAATAAGAAACCGCAAGGACTTTTATATCACGACGTTGCGACTTATGCCACGGAAGTGATGAAAGAAGACGTTAAACGCGTAATGAAAATATTTGCGAACGTATAATATGGATAAAAAAATAAGCAATCTTTCGCAGTTAGCGTATATTAAAAGATACGTCTTAACCGACGGAAAAGAAAACGGAATTAAGGTCGTTGAAATAGATAACGGGAAAATAAGATTGACGCTTAACGAAAGCAAGGCGTTAGATATAATGCAGTTATGGTATAACGGGAAAAATTTTGCTTTTATTTCAAAGAACGGTTTTTCAGGCGGAAACAATCATTTCTTAAAAAGATTTGAAGGCGGGTTTTTATATACGGTTGGGCTTGACAGTGCTGGTATTAGAGAAGGTTATGAATTACACGGAAGTTTTCATAATATTCCCGCAAAAGTTATTTCCTGTGTTATAAATGAAGACAAAATCGAAGTTATAGGTGAAATCGAAGATACTCAACTGTTCGGTAAAAATCTTAAAGTGATAAGAAAATATTTAACCGATATATTGAGTAATCGTATCGTCGTTCAGGATACGATTATCAATAACGGCACGTCGGACGAAGATTACTGTACGTTGTATCATTGTAATTTCGGGTATCCTTTTCTTGATGAAAACGTAATCGTTTCTTTCGACGGAAAAACGGTTTTACCGAGAACGGAATTAGCAAAGGAACACGTTAAAGATATTCATAAATTCTTTTTGCCCGTTGATAATCAGGAAGAACGTTGCTATTTTATTGAAAACGCAACGCCTGTTATAAATATTTCCAATATAAAAACAAAAGAACGTGTCAAGTTATCATATTCGGACGATACGCTTCCTAAAATGGTTTTATGGCAAAGCAACGCAACAAACGATTATGCGTTAGGCATTGAACCGACGACCACCTTTTTAGACGATAATTTTGAATATAAAACGATTAAAAAAGGCGAAAAAATCACTAATAAAATAGAGATAGAGTTTAATTAACAATTATAAATAAAAAACAGAAGGAGAAAAAGTTTTATGAAACCTAATCAAATCACGTTTGCGTTATATTACGGAAACCGTGGATTTTTTCCCGGTGAAGTAATTGCAGATGCAAGAAAATCGCTTAAAGAAGCCGTAACGAAATGCGGTTACGACTATATTGAAATGGATGAAAGCAAAACAAGGTACGGTGCGGTGGAAACGATAGCGGAAGGTCAGCAATATGCGGCTTTTTTAGATGAGAATAAGGGCAAATATGACGGAATTATCGTTTGTTTGCCTAATTTTGGCGACGAAAACGGTGCGTATTATGCGTTAAAGGACGCTAACGTTCCTATTTTAATTCAGGCTTACCCCGACGAATTAGGTAAAATGGATTTTGCAAGAAGAAGGGACGCAGTTTGCGGAAAAATCGCTATGTGCAACGTTTTAAGACAGGCGGGAATAAAGTATTCTCTGACGAAAAAATTTGCCGTTAATCCGTTAAGTTCTGATTTTGCGGAAGATTTAAGAATCTTTGCAGGTACTTGCAGAGTTGTTAAAGGTATGTCCGCATTTTCTATCGGTGCTATCGGTGCAAGAACAACGGCGTTTAAGACTGTCCGTGTGGACGAAATCGCTATGCAGAAGAAAAAAATCAACATTGAAACCATTGATATGTCTATGGTCTTTTCGATTATGGATAACGTTGACAAAAACGAACTTACCGCTAAAAAGGAAGAAGTAAGAAAACTTGCCGACTTCGGTAATTTCCCCGAAATAAAGGTAGAAAATCTCGCAAGGTTTTACATAGCGATGGATAAACTTATAAAAGATTATGCGTTAGACGCGTTGGCGATAAGATGTTGGAACGAACTTCAACTTAAATACGGTATCGCACCGTGCGTAGTTATGGGTGATTTAAACGGAAAAGGCGTATGTGCGTCCTGTGAACTCGATATTAACAATACGGTAATGATGAGGGCGTTGACGCTTGCGTCAAATAACGGCGTAATGTTGTTCGACGTCAATAACAATTACGGCGAAAGCGGTACTAAAACGGTTCTTTTCCATTGCGGTCCGGCACCGCTTAATATGATGGAAGGACCTTGTCATATCGAAGAACACTTAATGTTCAAAAAGAGTTACGGCGATAATACGGGCGTAGGTCTTCGCGTAGGAAAAGTTAAATCTCAAAAAGTTACGATAGGCAGTATGAGAACGGAAGACGGAAAATTATGTTCCTTCGTTTCCGAAGGCAAACTTACCGACGATAAATTAGACGCAGGCTTTTTCGGTTGCGGAACAGTTTACGAAAGCGACGGTTATACTTCCGACGAATTACTGAATTATATGTCTAAAAACGGTTTCCGTCATCACGTTGCAATAGCGTCTGGCGAATGGGCTGATAGCGTTAAAGACGCTTTCGATAACTATTTGGAATACGAAATCGACGTATTATAAACGCCTTGGATTGTAATATTTAAAAACGGGAAGTATAAGATGAAAAAGATATTTGTAGTCGGCAGTATAAATACCGATTTAGTAATTTCTACTTCGAAAATGCCACAGATAGGCGAAACAATAACGGGCAGTAATTTTTTTATAGCACACGGCGGGAAAGGTGCAAATCAGGCTGTTGCTGCGGCAAGACTCGGCGGTAAGGTTATAATGTGCGGTTGCGTAGGAGACGATTATTTCGGAAAAGATGCGATTGAGTCTTTTAAGAAAGACGGAATCGATACAAGCCACGTTAAAACTGTGAAAGGCGTTTCAAGCGGAACGGCTATTATAATAATAGAAGACGGAAATAACCGAATAATTTTAGATAAAGGTGCAAACGGGTGTTTAACCGAAAATGATATAGATGCAACGTTAGAAAATGCAGAACAAGGCGACATATATTTAACGCAGTTAGAAAACCCGATACAGATAATAGGATACGGGCTAAAAAAAGCCAAAGAAAAAGGGCTTTTTACGATATTAAATCCTGCACCTGCTAATAAAGAGATTATGCCGTACCTTATGTATTGCGACGTAATAACGCCGAACGAAACGGAAACGGAATTATTGGGCGGAGAGAAAGAGTTAAAAGAGAAAATCGGAACGCTTTTGATAACGCTTGGAAGTAAAGGCTTTAAGATAATAGATAAAGACGGCGAAAGGACGTATCCGTGTCAAAAGATAAAAGCGGTCGATACGACTGCAGCGGG
Organism: Clostridia bacterium; assembly: GCA_017448355.1. Taxonomy (GTDB): domain Bacteria; phylum Bacillota; class Clostridia; order Christensenellales; family Borkfalkiaceae; genus UBA1259. The sequence goes on along the minus strand of JAFSLQ010000016.1, from coordinate 12,239 downwards.
AGATACTCTTTGCGGCGGGCTTGTAAGTAGGTTGTCGAAAGGTGACGATATTGATAAGGCGGGACAATTCGGAAGTAAAGCGGCGACTATTGCCTGTACGAGAAAAGGTGCACAACCGTCTATACCTTTTGAAAGCGAAGTTTTGTAAAAAATAAATCTTAATAAAAAGCATCTGTATACCTTAACGTTCAGATGCTTTTTTGTTGTTTAATTGACAATTTTCGGTATTTTCATTGTTTAAGATGGGGGTAGTGCCATTGTGATATTCTGAATACTATGCTTTATAATTTATTTTTTTCTTAAATTTGTGCGGGGACTCTCCGAAAACCATTTTGAACTGTTTAATAAAATAATTATAGTTGTTAAAACCGCATTGTTCACATATTTCGGTTAAGGATAAGTCGCTGTATAAAATCAATTCTTTTGATTTTCCTAATCTTAAATTATTAAGATATTTCATAGGGGTTGTATGATAATTCTCTTCAAACAACTGATATATTTTATTTTTCGATAGGAAGAAATTTTTTTCTACGTCTTTTATAGATACGGTTTCGTTTAAGTGTGTATTAAAATAGTCAATAATTTGCGTGATAATTATTTCGTTGTCCGTTTGAATCATATCCGATAAGAAGATGTAGCAGGAACACGCCACCATAATATTTGTTGCTGCTCGATACTTTTCTTTGTCGAGAAACTTTAAAGAATTGAATGTTTTTCGTATTTCTTCTTCTTGTAAGCGGTATTTTTTACAATTTTCGATTATTCTGTTCAGAGTTTGTTTTTTATTGATTTCTTTATTAGTTACTTGTCCGAACATAATATAACCGTATACGATATTATCGTGCATTATCGGCGTAACGGTATCTATTAAACCTGCGTGGCATACGTAAGATACGGTTTTTTTGTTTTTGGCACAGAGTTCACAGCCGAATTTATCAGAAATCAAACAGGCTTTCAAACCTTCTTCTGTTGATTTTACTAATTTACAAATTGCAGGCGGTTCGTCGGGAAATGCTGTAATCGGCTTATAATCCGAGTCGAAAACACAGATTGTAGCACCCGTTAAAATATGAAAATCCTTAAGAATTTGCCTTAATTTTACCAAATCTACGTTTAATTTCATATACACCTCTTTTTTTCATTATAAAAAATTTTAAGTATTTGTCAAGAGTTATATAAAATCTTGAATCGGGAATATTTTGTAGTTTTTTAAGAAAAATATGCATATACAAGCCAAAAAAAATATTGTAAAGTAACATTGATAGATAATAATGTAAGGAGAACAATATGAAAACAATAAAGCGTTCAACTTTAATTTTATGTTGCGCAGTATTGATGATAAGTTCTTTTGTTGTTTCAGGTTTTTTTATCGTCAGAAATAAAAAAACCTATGCGGCAACAGAAGAGGTTTTGTCAATGAGTGGTTTGGTATCGGAAGAAGTCGGTGTAAACGGTATAGAACTTGACAAAACTTTGGTAAAAGCACAACTTGTTCACGGCAAATGGGGTAAATATCAGGCGTTCGACGGACTCTATAACGTAGACCCTGATAATGAAGACCAAGTCTATGCAACGGATTCGGTTGCGCAACGCGGAGACGTATACGATATTTCAACTTATATAAAACGTTACCAAATAAGTGCAACGACGAATAACGACGCAGTATTTAAATTTACCTTTAAGGAAGATGCGAGAATGTATCTTGTTCACGGCACGTTCGGTGGTGATTTTAATAACAACTGGGCTACACACGCTACTTGGATTTTAGCACAGGAAACCGACGAGGGCGCCGCTGCGATCGCTACTATGCCTACGCAAAGCGTTACGTCTGACAATTTATATTATTGTGACGTTCACGGTAAGGCTGGCGACGTGATATATATGATTTACAGAATGGCGGGCGATACGACTGTTCCGGGACATAATTATGCTAATATGTTCCTTGATTGTTCGTTTATTTTTAAGACGGCAGATTACTCATTAAGTCAAAGAAACAGCATTTTTGCCGCAAGTGACAGGATATATAAAGAAGAAGCGTATACGATGAGTTCGCTGGTATCGGAAGAAGTAAGCGGGGGCATATCTTCGAAAATGCTTGCGGACGTAAGTTTGGTTCACGGCAGATGGGGCGCATATCAGGCGTTCGATGGAAAATATAACGTTACTCCTGACGACGAAGACCAAGTATATGCAACCGATTCTAATGCGCAGCATGGAGATTCGCAAGATATTTCAACTTACATTAAACGTTATCAATTAAGTGCGACGAAGAGAAACGACGCGGTATTTAAGTTTGAGTTTACATCAAATGCGACTTTATACGTAAATCACGGCACGTTCGCAGGCTTTGAAAGCAACTGGGCTACGCACGGGTATTTTATGATAATTCAGGAAACGGATAGCGGGGCATACGTCGTAGAACAAACGTCGGCACTTGCAACGACGGTAAACAATATGTTTAGCGGCGAAGTTAATGCAAAGGCTGGGGATACCGTTTACGTAATTTATAAGATGAATAGTGAGACAACCGTTCCCGGTCACGAATACGCTAATATCTTCCTTGATTTCACTTTTACTTTGAGAGAAGGTGATTACGTAGAGGCAGACAGGTCAAGCGTTTTAGTTAGTAGTAATCTTTATGAAATCTTATCGCTTGTAAACGGTGCTTATATCAGGCTTGAACAACCATATGGTTTAAGATTTGTGGTTAGTGCAAATCTTTTCGACGTTGAAGATTTGACAGTCGGTTTAAGACTAACTTCTCCAAGCAGAACGGGACATCTCGATATAGTCGGCAATAAATACGTTGACGAAGGTAATACGCGAACTTACTACTTCGCACTCGTCGGGTTTAGTGAAGAAGATTTAACAACTTCTTTTACAGCAACGGCGTATTACGAAAAAAATTCCGTTCGTTCCTACGGTTCTGTTTCGGTAACAAGGTCTATTGCACAGGTGGCGAATTCAGCACGTAGTATTGAAGCGACGTCCGTATTTACCAAGGCGTTTACCGACAGTCGTTTAGAAACTTATTATTATCAGACGGGGTTAAGTGACGAACAATGTCAATTGATTTCCGATATCGCATCTGCGATAGGCGAGTAGTTAAAGGGAGGTTTTATTATGCAAAAATACATTTGCCCGAAAATTTCTATTTTTGATTGTCTAAAAGACGTATTGTTAGCCAGTGATATGACGATGGATAACATAGGTAATCTCAGCGACTGGTTTTTTGACGAAGACAGTTACGCGTTTATAACACCGTAAATAATTAACTGAAAATATTTATATTTTTAAAGAACGAAAAGCAGTATTTGAAGTACTGCTTTTTTTGTTGTATAATTAACTGAATAAAACAAATTCATAATTTATGTAAACGCAATTATAAAAGTGCACAAAATTTTATCAATAGGAATTTATTGTAGTTTTTTAGGAAATATAAGTATAGATAAAAAAAAGATATTGTATTAAAATATAAATATAAGAATATTTGGTGGAGAATATTATGAAAAGAATAAAACAAAAAACCGTATTGCTTTTGGGCGTAATATTTTTTTTCTGTCTTACAGGGTTTTTAGGAAGTCTCGTTTTTGGAGAGAAAAAAGTTTATGCTTTTAATCAGGAAGCGTATAATATGAGTTCTCTTGTTACAGAAGAAGTAAGCGGCGGAATAGCGTCGAAACAAATTGCGGACGTTAGTCTCGTTCACGGGAAGTGGGGCGAATATCAGGTTTTTGACGGAAAATATAATGCCACCCCTGACGACGAAGACCAAGTATATGCTACGGATTCTGAAGTTCAGCGGGGCGATGAACAAGGCGTTTCCACCTACATTAAACGTTATCAGTTAAGTGCGACGAAAAATAACGACGCAGTATTTAAATTCGAGTTTAAATCGAATTCGAAATTATATATTAATCACGGTACGTTCGGTGGTGGTTTTGATAATAACTGGGCGACGCACGGTTGTTTTATGATAATTCAGTCCACGGGGGATAATGCATATATCGTAAAAGAAACGCCTACGCTTGCAACGACGGTAAACGATATGTTCAGCGGAGAGGTAAACGCAAAGTCTGGCGATACTGTTTACATTATTTACCGAATGAAAAACGCTACAACCGTTCCCGGTCACGAATATGCAAATGTCTTTCTTGATTTTACGTTCACGTTAAAAGAAAGCGATTACGTTGAGGCGGAAAGAACAAGTGTTTTAACAGAAGAAAATATTTACGTAGAAGAAAGTGAAAAACTGCAAGAAGCGTATACAATGAGTTCGCTTGTTACGGAAGAAGTAAGCGGCGGAATTGTGTCAAAACAAATTGCGGACGTAAGTCTGGTTCATGGCAGATGGGGCGAATATCAGGTTTTTGACGGAAAAAATAATGCCACCCCTGACGACGAAGATAAGGTATATGCAACCGATTCGGTTGCACAATGGGGATATTCGCAAGGCGTTTCAACTTACATTAAGCGTTATCAGTTAAGTGCGACGAAAAGAAACGACGCGGTATTTAAGTTTGAATTTAAGGTGGACGCGAAGTTATATATTAACCACGGCACGTTCGGTGGGGATTTTGATAATAACTGGGCGACGCACGGTTGTTTTATGATAATTCAGGAAACGGATAGCAACGCTTACGCCGTAAAGGAAACGGAAGCGCTTGCAACGACGGTAAACGATATGTTCAGCGGAGAAGTAAACGCAAAGGCTGGGGATATTGTTTACGTTATTTACCGAATGAAAAACGCTACTACCGTTCCCGGCCACGAATATGCAAATATCTTTCTTGATTATACTTTTACGTTAAAAGAAGGAGAATATAACGATTCGGAAAGGGCAAGCATTTTAGTTGATAGTAATATTTACGTAGATAAAAATTATATTGACGATGAAAAATTTACTATGAGTTCAATAGTGTCAGAAGTCGTAAGAAACAGAAAAGTTACAAGGGACGTAATAGAGATAGAATTATTACACGGCGTTTACGGCGATTATCAAGAATTCGATACCTTTTATAATGCAATAGAAGAAGGCGGGCACGATAATTACGACCAAGATAAAGTAAGTGATTCGAAATCTTTAGCCAAAAACGGTGCCGGTATGGAACTTGCAACGTATTTTAACAGATATAAAATAGGTGCGACTACTAATAACGAAGCCGTTATCAAATTTACCGCAAAGGAAAATCTGAAACTCAGCGTGTCGCACGGGGAAGGGTTTTGGAAAAACTGGGCGACGCACGCAAGGTTCTACGTTATTCAGGAAGATAGTGAAGGCAATACCACGAATATTATGATAAAAAATATTGTATCGAGTATTCCAAGCAATTATTATTCATTTGAAATCGACGCGAAAAAAGGGGACGTATTTTACTTGATTTACAGAATGGTAGGCGAAACTACGATAAAAGGCTGTGAATATGCGAATATCGGTATAGACTTTGATTTTGATTTATTCGTAAATGAATACAACGAAACGAGACGTACGTATTGTTTTGAAAACAGCGTGGAAGATTTTCCGTATGAAGCGGCGGGCGAACCTGATATGCCGTTGCCGACAGATATCGTTTTAGACAAAAGCGAAAACGAAAAATTAAGTAAAGGTTGTGCGGGCGGGTGTTCAAGTTCTGTTATGGACGACGCGATTATTTTTGCAGTTTGTCTGATAACTGCTTGCGTTATTGTGGCATTAAATAATAAACGACGCAAAATTAATAAAAAATAAACACAAAGGGGGAGGATAGTCGTCTGTGAAAAAATTTTGGGCTATTATAAAAAAAGATAAAGAATTATACTTAATGTTACTTCCTTGTATCGCTTCGCTTTTCGTTTTTTGTTATTTGCCTTATTACGGGTTAACGCTTGCATTTAAAGATTATAAAATGTTAAGCGGAATAATGGGAAGCCCTTGGACGGGGTTGGATAACTTTAAAAAATTGTTCAGTGACCCGTATTTCGTTAAAGTATTGCTAAACACGGTAAAAATTTCTGTTCTTAACTTGGTTATAGGATATCCTTTACCGATAATACTCGTAATACTTATGAACGAAATGTACAGTGCTAAAGTAAAAAAGATTTTTCAGGTTGTGTTATATTTGCCGTATTTTATTTCGTGGATTGTTCTCGCAGGTATAACTCAATCGCTTTTTAACGCCGAAGACGGAAATATCAATATGCTTTTAGCACAGATTTTCGGAAATCCCGTACCGTTTTATTCTGACGGCAGATGGTTTATAAGTCTTTTGGTTTTTTCAAACGTCTGGAAAGGAACTGGCTGGGGTACGGTTATTTATCTGGCGGCAATTACTTCTATAAGTCCCGATTTATACGAGGCGGCGACGATTGACGGTGCAGGTAGATTTAAAAGAATTATTCATATCACTCTGCCGGGGTTAAGACCCGCTATCGTAATTACTTTAATTTTAAGTCTTTCAGGATTGATGCAAGGCAATTTCGACCAGATTTGGAATATGTATAACAAACTGCTATACGATAAAGCGGATATAATTCAAACCTATATTTACAGGGTAGGTATAGGAAGTGGCAGACAGTACGGCGTTACTACGGCACTCGGATTATTTGAGTCTTTAATCGGATTGTTATTGATTTTAATAGGTAACTTTATCGCAAAGAAAACCACGGGAGATGGATTATGGTAAAATCAAAGTTTATTAAATCGGTATTCGGCAAGTCGAAAGGAGATATTGCATTTAGTGCCGTAAACTATTTTATATTCATTCTTCTTGCTTTTATGATGGTTTATCCGTTCGTAATAGTCGTTAAAGATTCAATGACCATTTACGAAAACGTAGGAGGAATATTAAACCCCGAGTTTTCTATTGCGGCTTATAAATTTGTATTCTCGAAAAAGGAAATATTTTCAAGTTTTCTTCTCACGGTGTTTGTCGTCGTTGCGTCAACGTCGTTACATTTAATAGTTACGACGATGGGTGCTTACGCTCTTTCGAGAAAGTATTTGAAAGGAAGGGGAATTTTTCACGTATATATTCTTATTACTTTCCTATTCAGCGGAGGTATGATACCTACATACTTACTCATCAGAGATTTACATCTTGCCGACAATATTTTAGTTTATATTATTCCTTCTGCGACGAGTGCGTACAACCTGATTATTTCTAAAAACTTCTTTATGTCTATTCCTGACAGTTTGGAAGAATCCGCTAAATTAGATGGTGCGGGGCATTTCAAAATATTTTTGTCGGTTTACGTGCCGTTGTCTATGCCGATAATAGCCGTTTTGGCATTGTGGGTTGCCGTTGGCAAGTGGAATGATTGGTTTACGGGCGAACTTTATATAAGAAATCCCGATTTATTGCTTATTCAGAACATTTTAAAACGAATGCTGATAAGCGAATCTTCGGTAAACGACCCTTCGGGTCAAGGTAAGAACGAATTATTTGCGCTTTCAGAAAACATTAAAATGGCAACGATAGTAGTCGCTACTATTCCCGTTTTACTTATTTATCCGTTCGTTCAGAAATATTTTATCAAAGGCGTTATGTTAGGTTCCGTTAAGGAATAAATAATAAAAAACTTATTTAAGGAGTGAAAAATGAAAAAAATACTTATTTTAATTTTATCTTTAATTTTTATTTTACAGGCTGCCGCTTGCGGAAATAAAAAGCAAAACAATTATGACCTTGAAATTCAATGTTTTGACTGGGCGGTCTACGACGGTGCGACGGAAGATAGCATTATGACCGCACTTAAAGAAAAAACTGGTGTAAATTTTTACTTTTCCGGAATAAACGGTCAGGACGCTTATAATAAGCAACTCAAAATGAATATAAACACGGGTGCTGCTCCTGAAGTCTTTTTCTACGCTTTCGGTACGGACACGTCTGACGTAAACTTTTGGGCTGAAGAAGGAATTATTCAACCGCTTGACGATTATTTAGACGATTATCCTAATTTAAAGACTTTATTAAATTCAAATCAATATAAAAATCTTATAGCGTCCGACGGGAAACATTATTTTATCCCGAGATTGACTACGGCTAATAACTGGGGCATCTATATGCGTAAAGATTGGATAGCAAACTTACAGAACCGTGGCGGACAATACAGCGACGTTAAATATCCTGCCGACGACGGAAGTTTTACGATAAAAGATTTTGAATATTTATTAGAAGCGTTTACTCTCGGCGACCCTGACGGTAACGGCAAAAACGACACTTTCGGCTTAACCTTGGGCGAACAGTTGTTTTGGGGATTACCTATGATGTATGCCTTTTGCGATTACGGTTGGACTATTACGGGTAATCAAAACAATAAAGATTTAACCTATTCTTATACGACGCAAGACTTCAAGAATTACATTAACTGGATGGCAAAAATGTATAAACTAGGGTATATTGATAAGACTTACTACGAAAACACTACCGACGAAGCGAAGGTTGCAAAATTTCAACGCGGAAAATACGGTATGCTTATTGCGAACACAGGTTCGTTTGTACCGTGGATTTTATCTAATGCTGTATTTAGTGCGGACGACGTAATGTTTATTGCACCGCCGAAAGGAACTTCGGATATCGGCAGAAACGGTAGCGGTGGTTTTATGAACTTCGGCGGATGGTGGGGTGGTTTCTTTATTTCGCATAATTGCAATAACATAAGAAACGCATTAAAATTATTCGACTATATTTACAGCGTTGAGGGTTCGCGACTTATTAACTACGGTATTGAAGGCGTGCACTATGATATCGGCGAAGAAGGTGAAATTGTGGCGAATCTCGAAGGGCGAAATAAAGAACCTGAAAATACTTTTTCTAAAGCAAAAGACGAAAACGGAAAAGAAGTAAATATCGGATACGTTTATTGGGCAAACTATATTACTTTGCCTATTTCGGAATTTTCTACTGATAAAATTACCGTTTTAGACACCTTCGAAGGCTATAAACCCGAAGAAAAAAGGCTTGCGACTGAATCTGCAAAAATGTCGAACAATCATTTAAGACCTATCAACGACTTAAATCAAAGTATTTTTAATTTCAGCGGTTGGTCGGAAGATTTTTCAATAAATACTTCTGAAATGGACGATTTGGTATCTATTTATGCGACTTGTATGATAACGGGCAATTCTTACGAGGGTACGAGCGGGATTGATAATTTATGGAATAAATTACAAAACGCGATTTCTTCAAAAGTAGCGTTATGTAAATCTGACGGAATATCTACTCTTCAAAGTTTAGGAAAATGGTGAGATAATGAAAAAATTAACGAGACTTATAATAACCGTTATGTTGTGTGTGTTTACGTTATCAGTGGTAGGCTGTGACAAGCAAGAAATAAAAAAAGACGACGACGTCGTTGATTCGTCAAGATTATACGGCGTATGTTATCTTGGGCTGGAGTGGGAAGTCGAAACGAAAGATTTTTCGGTTTATGAAAAGTCTTTCGAATTGATGAAAAATATGGGCATTAAGAGTTGCAGAAATTGGATGCACGCTAATTGGCTTTTAGATTCGCCTACGGAAATTAACGAAGAAAACTGCGAAATTATGCACCGTATGTTAGCCACGGCAAAAAAATACGATATTCAAATTATAGGTATGTCTCATAACTGGTTTACGGGTACTATGTCTTATATGTTTGTCCCGCAAAGAGATATGAGTGAAGGTTCGTATTATGTAAAATGGTTATTAAACTACGATAAATCTTGGGAAACGTTGGCAAAAGAATTTCCGGAAGTAACACTTTGGGAAATAGGTAATGAACTTAATAATGATGATTTTATTCACCCTGAAACGTTTAATTCCGACGGATTGACTTATTCTTTAAGACAAAAATCACAGATTGCTACAGATATGCTTTATTACGGTTCACGCGGAGTTAAAAGAGGAAATCCGCAAGCAAAAACGATAATGGGCGGGCTGTCGAACGGTCAAGGCTTCTATAACGGAAAGGACGCAAGTTTTCTTAACGAATTGTACTTAAATATTAAAAGTGGCGACTGGCCGTCAACCGACCCCGATAAATATTTTGATTATTTAGCGTGGCATCCGTATAGTTTAACGTCTGAACCTAACGATAAATGGGTTGAAGTAAACAACGAATTGTATGCGATTTCTCAAAAGTACGAACAGAGAAATAAAAAAGTCTATTTAACTGAATTCGGATACCCGAGCACTATTTACAAGAACAACATAAACGGCGAATTAGATAAAAATACGGACTGGATATTAAAGGCATACAGTTTAATTGCGGAAAAAATGCCTTACGTCGAATCGATGCATTGTTTCAGAATGTTTAATTCATCTAAGGCATACTCTTGGGGTAACAACATATCACTAACGTCTTACGGATTTTTTAACGACCCGCTTTATAGTGACGGAGACGCAAAAAGCATTGCGATAGCATTTCAGAAACAAGCAGGAGGTAGCGGTCCTTTAGATTTAGCATATAATTCTAATCCGAAACCAGACCCATATAGATAACATTTATTATGATTAGAGAATATATAAATAAATTTAACTCGGAATATAACACTTTACCTTTGCGTGCTTTTTACGTACCTTTTGATAGCATTGAAAATTGTGCAGATTATAGGTTTTCATCAAAAGCGTTGACTTTGCTCGACGGAATATGGGATTTTGAAAAAATCGAAGACGTCGGTTGTTTAGAAACAAACGATTATAAACCGATACAAAAAGGCAAAATACAAGTTCCTGCTACCGTTCAGTTTCAGGGATATGAAGATTTTACGTATTTGAATTTCAAGTATGAATTTCCGTTTTGTCCGCCTTATATTTTTACAAAAAATCCCGTATATCATTATTCGAGAAAGATAAATGTCAAAAAAGATAATTTACGTAAAATATTGACTTTTGAAGGGGTAGACGGCGGTTTTTTGGTAAAAATCAACGGACAAGAAGTCGGATTTAGTCAGATATCGAAAAGACTGGTAGAATTCGATATTACAGACTATTTAAAATATAATAACGATAAATTAGACGTATTCGTTTTTAAGTTTACCGCAGGGTCTTATATGGAAGACCAAGATATGTGGAGATTTAAAGGGATAAGTCGAAGCGTATATATTTTAAGTAGACCGAAAGAAAGGATTGATGATTATAAGATAGTGGCCGACGACGAAGGCAACCTGTCTTTTACTGCTGTTCGCGGGAACTGTAACGTAATTTTTAACGGTGAAACACAAAGAGTAACGCAAGGGAATACCGTTAATTTCTATTTAAAAGACGCCAAACTATGGACGGCGGAAACACCTAATCTTTATGATTTAATTATAGAAGAAAACGGCGAATATATTTTAGAAAAAGTCGGTTTTAGAAAAATTACTATAAAAGACGGTGTGTTGTTGTTAAATAAAAAGCCGATAAAATTCAGGGGAATATGTCGCCATGATTTCAGGTCCGATAAGGGCGACGCCTTATCTTACGACGATTTGGTTGAAGATATAAGGCTTATTAAATCGTTGTGTTGTAACGCGGTAAGAACGTCTCATTATCCTAATTCACCGGATTTTACAAGGTTATGCGACGAATACGGGCTATACGTTATGGCGGAAGCAAATATTGAAACACACGGGGTAATTGCACGGGCAGGGATACCAAATGAACAGTTGTTCGACGAAATTGCAGAAAAACCTATGTTTTTTGAAGAATTGAATCGTAGAGAACAATGTTTGGTAGCGAGAGATAAAAATAGACCGTCGATTATCGTTTGGTCGCTTGGCAATGAAAGTGGGTTTGGTGAAAACTTTGTCAAATGTGCTGAAACGGTTAAAAAGATGGATGAAACTCGTCCTATTCAGTACGAAGGAATGTGGCATCGTAAAGGTGAAGATATTTTCAAAAATAACGTAATTGATTTGGTTTCCAGAATGTACCCGACTTTTAACGAGTGTGAAAATTATCCGTTTGAAGGAGAAGTTAGACCTTTCATTATTTGTGAATATTCTCACGCGATGGGCAATGGTCCGGGAGATGTTTTCGAATACAATCAACTGATAAATAAAAATCCAAAAATCTGCGGTGCTTTCCTGTGGCAACTTTGGGATCAGGCTATTTTATGTAAAGACAAAAAATTACGCTACGGGGGAGATTTTAACGAAAAAATAACCGACGGTCATTTTAATATAGACGGAGTATTTTGCTACGAACACGATAAACCTACGAAATATGAAGTAATATCCGCATATTACCCGATATCCGTAGAGAGACGAGAAAATAAATATATTTTTAAAAATATTTTAG
>JAFSLQ010000015.1 GCA_017448355.1 Clostridia bacterium | reverse complement strand
TCAGGGTCAGCGTTGCGGGAGAGCTATGCAGAGCACAACTCGTGTCACTGCAGGTCGCCGTGATGGTCGCGCCGTCGGCGGCATAGGTGAAGCTGTGGGTGTGCGCTGGCGTAGCATAGCCGTACACCTCAATCTTTTTTAAACCCTTACTTTGATAATTGCCACCATCAATGGGTATGCCATTTATTCTTGGCGTCTTATCTTCCTCCGTGGTTTCAACTACAAAGGGAGACGAACTGTCTGTGGCAGTGCGATTGGCATCGTCATAGAATACACATTTTGTGATGGTATATCCTTCGGCAGCATTGACGGTGGCCGACCAACCGTATCCCCACCATCCCCAGTTAGCGAGGTATGCTGAGCTCACTCCTGCAGTATAACTGAACGAAACGGTTGCAACGCCCTCTGTGCTGTAGTTTGCCTGTTCTTCGCCAGTTGCCGTAATGGTGGTTAGCAGTGTTTCGGTATTATCCGCATACGCCGTCAACCCCATCCCCGGCATCAGACCGACGACCATCGCAAGCGTTACGACAAACGTCAGTACCGTCGCGAGAAGAACTTTCGCCGTTCTTTTTTGTCTTGTTTGTTCCATGCTTAAAACTCCTTGTTTCAGTTTTTTGTTTCTATCAATAAAAACAGCGCCACCTGTCAGACGGCATAAGGATGCCATTCTAACGCGTAACGCTGTGTTTTACCTATATTAAGTTTGGGAGTAACCGGAAAACGGGCAGACTTATGCCGTCTGTCTGTCTGTCTGTTAGAGATTGTCGCAAACTTCATCGGACTTGTCAACTCCTTTTATGTACATTCTCTAATATTATACTATTTTTTATAAAAAATTTCAAGTGTTTCAATGGGCTTTCAAACAAATTCGGCAAATTTCACAAAGCACCGAACGACCGCGAACCGATTATTGTCAGAGTTTATCACACCTTTGAACTCAAAACAAAAAGGACTCGGAAATCAATCCAAATCCTTGTTTGTTGACCGCTTGAAAGTGCAATTACCATAAAAATTTAGTTTTTCATAAAATCCCTATCGGTACTCGCCTTTTCTCGGCCTTTTTATTTATAGTAGAAGTTGAATACATTCGCTCAATTCGTTTTGCATGTATAAAATATCAAAACTGTATGTCGTAAAAATTGTTTTGTTGTCGTCACTTATTAAAACTTCCATTTTAGAATTAATTTCGGGAGCAACGTCAAATTCATCTATTCTTGTTATATAATGCCTTTTATGGAATTTGTTATTTTTGCCTGTGGGATATCTAAAATAATCAGAATTTTCGTCCAAACTGCAAAGGTGCTTAATTTGTGCTTTTATAAATTTGATGTGTTTTTCATCAAATTTGGGGCATAACGACATTTTGTTCCAGTAAATAAAACAAGAGAATAAATTTTTAATTGAATGAGTCCCTAATAATTTTTGTTTTTGTTGAATGCCTTTATGGTTATGTAATTTATAGTTTTGCGTGTCTTTTTGCCCATGTTCAGTTAAAAATACAATGATATGGTATTTTAACAGTAATTCTAAAGCATGACGAAAAAGAAATAATATGGGCATAAGTAAAAGTTGCCCGTCTTTTTCACGTTCTGGGCTTATCATTAAAGTTTCGGCTGCGAGGTAATAACTTTTTGCATCATTATAAAAATATTTTGCTTTATTTTTCATTGCTTATCAAATAATTGGTATATTTCTTAAAATTTTTTATTTGCCTACAAGCATCACCACTAATACTAGCTAGGTCAGTAGTGGTATATAGGTTTACCAACTTTTTGTCTTTTTTGATTTTTTCTTACAAAATCGGATTTATGTAAAATTGTTCGTCGTAGACAATCAGCGATATAAATAAAAAGTGTAATTTCTCTTCTTGTGTAAGCGCATTAAATTGCTCAACAATTGGTTTCACGAAATTTTGGTGTTTCCTTTCAATGTAAAACATAACGCGCGTTTTTCCATTGTGAGGAAGTATCATCAAATAAAAGTATTTTACTAAATCAGTTGTTGCAAAATCTTTGGGGTCGAAAAGCCGATTGCCGTTTAAATCGTACTGATAGGCAATAATCGTTTGTGTAGCAATGCCGACTTCATAATTTAAAAGTTCATTATAAAAAACATCAAACGTAAATGAAGTCGATTTGCGTGATTTTTTCAAACTGTTAACATACTGAAAATGCTCTTGAATATCGGTTTCAAAGGCTGTAGGCAGTCCTAAATTATGTATTTTTTGTAATTCTTCATGGTATACAGCCTCTCTGAATTTTAGGGACTTAACCTTACTGTAAATATGAGCTAAATGAGTTTTTAGCGCCATTTCGATTAAAACGCTGTTCTTTTTGTCGTTGGGCAATGTTTCAAAATTAAGAATAGCGTCAGGATTCTCATAATTTGAGAACTGCTTTTTATCGCAATCTCTACAAATTAGGCGGAACGTAAACGCGTTTTTAACGCCCTTTCTTGTTTGAATAAAATCGCTTGTCTTATCAAATAACGATTGACCATAGCAAACCATACCTTTTTCGGCGATGCCTTTCAAAATAAATTGCGGTACTATATGTGAGTAGCATATAGAGGCATCCTTCTTACCACATAAAATGCAACGGTCAGGTTTTGAGGCTTGTTCGACAAGTCTAAATAGTTCTGCCACATTTTTCCGAATTTGTGTATTGTTTGTATTCATGAAATCATTTCGTTGGCTGTGGCTTGAGAAAAAACATAGTGATTTTTTCCAGTACTATCAAGAATCCAAAATTTTATTGGTTTATTAGCTTTAAGTGTTTTCTTCTGAATATTTTCTGATATGTTCATTAGGAACTTATCTTTAGGCATATACAGTGTTATTTGTTCTTCTATACTTAATTTATAAGGTAATTGAACTTGCATCTGGTTTAAAGGGAAATCTAATACTGGATATACCAACATAAGTTCCTTATTATCAAGACACCAACCCCAATTCTTGATTACCACATCACGATTTCCAATGTTTGCAATAGAAAGTCCTACAAATAAATAATCTTTATTGCCTATCATTGCAGCAATACCACTAGAAAATGATAATTTCAATTTCTTTTTTTGGCTATATTTAGTTTGCCACAGCGCAACAATTACTGCTACGGCTGTCGCTAAAGCTCCTACTGTACCGCCAATAGCACCAAAAGCCGTCCAAAATAAATTCATATCCATATTGCATCCTTCCGTTTGTTAAAATAAAGCAACAAGTTCTCTAATATCGCGCAAGTCAGTCAGCGGTTTTGCTTTGCAGTCAAATTCTCCGAGATTGGTTGTGTAACATTGACGCATTTGTTCGTGGCTAGCAAACCCACAAATGTAGACACCTTTTATGCATTCAGGCGTAAAGGAGTTGTCGTAATCTCGCACGGAAATGGGCAAGTCTAATTTTATTCCAACATAATAATCTTTGGGAATATGGCGAAACTGGTCAATAGGGATAACTAATTTTTTATGATTTGCAAAGACGGCTGTTTTTACGTCAACGCTTTCCCCATCAGCGGTTTGAAAATCAAAAGGGTCAACGTTGGTTTGTCCTTTAAAAATAGCAAACATTTCATCCAAATTTCCTGGATGTATTCCGTTTTGTTCTAAAAAACGATAAAATGCCATTTCACCGATTTTTCCTACGAAAGTTCTTTTTACACGGTAAGACAGCCTATCGTTAAGAGACAACCCGCTTTTCATCATTCGGTCATACTGGTTTTCACCACGAATAATTTCGTTTGAAAAATTCCAGCAAAGCATAATATCATCTTTTGATAGGGTTATTTTTGTCCAAGCAGGCATGGCATTCTCCGTAATTAAACTTTATATAATTTTTTTATTTCTTCTAATGAAATATTTAAGCCTATTGCGTAAAATTTAGGGGCACACTTGGTATATAATTTTTCAATTAGCGCTGCCTTTACTTCATTTGATCCATAGTGAAATGCTTTGTGGCATGTAGGACAAAGGGAAACAAGGTTTTCTACGCAATCGATATTAACGCCGTATTTATCCCATATCTCCTTTTGAAAACAAACAGGAATTAAATGGTGAGCCTCCATGTAAGCCTTTTTAGTCTTTTTAGAAACAAAAGAAACATGCGTATAATCGCACTCACATTGATAATATGCCTTTTTAATAGCGAGTTTACCAAGTAGTGGGTTCGTTCTAAATTTACGTTTTTTGCCTGCCTGCATAACTGCTACAGGTTCAGCTTTATAAGCGTCTTTACCTACGTTTTCGTTTATATTACGTTCGTCAATGCTATCTACTTTTTCTAGGTAATCATTTTCGTCCTCATTTTCGTCTATAAATGAGGAAACTGTAATTTTTTCAGTCGTTTCTTCAACAGCAAAATCTCCCGGAACATCTACAAGGTTTATATTGAAATTTTGAGAATTATGCAAAAAATATGTGTAGTCAACGCTACGTACTAACTGATTATGTAAATCTCCAAAGTCATATTTCGCAATAAAATTTTTATTGAAATAGTCTTCAAATGCAGGATTAATAGATATCGTTGTTGAAGTAACATTAAAAAGTTTAATGTTATTCTTAATAAAAGTCAACCCGCGGCTAAGGCTCTTAAACTGAGCGACATAAGGCGATATGGGCGCATTATCTTTAATAAAAGCAACAGCCTCATCAAGCTCGGAATAACTTTTGCAAGTCATTACATAGGTATATAACTGGTCTAAAGATACTGTATCAATATTGTATTTATCTTTCAAGACCTTTAAGACATTAAAAATGAAAACAATCGGTAAAATATTATAGTCGCTATTATTGTTAGAAGTGTCAATAATAGCATGAATCTTTATTTTTAATAATTGTTCTGTCTTAAATACATTATATTCTTTTGAGCCGATGGTGAGATTTTTATTTTTATCAAAAACCTCAGTCGGATTTTCCGCAGCATAATTACCACCCCTAACAAAAAAAGGAGTTTTAGTAATTAGTCCATATAATTGAGGAATAACAAGCATCCTGTGGCGGTCTGTAGTGATGCCATAGCGGGAATGATTATTGGTAAAATAATCTTCTATGTTGGTGTTTTCTTTACTAGGTATTTCCGAAAAAAGCGTCGCCGCTTTAAAAGCCTGATCGAAATCAGTATCTTGTTTAGTGAATAGCCACACCGAATTAGATTCTAAACTATCTAGTTTTTCTTGGTAAGTTCTCATAATAACTCCTTAACCATATTTGCTATTACAAAGGCAAGTTTGGGAGGCACCGCATTGCCAATTTGACGACATATTATTGTCTTATTACCGCTAAATTCAAACGAGTCGGGAAAACTTTGTATCCTTGCAGCCTCTCTGGGGGTAATGGTTCTATTTGCATATGGATGAATAAATTTACCACCGGAAGGAGTATCAAATCTTGTTGTGATTGTTGGTGCTATACCTTGCGGATTTAATCTACCGTATGATCCGCTATGAACTGAGTGTATTTGTTCATGTAACACGGTAAAGTTTTCATCGATGCCGACACGAGCCATTCGTGCTGTTGCCGTCGCACTATGATGTGAACTTACATGATTAAACGTCGTTCCGTTATTATTTAAGAACTCCTGATAAGCATTGTCAGGTTTTATATTTTTAACCAAGCCATCCGCCGTTGGTTCTGGTAAATTTGATATTGCTTGCCAAACGGTAACTGGCTTAAAGAAATCAGGGAACTGTTTGTCAATCTTCGACTTTGCTTTTTCAAGCAGTTGTTCAAAGTTAAAATCTTTCTGTGCGCCAACAATTACCATACGTTCTCTGGCTTGCGGGATACCATATTCTTTTGCTTTCATAAGTTTATATTGTATATGGTAAGGCTGACCATCGAAATTATTGGGGTCAGAAAAAAGTTTTATAATTTCCTTAAATATTGCACCATTTTTAAGTGTTTGAATGCCCTTAACATTTTCTATTACGAAAGCCTTAGGACGAATAATTTTTACAATATTAAAGTAATGCTTAAATAAGTAATTACGAGGATCGTCGAGAAACCCGTTTTTTCTTATTCTAGCGCCAGCCATAGAAAAACCTTGACAAGGCGGTCCGCCGATTATTACTTCGGCGCAATGGAGAGAGAAAACCTTGTCGTTATCGACATTACCAATATCTTCTGCCAACATAATGGTTTTTTTATGATTTAATGCGTATGATTTGGCTATAGCCTTATCGTATTCTACTGCGGTTGTAATTTCATATCCTGCCTTTTCAAATCCGCACGAAAAGCCGCCGCATCCTGCAAATAAATCAATCGTTTTTATCATCTGCGCCACTTCCCATCCTGTATTTTAATGCAAAAGTTTTAATATACAATAATTCTTCATTCGATAATTCATAAACTTCTGCAAGTAAATCGTCTATTTCGTTAATTTCTGATTTGCATTCTTTATGCTTATATTCGTAATTGACTTGTTTAGTTCCGATATATTTTTTAGTTTGCTCTAGACGTTGTTCTAGCTTTTCGGATAATATTTCAAATTTTTTATATGCTTTATCCGATAATACTGGAAGATAAAACCCCTTTAACTCTTTTGTAGTGATATGCCAGCAATCAGACACGATTGTCCAGTATAGCCAGAATAAACTTGAGTTTAAGACACAACTAATGAAATGATAATTCTTATCATAACTAAAAGCCTTATATTCTTTTGATCCTGGATTAAATGAGAAGGCTTTTATCCAAAAGCATGCTCGCATATTTAAGTATATTGTTTTACCTTCAGAAGACTGCTTGTCGAACAAGTTGTCTGCTGTGCAAGTTGTAGTTTTACGATAAATACTCTCTTCTATATCGTTTCCGATTTTTGGGATAAACATGTTACTTGCATGTCTATTTTCCTTTATAGAGCAACCGTTTAATAAATTCTTCCTTTCTTCCTTATACCAGTGTCTATAATTTGAGGTGTATAATTTATGCTCCTGTTTCCCTTTACGAGCAATAAGGATATTTAGTTTTTGGTGTACACCTTGGAATAGACAATCGGGTCTATCAGCAAAATTAAGTATAAACTGCCTATTTGTATTCTCTATAACGTAATTACGTATATTTGCCATTCTGGAAGTCGAGATATAGGATAGAGGTATAATGAAAGCAAACGTACCGCCTTTCTTCAATGACATAATACTGTTTTTTATGACATCCGCATAAATATTGCCGTAATCATTTTGCAGTTTTTCTGGACAGTCAAATTTGCCATATTCCACATACGGCGGATTTCCTATAATACAATCAAACGTATCATTTAATTGTCCATAATAGGCTACATAGTCTATGTTGTTAAAGTGTGAATTGAGCGTTTTTGCAATTAAACTATAATACTGCGCATTTTTAACATATTGACAAATTTCAAAGAATAGGCGTATTTTACTAATATCAGTTGAGATTGAATCAATATCATTCCCGCAAAGTGTTTTAGATATATAGTAAATATCTGTATCAGTATAGGAGTTGTTGATGCGCGTTAAGATACTAAATTTAACTTTGAAAACATTAATTAAAAACTCGCCTGTTCCACAGGTAGGGTCGAAAAATGTTTTTTTAATTAAAAGCGATTCAATTAATTCCTTAGGATAACGCAGTATTGTATTAACGGCATCTTCTTCTTTAAATGTACAACTATTGTTTGGATCTAACATCATGGTGATAGAATTCCAAACCATATATTTACATACATCTTCGGGGGTATAATATACACCATTATTCTTTCTTATTTCTGTCTTTTCATTTATTTTAGATAAACTATTTTGAAGTTCTAAATTTGAAATAACTCTTTCAACTTTTTTGAAATTATATATTGCAGAATTTTCATCTAACAAGGACAGTAAAGCATTATTAATAATTCCATGAATTTTATTATCCATAGAATTAATATGTGCCGATACAATCTCGCTGATTGATTTTTTAAGATCTATATTTTTAGTCATTTTTAATTAACTTTCTTATTTTGATGAGTACATTATAATGTAATAAACTTGACAACATCTGTCATGTTTATAAAAATTATTCTTTTTCTGCGTCCATAATGTCGCCGATATTACAATCTAACACCTTGCAGATGCGGAGCATTACGTCCATAGATACAGTTTCGTTCTTGCTCATTTTAGCCATAGTAGAAGAAGACATATCCGCCTTAATGCGTAAGGCGTTTTTTGTCATCTTTTTATCGATAAGCATTTTCCATAATTTGTTATAACTTACAGCCATAAAAGTACCCCCAAAGTGGTATTTTTTATATTTTATCATATTATGTCGGAATTATCAAGCGACTTGTTCGCTTTTTCAAAGAATTTCTTTAAGATAAAGACAAAATATAACCCCGACTTTTTACGGTCGAGGTTGCGATATTTACTCAAATATTTCTTCTATCTTTTGGGCGGCGGTGCGGTCGGCGGTTTTAAGGAAGTGGCTGTATATATCCGTCGTTGTGCTTGTCCTTGCGTGACCCGCTCTGCCTGCTACCGTTACGATAGGCACGCCTGCGGCGATTTGCATGGTTATATTCGTGTGCCTAAGGCTATGAACCGTTCTATATTCAAGCCCAGCCGCCACACATATCTTTTTCATCCAGAAGTTTATCGTCCCAGGATACATAACGCCACCGAACTCGCTTGTAAACAGTCGGTTGCTGTTCTGCCATTTATCGCCGAGCGTAGTTTTATAATTATCGTACCACTCCTTATACTCTTTAAGGGTGGAGAGTAGTTTGTCCGACACGGCGATAACTCGCTTACTGCTTTCGGTCTTCGGGTCTTTTAGAACCAAACCTACCTTTCGGACGGCGGTAAGCGACCGTGCGATGGTGATGGTGGCGTTTTCAAAGTCTATATCCTGCCACTCCAAGCCACACAGTTCGCCACGGCGCATACCCGTAAGCAATAGCGTCAGCATGGCCGTTTTGTAGCGGATATCGGGGAACTCGTCAGCCGCCTTATAAAACCGTTTAGCGTCTTCGTCGTCCATATAGTCTATCTGCCTTGGCGGGCGCTTAGGGAAGGTTATGTAGTCGGCACTTGCGTAGTTGTCGGCGATTAGCCTTTGCTTTTTAGCCGTGGCAAGTACAGCCCGTAGCGTGCGCTTTATTTTGCTTATCGTTTCGTGGGCGTATCTTTGCTTTGTCTGTTTTACGTCGAACAGCGCATCCACGCTTTCGTTAAAGGCGGCGGCAAGGCGTTTGGCGTATTCGTAACTTATGCGCCGCCCCGAAAGTGCGTTTGCAAGCGAACAACTGCTGAACCCTTTTTCGTAGCGCAGTTTCATGTATCCCACGCCCGTCGTTTTCATTTTCTCCCGAAGGGTGGGTTTTGCCGTTACCACGGTTACCGTCTTTTCCGCTCTGTCAAGTTTATCGTAATACTGCTGAATAATGTTCGGCGTCAGTTCTTTAAGTTTATACCCGCCTATGTGCTTGTCGGTAAGTTCTATTGCCGACTCGCAGTTTACATAATAACTCGCTGCAATCTCGTCTTTTCGGCGTTTAAGCCACCAAATCGAGTATTGCGATAAAGTGCTTTCGGGGGATTGTGTAGGCTCTCCTGATGCCGACGCAGCCATCTTAACGGAGTTCTCGTATTCCGCCGCAAATAAGGTTAAGTCCCGCTCTATCTGTTTAGGGGACGAACCCGCCTGCGGTTTCCACGTTGTAGAATATACGTTAATCCGCCCGCTACCTTTATCCTTGACTTTGACCTGAACGCGGTAGGTTAAACCGCTTTTAGTCTCTCGCTTGCTTATGCATGCCATTGTTCTTTTCTCCTATATTTCGTTTTGGGGTATAGCAAACCCCTTAACAAAACAAAAGCGTATTTTTTGCTTAAAGTCCAGAGATTATTGCTCCGGACTGCCGAAATATTTAAATAAATCGTCTAGGTCCACTAAAAGTTTCTTACCCGTGAATACGCAGCGGATTTTACCGCTTTTACAAAGGGTGCGAACGCAGTTAGGGGTGACAGCAGTCTTTGGGTCTAGTGCCTTTATTTCTGCCATCGTTTCTGTTAAAGTTCTCATTCTCGGTATGGTCATTTTTTTGCTCCTTATCTTAATTTTACCGTTTTGATTTTTTGAATTATTTTGATTTTTCGTCCGTTTTTTGGAAAATCAAAATTGATTTATCGTCAGTATTTATATGTGATTTTTGATTTTCCCGTTTGATTTTTGATTTTGCGAAAATTCGCGCGATTTTGCGGCCCCGCAGTAGAAAGCGTTCGCCTAGAAATTTGACCCCCCTAGGGGGGGTAATCCCTATAAACCTAGAATTATACGTCACTCACGTCATAACGCTATCTGTCTTAAATGACGTTAAACCCTTCTTTATTAGCCTTAGGGAATAATGGTAGGCTGTGACGTTAAATGCAAGTGACGTGCATTATTTATACTAGAATTTTCTCACGTCATAGAGCGTCGTCCTTATCGAACATATCAAACTGTTCGTGAAAGACCTTTTTCGTTGCCTTTGTAAAGATGTGCCGACGCTCTTTTCCCGATCTTTTGGAAGAGTGCTGTATTCCCAGTGAATAGAGACTGCAATCCATGTCGGTTATTTTTTTGCCGAGTTCTCTATATCCGCCACAATGTGCACTGCCTGTCACGTCGTAAATTGCCTTCACAAGGTCGCTCGCCGTTCCTTCCCATTTGTGAGGCGACGGTTCTATTAAACGCTTTAAAGTTATTACGAGCGGGTCTTCTTCAAGTCTTTGGCGTTCTCGCTCTTTTGCCAACTCTTCGGGCGATTGCATGATTTCCCAGTTATAGGTTTTTTCATTGAAGTTTATTACAATATCTTGCTGTCTAACGTCACGCCCCGTCATATGTAGCGACGCCATCTCGTCCGTCCTTTTCTTCTTATAGATAATGAATATAGAGTCGCAGACACCCATAATACCGTTTGACCCGCTTATCATATTGAATACGTCGTTCTCGTCCGCCATTTTCCGTAAGTGATGGATAAGAAGGATACATATCTTATGGCTGTCGGCGAATTCCTTTAGTTTACCGAGTTCCCGATAATCCGTAGCATAGGCTAGTTCGTTTTTCCGCATCTGACCCCTTATTTTTTGCAGGGTATCGATTATAACGAGTTTTATGGTCGGGTGTTCGGTAAGTTCTTCTTGCAGTTGGTCAAAAAGCCCCGAATCCATAGTTTGCGCCTTTATCCCCATATAAAACTCTTTACTGAACAACGAGTTCGGTCGCATTTTGGACAATCTGTCTTTAAGCCTGTAATAACTGTCTTCAAGTGCCAAATACATACAGCCGTGTTTGTTCGTGGGGTATTCCATAAACTTTTCACCGCTGGTGATTGCAATGCACATTTGCAGCGCCATCCAGGACTTACCTACCTTGGAACTAGCGCACAGTATCGCCAGCCCTTGCGGAAGAATATTCGGGATAATCCAGTTAGGCGGTTCGATATTTGATAAAACCAGTTCGTTTGCCGTTACACCACCGAAACCCACGGTGTATTTTTTCTTGACTTCCTTTTTGGCAAGTTCGATACTCGCTTTTAACAGGCTATCTTTTTTAACAAGCAGTTCGTTGGGGTCTTTACAGTCTTTTGCGACGTTATAAACCACGTATTTTACGTCGTTCTCGTCAAGTTTCTTTGTAAGGCTGTCCGTGGCGGTTTTTCCCGCTTCGTCGTTGTCTAAACATAATATAAGGGTAGCAGACGGCTTTTTCGCCGTAACGCATTTTACCAACTTGTTTTTCCCTTGAACTCCGCATAGTGCAACGGCGGGACTTCCGCATTGCATTATAGACAGCGCGCATATAGGCGATTCGACTATAAAGACGCTTTTGGTGTTGCCGTATAATCCGTTCTGGTTGAAAAGCGGTTCGCTACCCGCATCTTCCACGGTCGGCTTATAAAATCTCTTTTCTTTTACACTCCGCCTTTGATAATACCTTAACTCCGAAGAGTAAGGGATGACGACGGCGTCTTTTTTTACGTCGTAGCCGAGACAGTATTTTTTTACGGTCTCGTCAGTCAAACCCCTTGTTTTGAAATAATCGGTTTTATCCACGTCTCGTATGCATTGTTGTAGGTATTCCTTAATTGTAGGACGGCTACGGAACTCTTCTATATCAATGTTATACATATCGGCGAGTTTTCTAGCCGCCTCCAACGGCTCAATGTTTTCGATCTTTGACACAAACGAGATCACGTCTCCCGTTTCCCCGCAACCGAAACAAGTAAATATACCGTTTTTAGGGTCAATCGAGAACGACGGCGTTTTTTCGTGGTGGAAAGGGCACAACGCTTTCATACTTGAATTTAGGTGTAAGCCGTACCTTTCTACCACGTCCGTAATCTTGACTTGGTCTTTCACTTTTTCAAAAATGTTCATTTTTCTTCTCCACTAATTTTTTGAGTGTTTCCTTAAGAAAACTAAAAGCACCCGTTTGCTAACAGGTGCTTTCCGTTGCTAGCGATACCAATATATAATATCGCTAGTTTAATATTCCATTTTGTTCCACAATACGCACGCGCGCGTGAGACAACCTTTTATATGAAACTAATATCAGGTTTCTCTTTACTTTCTTTCCGCATTGATTCTACCGTTTCGTATATTTCTTCATAGGCTTCTTTCATTGCAAGAAAATACTCTTTTTGATGTTTATCTACTAGAGATAATGCATCACTAACAATTTCCCTCTCGACCATATAGTAATCTCTACCATCGTATTCCGCATTTTCTTTTTGGATACCGTTATAGTAGTTCATGCTTGATATGTCGTTTGCATAACATTTACCTAAAGCCTTAATAAACGACATTTTCTTATTAAACGCCCATTTAATAAGGTATTTTCTATCACCATTTGGTCCTTTTTTCAATCTGCCGTATTCTTCAAGCGTTAATCCCTTCATAATTAGTTCTTCAAATACTGGCCTATGCTTTTTTAATTCACCATTGAGCTTTTCGATTATATATTTATAATCTTTGGCAATATCACGGTACTCCTGTTTAGCAAGGCGATATTCATATTTTATTCCTCGCTGTTTTATGTCGACACCATGCTTAAGGTTATAATCTCGGCAAGCGCGATATCTTTCAACATCTGTTTTTATTCTAGAAATAACGTACTGAGACCTTGCTAGTGGTTCAATGGGAACATTTCGTGTGTTTTCTTTTTCGGCAATATCTGCCATAATCTCTTCGTCTAAGTTATCGTAAACTGCTTGACCTAAAGCAACGTCAATCAGATGGTTAACTTGACGTATAATTTCTTCATATTCTTCGATTATTTCGTTATCACTCAAATTATTATTAACGATTTCTTCGTTTACATCGTCAATCGTCCAAGTTTTAATATCCTTAAAAGCTTGTATATATTTCTTTATAATTTCCTTTTGAGTTGCCATATTTTAAACCCTTTCGCTTTAATAAAGATATTATAGCACAGGATATATGACAGTTTGTGTCATTATTAAAAATTTTTCAATTATTACTACAAAAACATCCTATCAATCGTTTATAATAATACAGTTAATCTTGCGGGATTCAATGGTGCAAGCATCTAAAGCGATTATTCCTTTACCTTTATACGGAGAGAAATTTGCGTTCTCCCCGAATTCATAACCTTTATGCTCGAGTTTAGAATGTCCGTAGGAACAATGCCAATGTCCGCATACTATAGTTTTATTTGGCTCAATTACGCCCTGTGATGCAGCCAAAATCCCATTGTACCATCTTGCGAGTTCAAATTCTTCAGGACTCGCTTTCCGCCACTCCTTATCATACTCAAAATTTGATGCTTGCCCACCAAAACCACTCGCTTTGCACGGTATCCAACCATGAACAAATATGTAATTTGACGTTTCGTAATAATCTACCATAGTGGGAATAATGTTTTTTATATACGGCGTATTTTCCATCAAATCTACTGCCTTACTAGTAAAGATTGCCATGTCGTATAAATTCATGTCTATCAGTTGGCAAAAAGTATCAACCGTGCCGTTAGAGTAGTGGTGACTGGATTTTAAGCCCCATTGAATATATCGCCATGCATTTTTTATAAATTCTATTGCTAAATCTTCGTGATTGCCTCTTATAAGAATAATTTGGTCTTTTTTCATTAAGTCAAGAACGAATTCCTGTATTTTCTTGGCTTCGTTGCCACGGTCGAAGATATCACCGCAGATTATCAGTTTATGCGGTTCTGCATCTTCAAAAAATCCTTTTTCTCTTAATTCCTCCACTAGATAGGTATAATGCCCATGCGGGTCGGCAACTACGTAATATCTCATGCTGCTATTATACCGTAAATGAATTTTTATATCTACTCGTTTTGTTATATAAATATAAAAATATAATTTTAAATCAAATAATTGTCGCCACAGAATTGTGTCTGCAGCGGCAATTATCTAGTTTGACGACTTTCGATAGCGTATCTGTTTTTACTTATTTATATATCCGTCAGCCGAAACGGTGTAGTGCATCTTTATGCCTTGGCGACTTGCTACGCTTATCAGCATATCAATCGCCGTGCGGTAATCTTTGACTGCGTCGGCGTATCCAACCTTTACGTAGTGGTTATGGTCTTTTATAAGTAGTGCTAGTTTTCTCTGTGCATAGGATTTTGTCATGGATGTATCTCCTTCGTTTGCAACCAAAGTATACCGTAAACCGTGGCAAGAGCCCAGAGAAATTGTGTTAAAAAAGTCAACTAATATCTGTTTTTTTGGCACTACAAAAATTATAAAAACTGTTTATAAAATTACGAGTAAAATAAAGTCAGACTTTAGATTTCTAGTAAAGTTTGTTATATATTACAGAAAGTAAAATCTTAGGCTAATTAACATAAATTTACAATATCTGCCAAAGATTTTTATTTTAAAGCATTTCAAGTGAACAGCTAAAAATAATTGCAATTTACAGACACATAATATACAATATACTTAGAAAACAATTCTCAATAAATTTTAAGAAATAGTATACTAAACGGTGTTTTTATGACAAATGATGAAAAAATGCTCGTAATAAACGATTTAATATCCGATATTGATTGTTTAGAGCCGTTACATGAATGGACTAACGATTTAAATATATTTAGCCTTCTTAAACTCGATCGTGCTGAAATACGACATAGTAATATGCTCTCTTGGCTCTTAAACCCTAACGAAATGCATGGGTTATATGATAAACTGTTGAAGAAATTTTTGATTTATTCTACAAAAGGCACAAAAATCGACATCATGAATGGACTAACGCCTGTGGATATTGATTTAATGAATTTAGAAGATGTTATTGTCTATCGTGAAAAGGATAATATTGATATCTTAATTGTTTCAGAAAGTAATGGTTTGGTTTTAGCAATAGAGAATAAAATTGGCTCAACAGAACATTCTAACCAGTTAGAAAAATATAAAGTCGGTTTATTAAGAGATTATCCGAAAGACTTTCATTATGTCTTAATATATTTGTCACCAGCTGGAGATGAATCGTCAGATCAAGATAATTGGGTTAGTATGAGTTATGAATTTGTACTAGAAGAAATTACTAGCCTAATTAGTATTTACAAGATACCCGATAAAGCAAAGTTATACATTGAAGATTATATTAATGCGATAAGGAGAAACGTCGTGGAAGACAAAGAAATAATTGATATTTGTAAAAAAATATATTTTAAACATCAACAAGCTTTTGATTTAATCTTTGAAAACAGACCGGATGTAGCAAGTCGATTTTCAGATTACATATATAATTACTTACTGGATATTGCCGATAAGTATGACATTTGTGTATGGGATAATCATACAAAGCATTACGTACGTTTTACACCGAATCAACTTGTTAAAGTTTGTGGACATATGGGAAATGGTTGGGTTGCAAATCAAACGAATTTAATAGGTTTTGAGTTTCAAACCTTTGAAGGATACGGCGTCAATCTTGCTGTAATTATCGGACCTGCCGATAGCCAATTTGAAAATTATAGACAAAAATTATTTGATGTTGCCGTCAAACATAATTATAAAATGAAAGGTAAAACTTTAAAAAATAAATGGAAAACAATTTCTTCGACAAATCTTGTTAAAGACAATAATCTTGATATTAAAGATGAGTTTTTGGAAGATACTATAGGAATACAAATTGACAATTATATGAAAAACAAACTTCCTACAATAATTTCTGATTTACTGGAAGCGTTTTGATAATTCCATATATTAACTAGTTATATTTAGGTCACCAGAAATGGTGACCTTTTTGGTGACTTACTTTTATTAAGCGTTATAAAAGTTTTCAGTCGTTATGAAAACTACGCAAAATACGGCGAGTAAACGGCGAAAATTACGCAAATTATGTATTTTACGCACTATATAACCCTACGTCAGGGTGAGATATATTCACTCCTAAGGGTTAGTTATGGGTTCGATTCCCGTCGGGAGTACCAAACAATCAAAACGACGGCTTTTGCCGTCGCTTTTGTGCTTTTCATTAACTAAATTATAAGAGTATCCGTTTTGCCGACGAGTGATACGAGTTGTTCGATATAAAAATCAATTTCCGATTTCATCGTCGCGTCGGAAAGCCCGCCGCGGCGGATACTTCTGCGCAACAAGCGCATAAACCCGATAATCTTTGCTTTATTTTCGGCTTCTTCAAGTTTAACTTTATCGGTAGTACCCAAATACGCTGAAAGCGATTTTTCCCAAATTTTAACGGCAAGTTCGTGCGATATTCCCAAAAACGCCGATGAAACACTCGGGTCTAACGCGGAAAAACCTTCGTAAGCGTTAAACATAGAACCGAGTTCAAATACGGGATTACCAACGCACAAGGTATCCATATCGATTAAAAGCGTTTCCCCGTCCTGCATCATAACGTTTTTAACGTGATAATCGCCGTGCAACATATGGTTGTCTTTCGGAATCGCGTTCACCAAAGCAAAAAGTTTTTCGCCGATTTCCTTGGGAAGATAATCCATATCGAATTTCGCCCAACTCAGCGCGACTTCCTTCATATCGGGCATATCGCCTTCCTTTACCAGCGTTTTGTGTATCTTTTTCAACAAATCGACGTAAAGACCTATATAATAATCAAGTTTTTCAGGTTCGGCAAAAATAAGTTTTGCAAATGACTTGGCGGTCAGCATTTCAAACACCGTGCCGTAACTATCCCCAACGCGCGCAATATCGTAAGAAATTGCCGTCGGAATACCTAAAACAAACGCTTTTTTGGCAAGGTCTCTTTCCCTTTGTATGTCGCCGAAACTGTCGGGATTAATGTATACTTTTACTATAGTATCGTCGTTTACTCTGTAAACCTTACCGTTTGCGCCCTGTCCGATAAGTTCCGCGCCTTCAAGCGAAATGCGGCGAAAGGCTTTTTTAATATCCATCATCTCGGTAAAGCCTGTCATCTCGAAAATTTCGTACACTTCGGAATTAACGTTTATAAGACACAGGGACGGTTCGGACTTTTTAAGCCTTAACACCACGCGAAGCCCCGCAGAAGATATGTACTCCAACCCGTCGGCGTCCAAAATCATAATATCGTGCGCATTTTGTTCGCGTATTTCCGATATTTCCTTTTCAACCGCGTCGGCGTTCGAAGAATCTATTCTGCCGCTTAAAAGTACAGTCAACGTTTTGTCTTCATTTTGGTAGTTCATTTTGTTTCTCCCTTTTTAAAAACCGTATTCACAAGCCGTTCGTACTCCCAAAAAATCGGCGAATCCTTCAAATCCGACCTAAGCACTTCGACTACGCTTTCGTAATACCATTGTTGTTTCGCTTTATCGCGTTCGTTAAAATTCTTCCAAATCTCGTCGCCGTCTTTCATATATTCCACGTAGATAGCGCGCATATTTGAAAGTTTATCCCCAAGCCACAGATATTTTACGTTGATATCCGGCACTCGCTTTAAATGCGCAAGCGATTCTTCCTTCCTTATTCTCCAAGTGGCGGAAGGCGGTAACCCGAACCGTTTGTTTTCCGTTTCCGCGCCCACAAGCCCCGCTACCCTTGCGCCGAATCGCGCCTCGATATCGCCTATTTCCCACTTCGTGTCTTCGACGACGTCGTGCAAAACCGCGGCGCATATAACGTCTTCGTCACTTGTCAAATTGGAAACGATGGTCGCCGCTTCCAAAGAGTGAAGGATAGACGGTATCCCTGTCATTTTGCGTTTTTGTCCTTTATGCGCGTCCGTTGCAAAGCGTATCGCTTCATCAAGTTTATCCAAGTTTCTTCTCCAAAATAAGAATATTTTTCCCGTTCGCGTATTCGTACTCTACGTTATCGGTCAATTTTTTCGTCATAAATATCCCGAGTCCCCCTATTTCGCGCTCGGTTGCGTCAAGCGTAGTATCGGGGTCGGGTTTTTCAAGCGGATTATAGGGCTTACCTTCGTCTGTAAAGGTAATTTTAAGCATATCGCCTTTAATCTCCGCAGAAATTCTTACGTAGCCCGTTTGTGGTGCGTAAGCATAATGTGCAATATTTACGAAAATCTCTTCAACGACAAGTTCTACCTGCCTTATAAATTTCTCCGACACACCCGCGCCTTTTACGTAGTTTATTATATACGCCGTCGCGGCGGAAAGATTTTCGTCAGTTGCCGAAAGCGTTATCCCGCTTTCTTCTTTTCCTTTATATTCAACACACAGCATCGTTATATCGTCGAACTGCGGCGCTTCGCCTACGAATTCGTCTACGTTTTTACGAACCGCACCGATTATACTTTTCACGTCAAGAGATTTCGCTGCATTTAACGCGTCAAGCATTTTATTAAGCGTAAACAGTCGGTTGTTGTTATCCGTTGCTTCCGGCACACCGTCGGTATACAGGAAAATTTTGTCGCCTTTATTTAACGTTATTTGTTCATCTCTGTATTTAATGCCGCTCATCGCGCCGATAACAAGCCCGTGCTTATGCTTTATGAGTTCAAAGTCTCCGTCCGAAAGCGCGTACGCGGGGTCATCGTGACCGGCGTTAGAAAAGGTAAGTTTACCGGTAGAAATTTCAAGTATCCCCAGCCAGACGGTAACGAACATTTCCGCTTTGTTGTGTTCACAAATCCCGTCGTTTATAAACGAGAGAATTTCTGCGGGAGTACCGCCCATACGCGCACGGTCGTTGATGAGAATTTTAGTTACCATCATAAACAGCGCCGCGGGAATACCTTTACCCGACACGTCCGCAATAACGAGTGCCAGGTGGTCGTCGTCAACAAGGAAAAAGTCGTAAAAATCGCCGCCGACTTCCTTCGCGGGGTCCATAGACGCGTAAAGGTCAAATTCCGTGCGGGAAGGAAACGCGGGAAATTCCGACGGAAGCGAACCTGACTGTATCTGGCTGGCGATATTAAGTTCCGTACCCATACGCTGTTTTTCGGAGATGACGACGGAAAGATTTTCGATATATTTAAGAGTTTCCGTCTCCATTTTGCCAAGCGACGCGGCGAGCGAAGCAATTTCGTTTATTTTGCTGATATTGTTTAAAACGGGTTTTTCGGGCGCGCTGTTGGATTTGGCAAAGCGTGCCGCTTCCGCGTTTATCGTTTTAATGGGGTTTATGAACTGTTTTTTCATAAACCAAGTGGAAGTCAGTATAAACAATATGCCGAGTATTATAGTGAAAACGGCGACCATCGCCATATAACTTCTGCGCCCGTTAGAGAGTTCAGACATCGGACGCTGAACGCACATAATCGCTGCAACAGTTCCGTCCGTTTTGTAAAGCGGAATAAGCGAAGTTACGTGCGGCGGCGCACCGTTTAAATTTGTAGTACGCATAACGGTAGCGCTTTTAGAACCGTTTTCGTACATACCTTTATAAATTTTCTGGTACGTATTGTCGGAAGTTTTAGAAGTGGCTACCACTTTACCTATTTCCCAAGCCGTGTAGGGACTGGTTTTGTGGGGGCAGTTAAACACTGAAACGTAACTTTCGTAATCGGTAGTATTGACCGCAATAACGTAAATTACGGTGACGTACTGTTTATCGCAAAGCGTATTAAGGTAATCAAGACTTGTCTGATATTCTTTGACGAGTGCGGAATCTTCGTTATTATTAATGCTTTCCGCATTTAGAAGATACTCGTCTATTCTGTCCGCTTTGACGAGTGTGGCGGCGGTGTCCGCCGTGCGGTGCGCCGAATCGGTGTATTCTCTCGTAAGTGAATCGGTAAATTTAAAATAGCCGATGGTACTCACCACCATACAGAAAACGAATAGCAGCAAGGTTATCGACGCGATAACGTTAAATGTTAAACTGCGAGTAAAAGATTTGAATTTTCTCATTAGTTTCAATTATAATAAATTACAATAATATTGTCAATTACGTATAAACGTGAAAAAAACAAAAAGCGACCGTATATGGTGCTTTTGAGTTCAACGCTTGTTTTGTTTACGTGTGATTTTGCATTTAGCAACAAGTTTTTCACCATTTTTAAGTTCAAATATCCCGCTATCGCCTTTATCGCAAAAAATCGTGATTTCTTCGCTTTCAAGTGCCTGATTTACGTAATGAATCTCTGTTTCAAAGACGGGATTTTCAAGTTCTTGCGATACCGAAAAAGTATTAAGTATAAACCGCAGATATTCGACGTTATTTAAATGCCGACAGCCGTCAATAGACGTAGACGGCACGGTGAATTTATAGATTTTTGATAAATTCTCTCCGCTAAACCGTGTAAAATCAAACCCCGCCGCCGAAGGATAAACCGCCATATTCTCCGGAAACTCCACCGAAGAAATACGGCGGATTTTAAAGGACGAAAAATCGACAACGCACGATTCTGACCGCGCAAAAACCGCAATCTCGCCGCTTGCCTTTTTTATTACGGTATCGACCACGGCGGTAACCTTCGTTATCTCGGTAAAATAGGTTTCCACGGTGATTTCTTCGTTCCAACGCGCAACGGCACGCATTTGAAACTTATTTTTCACAAACACCCAGACCGCATTATAATTAGTCGAAAGAGAAACATTATCTTTTCCGAAAGACGCAAAAAACGCACAGACGCTGTCTTCCACAATCTGCGCCGCACCGATAACTGATAATCCTTCGCCCGCGCCCGTTTGAGAAAACGGAACGCGCGTTTTATGAACGTATTTCATAATAAATCCTTAAACACTATTTATACGGGTGGTTCTGCGTTGATATACGGTAATCTAATGCTTTCTATTATGGATTGCAACGGATTGTCGGTAAAAATCTTATCAAGTCCGAACACGCTGCCCTGTAAACTCTGATAAAAGCCGCCGTTCGTTCCCATAACCCAAGCGACGACCTGAAAGACGACAAGCGTTAAAATCGCGATGAATACTGTGAGAAGTATCACCCCTAAAATTCTGTTTGTAACGCTTATAACTTTGTTATCCACCTGCATAACGTTGGCGATAAGATACACCACGAATTTCCTTAAAATCTGGACGAGAACGAAAAGCACCGCGGCGAACACGATTAAATCCAGCCTGATTTTAAGCAAAACCTGACAAATCCAACTACCGTTATCGGTAAGCGCGTCGGTAATTTTTTGCATAAACGCCCTGACAAAGTACCAGTCGAGTACTATGCCGAAAAGGAAATAACACACGATAACGGAAATTATTTTGCCGACGATGCCGCCCGTCAAAATTTTCAGCCATCTGCCGAAACCAAGCGCCGAACCGCCGACAAAACAAAATATTATCGTTATTAAGGCTATTACGTCCGCAGTTATCATTATTTACCCCAAACTTAAATTAAAAACGGTTTTTGCCGTTAGAAATATAATATCATAATCGGATATTTTAGTCAATTAAGACGAAAAATAAACCCGTAAAAAAACGCACCTTTTACTTTGCGACAGATTGCAAACGAAAAGGCACGTTTCGATATTTTCCGTAAAATTATGCGTTTTGCGGGCAAAAACGTTAAAAACGCCTAATTTACAAACGAAAGACTTTTTTCTTCGTTATAGCGCGCCACCGCTTTAAGATAGCGTTCGGACAGCGTAAGAGTGTATTTTTGTTTTTCGTTATATGACAAAGTATCGAACACCTTTCTATCGGTAAGCCTGCCGATAGCGTCCGATATTTCGCCTTCTTCGTCCAAAATCTTTTTTACTTTTAAATAGAACTCTTCTTCGTCGTCCTTGCGGTTTTTAATATTTTCCGAAACGACGTAGGTATAGTATTCTTTAACTTTCGACGGTGCGACGCCCGCTTCACTCGCTTTTTCTATTTTCTCGCCAAGGTTCTTCAAATAATCTTGCCAGAACCCGCTTTTAAGACGTTTTTTTGCTTCTTTGGCGTACTGTTTTAAAGTTTTCCCCTCTTCCATAATAAACTCTCCCAACAATTTATGCCTTAATCCGACAAATTTTGCGCGGATAAAATAAAACCTACCGAGTATTCTCGATAGGTTTCTTTTGTTAGTTTTTAATGCTTCTCTTTCTAGCCGCTTCGGACTTTTTCTTTCTCTTTACGGAAGGACTTTCGTAAAATTCTTTTTTACGAAGATCGCCGATAATGCCGTCTCTCGAACATTTTCTTTTGAAACGTCTTAAAGCGCTGTCGAGATTCTCGTTTTCACCGACTCTGACGATACTCATTGTTTTCACCTTCCTTTGCCCCACGGCGGTTATTTTTAATCGCGTATTATGATTTTATTACAATTTTGCGCGTTTGTCAAGGTTTTGCAAAAGGAAAAATAAATTTTTTTATATCATTTTCGCAAACTCTTTTTTTAACCGCCCGATTATCTTTTTTTCTAAGCGCGATATATAACTTTGCGATATTCCGAACATGTCCGCGACTTCTTTTTGCGTCTTTTCTTCCGTACCGTTTAAGCCGTAACGCAGTTCCATTATTTCCTTTTCTCTCGAATTAAGTTTTGAAAGCGCTTCCTTTAAAATATCGTTCTCCACGCCGTTTTCTATCGTCTTATAAACGCAGTCGCCGTCAGTCCCCATAACGTCGGACAGTACCAACTCGTTGCCTTCGTAATCGGTGTTTAAGGGTTCGTCGAAGGACACTTCGTTTTTAAGTTTCGACGCCCGCCGTAGATACATTAAAATTTCATTTTCAATGCACCGCGAGGCAAACGTTGCAAGTTTGACGTTCTTGTCCGAAGAAAAAGACCCCACAGCCTTTATAAGCCCGATTGTGCCGACGGAAATAAGGTCGTCCATATCGACGCCGGTGTTTTGAAATCTCCGCGCAATGTACACCACAAGCCGAAGATTATGTTCGACAAGCATATCTTTAACGCCGTCTTCGCCGCGCTCCAACTTTTCGACAAGCGCCGTTTCTTCTTCGGCGGAATATGGCGACGGCAAAACGTCCCCGCCGTTTATGTA
This sequence comes from Clostridia bacterium, assembly GCA_017448355.1. Lineage (GTDB taxonomy): Bacteria > Bacillota > Clostridia > Christensenellales > Borkfalkiaceae > UBA1259. Next base: position 39,051 of record JAFSLQ010000015.1, on the reverse strand, counting down.
ATGCAGAAGATTTTCGTCGATATTAAAAATATTAAGTAATTTTTTAATTTTACACAGCCATTTTTCGGTCATTTTTCTTCTCCATAAACGCGGGGTGCAAAATTGCGTCGTAGCCGTCGAAATTTTTATTTACGACGCACACCCTTACGTTATAAAATATATTCTTGGTTTCACCCGAATATATCACCAGCCTGTCGGGTTTAAAAGAAAATTTCTTTTCCGCGCCCGTCGCCGTTCCCACCGTGATATTTTTCGCGCCGCTTAAAAGTTTTAAGTCAAGTAGCGGCATAACGGCGTTTTTTGATGCGACGATAACGGGCGAAAGTCCGTTGTATAAAGAATTCCCCGTATCGAAAAACCCGTTTAATATTACCGATTTTTCGCCGCAAACTATTTCCGCCTTTACGATTAAATGCGACAAGTCTTTTTTGCGGTAAAAATATCTTACGAGTAAAATAATAAATTTTACGGTCAAAAATACGGGCAAACACATAAGCGCCACCGAAAACTCCGAATAAACGTTAAGTCCTAAAAGCGAAAACGCGCCCATTATGACGCCGCCCGTAAAAAACGTAAGTCCTAAAAATACGGCGGTAAAAGACAGGTATTCTTTAACGGAATTAAACTTTGCCGCGATAAAAGTTAAAAAAAGTCCGAACAGCACCTTTACGACGGAGATTATTACAACGTTATCGGTGATAAGTGGATAAAGCAGCGCAAAAATTGCGCCGATAAAAGAACAAATTATAATCCGCCCGCGCGGAACGGTTTTACCGACGACTTTAAACGCCGCCGTAAACAGCATAAGGTCTATAAAGAAATTATCAATAAGTACGTATTCCACGTAGACCTGCATTTTCGCCACCCGTAAAAAGCGTAGCATAATCCGTAAAAAGATTAAAAAAAGATTTTAAAAGATATTGCTTTATTTTGCCGAAACGCCCCCGAGACATTTTGTCTCGGGGGCGCATGCACGTTTTTATTTTGTTATTCCATAAAATCGGTAAGTATTCCGTTTTCAACGTATAAATATTCGTCCTTTACCGCTATGCGGTCTCTAGTAATATCCAAATACTTTGCGTTCTTTTTTATCGCCTTTTCGTAATCTTTAAAGATATCCGTTCCGAAAGTCTTTTTATAATCTTCTACGCTTATACCGTCAGTCGTCCGAAGGGCAAGCATTATATACTCGAAATTATTGTCCTTACCTTCTATCTGAGTGCTGTTTGCTTCCGCTGGGCGGTTAAAGATTATATCATTACAGTACTCGTCTATTGAATAAGTGTTAGTCCACCGTCTGCCGTCTATAAAAGACGCCGCCGCAACGCCAAGCCCTATGTATTCGCCGCGACGCCAGTAATTTAAGTTGTGGCGGCTCTCGTAGCCCTTTACGGCAAAATTACTCACTTCGTAGCGGTAAAAGCCCTTTTCTTTTAAGTATGCGCGCGCGCTGTCGTAAATTTCCGCCGTCTCGTCGTCAGAGAGTAGTTCCCCATTTAAATAGTCGGTATAAATGGGCGTTCCCACTTCGGGCGTTAACGCGTACATAGAAATATGCTTTATCCCGCCCGCAAGCGCAAGGTCAATAGTCTTTTTAACGTCTTCGGCTTTTTGTTCCCAAAGCCCTATTAAAATATCCGCCGAAATATTTTCGCCCTTTAAAAGATTACAGGTCATTAAAAAGTCTTTCGCGGAATGCACACGGTTAAGCCGCTTTAATTCGCTGTCAAAACCCGATTGAAGTCCTATCGAAAAGCGGTTTATTCCCGCGGCTTTATATGCGGCGATTTTTTCCGCGTCTACCGTGCCGGGGTTTAACTCGATAGTGATTTCCGCATTTTTATCAAGGTCAAAATACTGCCGTATCTGTTTTAATTCGCCCGCGATAAACTTTGCGGGAACAATCGACGGCGTTCCCCCGCCGATATACACCGTGTCGAATTTTTTGCCTTTTAACTGTAAGCCCCTGCCCTTTGTTTCGCGATAAAGACAGGCAAAATAACTTTCGGTCTTACCTATCTCGTTAGGGAAAGACGCAAAGTCGCAATATGTGCATTTACTTTTGCAAAAAGGTATGTGAACGTAAATCCCAGCCATAATTTATTTTGACCTTATAGATTTTAATATCATATGCAAAACGATAAACATTTGCGAAAGTCCGTAGCAAAGCCACACCGCGTTAAACGGCGGAAAAACTATGCTGTAAATAATTCCTTCGGGAATAGTAAAAAACACGCCGTTTGCGTTTTGCAGTCCCACCCAAAGGTCGCAAAGCGCAAAGAACAAAAACCCCAAAAATAACAGCCGCATCCGTTTGAAACTTAACCCCGAAACGACGATATTCATAATAAGCCACGAATAATAAACGATAGACGCGGCGGACAGATAGTTGCTGTCGTTTTGTAAGACGATAACAGATACAACCGCCGCCGCGAGAGATATGGCAAGTCTTATAAAAAGGCGAAGAAAAAACCGCCCCTTTGCCCTTATTTTATAAAGGTATAAAAAATAGCAAAACTGCACCGCGAAAAACGCGCTTACACCTAAGCATTGATAGACGTATTCGTGCGTGGCGCCGTACTTTATAACGAGAAAAAAGTCCGCAATAAGGGTAAAAAACAGCGCGGCGAGTATATAGGCGTTTTCGCGGATATTCTCATTTAAAAACGGCAGAGCGAAGATAAAAGCGACGGCTACCGCCGAGTAGCAAAGTTCCGTTTTCGGCAGCGCCGAAAAGAGTATCAGAGAAACGAGCGTGAACTCTATCGCAGAAAACGCTGCGGCATAAATTTGCCGCAGCGGACTTTTATAAAGTTTACTTACGCGTATTTCCATAAATCGCTTGGCAAAGTTTCAATATGCCGAACTGTATAAGGAACATAATTAAAGCGCAAACAACAAACCCGACGGCGTATATGATAAGGAAAAGCGCGTAAGGCTGTGTTGCATATATATTGTCAAGTATAACGAGCGGGCAAGGATAGTAAGGACTGATATAAAACATATTGAACGTGCCTTCAATAAAGTGATGCCCCACTAAATTCAGCGTCATAGCGATAGCGAGCATTACAATAAAAGTAGGAATACTCCTTAAAAAGAACATAAAATTAAACTTCTTTCTTTCGTGCGCAACGATATAAATAGCGATAACTATTTGCAAGCCGTGATGCACCATCGTTTGTATCTGCACGCCGAGAATGTCGGTATGAAAGACGTCGTTCGGGAACACGTAAACGCAAAGCCCGCCAAAAAACGAGAAAAGCGCAAGGAACGATAACACGCTATCGCGAAGTTTACCGTCTTTAAGCCATACCGCAAACGGCAAAAGATACATTGACGTAGAGCAGAGTTGGTACGGGAACGAGCCCCAGCCGTAATGCCACGAGCCAAGCCCCGTTTCGGCATTGTAATTATACGAGAAAACTACTTGTTTATAGATTTCGAATAAAAGTATAACTAACCACGATATCAAAAGTATGCGTCTGAACTTCTTATCGCTTGCGTCCCTGAAAAACACGCATAAAAGCACGACAGCGATTATCGCTAGTGCGACGAACATAAGGTGAAACCAACCGTAATTACCGGGGCGCGGCGCGGAGTACTGTAAAAAGATGACTATCTTTTCAAAGGTATTCGGCGCGGTAGGCGCTGACAATAAATTTAACATACTGACCTTTATTTTTTCCTTTATGTAAAAATTTTATACCGCAAGTATATCATACTATATACAAAAACGCAACAAAAAGATAAAGTTTCATAGTAATCCCGTGTTTTTTGGCAAAAAACACGGGATTAGATTACTTATCGTTATCGGTTTTAAGGATAGAAATAAACGCTTCGGACGGAATTTCCACCGTGCCGATAGAACGCATTTTCTTTTTGCCTTCTTTTTGCTTTTCGAGAAGTTTTTTCTTTCGCGTTACGTCCCCGCCGTAACACTTTGCAAGAACGTCTTTACGGTATGCTTTAACCGTTTCTCTCGCAATAACCTTGCCGCCGACCGCCGCCTGTATGGGAATTTCAAACATCTGGCGCGGGATTATATCCTTTAATTTTTCGGCGATTTGTCTTCCGCGCTCATATGCTTTATCCTTATGCACGATTATTGAAAGCGCGTCGCACACTTCGCCGTTTAATAGCATATCGAGTTTTACGAGTTCACTCTTCTGATACCCCGCTATCTCGTAATCGAACGACGCGTAGCCCTTTGTTCGCGACTTTAAACTATCGAAAAAGTCGTAAATTATCTCGTTTAATGGCAGAATATATTTCATTTCAACGCGCGTCTTGTCAAGATAGGTCATATCTTTATACACGCCGCGCTTTTGCTGGCAAAGTTCCATAATAGGACCGACAAAATCGGGCGGCGTAAAGATGCTTGCCGAAATCACAGGTTCTTCCATATGCGCTATCTCGGTTGTGGGCGGAAGGTGCGTCGGGTTTTCGACGATAAGCATACTTCCGTCGGTTTTATACACTTTATAAGAAACTGACGGCGCGGTGGTAATTATTTCTAAGTCGAACTCCCGCTCGATGCGTTCCTGAATAACGTCCATATGCAGTAGCCCCAAAAATCCGCAACGGAATCCGAAGCCCAAAGCCACGGAGTTGTCGGGTTCGATAGACAGCGCGGCGTCGTTAAGTTTAAGTTTTAACAGTGCGTCTTTTAAGTCGTTATATTTACTGCCGTCAAGCGGGAACACGCCCGAAAAGACCATAGGCAGCGCCTTTTTATAACCCGGCAAAGGCTGTTTTGCGGGATTATTGACTTCGGTAATCGTGTCGCCGACCTGCGTATCTTCTATACTCTTTACGCTTGCCGCGATATAACCGACTTCGCCCGCCGAAAGGCTGTCTTTTGCCAGCATTTTAGGCGCAAAAACACCCACTTCGGTAACCGTGAACTGCTTGTCCGACATAAAAGTTTTAATTTCTGTGCCAACCTTCACTGTTCCGTCCATTATACGTACAAAACATATTACACCCTTAAAATTGTCGTAATAACTGTCGAAAATAAGCGCTTTTAAGGGTGCGTCTTTATCGCCTTTCGGGGCGGGAATTTTCTTTACAATCTGTTCTAAAACTTCCCCGACGTTAAGCCCGCTTTTAGCGGAAATTCGCGGCGCGTCAGACGCGTCCACGCCCAAAATATTTTCAAGTTCTTCCGCCGCCTCGTCAGGTCGCGCGGACGCCAAATCCATTTTGTTTATGACGGGCATAATTTCAAGGTCGTTGTCGATTGCAAGATACGCGTTAGCAAGCGTTTGCGCCTGAACGCCCTGCGTCGCGTCAACGATTAAAATCGCGCCTTCGCACGCCTTTAAAGAACGCGAAACTTCGTAAGAAAAGTCAACATGCCCCGGCGTATCGATTAAATTAAAAACGTACTCGTTGCCGTCTTTCGCTTTATAGAACATACGCACGGGCGTGAGTTTTATGGTAATACCGCGCTCCCGTTCTAAGTCCATAGAATCAAGAAGTTGTTCTTTGCTTTCGCGCTCCGACACCTGTCCCGTCATTTCCATTAAGCGGTCGGCAAGCGTGCTTTTGCCGTGGTCGATATGCGCCACTATGCAAAAATTGCGAATATTTTTCTGTTCTGTCGTTGACATACTTTACCTATTTATCTTATAATTTTAGATGCATAGATAAGTATATAATATTTACGGATTTTTTGCAAGCAATTTGTTTTACGGGAGAATATATATGGCTTTACCGACCGATTTCTGGCTTTTTACACGTCCTATCGCCCACAGGGGGCTTTGGGGCGGCGAAGTAATTGAAAATTCTTTGACAGCCTATCAAGCGGCTATGGATAAAAATTATCCTATCGAAATCGACCTTTATTTATCGTCCGACGGCGAAATAGTATGCTTTCACGACGAAAACCTTTACCGTATGACGGGAAAGAACATTAAAATTTACGATAGAACGCTTGCTAAATTAAAAGCGTTATCCTTAAAAGGCACGGCGGAAAAAATACCGACTCTGCGGGAAGTTTTAGATTTAGTTTGCGGCAAAGTGCCGCTACTTATAGAGATAAAGGACCAGCCGAACGACTTAATCGTGGATAAAACGGTGGAAATATTAAAGGCTTATAACGGGGAGTTCGCCGTCCAGTCCTTTAACCCGTTCTATATAAAAAAGGTAAAGCGGCTTGCGCCCGCATTTATCTGCGGAATACTCGGCACGAACGAAAAGGAACGCGGCAACATAACGAATTTCGTGTTAAAGCGTCTGTGCTTTAATTTTATTATTAAGCCCGAATTTATAAGTTACAACAAAAAGGGCTTAAAATACGTTAAAAGAAAATCGAAAAAAACACCCGTTATCGCTTGGACTATTTTAAATGAAAAAGAACGGCAAAGTCTGCCGCCCTTTGTTAAAAACTATATTTTTGAAAACTTTGTACCTAAGAAATAAACTTAAAATTTCCAGCGGTTGATGCCGAGATTTTCGTCAAATTTTCTCGTAATATCGCCGCCTATTACCGTAATAATTATTTCACCCGTTAAGGAAATTACGCCCTTTATTAAATGCCCGCCGACAACCTTGCCGCCGCTGCCCGTTGCCGTAATATGCAAGTGAATATAAGGTTTTCCGTCTTTTTCGGTAATGTTACCATCTAAGGCGTTAATCTCGTGATTGCCGCAAAATTCAAATTTTTCGTATTCTTTTTTCGACATATCGAATACGCCGACGGTAAATTTATCAGTCGCGCCTATCCCAGACACTTTGGCGGTTTTTACACGTTCGATAGTTGCAACCTTATTTATACTTTCCGCAATATCGTCGCCCTTATCAAGCCTTAACGCGATAAAATTTTGATACTTTTTATACTCCATTTCAATATCCTTACAAGTTATTTGCGCGGGCAATATGCCCGCGCAAATATAATTTTTTATTAAACTTTTTTAATTTATTCTTGTGTTTCTTGTGCCGCAACTTCTTTATCCTTATTAAGCGCACCGAAAAGGTAGAAAGAATAAGCAGCATATATTGCCACCAAGAAAACGTCTATTCCGCCTAACGTACCGCCTGCACTAAATAAAACGTCCAAGAGAAGCGCTAAAACGAAAATCAAAGCAAAAAGATATGTAAAGCGAAGAAGGTTCGGCGCATCGGCAAATTTAAACATAATATATACTATGACTAAAGCAAGCGACGATACCATACTTAAAATAATGATTACCCAATCCGTCAGCCCCAGACCGCCGCCAATCGCCGTAAGTAAAAAACGCACAAACATAAAGACTGCAAACAGCGAAACCGAAAGCGTTTCAAACACTTTTAACATTGTCGGCGAAAACTTATTTCCCATAATCACGAGTAAAATACCGACGGCTAAATAATATACGGATATTATAACCGCAACTATGCCGAGCGCAAGCGCTGTGCCTGCGGCGGACAAAGCATTTAAATTCATGATAAGTAAAAGCGCGCCGAATATGATTAAAATATTAGGCTTAATAAAATCGGTAAACTTTTTTACTGTCAACTCACTTGTTTCTTTCATTTTCAATTCTCCTTGTTTAATAATATGTAAACAGTATACAACAAAATGCGCTCTCTGTCAAGAAGTTTTTATTTCAAAATCCGAACATTTGTTTGACTTTTTTGCGGCGACGTATTATAATACTATCGTAAGGCACATTATGATAGACGAAAAGAAACTCGTGATATTAACCGAAGGCGCAAAGTACGACGTATCGTGTTCTTCTTCGGGGTCAAGGCGCAAAAACAAGTACGGCGAGATAGGAAACGCGTGTTTTGCGGGGATTTGCCACTCTTATACGCAAGACGGGCGATGCATTTCCCTGCTTAAAATGCTTATGTCAAACGACTGTATTTACGACTGTAAGTACTGCATAAACCGTGCGACGAACGACGTAGCGCGCGCCACCGCCACCCCCGACGAAATTTGCGAACTCGTTATTTCCTTTTACAGGCGCAACTATATAGAAGGGCTGTTTTTATCTTCGGCTATCGTCAAAAGCCCTAACCATACTATGGAGATGCTGTACCTTACCGCATATAAATTGCGTAAAAACTACCACTTTAACGGATATATTCATTTAAAAGGTATCCCCGGTGCGGACAGCGCGCTTATCGAAGCGGCGGGGCTTATAGTTGACCGTATGAGTTTTAATATCGAACTGCCGTCGGAGACAAGTCTTAAACTTCTCGCACCGCAAAAAAACAAAACTGCGATTGTGTCGCCGATGAAAACGCTTGCGCTCGATAAATATTACGAAAGCCCTTATAAGCGCCGTCGCGATTTTTTACCCGCGGGGCAAACCACGCAAATGATAATCGGCGCTTCGCCCGAAAGCGACGCGCATATACTTAAACTTACCGAGTATATGTACTCTTATTACCGCTTAAAGCGCGTATATTACTCGTCGTATATTCCGACAAATTTTGAGACTTCGCTACTCCCCTATTCTCCTGCGCCTAAAATACGCGAACACAGGCTATACCAAGCCGACTGGCTACTTCGTTACTACGGGTTTACCGCGGACGAGATTACGGGCAAAGACGGCAATTTATCGCTTGAATACGACCCTAAATGCGCGTGGGCGATAAGACATATGGAACTTTTCCCCGTCGAAGTCAATACCGCGCCGCTCGATATGCTGCTTCGCGTGCCGGGGATAGGCGTAAGGACGGCGTCTCGGATACTGATTGCGCGAAAACACGCAAAACTCGATTTCGACGCGCTTAAAAGGTTGCGGGTAGTATTAAAGCGCGCTATGCACTTTATAACCTGCGGCGGAAAATTCATCGGTTCTAAAAGCGAGTACGATTTATCGCGACTTTTGGCGGGCGGTGACGGGCAGAATATGACGCAACTTTCTATGTTTGAATTCGACACCGCGCTTTCCGCGCTTAACGGTGAATTATGACGGTGTTTTTAATTGAAAAATCCATTGACGGATTATACTCTGCGCTGTTTTACGCCTTTGAACAAAAAACCATGCCTGACGCCGTCTTTGAACGCGGGAATATTTGCAACAACTTCACCGATAAGTATATAGAGATAATGACCGAGAAAGAAAAGTCGCGACGTGTTTTAACGGCAATAAAAAAGTACGGCGGAAAAAGCGCCGCGCTTTACATTGAAATCTGTCTTTTATCGGGCGACGAAAACGCGCTTAAAATCGCGTTCGATTTTGCCTATCTTACTTTATCCGAAAGGCGTGACGTTTCGGGATTTTTAGCAAACCGTGCCGTATCAATTTTTTATTATACGATAAAAAAAGTATTTAATGAAAGACACAGATTTTTCGGATTAATAAGGTTTAAGGAAACGGCGAGCGGCGTACTTTACGCGGCGTATTCGCCCGACAACGATATAACGGAACTACTTTGCCCGCATTTTATAAAACGGCTATCCTGCGTTCCGTTTATAATCCACGACGTAAAAAGGAACAAAGCGGGCGTTTCAAACGGAAAAGAGTACAAAATTATGGAAACCGAAAATAAAGCCGCGCTGAACCTTTCGGAAGACGAAAAAGCGTGGGAAAACCTTTGGAAAAACTACTATAAAGCGGTAACTATAAAAGAACGAAAGAACACACGTCAGCAAGACAATTTAATGCCCAGAAGATACCGCAAATTTTTGCCTGAAACTTACGAATAATAATTTTGCCCCGCCGAAATTCGGCGGGGCAAAATGCTCACAAAACTTATTAGAATTTGCAAAACGCTATTTTCTCGGATTTTTGATATTAGCTTGTGCAGCACTCCGCGTTGATAGGGATTTTTGCCTATCTCATCAACTTCTGCGAAGTACTGATTGTGAAAAAAAGTAGGTAATCCCTCATCATCTTGAACAATTTTACGTCCAACGATAAAGTGTTTTTCCTTCCGTCCAATGTACAAAAACTTTGGTGATATTCTTCGTCGTCAAGCGGTAAATACCAATTAAAATGTTTTCCGTCTTCTTCGGGAACAATTGCCGCAACAAATTCCTCTATAATCTCGTTTGGGACTTTTCCGTCCGGAAAATCTATTAGTTGATTAAGCCGCTCTTCTATTTTTTCCAAATCAACAATTTTTCGTGTTTCTATTGTATCACTTTGCACTGATGGTGTCAATTCATTTTGCAATGACTTAATCTCGCTTTCACATTTTTCTTTAAGGCTCAAGTATTCTTCTTTGCCAATTTCTCCATCGGCTCTCATGCAAGTCAGATTTTTTAATCTGTTTTTTGTTCGCTCAATTTTTCCTTCTACCGCAAATTCTTTCAGTTCACACGTTAAACTGCGTATTACCGTATATTGTTAAAAATTTATCTTGCGTTTTTCCCTATTTTTTACCACTTTTATCTTGCGTTTTTTCTAATCGTTTGCTATAATATACTCAAAGAAACTAAAATGGCGGTGTAAATATGATTTTTAAACGTAAAATATACGACAAACTTCTCGATTGGAAAAACCATTCTTCAAGTGAAAAAGCATTGCTTGTTGAAGGCGCAAGACGAATCGGTAAGTCCACTATCGTCGAAGAATTTGCCAAAGCGGAATATAAAAGTTATATCCTTATTGATTTCAACGATGTGTCTAAAGTTGTTCTCGACGCTTTTGATAACTATCTTAACGATCTCGATACTTTCTTCCTTATACTTTCCACCGAATACAATAAAACGTTATATCCGAAAGAAAGCCTTATAATCTTTGATGAAATACAAAAGTTCCCCAAAGCCCGTCAGTCGATAAAAAAACTCGTTAAGGACGGAAGATACGATTATATTGAAACGGGTTCTCTTATTTCTATAAAAGAAAACATACAAGACATCACCGTACCATCGGAAGAACGTCCGATAAAAATGTATCCTATGGATTTTGAAGAATTCTGTTGGGCGCTTAACGAAGAAAAGATGATTGACTATATCAAACTCTGTTTCAAAAAACGTATTCCGCTTGAAGAAGGTCTGCATCACAAGGCAATGCTATTATTCAAGCAATATATGCTCGTTGGCGGAATGCCGATGCCGCTCGCAAAATATCTTGAAAACAATCGCAGTTTTGCTGCCGCAGATGCCGAAAAAAGAGATATTCTTACTCTTTACAGAAACGACATCGAAAAAGCGGATAAGTCTTACCGTGCCAAAATCGCAGCCATTTTTGAACAGATACCTGCATTTTTATCCAAACATGAAAAGCGCGTAAGACTTTCAAATATCGACGGCAACGCTTCTTATCCTTTATATGAAGAAACGTTTTATTGGCTCGGCGATTCAATGATATGCAACGAGTGTTTCTGCTGTGACGATCCTAACGTCGGGCTTTCGTTTAATGAAGACCGAGCATATATTAAGTGTTATTTGAACGACACAGGACTTTTGGTTAGCCACGCATTTAACGAAAAAGAAATCGCAAACGGCGAACTATACCGTCAAATTCTACGCGACAACCTTTCTATAAACGAAGGTATGTTGTTCGAGAACGCCATTGCCCAATGCCTTACCGCAAACGGTTATAAACTGTATTTCTACACTCATTACAATGAAGAAAATCATCGAAATGATATGGAAATTGACTTTATAATCTCTAACGGAAGTAAGACCAAACCTAAAATCTTCCCCATCGAAGTAAAATCCGGTAAACGCTACGAAACAAAATCTTTAACAAAGTTTATAGGTGTTTACCATCAACGCATTGGTGAATCGTTCATAATTCACACTAAAAATTTTGCAATTAAGGACAATGTGATTTGTTTACCATCATATATGACATTCTTGCTATAATCTTTTCGGCGGCTGTTACGGATTTTCGTTACAGACGCCTTTTTCTATCTCTATCTTATCTATACTTTTTGCTTTGCCCTACAAATTAATAGTTGTGCGTATAAACCGAAGTTATGTCAGCATATAGAACTATGTCCCCGATCATTCCGGCAGGTATCGTTCCGTCGAACGGTTTTGTCTTTGCATTGTCCCAATACCAGCCGTTGAATTTATACGACGCTCTTCCGCTGCCGCTCCCCGAATGGTATATTCCATCGCTGCCGCTACAGGAAAAATTTGTCTTTAAGTTGCTCACCGTTACGCTCGTCCCCGCTTTATAACTTTCCGGATAAGCGCCGCCGTCAAGTTTACTTAAACCGTATTCGGAACCGACTTCAAAGAGCGTAAGTCCCGTTGTCATTCCTGCCCTGCGGTAAGTTATGGTATAGGTCTTATTCTCTCCGAATACGAGCGTGTTTCTATCAAGCGACAAGCCCGTTACCCTTAACTGATTCTTTATCGCCGTTACGTCTAACGAAAGCGTATACTTGGTTATCTCTTCGCCCTCTTCGTCGTAAAATTTAAGTATTACGGCGCCGGACTTATTGCTTGACAATGCGTTTATTATGTTATTCGTTTCCTCTGCCGTACTTTATCTTCACTTTCCGCTTTAATTGTTTCTTCTAATAAATCCGTCGGTGCAGCAAGGTCAAAGCCTTTTTCTTTTGCTTGCTCGAACGAAATTGTGTGGCGACGATAGGAATAATCGTCCATCGCCATTTTAAACTCGTCTATAAGATATTGATTGACAAGTTCTTTGTCTTCAAGCTGTTCAAGCATCTCTGCCGTTTGTTCGTCAACGTGAACGTAAACTTCTTTACTCTTTCCGTCGTGTAAAGTTAGGGTTGCATACATTTTTTTCATTTTTAAATCCTCCGATTTTTGATTTCTGTTTTTTTAATCGCAATCGGACGATTGTTTTAAAATAAAAAAGCCCGAATGCGATGGATAAAATCCATACAGTCGAGCGTGACAGAAAAAAGTCCGGCAAGACAGACTCGTCCCGTAAAGGATTTTATCTGCTTGCCAGACTCCTCTTAACAATTTTTAAGTTCAATCTCTACAAAGCGTTAGCATAAGCGTTCAACGGAACCTTATGCCAAAATTATTCAGTTATTAGTTTTTTAGTGGTTTATTCTTATATGTATATCGTTTTCCTCTATATGAACGTGGAAAACTTTATGGCATTTAGGGCACTCTATTTCTATTTCCGACCCCATGCCGCCTCTGCAAAGTTTTCTTCCGCACTTAGGACACATTGCGTATTTCATCCCGCCTATTCTCCTTTCTTATTTTTATTCAAAACAACTCGCTTGTTTTAAATCGTATAATTTTTTCAAAAGACTTTTTGCCTTTGACTCGTTTTTATCCGTCGGGAAAATAGATATTAAAAAACTTATTTCCCATTCGCTGAAAATTTGTTCGTCGGGATTGTTGTATAACAACCTGATCCCTCTAAAAGAACTCGAACACCCCGTAGTTATAGGGTACGATCCCGATAAATCGTTGATATGTCTGTAAACTGTCCCTACACTTATCTCAAGCGTATCTGCTATTTCTTGCGCCGTATGCACATTTTTATCCGAAAGTAAAACCAATATCTCATTTTGAATAAATCTACTTCTCATTTTCCCCTTGGTTTCTTATATTTTATTACTTCTGCACTGACAATGCCTGTCAGTGCAAAAAAAGTTTTTCGAGTTTTTTATAATATAAAAAAGACTGTAAAGAGTTTTTACTCCTTACAGTCGTAGTAGGTTAAAAAAATAATGTCCGTCGTTTTATCTATAAAGAGTATTGCTTTGGTTAAGTTTTATATCTCTTTCGTACGCAATACCCTTTACTAAGGGCTTTATCTTTTGTTTCTTTTATAACTTATTCTATCCTTCAAATATTCATTTCAAAGTTTAATTGCTTTCTATCTTTTTTATTAATATTCGTTTCTTTATAAGTAAATCCAAACTTTTTACAAAACTCTATGCTTGGGGTATTAAACTCTCCGACACCTGCAATCGCTTTTTTATAACCTTTTTCTTTTGCTATTTTTACAAGTTCTGAACAAGCACGCGTGCAATACCCTTTTCTCCAAAAATTTTTATCAATTATAACACCGATACTTACAGACCCTTTAGTCTGTTCCATCAACGAACATAGTCCAACCGGTATTAAATTGTCAATTATAATAAACTGCTCAAAATACTTTCCGTTATACTCACGCGTACCCCATTTGCGTATAAGGGCTTGATAATCTTTAAAACTATTAGGAAAAGTTGTACCTATAATTCTTTCAGTACTTGTCCAATTGTGTTTTATATATTCAAAATCTGCATCAGTAAAATTCCTTAATAACATAGATTATTTTACTCTTATCGCTCCTAAAAATTGCGTGTTTTTTGCTCTTCGCCGATCAAATCTTCTCTCGCAAAATCTACGCCTTCAACCGCAAGTTTCAAGGCATCGGCGGTATAGCCTGCAGTTTCAATCGCCCTACCCATAGTAGAAGAATAAATTTTATCAAGCCCCAAAATCGCAAATCTGTCCGCAAGCACTTTTGCCTGTTTTACACCTTCGCTTGTTAAACAATCGTGTTCATAATCAGGCAACCCGTGCCTGACAAAAAATAAAAACATTATTTATTATATTCATCCTTTGCCATTGTTTAATTTATTCAAAACAGAAAAATAAAACCAAAGTGTCAGAAACATCAATTTCAAACTTCTCTTCTTCTATTTGAATTTTTAATATCATTATAAATAATTTATTTTTGCTTAAACCTATATTCAGTTTTACTTTGGAATTTTTCCCCTGCTTTTAGCACATATAAAGGAAATTTTGGTTCGTTGACTGAATTCGGAAAAAACTGTGTTTCTAAACACAAACCGTCTCTCCATTTAATTGTCTGCCCATTGCGTCCATTTCTATCAGTCAGAAAATTTCCGCTATAAAACTGTACTCCCGGCATATCTGTATAACAGGTCATGGTTATTCCGCTCGTTTCAGAACAAACTTCCGCAAACTTTCTGAACCCATTGCCGTTTATTACAAAATTATGGTCGTACCCGCCCGCAAAACGCAACTGCTCGTCAGTATCGTTTATTCTTTCGCCTATCATTTTTGCCTTTCTAAAATCAAACGGTGTGTTCGCCACATCACGAATTTCACCCGTAGGAATATATTCGTTATCAATCGGGGTAAAATAATCGGCGTTTAACGTTAAATAATGATTTTCTACACTCTCTTTACCTTCTGAAAGGTTAAAATAAGTATGATTCGTAAGATTTATTACGGTGTCTTTATCGCTTTGGACTGTATACGATAATACAATACCGTCGGTATTTACGCAAAATTCTACCTGTACTCTTAAATTACCCGGATAACCTTCTTCCATATCCTTGGAATTATATACTGCAGTTATAATATTATCTTTTGCTTTTACGTCCCATATTACCGAATTAAATCCGACTTTACCGCCGTGCAGAGAACTGTTGCCAAAGTTTTTATACAAATCGTATTTTACACCGTTAAAAGTAAAACTGCCGTTTGCAATTCTGTTCGCAAATCTTCCTATGGTAGCGCCCAAATACCCGTCCTGTTTTTTATATTCGTCTATATCATCGTAGCCCAAAGTCATCTCTTTACCCTTATACTTTAACGATAATATCGTTACGCCATAGTCGGAAACCGTCAAACTTATGTCTCCGTTTGTTATTGTATATGTTTTCATTTAATTTTTATCCACCGTTTGTTATAGAAATCAAGCATTAAATCGTAATCGCCAAGTTTGTTGACCTTAAACGCCATTATCTATCTCTTTAATAAACTTTATTATTCCCGCGGACCACCCGTGGCAAAGACTGTGTCTAAATCCTATATAACAATGCGCCCCAAAATCGCCGTGTATGTCTTTCTCGCCCGCCTTCGGGAATTCGTCTATTCGACAAGAGTTCTCCGTCCACCTTATATCGAAATCTTCCCAAAAAGTAGTAGCGCCTTTATTTAGCATCGCGCCGTAATACTCTTTAAGCATTTCTACGGCTTTTTCTTTATCAAAAGACGCTATCGCTTTTAAGATATAATAACTCATAAAGGTAGAAAATCCATTTACTCCGTTTTCTAAAAGTTTTTTCTTATCTTTTTCATTTAACCCTACTGCAAAATATTTTAATCCTATAACCTGTTTTTGTCTTTCCACGACAATTTCTTTTTTTAAAAGTTTTGATAGCATTTCTTTTGCGACAACCGCATCTTCATTAAAACCTTCTAAAAATCCAATCGCTTTTTTACAGGCAATTATATTTATACATCTAACTCCCTGCTTTTCGTCTATACTTCCCGATGTTTGCCAATCAACAAAATAGTGAGGATAATTAATTGTTCCATCATCTTGTACACAATCATTCATTTGCTTAATTAATCCTTTCATATACTCTAATTGATTAAAGGCAAATTTTCTATTATTTGTTCTGATAAAATAATCTGCAACAATAATTATCCACCACATAGAATATGTTGGAAAATTATTCATCCAATTTGGTAATGGAGTTTGTTCTTTGACAAAATCTAAAGAATCTTCAATTATTTTTAATTCTCCATATAGTGTTACAAGTGCCAACATTTCGGGATGCATATCTCCTATCCATACAATCCTATCTCTTTTTATACCATCCCATATAAAATTACCACTCGCACATAAATTTATTGTTCTTTTTGCCGTATTAAATATTTTTTTAATAACTACATCTTTACCATTATAATTGTAAATCGTTTTCCGATAAAAAATATTATTTTCAGCAAGGATACTTTTGAATTGAATATACTCATTAGAAACGTTATCAATTCTAACGAATCTAAATCCTGTTTGCCCAAACGTTAAATCGGAAAGAAAAGGAACATTTACAAAAAAATCTCTTGGAGAATGGTCATTTGTGGCATTTTTATCACCAATATTAGAACAACATTCTGTTAGACTTTCTCCAAATCTAATATGTAATTTAATTTGACGGCTATTCCCTGTCCAGAAAGTCAGTAAGCGAACGCCTCCACACAATTCTTTACCAAAATCCAAAACAATATATCCATTCGCATTTAATACAGAATAAAACTGTTCGTTTAATTCTATTTGTAAATGTTTTTTAATAAATAGATTTGATGAATTATCCATTTGTTCTTCTAAAACTATTTTTTTAGGTAAAATATATTGTTTCATGTGTATCACTTCCTAAAATTTATTTATTGCTTATTTTTATAATCCATATATGCCTTATGATATAAATCATAATTACAGATTAATTCTTGTTTGCCCGTAAAAATATAATAGACAAATTGTTCCATATTGTCAACTGAATTCGGAACGTATATTCCAGCATTAATCGGCTGATCAAAACAATGCGTGTCAGTTCCCGACATTTCAATTAAATGATTCTCTATACAAAATATTTTTGCCATATCATTATGGTTGTTATGATGAGAATGTCCATTGAAAGATTCTGCCCCATGCATAAATTGAGGATTCCCACAATTTTCTCCATCCCTAAATGGATGCACTTTATTCATAAAACAATTGTTTTTTTCACATAACCTAAAAGTGCCTTGAATGCTTTAACAGTTCCTTGAGATGTTTCAACATCTTGTGATAATTCAACAACAAAGTTTTTACCACCAAAATCGTTATTGCCAAGAGCAGAAACAGGGAATCTAATAGCAAATCTACCATTTGTTACACCATTTTGTGTCGCACGGTTTCCTACTGTCAAATCATTACCAAGCAATACACCCCAATCCGATAAGGATTTTCCGTCAATTGATAAGTAATTTTCTAAACCACCTTCCAATTTGCTAATTGATAAATTGATATTCTCTCCGGAATCCGTTGCTATAATTGGAGCAGTAGAAGTTCCGTTGCTGAACATAAATTTCAAAGTGTTGGTCGTTCCATCTTTACGAATTTCAAACGTTGCAGTTGAAAGAGTAAATTCAACTTGTTCTTTCCATACCGCATATAACGTAATGGTTTCGTCTTCCAATGTTTCTAAGTCTTGACCTTTATATAAATACAAAACATCATCGGAATTATAATCAACCGTTCCGTTTAAGGTTTTTGAAAAGCCCAAGAAATCAAACCCTTCTTTTGTAAATAAATTTGTCAAAACTGTATAAGCAGAACCATAACTCAACGTCGTGCCGGTCATCGTTCCCTCACCGCCATTTGCATTATATTCAATTGTTATTTCAGGCAAATCGTTGTAATCAAATGCATTTCCTTCATATTCTCCAGAATCACTTAAAACATTTCCGAGAGTATAATTATTCTTAATCCACCACTTGAAAGTTTTTACAATTCCTTTGCTTGTCAAAACATCTTTCGTTAATTCAATAGTATAATCTTTTGAATAATCAAATTTATTTTCACCAAGAGCAAAATTGAATATAAATCCACCGTTTGTTCTTGCCGTTATTCCGGTAAGTATACCTTCATTTGCCCATGTAGCAAGAGATTTTCCGTTTACATACAATGCATTTTGCAAACCTTCCATCTTATCAACCGTGATAGAAACGTCAGAACTTCCGTTTGCTTGAATAACATTGTTTGCAAACCACATCTTCATAGGTAAAACCGTAGCATTAGTCTTTTCAAAACGGAAAGGTCCTTCAGTTCTGTTTGATAAACCTATATCCCCCAAATTTTCATAAGGATAACCGTTTCCGTTATAACTCGTTCCATCATTTGACTTAATATTACCGAAAGTATATCCAGCTTTAATCCAATAACTAAATGCTTTTACTACACCCTTACTTGTCATAACGTCGTTTTTCAATTCAAACAAGTAGTTGTCAGAATAATCAAATTTTCCTTCGCCGAGTGCAAAATTGAATATAAATCCACCGTTTGCTCTTGCCGTTATTCCGGTAAGTATACCTTCATTTGCCCATGTAGCAAGAGATTTTCCGTTTACATACAAGGCATTTTGCAAACCTTCCATCTTATCAACCGTGATAGAAACGTCAGAACTTCCGTTTGCTTGAATAACATTGTTTGCGAACCACATTTTCATAGGTAAGACTGTATTTGTAGTCTTTTCAAAATAGAATGGGCCTTCCGTTCTGTTTGATAAACCTATATCCCCCAAATTTTCATAAGGATAACCGTTTCCGTTATAACTCGTTCCATCATTTGACTTAATATTACCGAAAGTATATCCAGCTTTAATCCAATAACAGAACGGTTGAACAGTTCCAAGTTTTGTTGTAGTAGACTCTTTTATTTCTATTAAGTAGTTATCATCATCGACAAAAGTTGCATTGTCAAAAAGGAAAATAAATCCACCCTGACTTCTTGCTGTTATTTGTTTCAAAACACCTGCAGTTTCCCATTGAGCGATAGTTTTACCATTAATATATAATGCATTTTGCAAACCTTCCATCTCATCTGCAGTAATCGTTGGTTCACTCTTCATATTACTGGTTATAACCGCTTGATTAAACCACATTTGGAACCTTAGATTGTTGTCTACGACGCCTGCATAATAGAAAGGACCTTCTTTACGATAAGTACTATCAGCAAGAACTAAATTGTCCGAACAAATGTAACCGTTTCCAGTATCTTTTCCATCTGCATCCTTTATGTTACCACTTGTTAAATTTGGCTTAATATAAAGTTTAAACGGTTCAATTGTGCCTTTTGTTGTAGCAATTGGTTTATCAATACCAACATAATATTCATTAGCAGTACTAAATTTTGACGTGTCAAAACGTAAAATAAATCCGCCCCCTGCTCTTGCCGTAATAACACCTAAAGCACCTTCTTTACTCCATTCAGCAAGAGTTTTTCCATTGAAATAGAAAGAATATTGCAAACCTTCTAATTGATTTAAGTTGATATTAACATCAGAACTGCCATTTTTTTCAATTACAGCCGACTCAAACCAAAACTTTATCTGTAAAGGAGAACCTCCTTCATATAAAATAGGTCCCTCTGGTCTCGTTGATAAAGTTCTCATCATTAGAGTATCGGTTCCACAACTATTTTGTTGAGCCCCATCGTTTCCTGTTGAATAAATTGAAAACGCTTTTACGGTTCCGTAGCCATTATCAAGAACGCAATCTTCATTCAAAGAAACAAAATACTTTTCATCATCAAAAAAGTTTAAGCCAAAGTTGGTAAGTTTCGTTTTATCAAAATTGAAAACCGGAACCATATTCGTTCTAAACGAAATAGAGAAACCAACATCAAGTTCACTCCATTCCTTCGGTGTTTTACCAGCAATTAACAATTTATCTTGCAAACCGTGTAAATCCGACAATCCTCCTGCTTGAAAACTTGAAGCGGTTCCGGAATTCTTGTCACATATTGGCGATGTAAACGCCAAGCGAAAACGTCCCACACTCGACTCTCTTGTCATATAGGCACCGTCTCCATTATCGTAACCTATGCCTATTTGCGTTGACGAGTCTGCCAAAACAGTTCCACTCGCCGGATTATTACTAAATCCGACAATCCCAAACATACAAAAAAGTAACATCACAAGAGATAAGAAAGCAATCTTAACTCTTTCAACGTTTACATTTTTCATACAACTTTACCCCCAATTTTTGATTCTACGAATATTTTACATTTATTTTAAAAAATAATCAATGTAATTTATTGATTTTTTATTGTCTTTTTTTGTGTTTTGACGTATAATGGATTTTAATAAATATTATCTAATATGAAGGATGAATAATATGTCGCAAAGTTTTAACATTGAAAAAGAATACTTTCATTTAAACAATTCCTATAAATTCACGGCAATCGACATTGGTCATGCAAAAGACACAAGTTGGGATATTACTGAAAATTATCCATATTATTCTCTTAATTTACTTGTTTCCGGAACGACAATTATAATTAAAAACGAGCAAAAGGTAACAGTTAATCCAAAAAAATTTTTCCTTATTCCACCAAACACCCCTGTACATTATTACAACAAAAGAAATGATGAACCCGTAGAGGTGTATTGGATAAATTTTTATGGAGAAAACTGCAAAGACATCGTCAACTTAACAAATTTCAGCAAATCCGATATTGAAAAACTGCCCATAAAACAATTTAATAACATTTTAATTGATTTTAAGGAAACACTCGAACTTTGCAAAAATGAAAATATTCAAAATATAGTGTGCTGCCAATTATTAAATTTAATTTTTAAATATTTTATTTTAAACGCAAATATCTACAAAAATGTAATTCGGGGAAAAAAGTCTTCAGATTTCAATGATATATTATCTGCAATTAACAATAATTTATTTAATTCAAACTTAAACGCAAAATTTATATGCGATAAATTTTACATTACCCCAGAGCGACTCTCAAGAATATTTAAGAAAAACATGAATCTTCATTTTTCTTCTTATATCAACAACGAAAGAATTAAAAAGGCATCTACACTTTTAATAGAAACTGACTATACCCTGCAAAGTATAAGCAATGCCGTCGGTTACGGTGATGTGTATTATTTTTGTAAAATTTTTAAAAAATATCGACTTATGACTCCTACTGAATATAGAAATATGAATAACAAAAAATGACATTGATAATCATAACTCATTAATTATATAATAATGGTATTATTCTATAAATTCAAATACATTAATTATCGGTAAATTTTTACTTATTGCGTATTTTAAACAAAAATTTGCATCACTATTATGCCCTAGCTCAACATAACAAATCAACACATCACTATTATCTACCATCCAAATATTCCTAAAAGTAATCGCTTTTTATAATGACCGACAACTCTAACGCCTTTACAGTATCGCAAACAAAACGCATCCATTAAATATCGAGAATAGAATGTCTTATTTATATACTTAATATCTTTTTTTTGCCGTTGCGCATATTGAACGGTGTTATACGTTCCTCCCCGCTTGCGTTCTAAATAGCAAACGCAATATTTGCTGTTATCGACTAAATGCTTGTTTCTTGCCTGCATACAGCCGCCATAATAAGTATCTGCCAAAACGACAACTTTATCGGCTGAATTTAAAATATCTCTATATACCTGTTTATCGACTTCGTTCCATTTTAAGTCTTGATTTTTACACGGACAAACTACGATAAGTTTTATAAAGGGATATTGCTCTTTTAATGACAATATAACGTGTGCGGCAATCGTATCGTATCCGATTGCTCCGCCGACACCGAAAAACCTTACGCCTTTTTCAATCAAAGAGATAACGACTTCTCTCGTCTTATCGAAAATAGCTTTTTTCTTTTCGTTTGCAATTATCCGATGCCCTGTAAAACAACAAGTCTACTCTATTAAACTCATAAAAAAAGTGCCAACCCTTTCGAGTCAGCACCTATAGAACGTACCAACTCATCGTTGTCACACGTCTGGTTCCCATAAAACAACCAATATACCTTGGATATTTTTGTAAACCGAAAAGAAGGCACAATCCTATCAAGAATTATACCCAAGGTATAAATAATATTAAATTGTAATATGGGTGGGAAAATTTCCCAGACTGTGACATTAATATTATATATTATTTTTGGTCAAAAATCAACCACCTAAACAGTCAATGCCACTATAAAAAGAAAATGCGGAGAGTCTTGATATAACTCCCCGTATTCCCTGATTCCCTAAAATTTTTAATTAACAATTACTTTAATCGTATTTTATCTTTTAACGTTTTTATTTCAAACTCGTATTGTTCTTTTGTTAAAAGTTTTCTATCATAAAAGATTTTTAACGTTTCTAACTGCTTTTCGAGTAAATATTTGTTGTCTATTTTCTTGTCCCCGTTTTCCATAACATTGTTCGCTTAAATAATTTTTAATCATTATATCATTATAAATAATAAAAGTAAAGCAAAGCCGCCATATCAATTCCGATATGACGGCTCTATTTCTTATTATAGATATACGTCGACAATAATCTCTTCCCACTGTGATTCGCGTGTTAAAAGATTAAGAAATTGACGGCGATACCGCTTGGCTTCTTCAAAAGAAATCGAAAACGACCAAAACGGCGTTTTATTTGTTCTCCTTCTTTTGTTTAATAGCAGCCTGAGCCGCCGCTAAGCGCGCAATCGGAACGCGGAACGGTGAGCAGGAAACGTAGTCAAGTCCTATAGCGTGGCAGAACTCGATAGACGAGGGGTCGCCGCCGTGTTCGCCGCAGATACCGCAATGAATATTGCTTCTCTCTAGCTTACCCATTTTCACCGCCATTTCCATAAGTTTGCCGACGCCTTTCGTGTCAAGCCTTGCAAACGGATCGAATTCGTAAATCTTCGCTTCATAGTAAGACGGTAAGAATTTACCCGCGTCGTCGCGAGAGAATCCGAAGGTCATCTGCGTTAAATCGTTAGTGCCGAAGCAGAAGAATTCCGCTTCTTTCGCGATTTCGTCGGCAGTTAACGCCGCTCTCGGAATTTCTATCATCGTACCGACTTGATACTTAATTTCAACACCCGCTTCTTTAATGAGTGCGTCAGCGGTTTCAACAACCGTCTTTTTGCAGAAAGCAAGTTCTTTTACTTCGCCGACAAGCGGTATCATTATTTCGGGAACGACTTTCCAGTCTTTATGACGTTTTTGAACGTTAATCGCCGCTTTAATGATAGCCTTGGTCTGCATTTCCGCGATTTCGGGATAGGTAACCGCCAAACGGCAGCCACGGTGTCCCATCATCGGGTTAAATTCGTGGAGCGAGTCGCAAAGTATTTTTATTTCGGCTACCGATTTACCCTTTGCCGCCGCAAGCGCTTCCAAATCCATTTCCGCAGTCGGAACGAATTCGTGAAGCGGCGGGTCTAAAAATCTTATAGTAACCGGCTGACCTTTCAAGGCTTCCATAAGCCCTTCGAAGTCGGCTTGTTGCATAGGTTCGATGTTATCGAGTGCTTTCTTTCTCTCTTCGACGGTTTCGGAACAAATCATTTCGCGGAATTTATCTATTCTGCCGGGACCGAAGAACATGTGTTCGGTACGGCAAAGCCCGATGCCCTGTGCGCCAAGGTCAGCCGCGCGCTGTGCGTCTTCGGGCGTGTCCGCGTTGGTTCTTACGCCGAGTGCCTTATATTTATCGGCAAGTTTCATAATTCTGCCGAAATAGCCGCTGTTGGGGTCGACGGGAACAGTCTTAATTGCCTTATCGTAGATTTTACCCGTAGAACCGTCCAAAGAAAGTTCGTCGCCTTCACGGAAAGTCTTACCTGCGAGTTCAAAATACTTTTCTTCTTCGTGCATCTTAATGTCGCCGCAACCGGACACACAGCAAGTACCCATACCGCGCGCAACAACCGCCGCGTGAGAAGTCTGTCCGCCGCGAACGGTCAAAATGCCCTGCGCATATTTCATACCTTCGATATCTTCGGGCGAAGTTTCTAAACGTACAAGAATAACTTTCTTGCCTTTTTTACCTTCCGTCACCGCGTCTTCGCTGGTGAATACGATAGTACCCGCAGCAGCACCAGGCGACGCCGCGATGCCCTTGCCGACCACGTTTTCTTTATCCGCGGTTTTAAGGTCTTTTACGTCGAAAGTGGGGTGTAATAACATATCGAGAGTTTTCGCGTCAATCTGCAAAAGCGCTTCTTCTTCCGAAATCATACCTTCGTCCATAAGGTCGCAGGCGATACGGATAGCAGCGGCAGCGGTACGCTTGCCGTTTCTGGTCTGCAACATAAAGAGTTTGCCCTTTTCGATGGTAAATTCCATATCCTGCATATCTCTGTAATGGTTTTCGAGCGTTTCGCAGACTTTAAGGAACTGATTGTACACTTCGGGCAAAACGTCTTTCATTTGGGAAATAGGCATAGGTGTACGAACGCCCGCAACGACGTCTTCGCCCTGCGCGTTCATAAGGAATTCGCCCATAAGTCCCTTTTCGCCGGTAGCGGGATTACGCGTGAACGCAACGCCCGTGCCGCAATCGTCGCCCATGTTGCCGAACGCCATCATCTGAACGTTGACCGCCGTTCCCCAACTGTACGGGATATCGTGGTCCATTCTGTAAATGTTGGCTCTCGGGTTGTCCCACGAACGGAAAACCGCCTTAATCGCGCCGAAAAGTTGTTCTTTGGGGTCGGACGGGAAATCCGTGCCTATCTGGTTTTTATATTCCGCTTTGAATTGATTAGCGAGTTCTTTAAGGTCGTCGGCGGTTAAATCCACGTCGTAAACTACGCCCTTTTTCTCTTTCATTTCGTCGATAAGTTTTTCAAAGTATTTTTTGCCGACTTCCATAACGACGTCGGAATACATCTGAATAAACCTACGATAGCAGTCCCACGCCCATCTGGGGTTGCCGGATTTTGCGGAAAGGACTTCGACGACTTCTTCATTTAAGCCGAGATTTAAGATGGTGTCCATCATACCCGGCATAGACGCACGCGCGCCGGAGCGCACGGACACGAGAAGCGGATTTTCTTTATCGCCGAACTTTTTGCCCGCGATTTGTTCTAATTTTTCTACGTATTCCATAATTTCCGCGCGTATGGAATCGTTGATTTGTCTGCCGTCTTCGTAATACTTGGTGCAGGCTTCGGTAGAAATGGTAAAGCCCTGCGGAACGGGAAGACCGATGTTGGTCATTTCCGCAAGGTTAGCACCCTTGCCGCCGAGAATTTCACGCATCTTCGCGTTGCCTTCGCTGAACAGATAAACGTACTTCATTTAATATCCTCCGATAAATTATAACTCGTTCTTATACTTGTGTCGTAAAAACAACCTTATCTATTTTACACTAAATTAAAATATTTTTCAACTTAAAATAGTATCTTTGCCGAAACTTTTTAAATTTAAACCCGCGCGGGGCAATATTGCCCCGCGCGGAAACGCACATTAAACGAATTTTAATTAAAAACCTATAACTGCCGCCTGAAAAGAAGATTTGCTTCTTCTATCGGAAATAAATATTTTTCGTCAAAAAGATAAAATGTCTGTAAACTCTCTCTTGCTTGCGCCGTAAAATCAAAGTCAAGCCGCAAATTGTAGCAAGGGCGTCGCCCGAACTTTATAAAATACGACTGCTCGTAAAAATCGGCGTTCATCGGGCGTACGGTGATAATAAGATTTTTCGTGCAAGTACAAAAACACACGGTGTTTTGTCTTTGGTAAACTTTTTTGTACAAAATCAGCCTGCCGTCAAAACCCCTGATTATGAGAAGGGCGGGCAAAGAGTTTTCGGATACCGAAAAATCAAGCCGTACTTTCATTATTCACCCACAAAACTCAAAATCGCGTCTGCCACGGGAAAACCGTAATTTTCGTCGATAAGCGTGAAATTCTGTTCGCAGATGGGTGCGTTTAAAACGTACTCGGTCTGATTTTCAAGCCCCATACCCACGTCGAATACTTCGGGATAGGGCGCGTGATTCCCATCGGACGCAAGTTGCTTAAAGTATAAGTGATACGGATTTTCCATATCAAACGGCACTTTGTCGAATACCGCTTCGCCGTTTGCGTTAATGGATACGGGCGAGCCGTACTCTATTTGCCCCGTACTGTCGGTCATAACGACCGAACCCGAAGTTATCGGCGCGCCGCCAGCCGCCCCCGTTTCGTTGAAAACGATGGTTAAAACGCCGCACGCAGATACCGTAAAGTTGCCCGTACCCGCAGAACCCGTTACCGTGTAGGAAGTGGGCGATAAAGTATTCGCTTCATAGCCGCTAGCCACAACCCCTACGGAATAATTCCCGCTTTGCATAATTTGTGAGCCACTGCCGTTAGTGATTTGTACGTTATAATTTGCCATTTATTTCTCCTTAGTTAAAATTCCGCATACAAATATACGTAATATATCCTATGAAAAAAGAGAAATAAAAGGTGCAATCTTTGCGGTTTTTATATTAAGATAAAATTTTACATTTTAACGCTTGCTTTTTACGGCTTTTTAATGTATAATAAAAACCGTTCGTTTGATATTTTGGAAAGGTATCGGTCGTCATATGACGGACTTGCGGAGACGGACGAGACCTACGTAGCGAATAGCGGTGCAGCACGAGCCCGCTAAAATAACGTACCGAGATAATACGAGTTTAATAGTTTAACAATAGTACGGAAAGGTATCGAAGTGGTCGTAACGAGCCGCACTCGAAATGCGGTTGTCGGTAACCCGGCACATGGGTTCGAATCCCATCCTTTCCGCCAAAAACTGCGAGCATCCACGGGTGCTCGCAGTTTTTGATGAAAAGAATTGTTGAGAACGTCTACGTTTTTACAGTTAGTAAAAACTATGACCGTTCGGTCAAAGCCCTGCGGAGCGATAGCGGAGCAGTATCCCATCATCAAGTTTTAAAACCTTGTTCGGGATACTGCCACACCCCATAAAAGGGGCCCCTGGCAGAACTTAGCCCGTCAGGATTGCCCGTCATATGGCGAACGAACCATGAACCAAATCGGTACTCTTTCCATCAAAAATGGCGAACACCTGTTGGTGTTCGCCATTTTTGGCGGAGTAACGCAATTACCATCCGAACTTTTTAACGCCGAAAACGATATGGTTTTCTTATTTTCCGTGTAATTCAAGTACAGTTCTGCGTGGTCGTCATATACGAAAATGGCGTTTACAAAACCGTCTATCAATTTCTGTTTGCCTTCTCTCGTGGACAAATCCAACCTCTTGAACTTGTATATTCCGAACTCTATTTGCTCCTGCGTAAGCAAGGGCTTTTTTATCTGTTCCTGTAACAATTTGACTTCTTGTTGCTTTTTTGTTTCTTCAAGTTCCTGTAAGCGTTTCGTGGAAGATTCCGATACAAAGCCTTGTTCAGCCGCTTTTATCAGATTGTCGATCCGCTTTTGCGTTTCGTTGATCTGTTCCTTTATTCTCGGCACCATCGAACTCTCTTTCAACTGCGCCTCATACAGCCGTTTTGCCAATAATTCGATTTTATTGTTATCTTCCAAGAATTCTATTATCGCATTGATAACCACATTTTCTATTACGTTCTTTTTAACGGGCTTTTTCTTGCATTTGTGCCTGCGAGAATTAACGCATTTATAGTAGTAATGCTTGCGCCCCGTTTTACTCGTTCCGCTCTCGCCGTTCATAATGGCGCCGCAATGCCCGCAAAAGAGTTTCGTGGTTAAAATATAATCATCCTCCGCTTTATGTCTTGACGGCGCACGTTTGTTTTTTACAAGTAAGGCCTGTACCTTTTCAAAAGTTTCTTGATCAACGATGGCAGGCATAGCATCGGGAATAGCAACCTCTCCGAAACGGTATTCGCCTATGTATTTGCGGTTAGAAAGCATCCTTTGAATAAAGTTATACGATATGGACTTACTGTAATTCGTGTTGATGCCGCGGGCAATCAGATTGTCTTTGATTTCTTTCATCTTTTTGCCGTCCGCATACATCTCGAAAACTTCACGGACAATTTGCGCCGCAGGCGGATCTATCTGATAATGTCTGTCCTTATCTACCGTATAACCGAAAGTCCTCGTGCCGCCGTTGGCTTTTGCTTTCAATGCGTTTTCGGTTAATCCGCGCTTTACTTTTTCCGCAAGTTCGACGGAGTAGAATTCGGCATAGCCTTCAAGCAGCGATTCAAGCAGAATGCCTTCCGCGCCTTGCGAGATAACTTCCTTTGCCGACAACACTCTCACGTTATTCTTCTTCAATATGGCTTTATAATAAGCCGAATCGTAACGGTTACGAGCGAAACGGTCTAACTTCCACACGAGAACAATATCAAACAGATGACGGTTGCTGTCTTTAATCATCTGTTGAAAGGCAGGACGATTATCCGTTTTAGCGGAAAGAGCGCGGTCGATATATGTATCAACGACGGTTATATCGTTATAGTCCGCGTATTCTTTGCATTCGCGGAGTTGCCCTTCGATACTTTCTTCTCTTTGATTGTCCGAACTATAACGGGCATAAATTACGGCTCTCATTGATTCTGTTCCTCCATCATTTTCAGCAACGTTTCTTTCAGTTTTGCGTTTGCGGGAGAATTTGGATCAAAACACATTTCAATCAGTTCGCGCATTTGCTCATTGTTTCTCATTATTTTCGGTTGAAAATCGTAGAGTTTTCCTTGCGGTTTATCCGTCCTGCCGAAAATATAATCGAGCGACACGTCGAAAAAGTCGGCGTATTGCATCAACACGTCGTAAGGCGGGAACGATTGCGCATTCTCATAACGAAAAATTGCAGGTTGATCAATATCGAATTGAGCGGCAAGTTTAGCTTGAGATAAACGAATTCCTTCACGAAGTGCTGTCAAGCGTTGTGCAACAATAACAGGTTTTGATTTCATATAATCCACCATATTTGATTTATATAAATATTATATACTGCTTTTGTATGTTTGTCAATACAATTTATATATTTAATTAAAAAAGAATTTGAAGAAGAATAATAAATCAAGCCCTCTTTTGTTCATTTATCTATTCGGATGCGTAAAGCCCGTACGAATGTAATTGCGCCACAAGGCGACGGTGAAAAACGTACGGACTTTTCGCGTCAAAGAAGAAACTGTCTTTTTTTACAAAGGGAAAGCAATGGTTTCACGGTATAATTTTTTGAGGATCGATACAAACGCGTCCAACGCTTCTCTTTTATCATCCTTATGGGTACACAGTACGCAAGAAAAGGTTTCTTCGCAGTCGAAAGGAATCCAAGCAAATTGTCCGCTGTGGTCATTCAAAAAACCGGGAGCGAGACAGACGCCCTTTTCAGCCGCGATATTCGTTAGCGTAGTATCGTGGTCTGCGCTGTTGAAATAGTTTAATTTGCCTGTTGAAACAAGCCTATGTTGTACGGCGCGAAGCTGCGCCGGCGAACCGCCGCCGACCATAAGCGTTTTCCCGTACAGATCGCTTTCGTTGATCAAGTTTTTTCTGGCAAGCGGATCGGTCTTATTCGTAATCAGATAAATATGACTATCGAATAGATGACGGACCGTTATACCCGGGATCTGGTTCGTTTGTTCTTTCAGTGCGAACAGAATATCGGTTTCGTTTCTTAAAAAATCATCTATTCCGTTCTCATATTGAAATTTAGGAGTAATCTGTACGTCGGGGTACTCTTTTTCAAATACTCTTATCGCTTCCGGCAAAAAATATAATGCTTGCCTTACCATAAGGCTTATCGAAATGCTATCTTTATATTTTGCACTGAAATTCTGCCCTTGTTCAATAGCGCGTTTCAGATCCGCCTGCATCCCTGTAAGAAAATTCACGAATTGAGCGCCTGCGGGAGTCAAAGCCACGCCCTTACCGTTTCTATCGAATATACTGAATCCGACTTCTTCTTCCAGAAGTTTGATTTGATAAGAAAAAGTCGGCTGACTGACGAAAGAATTTTCTGCGGCACGCGAAAAATTCAACGTTCGGGCAAGTTCTATACAGTATTCTATTTGTTTTGTAGTCATGATCGTTACCTCATTATTTAATAATCAAAACGGCTATTTAATTATTAAATCAATTATAGCACATTTGAATTGGACTTTTCAATAGATTTGTGGTAAAATATTTATGAAAATTAATTTTCGGAGGTAAAAATTATGGCAAAGACACTCATTGCATTCTTTTCGAGGGCAGATGAAAACTATTTTGCGGGGGCCATGCGGTATGTGAAAGTGGGAAATACCGAAATCGTTTGTAACCTTATAAAGGATATAATCCCCGCCGATATGTTCAAGATAGAAATGAAACAGCCGTATTCGCCCGTTTATATGACTTGTATCGATGAGGCTAAAAAAGATTTGAGAGAAAAGGCACGGCCGGAACTTGTCGGGTATTTGGATAGCATAGAAGAATATGAGACGATCATTCTCGCATATCCGAATTATTGGGGTACAATCCCTATGGCGGTAGCGACTTTCCTTGAAAGATATGACTTCACCGGCAAGACGATTCTGCCGCTTTGCACCAACGAAGGAAGCGGAATGGGCGGTAGCGAGAGAACAATCGGCCAATGCGCACCGGGCGCGGTTATAAAAAAAGGATTGCCGATTACAGGCAGTGACGCCGCCAACTCCGGCAATAACATTAAGCGTTGGCTTACCGCTAACGGTTTAATGTGAGGTAACAAAATGGAATATAAAAAAGGATACGTTTATGAGCAGATGGATCTGGGCGGCCCGACAGATGTGAGAGAACCTTATTTCAAAGAAGCAGTCAGCGAAATGATGCGCGCAAGAACGCTTTGCGCAAAAGCAAATGCCGTTTTGCCCGACGATCCGTCTTACGTCGCCTATTTAGAAGAACTGTTTGGGAGAAAACTTGACGATGTCCGCATACTTACGCCTTTTATCTGCGATTTCGGAAATCGTGTTAAATTCGGTAAAAACGTGTTTATCAATCACTCCGCCGTTTTCTCCGCATCGGGCGGTATCGAATTTGAGGACGGCGTAATGTTGGCGCCAAGCGTACGCATAGCAACAATCAATCACGACGTAAACGAACGCCATACAAAATACACATATGGTAAGGTCGCGGTAAAAAAGAATGCTTGGATTGGCATGGGTGCGACCATTTGTCCCGGCGTTACGATCGGAGAATATGCTGTGGTAGCCGCAGGCGCGGTCGTAACGAAAGACGTTCCCGCTTATGCGGTAGTCGGAGGCGTGCCCGCAAAAGTCATTCGTATGCTCGTTCCGAACGAGCAAAAAGAATAATCATGCGAAATCGCTTGTGCCTTTTTCTGTTCTCGGTGACGATAATGACAGTGTCTTTATGCTCGTGCGGCATAATCGATAAAACCGATCTGCAAATTTCAAAAAATACACCTGAAAAAACGGAAAACAATGATATGACATACAATTTTTCAAGTTTCAAAAACGTAAATATAACGGGTATCGACATTTCCGCAATGCCGGAAGAAGAGTTGTCCGTGTTATACCAACAAGCGCGGTATTGCCAAGCCATGACCGACGCGGATATTCAAACCATGCGGGAGATCGTATCGGAGAATATGATATTCACGCACTTGAGCGGTCGGCAACAAACGAGAGAAGAATATTTTACGGACATAGCGGACGGGAAACTCGATTATTTTACAATCGGAATCGAAAATCCTGTAATACAAGCGGATGGTAATACGGCAACGATAAGTTTTACTTCGGTATTAAATGCAAATGCGTACGGAGCAAAGGGCGTTTATCGTATGAAAGGGACCCACAAATATGAAAAACGCAACGGCGAATGGATAGCGGTGAACAGATAAGAGAGAATGGTATGAAACGATTATTAATTGTTATATTTATATCTGCTCTTTGTTTGCTATCGATATCGGGTTGTGCCGGAAACGGTACGTCAGTTTCTATGAGTGATGACGATGGTCGAACGACAATCAAAACGGAAGAAAATTCTGTGGAAAATAAAACGGAAACGGAGGGTTATCCTGTGTTTGATTTTTCTGAAAAGACTGTAAAATTAAATAGCGGATACGAAATGCCGATCCTCGGTATCGGCACATACGCTCTTTCGGATTCACAAGCGGAAAACTCGACTTATTGGGCTTTGAAAGCGGGCTTTCGACTGATTGATACGGCAAGAATATACGGTAACGAGGCAGGTGTAGGCAGAGGACTTAAGAAAGCGATCGAAGAAGGGATCGTCACTCGTGCAGACGTTTTTATCACCACAAAAATGTGGACGAGCGATTTTGACAACGGCGACGCCGCGATAGACGCGTCGTTGCAGCGGCTCGATGTTTCGTATATCGACCTTATGATCCTGCATCACAGCCAACCGAGAAATGACGTCAAGGCATATCAGGCAATGGAAAGAGCCGTAGCGACAGGCAAACTGAAAAGTATCGGATTATCCAACTATTATGAGCCTTCGGATTTCGACAGAGTGGTCAAAGCAACTACTATACGCCCCGCGCTTTTGCAGAATGAAACACATCCCTATCATCAAAGCGGAACGATGAAAAATCATATTGCAAAGTACGGGACGGTTATGGAGAGTTGGTTCCCACTCGGCGGGCGCGGTAACACGCAGACTTTGTTTAACAATCCGACGATCAGCGCGATTGCACAATCACACAGCATATCATCGGCGCAGGTAATTATTCGTTGGCATTTGCAAGCAGGAAATATTTGTATCCCCGGTTCTTCAAATGAAAATCATATCATAGAAGATTACGACGTTTGGGACTTTGAATTGACGGATGAAGAAATGGCACGCATGACCGCGCTTGAGAAAGACGAACGGTTCGCCGATTATTGATAAAAAATATTGATAAAAACAAAAGGAGACATAAAAATGAAATTGAACAACAAAGTAGAAATCCCTTCCGTGGGGATCGGAACGTTTATGCTTTCGCCCGAAGAGGCGTATAACTCGGTAACGGAAGCGTTGAAACTCGGTTATCGCCTTATCGACACGGCAAACGCTTACGTCAACGAAAAAGCCGTCGGCAGAGCGATGAAAGACAGCGGCTTAAATCGCGAAGATATTTTTCTTTCGACGAAGATTTGGGCAAGCGAATATCTCAACGACAACGCCGTGGACGAAACGCTCTCCCGGCTCGGAGTCGATTATATCGACCTTTTATTCCTGCATCAGCCCTGCAAGAATTATATGCACGCCTATAAGAACCTTGAAAAGGCGTATAAAGAAGGTAAGATCAAAGCCATAGGCATATCCAACTTTGAAGGAGAGTATATTGAAAATCTTCTCAAAGAATGCGAGATCGTGCCGCAGGTCATTCAGGTCGAAGCGCATCCTTATTATCCGCAGGATACATTGCGTAAAACGTTGGACAAATATGATATTAAACTTATGAGTTGGTATCCGTTGGGGCACGGAGATAAATCGCTTATTGCAGAGCCTATTTTCGCGGAACTTTCAAAAAAATATAATAAGACGCCCGCGCAGATTTACCTGCGTTGGCACATCGATATGGGCTTTATCGTAATACCGGGAAGTAAAAATCCGAAACATATCGCAGACAACTTCGATATACTCGACTTCTCCCTGACGCCGGAAGAAATGGGAAAAATCGCCCTTTTGAACAGCGGAAAGAGATATTATAACAGAACAGAGGCTCAACTCGAACAATTTTCTTTATGGCGTCCCGATTTTGAAAGATAATAATCTTAACACAGCGCGAGCCGTCATTTGTTACCTGCCTTGCGTTTATAGAGTTTAACCGTGGATAACGTATTTTTATAAGGAAGAAAAACTATGAAAACAAGAATTCTAAGGGATATTGAAGTCTCCGAAGTCGGAATGGGCTGCATGGCGTTTTCTCACGGATACGGACAGATTCCTTCGGAGCAGTACAGTATTGAGGCAATTCGGAACGCGTATGATCACGGATGTACCTTTTTCGATACCGCCGAGATATACAGCCCGAATCTTTCCGGTATCGGTCATAACGAGAGAATTGTCGGCAAATCACTTAAAAGTGTGCGTAATAATGTCGCCATCGCAACCAAACTGTTTTTGCGTGTCGGTCCGTTCGGCGATGTGTATAAAAGCGTGCGCGAGCATTTGGAAGGTTCGATGAAACGCTTGCAGACAGACTATGTTGATCTGTATTATCTTCACCGTATGGGTTCCGCACCGGTTGAAAAGGTCGCTGAAGCGATGGGACGACTAATTAACGATGGACTTATCCGCGGATGGGGACTTTCGCAGGTGGATGTTGACGTCATCGACCGCGCACAAAAGGTAACGCCGCTTACCGCGATACAGAATATCTATTCAATGGTGGAGCGCGACAGCGAAGCGAAAATCATTCCGTACTGCATAGAAAACAATATCGGCTTCGTACCGTTCTCACCCATTGCGAGCGGTCTGCTTTCCGGAAAGATAACGCCTCAAACGCAGTTTGAGGAGAACGATGACGTACGCAACTGGGTACCGCAACTCTCCCGTGCGAACATTAAAGGAAATCAGCCTATCGTCGAAATGCTCAAGGACTTTGCCGCAAAGAAAAACGCGACTCCGGCACAGATCAGCCTCGCGTGGATGCTTCACAAGTATCCGAACGTGGTACCGATCCCCGGATCAAAGAACAAAGAACGGATTATTGAGAATCTCGGTTCGTCAAACGTTGATTTGACAGAAAATGAATTCACTGAACTGGAAAACGCGCTGAACGGACTGAAAGTCTACGGGCATCGCGGACTCGGCGGATTTTGATCCACGAGAAATAATAAATAAAGGAGTCAAAATATGAAAAGGATAACGTCTGTATTGATAGCGATATTATTGATATTCGCGGCAATCACGCTTACCGCCTGCGGCAACAGCGCCACGAGATTCGACGATGCTACTTACATGGTAACATTCGATAGTCAAGGCGGTTCGGCAATAGAAAGCAAGACCGTTTATTCCGGTAACATAGTAATTAATCCCGGCAATCCTACAAGAGAAGGATATTATTTTATCGGTTGGTATAAATCAACGGAAGAAAACGCCGAAGAATGGAAGTTTGCAACCGACGCTGTGACAAGCAACATTACGCTTTACGCACGTTGGAAAGAAAAAAATTCTTCCGTTTCGGACAATGCGGATGAAACGCCGAGCGAGACAAAAATTCTCGTCGTTTATTTTTCGCGTGCGGACGAAAATTACAGCGTCGGAATTATTGAAAAAGGCAACACGGAAATCATTGCGGAAATAATAAAGGAAAACGTGGGCGGAACGCTCTTTCATATCGAGAGAGCTACGGCGTATCCCGCAACATACAAAGATTGCACAGACGAAGCTAAAGCGGAACAAAACGCAAAAGCCCGTCCCGCTATAAAAGCGGATGTGAATATAGAAGATTATGACATCATTTTTCTCGGTTATCCGATTTGGTGGGGAGATTTGCCGATGCCTATGTATTCTTTCATCGAAAATCACGATTGGAGTGGAAAAGTTGTATATCCTTTCGTTACCCATGAAGGTAGCGGACTATCCGGAACGGTATCTACGCTCAAAAGTAAACTTGTTGGTGCGGCTGTCAAAGACGGTCTTGCCGTTCGTGGCGCAACGGCACAAAACAGCAGGGATTCCGCTCGTCAGGCGGTTGTATCCTGGCTGGACGACTTTAACCTCGGTTCAGAAAAATAAATATGGCAACAAAAATACCAAAAGCCCTGAAAATTATCGTCGATACAGCGATGTATGCGATCTTCCTGTTGCTTATGGGGCAACACCTTTTATCGGGCGCCGTTCACGAGTGGCTTGGAATTTCTCTCTTTGTCTTGTTTATCACGCATAACGTACTCAATTACCGGTTTTATACGACATTGTTCAAAGGGAAATATTCGGTTATCCGCATCGTGCAAACAATTATCAATTTGCTATTGCTTACAGCAATGCTTCTCTGCATCGCAAGTTCAATGATGATCTCCGGAACCGTTTTCAAGTGGATGAATCTTTCGGGGGCAGGCGTCGGACGGGAGATCCATCTTATCTCCACCGCATGGACGTTTATCCTGATGAGTCTGCATTTGGGCTTGCATTGGTCCTCTTTCGTTGCCATCGGCAAACGGATAATAATCAATCAAACGGCGAAAATCGTTCTTGTTTGGCTACTTCGTGCGGTCACCCTTGCGCTTGTTGCGTTCGGAATATACGTTTTCATAACAAGGCGATTTTATGAAGAGATGTTTTTGCTGACGGCATTCAAATTCTATGATTATGGCAAAAACATACCCGCGTATCTTTTCGAAACGTTTTCATTGTCGGCAATGTTTATTGCAATTGCTTTTTATGCAAAAAAATGTTATACTTATACTGCATTAAAATGCAAAGTAAACGAAAAAACATATAACAACGAATAACAGAGGTAACGTTGGATGGAAAACAAAAAAATAACTCAAACGGCAGGAAGAGATGGGCTCGGTGATTTCGCCCCGAACTTTGCCCACTTTAACGACGACATTCTGTTCGGTGAACAATGGAACGATGAAAGCATCTCTACGAAAACGAAATGTATCGTGACGATGACGAGTCTCATTTCTTCGGGTATCGTCGATTCATCACTGAAATATCATCTCATAAACGCAAAAGGAAGCGGCGTTACGAGAGAAGAGATCGCGGCGATCATATCCCATATCGCCTTTTACGCAGGTTGGCCCAAAGCGTGGGCGGCGTTTCGTTTGGCGAAAGAAGTCTGGACGGAAGAAACCGCCGTTGACGAAAAGGACGGATTTCAGCAGAATATCATGTTTCCCATCGGAGAGAAAAACGAGGCTTACGCAAAATACTTCAAAGGGCAGTCGTACCTATCGTTACTCTCGCCCAAAACGGGTATGTGCAACGTGACTTTCGAGCCGGGCTGCCGTAATAATTGGCATATTCATCACGCTAAAACGGGCGGCGGACAACTTTTAGTGTGCGTCGGAGGGAGAGGTTATTATCAAGAATACGGCAAGCCTGCCGTGGAGATGACCGAGGGGACGATCATTGAAATACCTGCCGACGTCAAGCACTGGCACGGCGCGGCAAAGGACAGTTGGTTCGCTCATCTTGCTATGGAGATTCCCGGAACTGAACCTTTAACAGAATGGCGCGAAGAAGTGACCGACGAAGAATACGAAGCGGCAAATAAAGATAAATGAGGCAATTAAAATGATTTACGATAAAAAAATAAAACTCAATAACGGTGTGGGAATTCCCGTCCTTGCTTTGGGAACTTGGCTGATTGACGACGTCAAAGCGGCGGATGCCGTTAAAGCGGCTATCAGTTTAGGATACCGCCATATAGATACGGCGCAAGCCTACGGCAACGAACGCGGCGTGGGTAAAGGCGTAAGGGAAAGCGGGATCGCACGAAACGAAATTTTTATCACATCGAAAGTCGCGGCGGAATGCAAGAGTTACGGATCAGCGGCAAAATCTATCGACGAAACTCTGCGCAAGATGGGACTTGATTACGTTGATATGATGATTATTCACAGCCCGCAACCGTGGATGGAAGTCAATCAATCGGACAATCGCTATTATGCCGAGAACCGTGAAGTTTGGCGCGCTCTCGAGGACGCCTATGCCGCGGGGAAAATCAGAGCCATCGGCGTATCCAATTTTTTACAAGGCGATCTCGACAATATTTTGTCCGCTTGCAAAGTGAAACCGATGGTAAATCAGGTGCTTGCGCACATCTCCAATACGCCGTTTGACGTCATAGAGTATTGTAAAAGCAAAGGTATTGCGGTGGAAGCGTATTCTCCCGTGGCGCACGGCGAAGCGATGAAGAATGAGAAAATAGTGAAAATGGCGGCAAAGTACGGCGTGACCGTTCCGCAACTATGTATCCGATACGATATTCAACTCGGTTTGATAGTTTTGCCTAAGACGGCGAACCTCGCGCACATGAAATCCAACGGCGAACTCGACTTTGAAATCAGCGAAGAAGATATGACCATTTTGAAAAATATCGAAAAGATAAAAAATTACGGTGATTCTTCCTTCTTCCCCGTATTTGGAGGAAAATTATAAGGATAAAGAAACGGATAACACTATAAGCAATATTAACAGATACTCATTTTTAACAAAAGAAATACCAATGGCCAGGGCGTTGCAATGATGCGCTGCCCTAATCTTTTCAAAAAAAATCTCGAACAAATGTTCGGAAAAGTATTGACAAAGGGAAATCCTTGCAGTATAATAATACCATACGAGTAGTATCGTATTTTTTGGTGTACCCTTTTTAAGGGGTTTTGACGAACAAGTTTCGTCTTGCTTGGGAGAAAGTGTTCCCGCGCCTGCCCGGAGCGATCCTCTATGTGTAAGTAAGGGTTTTAAGAGATTGCGACGATGGGTTTTTATTGTCATACGGTTTTATGGCAATAAGCGAGGTAAGCCGGAGTCATTTTCAAGTTTTTTGAAGGTGGCGTTGATGGTTCTTTTTGTCATACCATTTTTTGATACTACGAGTAAAACAAACTAAATATAATAGCGGAATCAAAGGTCCGTACGAGTGTAATTGCGCCATAAGGTGACGGTGAAAATCGTACGGACTTTTTGTTTCGGGAGGAGGCATTATGAACAGCAGTTAAAGAGAACAAGAGAAAACCGAATAGAACAATTCAGCAGTCGGCGGTAGGAACTATCGGCGGCTTTTTTGCGCTCTTTTTGTGGCAAAAAAAATTTCAAGTTTAACCTTGACTTTTACCCCAAAATCGCCCTTTTAAGTGAAGGGATAATAACAAAGGCGGTGATTATTATGACCTATTAACCGACTTACAAGCGGTCATTAAACGCTTGTGGAAGCGATAGCAAAATGACCTTTTTAAGGGAAGCAAAAGTCAAGCAAAATGAAAGTAAGCGAAAAAGGGTGTAGCCTACTACACCAAATTTCATT
>JAFSLQ010000014.1 GCA_017448355.1 Clostridia bacterium | reverse complement strand
CATAAGCGTAAAATCTGCGCTTTCTTTGGTATCGTTCGAGAACAAGAAAAACCCGAGTTTTATTTGTTCTGCCGCAATCAAAGACACCCTTAAAGCCGTTTCCGACGGAAAATCTTTCAGAGTTAATCTCGGATAAAAAACGTTGACTCTTGATTTTAAATCTTCATACAAACCGAAAGCCGTTTGTAAGTCTTTTTGATTGCTATCTGCCACTATAAGTGCGTGATAAGAGTTTTTGCAAATTTCATCGTAATAATTTAAGTTTTCTACCCTTTGTTGCTCAAGATTTTCCGCAAACTGCGTCCACTTCGTTCGATTATATGAAGCAAACTCCAAGGCTTTATTAAAATTTTGGTTTTGAAAAACAGAATTTTTGCTTACAGTTGTAAACCAACCGTTTTGTTCTTCCGCAACGTGATATTCCGATAAAACCGCACCCCAGTACGATTCGCCTATTTCAGGATTTATAGCTATAACACGTTTATATTCTGCAAAAGCGGAAACAAATTCCCCATTTCGCCTGTAATTAGCGGCGGAAA
This sequence comes from Clostridia bacterium, assembly GCA_017448355.1. Taxonomy (GTDB): domain Bacteria; phylum Bacillota; class Clostridia; order Christensenellales; family Borkfalkiaceae; genus UBA1259. The sequence goes on along the minus strand of JAFSLQ010000014.1, from coordinate 2,631 downwards.
TAAGAATATCGCCTATTTCGGGAGTTATAGAAGCATTTTGTCTTGTACCGCAATACGGACATATTATCTCTCTGCCTGAGACTTCGAATAATTTGCCGCAACCCACGCATCTTCTTGTAAGTGCCATAACAAATTACCGTTGATTTTTTATATTAGTTCCGCAATAGGGACAAAATTTATTTTTTACCGAAACGGGCTTGCCACAGGAAGGACAATTTACAGTATCCGTATTTATAGGCGTTGGATTACCGCAGAACGGACAATACATATCCTGCTTGTTATATTGATTGCCACACTTCGGGCAAAACGTAGAAACAGGCGGCTGCGGTTGCGACTGCTTTTTATCGTCGCCATTATTTGCCCAACCGGATTGCTTTACCGCGTCGTAATATAACGCTTTACCCGCAACGTCGGCATCGCGCGCTTGCTGTTTATCGTTCATATCGAGCATTTTGTCCTGACGCTTGTCTTCTCGGTCAAGAATCTGGTCCTGTCTTGCCCAAATTCTGTCTTCTTCCTTATGACGCTTAGCCGTCTCATACTCTTCTTCTTCACGATCTAACGCGTTGACTTTCTGCTTGTCCGCCGCCGTGCCTACTCGGAATTTAAGCCGCCTTATTTCGTCGTTTTCCATATCGGTTTTCTTTTCTTCGTTAAAAGCCCTTTCTGCACGATAATCGTTTATCTCGTCGACGCGAGCGCGCTGTTTTTTAAGATAATTATTAATTTTAATTTCGTTCTCTTCGGAAACGTTGATATTTTCAATAACGAAGCCGCAAACTTCCAAACCGTAATTTTCGAAAAAGAATTCTTTAAGTTTATCTTTTAGCGGATTCTGAATATTCAGCAAATTAACGTCAAAGTCCGTGTAAGAAAGATTATTATCGTTTATAACGTTTCTTAAAGAACCGCATATAACGTTTAAGGTATTAGTCCTTACAAATTCTTGCAAGTCCGAAGTAAGAAAGTTTTCGCCGAAAGAAGCCACTATTTCAAGATAGAACCTTTTGGCGTCCGAAACTTTTACTTCCATTTTGCCAAAACATCCCACGTCAATCTGAAAACCAAGCTTGGGGTCTATGTACTTAATGCGTTGCTGTGGCGGAGTTCCCCATAACGTTTGTAGCCTTGCCGTCTTAGAAATATATATTACTTTAAGAGTAGTAATAATAATTTCTCTTTTTAAAGCTGAAACGCGTTTAACCATTTCTACGCGGTGCTTACCTTGCGGCAATTCTTCGGTTAAAACGCCGTCTTTTATTAAAAATACCGAGTGTGTGGGCGGCACTATAACCGAAACAACCGCATCGTCCTTGGGGTTAGCAACAAAATCATATTTTGTAAAAATTACGGAATTATCTCCCGTAAATTCCACGACTTTTTCAAATCTTGGATTGTTTAGCGTGCCGGATTGTTGGTTTTTAGATTTGCGCTTAAACAACTTACATAAACACATATTTTAATCTCCTTACGCCATAGCGTTCAAGCCTTCGTTTATATCGTTTAATTGCGCAGTCGCTTCCTGTAAGCCTTTTCCTTGCTGCCTTATTTCTTCTTCGTGTTTCGCGGCGGCTTCTTCGGTCTTTGCAATCCTTGCGTTTATTTCTTCCATCTCTTTCGCACGTTTTGCTTGTTCTTCCATAAATTGTGCAAGCTGTAAACGCATTTCTTCAACTTTGTCGTTATCCGTGGCAGATTGTTTAGCGGTTTCTAACTGCTGTTGCAAATCGGTTATCCTGTTCTGATTCTGTTCAGCAGCATCCTGCAATTGTTGCGCTTTCTCTTTTTCTTCCTGTAAAAGCATATAATAATTTTCGCCTTTTTGCGCTTCGGCATTTTTCATATAATTATTACAGGAAGCAAAAGCGTTTTCTAATACCACCTGATACCTTTTTATACGTTTTATATGGCCCTGGCGTTTACAAATTCTGACGATAAACATTATGGGCGATATCAGTACGAAGATAAAAAACATTATTATCGTAAAAAGAAAGTTGATGCTGTGCTTCTCCTTAAATTTATGAAACGTTCCAAAAGAAGCAACGACAAAAGGCGCCCAAATGATAAGCACCATAGCTTCCGGCTCCCACACCTTAGATAGAATAATTACTCCCAAAATACCTATAATAAATCCTATGAGAATAAAAATTAACTCTTTTCTTATTTCTTTTTTGCGCAGCTCCATCAACGCATAAGTTTCCTGAATCTCTGCTTTTTTGCAATCACCGCAAAGAACCTCGTTTTTCCTTGACTTAAATGTTTCAACGCACTCTTGACAAAGCGCTTTCCCGCATTTGCTACAACGCCCTACCGCCTGACGGCTTTGATCGTTGTGATGATGGTAACATAAATAACCTGTTGACATAGTCTTCTCCTTTGTAAATTACTTCGTTTTATATTATAGTTAGATTATATCTAACTGTCAAGTATTTTTAGTTAGAAACAACTAAATTATTTATATGGAAGTTAGAACAATCTTTGCTAAAAAGTTCAACGAGATAATGAAATATTCGCACATATCTTATGCTGAACTTGCAAGAAAACTGAATATTACAAAAGCAACTATGTCTATGTATAAACACGGCAAAGCCTTGCCGTCGCTTGAAACATTTTCGGCGATTTGCGACCTGT
>JAFSLQ010000013.1 GCA_017448355.1 Clostridia bacterium | reverse complement strand
TGCACGTAAAGAGTGGGGCGTCGGCAGCATTTTGTTTGAAAGACTTAATCTTATGGTCGACTACGGCTTAAAACTCAACAAAGATAACCGAATAGTTGCGCTTTTATGGCATCAGGGAGAACACGACTCTTTTGAAAACGCCGAACTTTCCGCGGAGGAAAGATATACATTTTATCGGGAGAACTTCAAAAAACAGACGCTTGCGTTTCGGGAAAAATACGGAAAGGATATACCCGTTATCGCAGGCGAAATGGTAAACAGTTGGGCAGAACTTGCGGAAAACAAGACAAAATGCGACGCAGTAGAAAAAGCGACCAAAGACGTATGCCGAGAGATAGGGAACGCTGCGATTGTCGAAAGCGAAGGGCTTTTATCAAACGACGATGAGTTTCATAACGGAGATAATCTGCATTTTTGTGCAGACTCAATATACGAACTCGGAGAAAGGTATTATTCTTTATTTGAAAAAATCATTAACGGTTAAGTTAAAATGATAAACGTGTTATATGAAAAATTAGGATACGGATCGGTATCCGTAATAATCATATCGGTCGCAATAATGTTGTTTTGCGGCTTTTTAACTACGCGTTTAACAAAACTCTTAAAACTACCTAACGTCACGGCATACATAATAACGGGCATAATAATAGGACCTTTTGTGCTTGACCTTATACCCGAAACTGTGTCTTCCGGTATGAACTTCATATCGGATATAGCGCTCGCGTTTATCGCGTTCAGCGTGGGTGAGTATTTCAGGGTAGACGTATTAAAGAAGAATTTAGGTAAACTTGTCGTGATAACACTGTTCGAGTCGCTTGCGGCATCGGTTTTCGTGTTCGTACTCACTTACTTTATATTAGGCTTAAACGTATCGTTTTCGCTTGTTCTTGCGGCGCTTGCGTCTGCGACCGCGCCCGCGTCCACGATGATGACTATACGCCAGACGAAGGCGAGCGGAGATTTTGTTGAAACGTTGTTATCGGTGGTAGCGTTCGACGACGTAATAAGTCTTTTGGCGTTCAGCATAGCGATATCAGTAGCGTCGGCAAGTCTCGGTAGCGGGTTTTCTTTTGCAGATTTTATCCTTCCGCTAGCGTATAACGTATTGATGATAGGGATAGGGGTTATACTTGCGTTCGCGCTGAAATTTCTTATGAAAAAGCGTTCTACGGATAACAGACTTATCGTGTCGGTAGCGTTATTGTTTTTGCTGTGCGGAATAGGCGCGGTTCTTGGCGTATCACCCCTACTCGGCTGTATGGCAATGGGGATGGTTTATATAAACATCTCGGGAGACGATAAACTGTTCAAGCAGTTAAACTACTTCAGTCCGCCGATACTGTTATTGTTTTTCGTACACTCGGGCGTGAATTTCAGGATAAACATGTTATTTTCGGGCGGGAGTTTCGGAGCAGTGCCGCTTATAGTGATAGGGGTATTGTATTTTATAGTAAGGATAGCGGGAAAGTATGCTGGAGCGTTTACGGGCTGTGCGATAGCAAAAAAGCCTAAAAAGACGCGGAACTGTTTAGGGTTAGCATTGATACCGCAGGCAGGAGTGGCGATAGGGCTTGCTGCACTTGCGGCAAGGACGATAGGCGGAGAAGAAGGCGCGGTGATACAGACGATAATATTATCTTCGAGCATATTATACGAACTGATAGGACCGGCGTGTGCGAAACTGTCGTTATATTTGTCGGGAGCGATAAATGCGACGGTTATGTTATCTGAACCTATAACAGAAAAACAAAATAAAGTAGACGAGTTAAAAGAACGGGTAATGGCGATACAAAAGGAAATAGACGCCGAGAGTTATGCAAATACCGAAGAAGAAAAAGCGTTTAACGAGTCTGCGTTTACGGAAGACAGTTATTCGGATTATTATAAGCGATACGGAAAGCATATAAACAGGAGATAGGGAAAATGGATGTAATAGGTAAGTTATTAGGAAGTTGGGCGGAAGAATTCAATATTTATTCTTGTATATTAAAGATTTCGATATGTGTGGTAATAGGAATAACGATAGGTGCGGAGAGAGCGCGGAATTTACAGGCGGCAGGGCTAAAAACGTTTATGTTCGTGTCGTTATCGTCCGTAATAGCGGGAATGTTTGATTTTTATATGACGACGAACGGATTGACCGTAATACCGATAGCGTGTCCGATAATAATCCTTTCGACGGGGATAATATCCAGCAATACGATATTGTTTAACTCTAAAAACCAGTTCAGGGGACTTACGACATCGGTAGGAATTATTTGCACGGAAGCGATGGCACTTGTGATCTCGTACGGGTTTTATTTTATAGGGGTTATAGGGCTTGCGATATATATCGCGGGAGCAATAATCTTGCCGAAGTTGGAAATAAAGATAAAAAGGAGATCGTTATCGTTCGAGATATACGTGGAATTAAAGACGAGAGAGAGTTTACAGAAGTTCATACAGGCGTTACGGCAGTTAGGGCTGAAAGTAAACGGCGTAGAACTTAATCCTGCGTATGTGAATTCCGGTTTAGCGGTGTATTCGGTAGCGTTAAAGATAAACAAGAGGGAACTGAATAACACAAACCATAAAGAGATAATAGAGGCAATATCTTCGCTTGATACCGTGAACTTTATTGAAGAAATTTTGTAGAAAAGATTTTAAGTTGATTGCTGATTAAGCTTAAAATCATAATTAATTAGATATTTAAAAATCGAAGGCATATAAATGATTTTCCCAAAATCAAAGATTATAGAAAAACCGTACGTATAAAAGGCTAGTAATATGCTTTAAGTTGGGACGTGTGGACTGGACATAGTTTGGGAAATATAACGAGTAGCGTTTACACTCATTTTTCGATGGAATTTCAACAAGAACAAGCAAAAAAGATAATATATAACTAACAAAAAAGACAAGGTCTAGTCCCCAATTAGTCCCCACAAAGTCTGAAATGGGATAAAAAATTAACCGAAAAAGTGGTCAAAACGCCCCTAAAACAACGGGTAGTTTGACTTAAAACATAGTCAAACTACCCTATAAAGTGGTCAAAGACCACAAAAATGGTGGAGGCGTAGGGACTCGAACCCTAGACCTCTCGCATGTGAAGCGAGCGCTCTAACCGACTGAGCTACGTCTCCGAACGCATTTTATTTTATCACATTGTTTCTACTTTTGCAAGCGTTTTTAAGTGCGTCGCGTTATTAAATTAAAGCGTATTATTTCGCAATAAAAAGTTCATACTATGTTTCGGAATGAAAAATTTTTTTACGCTTAAAATTATTTTTTTAAGTTTACTCGTGCTTTTAACGCTTGTTATTTCGGCTTTCGGGTTAAGCATAGGCGTAAATGCTATGCCGTATTACGACTTAAAACCTCAAAAACAAGTGCTTCGCGCGGAGTTTTCTACCGATTATTCTAAATCTACTTCCGAAAGAAAACACAATATCGCGCTTGCGGCAAAAGCACTGGATAACACTTTTCTTGACGTGAACGGTGAATTTTCGTTTAATAGAAAAGTGGGGGCGAGAACGGAAAAAAGGGGATATAAATCCGCAAAAATCATTGTAAACGGCGAGTTCGTGGATGGCGTAGGCGGTGGGGTTTGTCAGGTTTCTACAACTCTTTATAACGCTGCTCTCCAAGCGGGACTTCATATAACCGAAGTTCACGCACATAGTCTTTCGGTGTCTTACGTAAAGCCTTCTTGCGACGCAATGGTAAACTCCAGCAACGCGGATTTAAGATTTATAAACAACACGCATAACCCCGTGATTATAAAAGCGACGGCGGACGGTAGTAAATTAACTTTTAAAATTTACGGCGAACCGATGGCGGAAAAATATCAAATCAAAAGCGTTGTAAAAGAAGAAATCTTGCCGAAATTTACCGTTATATACGATAAATCGGGCGAGTATCCCGACCTTTTTGCAGGCGAACAAAGAATTTTAAATTACGGCAAAAAGGGGTATATAAGCGAAGGATACCTGGTAAAAACCGTCAACGGGAAAGTCGTTTCAAGTAGTAGAGTCAGACGGGATAAATATCTTTCGATAGACGGAATAATCGTCGAAGGAACGCTTCAGAAGGACGGCCTGAACGCTGCTTAAAACGATAGATATAAACAACTAAAATCCGCAAGTTCGGAAAACACGCAATATCTTACCGAACTTGCGGACGTTTGCTATTAAAAAATAAAATAAACGTTTGACAACGGTAACTTGTTGGTATATAATGTTGTAGGTATTATTAAAAAGGAGGGCTTTTCATGGCTCATTTAAGCGAAGCGGCTGTTAAAAAGATTAACGAAATATGCGACAGATACATAGCCGAACCGACTCCGCTCATGATGATATTGAGTGATATTCAAAAGGAATACGGATATATTCCGCTTGAAGTTCAGGAAATCGTGTCGGAAAAAACGGGCATCCCCGTTGCGGAAATTTACGGTGTTGTAACTTTTTATTCGTTCTTCTCGTTAAAGCCGAAGGGGAAATACGTTATAGGTTGCTGTTTGGGAACTGCGTGCTACGTTAAAGGCGCACAAATGGTAATAGACAAATTTTCGGATATTCTCGGCATCAAAGCAGGGGAAACGACCGAAGACGGGTTGTTTACTTTGGACGCGCTCCGTTGTATCGGTGCGTGCGGTATTGCGCCCGCGGTATCGATAAACGGCAAAGTTTATCCGAAAGTTGCGGTGGACTCCGTTGCAAAAATCATCGAAGAATATAAAAATAAGGAGGCGGCAGCGCAATGATTAAGAATTTTGAAGAACTCGAAAAAGTTTCGTGCGAGTGTTCTAAATGTCTTGCCGCCAAGTTTTCCGGCGAAGACAAAAAACGCCACATAGTTCTTTGCGGCGGCACGGGCTGTTTGTCGTCTAATTCCGCGGAGATTTTGGCGGAATTCCAAAAACAGATTAAGGAAAAACATTTAGAAGACAAAGTCAGCGTCAATCAGGTAGGTTGTTTCGGATTCTGTTCGCAAGGTCCGTTCGTTAAAATCTATCCCGAAGACACGCTCTACCGCATGGTAAAAATCGAAGACGTCGCGGAGATTATGGAAAGAGATATAATCGGCGGCGAAATCGTAGACAGACTTTTGTATATCGACCCGAAGAACGGCGAAAAAGTCGTTAAACAGGACGAAATCAACTTCTATAAAAAGCAACGCCGTATCGCGCTTAACGGTTGCGGCAGCATCAATCCCGAAGATATAAAGGAAGGTTTCGGCGCAGGCGCGTTCAAAGGGCTTGCCCGTGCGCTTAAAATGGATAGGCAAGCGGTTATCGACGAAGTTCTTGCGTCAGGGATAAGAGGTCGTGGCGGCGCGGGTTTCCCGACGGGAAGAAAATGGCAGTTCGCTTACGCTCAGCCCGACGGTGAAAAATACGTCATCTGTAACGGCGACGAAGGCGACCCCGGCGCGTTCATGGACGAAGCGATTCTGGAAGGTAACCCCCTTGCAGTAATCGAAGGTATGATGATAGCG
>JAFSLQ010000012.1 GCA_017448355.1 Clostridia bacterium | reverse complement strand
TCGTCAGGATAATACTTCCAAAACACATTACGTTTAATAGTCCCGTAACGATATTTATACGGAAGTTCTTTTGCGACGCGTTCATTATACGTTCCGTCTTTTAATTCTTGTATTGCTCTTTCGACTGTTGTTTTTGCCCAAGTAAGAATCTTTGTGCAATCTTGCTCAAAAGAGTGATTATCAGGCAATCTTTCTTCGTTAATTCTAAAAGATAAATTATGTATCCAAACATACTTAACGTTATCTTGTTCCGTAGCATAAAACGGAAACCACATTGTTTTTTCCGGATAATCACGCAAAAATGTCTCTTTCGTATCTATTGATTTGTCATAATACCTGCTTCGTTTATACTCTGTAAAAGTTCCTCTTTCTTCGTGTAGCCATAGCTTTATGACTTCTTCTCCGTCGTCAAGTGCTATCACTTTAATCATATCCATTATCTCATTCAAAATCTTTTCCGATTCGGCTGTTATATGTTTTACCTCTTGAGTCCAAAAGGTAGTTTCTTTAACTCCTATACCTATCATAAAAAACTCCTTGAAAATATAGTGTCGTATATATACGAACATTTTTATTTTATTAAAAATTCATTTAAAAGTCAAGCGAATTAAACAAAATTTTAACTTTAAATTAACCCTTAAATTAAAATTGTAAAGGTTTTTTAATCTAAAAAATATCATTAAAAAATTAGGCTGATTATTTTATTAGTAATCAGCCTAATTTTTTAACTAAGTATTTACTTTTTGTAAATTTATTTGAAAAAATGTAACACTATTAGCGAGTTATAGAATATAAGTATTGCATCCTTTTAATTTATTTTACTTGCTATAAGTCTAAACTTTCAATCTGATAAATCAACACGTCTCTGTAAAAAGATTGTTCTTTTGTATAAAGCCATTTAAGTGCGGCGTCTTTATCGAGATTAAACCCTTTGCCGAATTTTTCATACATTTTTCGGTGCGACCCCGAAAACGGGCGCGCGACAACTCTTTTTACGTTTTCCGAAATAGGTAAACTTCTATTTATCGACGGATTAGCGTTCAATAATGATTTACCGTTATCGAAAATCGGCGCAGGTCTGTATTTCCCATCATAACTCATTATTACGCCTAAATTGTGAAAATGCCTGTCTTCGTTAAGCGTTATATAATCCGCTGTAAACACTCTGCTGAAATATTCCGAAAGATCTAATCCGATTATATCCATAAAAAACTTTAAGACGTAATCGACTGATTCGTCAAGTTTCATAGTTCTTATCTTTATATATAGCGGTTCTCCCGTAACGTTTCCGTGCATCCTTTCAAGAGTAGTAAACGTTTCGTCAGGCGATAAAAACGTTTTACTTCTGCAAGCAGCTTTACCGTTTAACAGTCCGCGTTCGTACGAAACAAATGCGTCTTTCGGTAAATCTGTAAAGGAAAGCATTTTAGACACTAAATACTCTACCAAATCTTCCTGCCCTTCGTTGTTTGTCTTATACCAAAACCCGTCCGAAAAATATTTGCATTGCGTACCGTCGCTCGTGCCTTCGGTATCTATCAAAAAATCTTCCGTCAATTTAACGTCAAATGAAAGTTTAGCCATTTCTGAATCTCCTTGGTTCAACGTCTTTCCAATGTAAAAACTCACCGTCAAACTGAAACCACAAAAAATCGTTGTAAGATATTCCATGTGTCTTTTTTACTATTTCCAACGGATCGTAATACTCTATTCCGAGTTTATTAAGTATTAAATCAATATCTGCTCTGTCTTCCTGCCAACAACGCGACTTTAATACTTCCGTTAACTTATATAAATCCATTTTATCGGAATAAAAGATTTGTTTTACAGGATGATTTTTTATATAACGTTTTATAAAAGCCTCGTTTCCGCGAACGTAAACATCCGATACAGGTTCGTCTTTCCAATAACAAGTAAAACGAAGATTATCCCACCTTTTAATATACGGCGAGCGCGTGTCTTTTTCTTTTAAATCTATTTCCATATTTAGCACGTCTGCAATTTTAGAGAGTGTTTTAAGATTAGGAAAAGTCTTTTTACTCTCAAACCGCCCTATCGTCGATTGCGGAACGCCCACAAGTTTTGCAAGTTCCGCTTGAGATAATCCTTTCTCTTTTCTTCTTTCTTTAACTTGATTGATGAATTCTTCCATAATTTTATACCAAAAAGTATTCGCAATATTATAATAGCATAAATGCTATTAAATTGTCAATAGGTTTTATAATTTCAGATTTAAAACAATAATTTATATACAAAAAATCGGAAATATATGTTCCGACTTTTTTACGATTATAGAACTGTAGAACAAATTTTACTTCCCGTTATTATTTTAACGAAAATATAAAGTTAATTTTATTTTGTCTTTAAAGTGGCAATCATCAAGCGTTTTCGCCGCATATTTCTACATCTTTCGATAAATCGTCCGCTAATAAAAACACTTCATATAGCTCAAATTTTATTTCTTCAATCTTTAAGTGCGGTTATCGGAACGACAAACACACCGTCTTCTCTTTGGTACGCAGCATTAGACAAACCGCAAATCACACATTTTATTTTAGGCGGTTTACCGCCGTTCGCTTCGATATCGGAACAAACCTTTATTAAATTTTTTGCGCCTTCATCGATTTTCTTTGCGCCGAGTTTTATTTCAAAAGCACACCAATCTCCGTTTTGCAACTCAATTACCGCGTCGATTTCATTATTTTTATAATCCTGATAATGGAACAGTTTTGCGCCAAACGCCTGCGCGTAAACAGAAAGATCCCTTTCAACCAACGCTTCAAACATAAAACCAAAAGTATTCAGGTCGTTCAACAATTTTTCGGGGGTAATGTTTAACAATGCGCACGCCATAGCCGGATCGGAAAAATGTCTTCTCTCCGATTGCTTTACTCGTAAAGAGGAACGTAAATTCGGTGAATAAGGTTCTTGATTATTAAATAAAAACAGACGATTCAATGCTTCAAGATATTTTGCAATAGTATTTCTACTCATAGACTCGTTATCTTTATCCATAATATCTTTAAGCAACGAAGAATCAGATACGGTCGTAGATTCGTTTCTCGCAAGAGATTTTAAAAGTAATCTTATTTTATGCGCGTTATATACAGTCCCGTCGTCAAGTTTATTCAAGTCTTCTTCTATAACCGTTTTCATATACGCTCTCGGCATTAAATGAGCGTTATTCTTATCAATCGATATATTTTCCGGCCATCCGCCTCTGACAATAAAATAAGCCAAATCTTCAAGAGAAGTCTCTTCAAGCATTTGCATTTTCAATTTGCCATTACATAAATCAGATAAACTCACATTACCGGAAGAATCGCCCGACTCATATAAAGACATCGTATTCATTCTTAACTTTACGATTCTGCCTGCTCCGCTATGCATTATTCCTTTCGTTTTCGGTGTGGCGGAGCCTGTTAAAATTATTTGACCTTTTTTATGCCGCCTGTCTATTTCCGCTCTCGTAGCATCCCAGATAGACGGAACCTCTTGCCACTCGTCTATCATTCTCGGCGTATCGCCTTGCAAAATCATATTCGGATTCAATTCGGCAAGTTGCCTGTTGGAAAAATTATTAGAAGGATCACCGACGGCAAATTCGCTGTTTGAATGATAAGAAGAAGTCCAGGTTTTTCCGCACCACTTCGGTCCTTCAATACAAATTGCACCGCTGACTTTTAAATAAGTTTCGACAATACCGTCGATTATCCTTTTTTTATACACACTCTCATCTGCAATTTTCTTCATAAAAATTCACCCGTTTTATTGCATTATAACAAAACTAAACACTTTTTGTCAATAAAAGTGAGCAATATTTTAGATAAAAAGTGAACAGTTTTTTACAATAATATTTTACATTTTTCATAACAACAAGAAATTGTGGGGAAATCTGCGGGGCGACAGAACAAAAAGTCAGTATTTTATTGATGATTTTTGTATTAATACTAAATCTCTGACTCCGTCACTTCGTTGGTTCGAATCCAGCTACCCCTGCCAAAACGGCATTTTAAGGCTTTTTCGGGGCAATAAATGCCGTTTTTTCGTACCTTTTTTCCCGTAAAAGATACTAACCGCATTGTTTTTTTAGATATATAGTATTTTTTTGCTTGTTCTTGCTGAAACTCGATCGAGAAATGGGTATAAACACTACTTGTTATGTTTACTAAACTATGCCCTGTCCACACGGAAACAAGTTCGTTGTCTATCCCGCACTCTCTTGCTCTTGTCGTAAACGTGTGCCGTAAATCTTTTAGCGTGTGGTTAGGTAAAAATCTCTTAAACTCTTCACAGAGTTTATTGTGTTGATATTTACCGAGCGGCGGGAATTTTAGCGTTCTCTTATACAATGGAAATATCGGTATTGTCCTGTAATGAGTTTTCTGATAAGATTTTATCAATAGGTAGCCGACGAAATGAACTAATTGTCCACTCCTTTTTATATATTTTCTTAAAAATATTTATCTCTTTTAATAAAAGGTCAATTTGACAAACGTCAAAGTTAAACCTTAAATCTTTTTATGCAAAAACGAGCATCGCCCGATGCTCGTTTTACTTTCACATATATATTTAAGTTATGGGAATACACATAAAGATCAGTTGTTTGTTTTTTTAATCAATTATATTATAAAAATAATACACGGGAATAGCACTCCAACCGTGGCATAAACTTCCTGCCCCGTCAAAGTCCGCAGCACCCTTTTCCGTTTCCCAGAAAGTAGTTGCCCCCGCGTCCAACATCATTTTATACTTCTCTTTTATATCGCTTAAAATATATCCCTTGTATTTATCTCCAAAAGTTAATAGCGCGTCGTATAAAAATGCGCGCATAGAAAGAGTTGCCGTTATCATTTCATTATCAGTCAATATTCTTTCCGCAAGTTCTTCGTTGCCAAGCCCTATGAGTATCGCAAGTGAATTGCCGAGTTGACTTGTCTTATTCGTATGAGTTGACAATTTATACTCTTTCCCATTATAAAAGGTTTCTTTTATTGCCTGTTTTGTCTTTTCTACCGAAATCTTTTCACCGAAAAGTTTTTCGTAATAATCAGCACAATAAACAAACATACAATTAAGTATCAGGTCGTAACTTTTTATTTCTTTATCTTCTTTCGTTCTCGTTATCTGCCACTCGTTATTGCTCTCTTCCGCCCACTCGTAAAAATTCCAGCAAGGATACGGAAAGGTCGGTATAAGCCCGTTTTCTTCTACTTTATCGACAAAGGTTTTGAATATCGTCTTTATAACTCCGCCTACTTCTTCCAAAACGTTTTCGTCTTTCGTATAATGAATATATTCGTAAACCTGTATCAGATATACCAACGAGAAAAACGGTATCGGTATATCTATCCCCGTCGGAAAACACAGGCTTAATAACCCGTCTGTCCTTAACCCTTTCGCTATCAGTATAAGATTATGCCTTGCGTATTCTTTATTTCCATTCTGAAATGCGTAATACCCGCATAGCATCTGGTTTCGACTGTCCATCGTATATAACGCCTGTTCACGCCACGGACAGTCTTCGTAATGCTCGTGCATACAGCACTTTAACGTATATACAGACGTATCGTATATTCTTTGTGTAAGTTCGTCGGAAAATTCCGCTTTCTTTACCGTTACGGGATATTCTACGGGGCGTATACCTATATAATTTATTTTAATAGGATAATCCGAATATATTTGCAGATATCTGCCGCCAAGCCGACGCAAAGCATTAAGATATTTATTACCGCCTTTTTTCGCTACAAATTCAACGCTGAAATCTCTAAGACCTATTATCCTTCTGACACTGCCGTCTTCAAGATGTTCGCCGTAAGCAATTAAAAGTTTTTGGCTTTCAGGACTTTCGATGTCTAAATCCAAAAACCCCGCGACTTCTTTGCCCATATCGATAATTACGGAATTATCTTTCGTGATTGTATTTATAGGCAACCTTTCACATAGTTTAAGCCCTTTTATATTGCGCTTATGTAAATCGTAGGTCTTGTCTATTACAACGCTTTTTGAATATTCGCTTTTAATGACGGTGTTATCATATAAAAAACTTTGACCGAGTTGCAAGGTTATCATTTTATTGTAACCGTTTTTGTACTCGTTCATAACGCGCGACAAGGTATTTTTATCGCTTTTCGCTACCGTTTTGCCACCTGCCGTTATTTCAAATATAACGCCTGCATTATTTTTTATATAAGTCTGGCTGTCTTTACCCAAATGACAAACAACGATTTTAATTTCATTTTCTTTTTTACAAAACTTTGTTATATCTATCTCATCGTAAAATTTATACCACGGATAATCCGCACAAGCGGAAAACGCAGCGAGTTCTCCGTTTATATATACGGAATACACACCGTCGCAAGATAGGTTAAGAATTACTTTTTCGCTGTTTGAAACACAAAACTTTTCAGTAAATTCCGAATACTCGTTTTCTCTTTCCTTATCGCTCGTCCAAATCCATTTTGCACTTTTAATCATAATCCATTATCTCTGATCGTGCAACTTTATTATTTTTTCAAATAAAAAATAATATCTTCTACCAAGTATGCTTTATTTTCTTCTTCGTTCAAAGTTGTCCGCCCCGCTTCTCTTTTTCACAGAAAGCAGTAACGTGAATAAACGAATTACTTGACCGTAAACTTAAATACCTTTTCCGAAAAATTATACTCGGAATCTACCGCATAGTATATCAAACGGTAATCGCCTTTTTCTTTGAAATTTATCTGCATTTTATCTGTAATATCTATCAGTCTTGCAGACGGGGTTTGTATAAACACAAACAACTCGCAATCTTCTCTACTGTCATTGATAATCACGGCATCAGGGATAACGATATCATCGGCGACGGCGTATTCTTCTTTTATAGAACCATTTACGTTTATTTCCGGTTTAAACTTATATTTGACTTTTACATAATATTCAACGAAATAATTTTTCCCGTTATTCTCAGTTATATATCGTATAGTATATGTGCCGTATTTATTCAAAAAGTAAGATATGTTTTCATTGCAGTCAGCGTTTTCAATAACTTTATTCCCGTCAGGAGCGATCAACGTTATCTTTACATTTTTCTTTCCACCTAAAACGTCGTAGGAATAAGCAAATGGAACAACCAACTCGCTATTTAAATCAGTCGAAAAATTGTATAATCTTTGACCGAGATACAGGACGGGTGGAGTGGTATCGTTATAAACTTGTAATTCGCCTTTTTTATAAGTCGACGTAAACGCTTGATTAGATACCTGAATTATTTTCAAAGATACGGTTTTACCGATATCGACGCCTTTAATATAAAACGATAAATATGCTGCACCGCCACTGAACCCTTCAAAATAATCCCCGTTTTCAAATTCCGAAATGCTAAACAGTAAATTTCCGTTTATGTCACGTAAAGTTTTTGTTTTGCTATCAAACATTAAATAAAATACACTGTTAGCGTTGTAAAACGATCCGCTGATTGAAATGACATTAGTATTGTCACCGTTTAGAATCAACTTAGATTTTTCGTCGGTATCGGGTATTACAGTAATCACTATCTCCCTGTCTTCACGATAAACAGAATCAAATAATACTAAATCTACGCTTTCACAATATTTGTTTGCAAACCCCACGTTCATCGCATCGTTGACGTCAAAACTTAAAATTAAATCATCGCAAACAATAGGATTCGGCAAACTGATAATATTGTCTTGCGGCGTTACAATTTCGGTATAAAATTTCCCGTTAATCCTCTCAACGCTTTCGGGGTTATCCGCAACAATATAATCAGATAAATAAACGGGTTTTATAACAGTAACCGAATAAGATTTCTCGCTTACATACGGTTCGTTTCCGGCGTAAACTACGATACTTATCCGCTCTCCCGCGTTTTTTGTTACAATAAAACTGTTTCCGGACAAAATTTCGCCGTCTACTTCTACCCGTAAGGGTATTTCAGAAGGACCATTGCCCGTATTTTTAACGTCAAACGTAGGCAAAGTGAAAACAGTTTCTTCTACGACAGTCAACGGCATAGCGTCTAAAATTTCTATTATCGGATAATTAGAACCGCCAACGGGTAAAACAAATTCTCCGCTGATATTTTCTTCGATATAGTCACTGACTCTATAAACGATTTTTATTTCGCCAACACTATCGGTATAAACGCGTCTATTTCTCGAAAGTTGTATTTCCCTACCGTTGTAGAAAACGGAATATTCGAGTATGGCTTTACCCGACGAACCGCTCACCACAATCACGGGAATATAATATCTTTCTCCGACAATCGCGGCAGACGGCACCGTTTCGAAATTGATCTCTATTTCTCTGTTTTCTTCGACCGTAAAGTTTAATATAATAAGTTTACTGTTACCGTACGAGTCCGAAACGGTATATAAAATCTTATAATTCCCCGTCTTACTCGGTGTAAAAACGTTCACGCCGCTTTCCACTTCGATCGGCTCGTCTCCCGCTGACCCGACGTAATAGAGACTCCTTATAATTGTGCAAGACGTTGAAAACAAATCTTCCGCACCGACAATCGGCAACTTGTATTCGTATCCCTTTACGCCTTGCGGCATATCGGAATAATCCGAAATATGAATATTTTTTTCAAAATACGCGTTAGGCGGCACGTTGTCTTCTAAAACGTTACCTGAAAGCGATTGTCCGCCAAGTTCCGTCACTATAACTCCGCCAACGTCGTAGAGCGTTTGCATACTGACCTGAACGTATACTCGCCCCGACTTAAAACCGTTCCAAATATTGTCGCCTACCTGCTCGGGGTCATCGGCGTCAAGCAACAGCCTGAACCTGTCGTTTATTTCTCTTACGAAAAACTGCCTTTCTTCGTAGTTTACGCGGACTGCAAAAGTTTCTTTATTGCTGTATTTATACCCGTTGAACGAGTTATGCGTAACCGTTCCGAAGTAATTATCCACTTCGCCGATATGCCCCGCCTCGTTGCGGATACCCAAAGATTTTCCGTTATAATTCAGCAGAACGTAACTGTAAGTATCGTTCCATTGATTGTACCTATACTTGAATTTTACCGTATTTTGCGAATCTTCCGCATCGATAAGTTCTATTATCAATTCCGTAAAACTCGCGTAACCTTCGCCCGAAAGAACCTGCAACGCTATTAAGTTCGTTTCCTCGTCCATATAGTTAAGGTCTATCGGATTTACGAACTTAAAAGTACTCGTTCGCGAATCCG
Source organism: Clostridia bacterium (assembly GCA_017448355.1). Taxonomy (GTDB): domain Bacteria; phylum Bacillota; class Clostridia; order Christensenellales; family Borkfalkiaceae; genus UBA1259. The sequence goes on along the minus strand of JAFSLQ010000012.1, from coordinate 81,748 downwards.
CCAAAACCTTGACGCCGTTGCCGCTTACAGAATAAGACGGCAAATCTTCGTTTCCTTTGACAGACAAAACGCCCGACACATTCTCGATAAGCATAGCCGCGCCGATACCGCTATTTAACACGCAGGTTTTAGTATATAAACGGTCGTTATACTCTTTCGTAAAAACGATAGTATAATCGCCCTTTTCCTGAGGAACAAATATTCTTTCCTGCACGTCGATTTTTTCATTTATCGGAGAGAATACTTCAAAATCGGCTAATAACTGTTCGTCCCCGTAAATAAGATAGAATTCGGGCACGTAAAATTCCCGTCCTATGAAAACATATTCGGGAATTTCCGTTTCGGAAAAATGCGGAATATTTTCGGAAATAAAACTTTTAGTTTCGGTCGCCACCACTCCGAGTTCGTTGAAAAACGTATAAACTATATCGTATCTGCCCGTGTCGTTTATTCTATAACTTCTTTCTTGTTCTTCATCTATTCTCTTCAACACAACGCCGTCTTTTTGGATAAGCGTATAATACGGTAAAGATGTCATCTCATAGGCAAGTCCGGAATAAACTTTAAGCGAAGGCACGTTGACCAGAGTGCCGTTAGGATAAACTTCGTCAATATCACCCGAAAATTCGATTTCGTTGCGCGGGATAAAAGCAAGCGCGTCGACTTCGATAGACTTTTCCGTCACGATATTTCCCGAATCGGTTACGCTGTAAATTATCGTATAAACGTCCGAAGAACCGATCGGCATAAACTTCCTACCGCTCACCTGTACATCAATGTCGCCGTATAAGACTCGACAAGTCGCTTGTTCGGACAAGTTGCCGTCTAAAACGTCATAAATCTTCGGAGTCGGAACGGTATATTCGAAATCGGCGACTATTTTATATGAAGGTTTGACAAAAATTCTCGCTCCAGCAGTATTTACAGGGGTTTCGCCAGCAAAAACCTGCCCACAGAGTTCGTACACGATAAACTTTGCAGTATTTTGCTGACTCTTATTTTCAAACGATATATCTACGGAATAAGTGTCGAAAGACGGCAATTCCGCGCCCAAAAAATAGTTTAGGTTATGATTGATTGTACTACCGGTATCTGCCGCACCAAACACTTGCTCAGCGATGTCATACGAAAATTTAAACGGAATATTTTTATTATTATAAAACCTTGCTTTACCGGAAAAACTCGAAAGGAGATTCATACCTGTAGTCGTTTTATAAATCGCACCCGCCTGAATGCCCAAATCATAATAATAAGCATTAAGTATCAGATAATCATAATACGATTGTCCGAACGAAAACTTTATATATTGATTAGTATTCGCCGTATTAGTGAAAATAAAGGCTAATCTCTGATAATCGGCAACGGTAGTCGCGTTATCTAAATGAATATCGTCGTAAAATCCCTGACCCGCTATACTGAATTCGCCGCTATATTCGTCTAAAAGCCTTACAACGGAAGTAGAACCCTGTTTGTCGGCTTCGTACATATATCCGCTGCTGAAATTTATTGTTCCGCCCGAAAAATAGGATTTATGGTATTCGGAAGAAATAGCCGCGGAATCTATAAAATAATCCGCGTACGCGCCGCCGCTTGCAGTATAAATATTATAATTTTTATACAAGGTAATGCCGCTTTGCTCTTCGTTGTAATTCGTCGCCATAGCGAACGACAGCGAAAATCCGCCGAAACATAAAGCAGACATTGCGAGTAATATAAATATTTTCTGAATAGTTTTTTTACAAGCCATAAACACTTCGCTCCTCGTACTGTAATTTATCAGGTTTAGTAAGGTTTTTAAATCAACGCTTTAATTATGTTTTTTTATTCTTTTCCGCAAAAAAACAGCAAAAGCAAGAAGAACAACCGCCAACAACAAAGCGTTTCCGGAATTTATATTAGAGTTGCAGGAAGATCCGACGTCGGTTACAGTTTCGTTTACCTGTAATTCAACTGACAAAACTTCGCTGTTACCGGACGCGTCGGTAGCCGTATACCTTACAACGTACTTACCCGCTTTATCGAGTTTTACCTTGTTATCCGCTCCTATCTCCGCTTTAAGTCCGTCGTATAACACTTCGACTGTAAGTTTCGGATCTTTGCAATTATCCGTAACCGTCGCGCTGATTATCGACAGTTCGTAATTCGATTCGTATTCTTTTTCATATTCGCCCGAAAGAGTAATAACGGGTTTAGTTGTATCAGTTATCTCTATTTCCGTCTGATAATGGAATTTTGCCGTGGTTTCAGATTCCGGTATAACCGAATAATAAACCGTGTATTTTTGAACTTCGTTAAAAACGTACGCGCCGTTTTCCAAGTTTACATCATTACCCGACTTGTCTTTCATAGTGAAAGAATAATTCCAGCCGGAAGGTGTAACTAGTTGCGGGATGCTTTGCGCGACACCGTCCCCTTCGAGAATAATCTTTTCGGCAACGGTAATTTCCGTAACGTTTAAGGTGAATTCTGACTCGTTTTCGTTATCGAAGTTGTCGAAGGCATAATAAATAATCGTATATTCGCCCAAACTGTTTAACGCAAGAGTGCCTTTCGATATTTCTACGGGTTGACTGCCTTTTTCGGCACGAACTCCGCTCTCCTTTATTCCGCTTTCATCGGTCGCAGTAAACGGAAGAATTTCAAGGGTTTCGCCTTTAAGGTAATATTGTCTGTAATTTCCGTCCACGGTTATTTTGGGCTTTTCCGTATCGGGCTCTACCGTGATAGTGTTTTCCATCACGTCGGATTGTCTATTTGACGCGTCTAAAACGTACGCGGTAATCGTATATTCGCCCGTCGTTTCAGGATGAAAAATACTACTGTCGTCAACGTTCGTTACATCTTGCCCTTGTGGGTCTTCCACCGTAAAAACGAACCCGTTCGTTATTACGCCGTCCACCAAGTCGTATGCTTTCGCAGTCAATTTGCCGTCTGCTACGGATGCGCCCACCGACAACATTATCGGCGTTGCCGTATCCGTCAAGGTTTCGCCCGCGAGTACCTGACCGCAAAGTTCGTAAATAATAAACTTTGCGGTATTTGCCTGACTCTTGTTCTCGAACGCCATATCCACCGAGTAAGAACTAAACGTAGGAAGCGTCGCGCTTAAAAGAGTATTTAAATTATGATCTTTGACGCTGCCCGAATTCGCTAAGTTTAACTCTTGGGTAGAATTGTTATAAGAGAATTTTAACGCAGTTTTTTTCTTTGCCGTCATATAATTCGATGTTGCGGAAAAACTTGCCATTAAATTCATATCGGACGTGGTCTTATACACGGCGGTTTCCTGAACGTCTAAATCGTAGTAGTAAGCGTTAAACGCCAGATAATTAGACGCGCTTTGGGTAAATGAAAACTTGATATATTGTTTCGTATTAGCCGTATTAGTGAAAATAAACGCTAATCTGCCGTAATCGTAAGGACTTATGTCCGCATTGTAAAAGCCCTGACTGAAAATGCTGAACGTCCCGCGATACTCGTCTAATAATCTTACTTTAGAAGTTACGCCTTTTTTATTCGCTTCGTACATATACCCGCTGGTAATATCAACCGTTCCTCCCGAATAAAGTGCCGTATAGTACGAACCGGCAGAAAATAAGGACGGGTCAACGCTTTTACCCGCATACGCACCTACGTTTGCGGTAGTAACATCATAGTTTTGGTAAAGCGTTATACCGCTTTGTTCTTCGTCGTAATTTGCGGCATAGACTCTATTAAACGAACCAAAGAAAAAACACAACAGTGCCACCACCAAAAAACTCAGCCCCGTTTTAATAACGGATGTTAAAAAATAAACCACTTTTTTCCTGTTCATAAAATTTTATCTCCTATCCTAAAAATTTTAAATTATACAGGGATTTCACTATCCGAGAATAACGTATCACCGTTAACAAAAATCTCTTCGGTAAGCCCGTATTTGATCTTTAACTCAAATATAGTGCGCTTCATATTTTCAGCATAATATTTTGCGCCGACATATTCCAAATTACTTATTACCTCTCTCGCAAAATCTTTTTTCCCGCTTTCGTAATAACTGTCGTAATTCTTTAATATCATCATTTTCGGTATAACGATAATCTTTGTAAGCCTGAAAGTCATTTCGAGTTTTTCATCTTCCGTCAGATTTTCGTCGTCCTGAATTGCATCGATCGCGTCCTGAATCAACCCTTCCGCTTCTTCCAAAAATTCTATCGGATAATTTTCGTAGTTGAAAAATGCGCTGTTGCCATCTCTCAACTCTGTATGGAATGCATGATCGAGATTGGTGTCTAAGTCTGCAAAGTGGTCTTCCATCATCTGATAGAATTCATCTGCAACGTCGTGATACTCTCCGTAATAGTAAAAGTTAAATTCTTCTACCAACTCGTCGATAGTATTATACCTTTCAGGATCCCACATAAGTTTAGAAAAGATATAATTATCAAGATCCGCCAAATAATGTTTTGACTCTCTCGGTGCTGCCTGACATATCAGCATTTCCACGCCCATGTCGCGGTACTCTATAAGATTATCTTTTATCGCGTTTTTATTGTCGAAATACCACTGATGATAATCAAAATTCGTCTGATAATCCCATATCATCAAGTTATCCGTAATAGTGTTCCAACCGTTGATATACGTTCTGCTATTTGCGTTGCGGTCGCAATCTTCGTCGAATATCGAATGATAATAACAAGCATTGCTTGGCGCTATTAAAACGTACACGTTATCTCTAGGTATAACCTGTTCGCTTATCGCTTCTATATCGTCTCCATCGACCGTTACAGGCGGCTCTTCGGTAAACTGATAAGCAAATGTAACGATATAAACCTCTCTTCCGTCAAGTTCATCTTCCGCCCATTTTTCTATTTCTTCGGCGATAAGATTAACGAATACCATAACCGTTCCGCTTTTAAGTCCGTTGAACCTATCATAAGACGCCAAGCAATTTTCACACTCACAGAAATCTGCGTTGTCCTGCTGTCCTACCATTACGTATTTAATGTTTTCGTTTGCCAACAAAATCGCTTTGATATTGCTTATCGTTTCTTTGATAACACTGGTTTCCATAGTGTTATCGATTTTCCCGTCGTCGGTTACACCGTTAGTAAAACACACCTGTCCTTTATCGGTTGCTGACGACATTGTATACCACTCGGGATAATCTTCATAATAGGTACTCGGCGGCAATAAATCGAACATAGAATGCAGCTCGTTAGTGCTCCACTCAGAAAGGTATCCGCCGCCATACTGCGGTAAATTAGTATCAAACGGCGCAATCATTCTCATACGGGCGGCAAAAAGCCCGTCATATATGATGTTTTTAGCAAAATAACTTCTCGTCGCAAAAGCAGGCACTTCGGTTATATCGAGAGAAGAAGAATACACTTCTTGCGCTCTCGGAATATAGGTGTAATCTTCCGCGATGAATTTAACGCCCATCATCCTTTCGATAAAATCGTAAACGCCGTATATCGTGGCTCTTGAATACGCGCCTTTTATGAATATATTGTCGCCTACCGTTTTGAGTATAAATCCGTCATTATTGAGTGCGTCTGCATCTGCAACTATATCAGACGATAATTCCGTTTCGCCTATCGAAATGACCTTGTCTGAACCGTTATAATCCGTTTCTTCTATTATGTCGACGTTCACGTCCGTTATTTCGTTAATAAAATAAGACATTTCCGTTGCCGCAAACTCAATCGCTTCGTCGTGATCGTCCGGTATCAATATTTTGTAATACGCGCTTCCGTTTCTCGCTATAATTTTTTTGTTTAAATATTCGTCGATAACCGCGCCGCTGTATCCCGCATCCAACGCCTTCAAAGCGACGTTGTACGGCGAACGGGCATGATTTTCCGCCGAATAATCCGTGGCGAGTATTACGTAACTTTCATTGTACATCGTTATTTTCAAATACGCACGGGCTGAATAACTTGTATTATAGTGTCCGCTTTTGATGTTGGTCAGCGTTATAAAATACATTCTGTCGTCGCCGTCCGTACAATAATTATTCAACGCTTTATCCACGCTGTTTGCCTCGTCTAAATCGAAGTCGCCTTCTATATCTTCCGTATAGATAAGTACGCCGTGCATTTCTATATTTTCGCCGAACGCTTCCATATCTTCGTCGTTCACTTTTATCCCGAACCTTATTCCGCCGTGATAAGTCTCGTCAATCGTCAGCCTTATATAAGCGCCGGACATCATTGTCGGAGAAATTACCATTTTTTGCATTTCAAAATTCGTGCTTACGGTATATTTGTAACCCGCGGGATAGATTTCGCCGTCAATCATATACCCGACAAATCCTGCCGCATTATCCGTGGGAATAGTAACGGTCTGTCCTTTAAATACCGTGCTTTCTGAAACGGTTTCGCCCGCCATATCCTTAACGGTCATAGTTTTTGCTTCCGAAAAGTTTACTCCGCACAGTTCGTACGCTATAAACTTCGCGGTGGTGGTCTGGTGTTTATACTCGAACGCCATATCCACCGAATAAGACGAGAACGCGGTAAGAGTTGTTCCAAGCAAAGTATTTAAATTATGACTTCCGGCACTACCCGAATTTCTTAAATCTAACGCTTGGGTAGAATTATTGTAAGAGAATTTAAGTGCGGTTTTATTTTTATTCGTCATATAATTCGACGTTGCGGTAAAACTTGCCATAAGTGCCATATTAGACGACATCCTATTAATGGCGGAGTCCTGAATACCCTTATCGTAGTAGTAAGCGTTAAACTCAAGATAATTAGACGCGTTTTGTATGAATACAAACTTGATATATTGATTAGTGTTCGCTGTATTCGTGAAAGTAAACGTTAATCTGGTGTAATCAAAAGGACTGCTGCTTTCGTCGTAAAAGCCCTGACCGACGATGCTGAAAGTTCCGCTATGCTCGTCAAACAATCTTATAGTGGAAGTCGTATTTTTCTTCCCCGCCATATATAAACGCCCTTTTGTTACGTCAAGCCTGTCGCCGGAATAAAGTCCCGTATAGTAAGACGTTGCACCGAAATTAGACGGATCAACACTTTTACTTGCGTATGCACCGTCGTTTGCGGTGGTAATATCGTAATTATCATGTACGCCTATATCAAGCAGTTTTCCGCTCAGTTCGTAAATAATAAACTTCGCGGTATGTTCTTCATCCTTGTTCTCAAACGACATATCCACCGAGTAAGACGAGAACGCGGTAAGAGTTGTTCCAAGCAAAGTATTTAAATTATGACTTCCGACACTACTCGAATTTCTTAAATCTAACGCTTGGGTAGAATTGTTGTAAGAGAATTTAAGCGCGGTTTTATTTTTATTCGTCATATAATTCGATGTTGCAGTAAAACTTGCCATTAAATTCATATCGGATGCAGTCTTATACACGGCGGTTTCCTGAACGTCTAAATCGTAGTAATAAGCGTTAAACGCCAGATAATTAGACGCGCTTTGGGTAAACGAAAACTTGATATACTGTTTCGTATTAGCCGTATTAGTGAAAATAAACGACAGTTTGCCGTAATCGAAAGGACTGCTGTTCGCATCGTAAAAGCCCTGACCGAATATGCTGAATGTGCCGCTGTATTCGTCAAAAAGCCGTACGGTGGAAGTTATCCCGCTCGCCGCCGCTTCGTACATATACCCGTTAGTTACGTCGACAGTTCCGCCCGCATAAAGCGTCGTATAGTACGAACCACTACTGAAGTTAGACGGAACAACGCTTTTACTTGCGTATGCGCCGGAATTTGCGGTAGTAATATCATAGTTTCCATGAATCGTTATTCCGCTTTGTGCTTCGTTATAATTTGCGGCGTGTGCATAGAAACCCGCGAATATCGCAAATACTAACGTTACCGTTAGCGCAAGCGCAAAAAACAGTTGCATAACGGTCTTCGTCTTTCTCGTTATTTTTATTCCTAACATAAATATTTATCTCCCCTAAGATTAAATTTTCTAATTAGGTTATCCGCCTAATTCATCATCGATGAACACATTGTCACCCTTCAACGCTTCGGTTTCAGAAACCGTTAATACGTCTTTAACTTGTACGGTATCAACAAATATTTCAGGAGAATTATATCTCTTCATAATAAATCACCTCAATTTTTAATATATAAACGCACGATACAATTATAGACCGAGATATTCGTCTATAACTGCGCCGCTGTATCCTTCTTCTTTGGCTTTTGCCGCAACGTCGTAAGGTGTGCGCGCGTTATTTTCCGCCGAATAATCCGTGGCGCGTTTTACGTAACTGCCATCGTACATCGTTATCTTCAAATACGCGCGGACAGAATAACTCGTATTATAGTTTGCGCTATCGATATCGGTCAGCGCTATAAAATACATCCTGTCGTCGCCGTCCGTAAAATAATTATCCAACGCTTTATCTACGCTTTTCGCCTCGTCCAAATCGAACTCGCCGACAATATTTGCAGTCCTGATAATTACGCCGTGCATTTCTATATTCTCGCCGAACGCGTCCATATCGTTGTCGTTCACTTTTATCCCGAACCTTATTCCGCCGTAATTATTCTCGGTAGTCAACCTTATATAAGCGCCGGATATCATTGTCGGGGAAATTACCATTTTTTGCATTTCGAAATTCGTTCTTACCGTATATTTATAACCCGCGGGATAGATTTCGCCGTCAATCATACACCCGACAAATCCCGCCGCTTTATCCGCGGGAAGGATAACTGTCTGCCCTTTGAATACCGTGCTTTCTGAAACGGTTTCGCCCGCCATATCCTTAACGGTCATTGTTCTTGCTTCCGAAAAGTTTGCTCCGCACAGTTCGTATGCTATAAACTTCGCGGTATTTGTTTGCCCTTTCTGTTCGAACGCCATATCCACCGAGTAAGAACTAAACGTAGGAAGCGTTGTGCTTAAAAGAGTATTTAAGTTATGGTCTTTTGTACTGCCCGAATTTGCCAAGTTTAACGCTTGGGTAGAATTGTCATAAGAGAATTTAAGCGCGGTTTTATTTTTATTCGTCATATAATTCGACGTCGCGGTAAAACTTGCCATAAGCTTCATATTGGACGACATCTGATTAATTGCAGAAGTCTGAATGCCCTTATCATAGTAGTAAGCGGCAAGTTCTAAATAATCATCATTTGCTTTTTGTATAAATACAAGTTTAATATATTGATTAGTGTTCGCCGTATTCGTGAACTGAAACGTTAATCTGTTATAATCGTATGTCCTGTTATCCGCATCGTAAAAGCCCTGACCGACGATGCTGAAAGTTCCGCTATGCACGTTAAACAGTCTTATAGTGGAAGTCGCATTTTTCGCTGCCGCCATATATAAACGCCCTTTTGTCACGTCAAGCCTGTCGCCCGAATAAAGTCCCGTATAGTAAGACGTTGCACCGAAATTATTCGGATCAACGCTTTTACTTGCGTATGCGCCGTCGTTTGCGGTGGTAATATCGTAGTTATCTTGTACAACCACGTCAAGCAGGTTTCCGCACAGTTCGTAAATAATGAACTTTGCGGTATGTTCCCTATCCTTGTTCTCGAACGTCATATCTACGGAGTAAGACGAGAACGCGGTAAGAGTTGTTCCAAGCAAAGTATTTAAATTATGACTTCCGGCACTACTCGAATTCCTTAAATCTAACGCTTGGGTAGAATTATTGTAGGAGAATTTAAGCGCGGTTTTCTTCGTTCCCGTCATCCAAGCCGACGTTGCGGTAAAACTTGCCATTAAATTCATATCGGATGCAGTCTTATATATGGCGGTTTCCTGAACGTCTAAATCGTAATAGTAAGCGTTAAAAGTCAAATAATTAGATGCCGTTTGATAGAACGAAAAACTGATATATTGTCTCGTGTTCGCTAAATTCGTAAAAGTAAACGACAATTTACCGTAATCGTAAGGGCTACTGTTCGCATCGTAAAAGCCCTGACCGAATATGCTGAACGTGCCACTGTATTCATCGAAAAGCCGTACTGTGGAAGTTTCGCCGCTTGCAGCCGCTTCGTACATATACCCGTTAGTTACGTCGACAGTTCCGCCAGAATAAAGTGCGGTATAATATGAACCGTCAGAAAACAAGGACGGGTCAACACTTTTACTTGCGTATGCGCCGTCGTTTGCGGTTGTAATATCATAGTTCTGATGTATAGTTATACCGCTTTGTGCTTCATAATAATTTGCGGCATGTGCGATCATAGAGAGTATTGCGCTTGCGAAAAACACAAAAGCCACACAAATCAATACGAAAACACCTGTTAAATGTGCTTTTTTCATACTTTTTTCTCCTTTATCTTTTATTCCTTTTAACCTTTTAATCCGCCCATTCTGACGTTTTTAAGTCCGAATCTCTGCAAACCTAAATACATAACGCAGGTAGGGATAGACACTATAACGAATCCCGCTAATATTTCCGGCATTGCCGCGCCTATTCTCGACGCTTCCAACTGGAAATTATACATGCCGTACGCAAGGTTCGGATAACTCGGTAAAAACGTAATGGGAACCATATAATCGTTCCAGTGCGCTATAAAGCCGAGTATAAACAAAGTGGAAAACGTAGGCATTATCATAGGAAACATAATCCTGAACATTACCGTAAAATGCCCCGCTCCGTCGATAAACGCCGCCTCGGCATACGACCACGAAAGGGATTTAAACGCGCCGTACATAAGTATAAAGTTGAACCCGAAAGGTCCTGCCGTAAACACCAGATACGGAATAATATTATTGTATATACCAAGCGCTTGTGTTACCCTTAACGCCGAAGGAAGGTTGCCGACAATCGGAATTATCATGACGATTATCGCTACGTTATAGATAAGCCGTTTTGCTTTGAAATTATATTTAGATACTATATATGCGGTTATAGTAGGCACGAAAACGTTCATAAAACCCGAAACGACCGCGATTATAAGACTGAAAAACAACATATTCCATATTTTATATTCGACAACCGCGCCACCCGAAACGACAGTTACGCTTAACAATTCTATAACCGACGGATAATTGCTGAACATCATCTTTGTCGGCCATCCGAAAGTGTTGAGAATATAATCGATCGGATCTTTGAAAGACGTTATGAGCATCCAGAAAAAAGGTAGCAACAAACTGATGCAAAAAAGTATCAGGATTATTGCGGAAATAATCATTATAATATTCGATAAAATAGTTTTTCTCATAATCCTTTCTCCTTAATCTTCCGCTTGCGGCCCGAATTTTTCCATTAAATTCCTGACGCCGAGTGTCAGCGGTGCGGAAATAAACGTAAAAATCAAACCTACCGCCGCCGCGTGCGGGTAATCCCTTAACCCGTCACCCGCCATAACTTTCTTAAACAGATAATACCCCGTGTTGTACACGTTGCTAGGCGCGTTGTAATTGTATATGATAAATAAAGGTCCCGAAAAACTGAATATCGCCGCTACGCCCGTAACCATATAGGTCGTTATCGTAGGATATATCAAAGGTATTATTATATACCATAATTCTTGCAATTCGCTTACACCGTCAAGTTTCGCGCTTTCAATTATTTCACCGGATATCGCGCTCATAGCGTTCGGATACATAATAAGACTCGAAGTAAATCCCGTCCACATAATATAGAATATTATTATTCCGAGATTGTATCTGTCGTCCAAAAACAAGTTAGGCACTTCTATGTTGAAACTGCCCAGAGCCGCAGGCACGACATTTTCCACAAACTTAACAAACATAAGTCCCATTACCATATGCGAAACCATAGAGGGCATTAAAATTATAAAACGTACTGCCCCTGATGCAAATTTCTTCTTGAATATATAGTAACTGAACAGCATGTTAAGCGGTAACCCTATCACAAGAGTTATTAAAAATATCAAAATCGAATTTTTCGCCGCTATAAAAATCAATTCGCCGGAAAAAAGCATCTTAAATCCGTAAACAAAATTACTGAATCCCGCAAAACTTACGTTAAAATCCACGTCGTATTTTTTAAATGCAAGTAAAATCGAATTTGCATTTACACCTATATACATAACGCAGAATTGCAGCATCGGATACAACAATATGGCGAATATGAATAATTTTTCGGCTGCTTTGTGTTTTGTTATTTTCTGTTTGTGTGCCATTAAAGACTCTCCTTCGTCTTACAGTTTGTTTAAATATCCTGCCCAACGCTCCGCGTTATTATATTCAAGCATTGCCGTCCAGTAAGTATTAGCATTCACGGTTTGTAATGCGTCGAATGCTTCGCTCGGCGTAGTATTTCCTATTTTTGCCACCCATCTCTGCGCCGACGGAGTTATAGCGTAGTTTAACTGAGACTTAAATCTTTCAATTGTGGGTCTTATGAGTTGAACGTGTTCGGTATCATGATATATCGCATAAGCGTTTCTGCCTAAATTTGTAAGTTGAGCGAGTTCTTCGGGCGACAAGTCGTACTTGTATGCTCTCATACCGTTGGTGGCGATAGTAAAGCGTTTTAACACTTTATCTGTACAGGTGTAAGCGATAAATCTTTTAGCCGCGTCTAATTTTACTGCGTCGGACTGCTTTTTAATGAAAATAGTCGCGTTTTCGGAAATGTAAAATACGCTCTTTTCGTTTTTACCGTCGTCCATATCTGGTAACGGCATAAATCTAAAATCTCTCGTGCCGTATTTTTGCGACGTTTCGCCTTGTCTTTCCAAAGTGTTGAACATGTTTCTCGCTTCATTTTCCCACCAGACGCCTTCAACTATCATTGCACTTCTCGGGTTGCTGGACGCGTTTTTATAGCCAAGAATAAAGGCATCTTGCGCGTCTCTGTGAGAAGTGCCGAGTTTTTTCGCCGCAGGATGGATATATTCCTGACCGCCCGTAAAATATCTGCCCGTCATATATCTGTCCATAAATTCAACAGCTTTTTTCTTACCTTCCATCGCGTACGCCTTATAGCCCGTTTCCTGCGTAATGCCAACCTGTTCCTGCGTCGACGGATTTACATAAGTGCCATTGTAATTAAATGAAATAAGATAGTTATCCACACCGTCATATTGAGCCCACATTGCTTCATTTATACAATTAAAGTAATCGGTAAACTGTCGATTCCAAATAAACGGATAAATGCCTTCCGATTTTATGTTTTCCAACAACTCTTCCCACTCTTCAATGTCTACGGGCAATCCGTCGTCGTATGTGTTCGGAATTCCGTCTTTACCGACGGTTAAACTGCCGTCGGGATTTTTGAACAATAGGTCTTTTTCCACGAATAGATCGTGATCGTATATAAAGCCTTCCATTGCGTCCGTATGCGGCAAAGCGTACATCGTATCTCCGTCACTACCGGAAAATGCCGTCTTAAAAGTATCGTAATCAATTATTTTCTCTCTTATCGTACGGGGATTGCCTTCATCTGCCTGCATTTCATAAACGTCGTTAAGCGGTTCGACAAGCCCCATGGCAGCAAACTCTTTAATAAGCGGAGTATTCGTAAAATACACGTCATACTGAGAAGTTCCCGCTTCAAGGTCAGCACGAATCTTTGTATAACCGTCGCTATTCGGACGTATGATTATTTCCGTGTCCGTGTTAGCCGCATTGAATTCCTGCGCAGAAGTTTCCAGCCAGTCGTATCCGAACCCGCCGTTGAATATCGAAACGAAAACCTGTTTCTTGTTCGGGTCGAAACCCTGTGATGCTCCGCAACCCGTACTTGCTATCAAAATACATACTGCAAGTAACAATGTGCCCACTTTCTTCATGTTGCTTTTCTCCTTTTTTGGTAACTTTACAATGGTTAAGTTATAACCCATATTTCGTCTTTAATTCCGCTATCGTATGCGTCATACCTTCCGCATAATATTTTGCGCCGACGTATTCCAGATTATCTATTACCTTTTTGGCGTATTCTTTTTCGCCGTACTCAAAGTAATCTTTATAATTCTTTAACGTCATCATTTGCGGTATAACGATAATCTTTGTCAATCTGAAAGTCATTTCTTGCTTTTCTTTTTCCGTAAGCGTAGCATCCGTCTTAACTTTTTCGATTGCGTTCTGCACCAACCCTTCCGCCTGTTCCAAAAAGCCTATAGGGTAATTTTCCGAGTGGAAAAATCCGTCGTTACAATCGTGTAAGTCCGTGTGGAAACCCTGTTTTGCGTCCAGCATCGCGAAGTGCCTTTCCATCATTTGATAAAAACTGTCTGCAACATTGCGATAACTACCGTAATAATAATAATTGAATTCGTCTACTAATTTATTAACGTCTCTATGCGGATTCCACATAAGTTTAGAAAAAATGTAATTGTCAAGATCCGCTAAATAATGTTTGGACTCTCTCGGCGCACCCTGACAAATGAGCATTTCCACTCCTTTCTTTTCATAATTTATAAGATTGTCCTTTATTGCGCCTTTATTATCGAAATACCACTGATGATAAACGAAATTCGTTTGATAATCCCATATCATCAACCTGTTCGTCAGAACGTTCCAGTTATTTATGAGCGTACGGGTAGTTGCGTTACGCGTACACCCTTCGTCGTATATAGGATGATAAAAACAGGAATTTATAATCGCCATCAGAATATATACGTTATCTCTCGGTATAACCTGTTCGCTTATTGCTTTCACTTCCCCGTCTTCAACCACTATGGGCGGTTTTTCGGTAAATTGATAAGCAAAAGTTACGATATATATCTCTCTACCGTCAAGCTCTTCTTTCGCCCATTTTTCTATTTCTTCGGCAATAAGATTTACGAACACCATAACCGTTCCGCTTTTAAGTCCGTTAAACCTTTCGTAAGACGCCTTACAACGGTCGCAATCACAAAACGGCTCATTGTCCTGTTGCGCCACCATTACGTATTTGATGTTTTCGTTTGCCAACAAAATCGCTTTGATATTCTTTATCGTTTCTTTGATAACGCTGGTTTCCATAGTGTTATCGATTTTCCCGTCGTCGGTTACGCCGTTAGTGAAACACACCTGTCCTTTCGCGGGATTTTCGGGCGACATTTTATACCATTCGGGATGTTCGTCCTTATATTTGCTCGGCGGAAGGAAATCGAACATCGAATGCAACTGATCGGTATTCCACTCCGAACGATATCCGCCGCCGTACTGCGGTAAATTAGTATCGAACGGCGCAATCATTCTCATACGCACCGCGTGTAATCCGTTATAAATGACGTTTTCCGCAAAATAACTTCTTGTTGAAAAAGCAGGTACTTCGACTATATCGAGAGAATACGAAAAAACTTCTTGTGCTTTCGGAATATAAGTATAATCCGCCGCAATGAACTTAACGCCCATCATTTTTTCGATAAAATCGTACACGCCGTATATCGTGGCTCTCGAATACGCGCCTTTTATAAATATATTGTCGTCGACTGTTTTAATTATAAACCCGTCTTTATTGAGTTTTTTACCGTCCGCGACTATATCCGCAGACAGTTTCGTTTCGCCTATCGAAACAACCTTTTCAGAACCGTTATATTCTCTTTCTTCAATAATCTCGATGCGGACATCGGTAATCTTATTGATAAAAGACGACATTTCCGTTGCCGCGAACTCAATCGCTTCGTCGGAATCGTTCGGAACCATTATTTTGTAAAACGCGATTCCGTTTTGTACAATATATTTCTTTTCGCTGTTAAAATCAATACCTTTATTCGGATCGTATTCCGCTATCGTTTCTTCTTCATCGCGCTTTGCTCCATTATCGTTACAAGAACATGCGGACAACATACAAGACATACTTAACATAAAAATTACTCCTTTTTTTAAAAATTTTTTTAATTTATTCATTTTCGTTCTCTCTTTTTCATTTTCGTTCTCTCTTTTAAGCAACAATAGTTTAAAAACCATATACGTCTCTAAATCAACGCGATTTTTTATTTAAAAAAGTATCTGCATTTTATCAGTTGCACGGTAGATCTGCCTTCTACCGTTATATCCAAATACAAATCTATATAAGGCGTGTTGCACTCGCCAACCGTAAATTCCACGGATAATTCGCTTTTCATTTCATAATTGTTAGATGTCATTACCCGCATATATTTATTCGTATTAAGAGTAACCCCATTGTCTGCAATAACTTTAACACATACGCAATGTTTGACCCTATCCATATTTTGGTTATAAAGCGTTACACCGAGTTTCACCGTATCTCCTGTGCTTACGAACGGCTCGCCACCGTAATCGATTACAGTATTGAAAACTGGATTTTTATAAAGTTTTTTATACGGCGCGAAACTCAAATACTCGTGTATCTTTATATCTTCCATACCGTAATTACCCTTAAAATACAAATCACGCATACTGTACGGTATCTGTTCTTCCGCAAATACCGTTATTCCGCATTCATCAATCATACACCTGTCGTTATCGTTAAAAACGGGTAACAATCTCATTACTCTGTCCGTCAGTTCAAATGTGTTTTTAGGCACGTTAATCGCGCCTCCGAGCGCAAGGTTGATGCACAAAGTTTCTATTTTGTTTCCAAGCGGTTTTACCCATTTATCGGGCAGATTTGCCTTACCGTTTATTATGCCTAAAATCGCTCCGACGGTAGCAGCCGTACAATCTGCATCTTCACCGCAATGAACTGCGGTTATAAGCGTCTTCTCAAAATCACCTTGCCCGAACAACAAGGCAGCCGTTATTATACCTAACTGAACGGGCGCGTCAAGCCCCAAATCGTCGCCGAGCGGAAAATTTTCTTTTATTTCGTAGGGATGAACGTTGTATATTCCGAAGTAAGACGGAAAATCGGTCAAAAGCGCGACTCTAATCTCTTCGATGGTTTTATTATCTTCATACATTTCTTTTACCATCTTTATCGCTTCGCCGACTTTTGAAGATTCCGGTATATAGGACCTACCTATCTCTATCAATTTGTTAACGTTGTTTTCAAAAAACGCCGCACTTTCGAGAGCCGTACAAAAAGCGGCGGCGTATACGCCTTCTTCCGCATGATCAACTATGGCGTCTTCATAAGAATACCTTACCGCTTTTTCGGGATTTCCGGGGAATAAGCACGCCCATATCTCCGAACGTATAAACGCGCCGTTGCTGTTATGCATATGATTTCCTATCATCCCTGATAAAGGCGGTAAAATTCCGCATTTAAGATTTTCCTTGGCCGTGCCGTATTCTCCGCAATTCGCGATTTCAAACGAAGTCCAAAATTCTGCAAGGATATCGGAATTTAATGCTGTACCGTATTTCTCGGCAGCATTTAGCCATATAAGTTGCAAATCCAAATCATCGTTCGGCGGTATACTTGCCGAAAGATCCTGCGTGTAAAACTTTGCATCGACAAGCCCGCGATACATCTCAAACGGCGCACCAAACACTCCGCCTATGTTTTTACCTTCCCAACAACCTTGAATCTTGTCTTTTAATTCTGTTGAATTAAGTTTTTTCATCATATCTCCGTTATAAATATAAAAGTTATCGTTATGTCTCAACTCATAGGTATTATGGCTTATTCGCGTTCGTCTCCGTCGCGACTTTCGTCTTTTTGTTCCGACAATACTTTTCGTTTTCGTTGAAAAGAACCTAAGATAATCCCCAACGACACTAGTAAGACCGCAATTATGTTCTGCCATTTGAAAATATCTTCGCCTAATAAAATAGCGCTGAATACACAAGCGAATAAAGGCTCAGTAAACTTAATGATAAACAAATGAGATAAATTATTGTTTTTAAGAATAGAGTTCCATAAACAGTAGGACACTATCGACGCCACGCATATGTATGCGAAAATACCGGCACTTTTTACAGATAGAGACCCTATGTCGCCACCGCTACATATGCCTATCAGAACAAGCAATACCCCACCCACGAAATGGGAATAACCCGTAATTACAACGGCATCTACATCTTTCGTCAACTTTTTACATAAGATATTAGATATAAGCATAAAACACGACGCGCTTATTACCAATATTTCGCCGATACCTATCGTAAATTCCGTTCCATCGAGATTTAAAACAACGATACCGATAAAGCCTAAAATCGCACCCATCATTTTATTAACGGTAAACCGGTCTTCTTTAAAAAACACGAAAGAAAATGCAATAAAAATCAAAAATGCAAGTTGCTTTAATATCGCTGTTTTTGAACTGTCGATTTTAGCAAGACCTATGTATGTAAACCCGTAATGTAAAACTATTGCAAATAATCCTATGGCGATTACCATGGCCCATTGTTTTACGGATTTGATTTTTAAATCTTTATGTGTAGCCTGACAAAATAGCAAAATAACTAAACCGCAAACCAAAAATCTCATTCCCGCAAACAATAATAAATTTGAAGAAACGGACGAATCTATATCAAATGCGACATACGCTAATTTAATGCACGGAAACAGCGACCCCCACAATAACATCACGCATAATGCCAATAAAATGGTTTTAATTGTCTTTTTCATAATATGCGTTTAAAACTCACTTTTTACTTCAAGAACCACTTTCCCGATATTTTCGCCTTTTTCTAAAATCATATGGGCTTCCATCGCATTTTGGATCGGTAAAACTTTGTATAACGAAGGTTTCATCTGACCGCTTTCCAACTTTGGCCACACTTTTTCCACAATTTCAGTTAATAGCCGCGCCTTTTCTTCCGAAGTCCGTTTACGTAGCATACTGCCGACAAGATGTAGCCCCTTTGTAAGCAAAGGTCGCAATAATACGTTCGTTTCCACACCTGCAAGCGTCGATATTACCACCCAATAGCCACCATCCGCCATATACGGCATACTTTTTCCGAGCGTTTCACCGCTCAGACAATCCATAGACATGTTGACAGGGCGGCCGTTTTCCTCTTCTTTTTTTAATATTTCCGAAACGTCCTGCGTCGTTGAATTTATTATAAGATCTGCTCCAAGTCCTTTAATTTTATCTGCAATTTCATCGCTCAAAACGGAAGTAATTACTCTTGCGCCGAAAGCCTTCGCCATAGGAATAGCGACGCTTGCAAGTCCGCTTGCCCCTGCCGGTATAAATGCCGTTTGCCCCGCTTTTAAATGTCCTTCGTAAAACAAATTCAAATAAGATGTTGCATACGCTTCGGGTAAGGACGCCGCCTGTGCTAACGTAAGACCTTTCGGTACGGGCATAACCATACCGTAAGGTGCGCACACATATTCCGCATACCCGCCGCCACCTAACAACGCGCATACTTTATCTCCGATTTTTAAAGACGAATTTCTTTTTGCATCATCCCCCATATCCGCTATTATTCCGGCTACTTCCAATCCCATCCATTGCGGCCAGCCTTTTGGCGAAGGATATTTGCCTTTTCTCTGCAGCAGGTCTGCACGATTAAGTGCAACGGCATAAATTTCAATCAGAATTTCCGATTTTGCCGGAAGTGGTTTTTCAACGTCCGTCCATATAAGTTCTTGTTTATCGTTTACCAACATCGCCTTCATAATTATCACTTCCTAAAATTTTTATGATTTTTTACTTTACAAATTTTATCAATTATTCTCTTCAATAATAATTCGTGTTCGTATGTAAACGGATTTTCCTTTTCGCCTTTAACGTAATAATAAAAGTCTTCAATCATTTCATCATAACGGCAATCCATAGGTATTTCAATTACAGGAATTTCCGATTTAATATCCATATATGATTGCGTACAATCTTCCAAATCGGAATAAAACAACTTGCACGGATTTTCCATAGGCCTTATTTCCAAAGTCCCTTTACTGCCGCAAATTACAAACTGTCGTCTTCCCCATCCGTTCACTTCTATCGAACTGACGTAAATTCTTGCCATTGCTTTCGCATATTCGAGTACCGTTTGGCTTAGATCTATGGAATTTATACCATCTAATCTCGAAACTTTGCTTATAGTCGTTATCTTTTCCGGTGCACCCATAAGATAAACTATAAGGTCAATAAAATGGCATCCGAAAATGAACATATTGCCACACGGAAAATTTTTCAGCCACTCACGAAATTCCTTATCGTGCCGTGTACTCATCTCCGCATTTATCGAGTAGATTTCTCCTAGTTTTCCGCTTTTGACTATTTCAAAACACTTTTTTACGGCGGGATTGTACCGATACATATAGCCTGTTTGAACAATCAATCTCTTTAATTGTGCCGTTTTCAATAAATCGGCATACTCTTCACTGCGTCCCATAACGGGTTTATCTATATGAACGTGTTTACCGCAATCAACGCACTTTCTAGCCTTTTTCAACAAATCACGAACTTCCGTTTCCACAAACACCGCATCGCACCTTTCGATAATTTGTTGCTCGGTCAAAAAAGGCAAGCCTGTATATTCTGGTAAATTACCGCGTCTTTCTAACCATACTTCGTCGGTTTCGCAAAAACCCGCTATCTCAAATAGGTCGGGGCGTTTTCTGACCGCCGCCATTATCGCTTGCGCGTGATTATGCCCTATCCCTATTTGACCGACGATTATTCTTTCCATTTTTTACTTGCAAAATACTTATCCATATTGTCGCATATAAACTTGTTCGGCTTAATCGTGTCCAAAGAAACTTTGGCAAGTTCTGTTTTTAACCCGTCGTACAGAGGCATCAATTCTTCTTGTTTTAATCCGGTCAAACGCAAAACTTTCGTATTATCGGTTTTTCGGTTAAACATTCTTGCATAAATAAGTTGATATTTAGCGTAAGGATACCACGCGTCGTCGGCAATACATCTTAAATACGTTTCTTTATCAACCCATTCGTATTTAAGACCGATAAGACTAGTATACATTTCCGCAATTTCGCCCCAAGTATGATACTCTGACGTCGCAACGTTATAATCTTCTCCTAACGCTTTTTCGTTTAACACTATTCTCGCTATCATTTTTCCGACGTCGCCGCCCCAAGACAGAGTTGCAGGACAATCTTTCGCCTGTATCGGAATAATTACTTTTTTGTTTTCCAACGCTCTGTATACAAAAGAATTAGCTTCCAAAGTAACAAGTTGTGCGCGTCCTGTGGAATACGTCGTTGCGGGACGAACGATCGTCCAGTTTCTATATCCCGACTCGGTAAGCATATTTTCTTCCAACGCCTTAAACAAAGAATACTCGGTTTCTTTTAATTTCAAATATTCCTCGTCGGTAGAAATATCTAATAATCTCGGCGAAGTTTCCTTAACGATAGGATCTTCGTTCGCAAAAACACGGCAAGACGATAAAAACAAGTAATGTCCCGTATTATCAAGAAATAATTTTATTCTTTCCTTAAATTCGTTAAGATTATACGTCATAAAATCGACTATCCCATCGTAATTGCCTTTCAGAAGTTGGGATAACTGATCTATGTCTTTTGCATTTCCTATTTTGTAACTTAAATTATCGTTATCCGACTTTATGTCGTCTAAACTTATCACATCTATTTTATAACCGAGTTTCAATAATTCCGGAACCAAGTATCTGCCCATAGCCCCTGTTCCGCCCAACACTAAAATTTTTTTCATATAATTTTCCTTACTTTTATAACAACTTTTTTATTCCGTCCATTACATCGACAAAAGTTTTTAAATGCAACTGTTCAACAGTATGCCCTTCTGCATATCTGTCAACGCAAAACGTCATATAAGCCCCAAGCAAAGGATTGACTATCCGCGTTAATTTTCCTGTTTTGCCTGTACAATGAAAATGGATTTTTGCACTTTTAATTTCATTTTTTAACGCTACCATAGTCTCGAACGCTTGCACCATTTCTTCTTCGGTATTACATACGGTAATAATTTTTATAATATCGGGATTGCGTTCTTCCATAAATTTAGCCAAATCCACCACTTGCGTTTTATTCAGAAAAATGTTTGGATGACAACTCAGTAAGACTTCCGCTCCTTTTTTATGCACTTTATCTATCAAAGCCTTCTGCTTTTTAATAATTTTCTCATCGGTAACTATTTCCTTGGGATTATTTTTCGTAAACGAATAAATATCTTCCCCGACGAAATTGTCTTTCGACAGTAAATCGTAAGTATATCCTTGAAAATCCACTGCGGAAATCCCCGCATCGACAGCCATAAGCAAAAGTGCAATGCGATCCTCTTCGCTACAAGCGTATCCGCCTTTATCTACGGTGATATTATAATTAAGTCCGAGCATCGGTTTAGAGGTACACTCGACAATATTACGGATATTATCAACCGTTCGGTATTCCTGTTCCAAACAAGACAAGTGCAGATCAAAAGCGGTTGCTCCGTTTATTTCCGCATTTTTTATAGCACAAATAGCGTTCGTGGGCGTTTTTTCCCGTATCACCGCCGCATAAACGGGCGCTGTCAATGATGCAAAACTCTTTTTCATAATAAATTTTCCTTTTTTCTCATAGTACAACATCAAAGTTCGTATGTCAATGCGCTTTTGTATTATTTTATCATTTTTGACACTAAAATTATTGACAAAAACCAACTTAAACGATAGAATATATATTAAAAATATATAATTAACAAAATGGTGAAATATTTATGGTCAATGATGTTTTATCAAATTTATCAATAAATAACGTAGTTTCTGCAAACAGAATCAACGCAAAACCAAATATATATACTTACAGACAGAACAGAGATCATTGGGGTATCGCAATCAAATATAATGGGGCAACGAAATATACATGCAACGGAAAAATTTTTCTTTCGGATTCTCAAAACATTATTATTTTGCCGAAAGGGATTTCTTATTCATGGATAAGTAAAAGCGGAAAGTGTCTTATGATAGATTTTGACGCGAACGTTACTGCCGAAGAAATTTATTCCTTTAATATAACGGACAATTCAAAGGCTATTGATATTTTCGACAAATTAGAAACCTGTCTCCTGTTAAAACCGCCGTATTATAAAATAAAATCTTTGCAATTACTGTATAAATTGTTATTGCTATTGTTGGACAGTGAAAATAAAAAATATGTTAATTCCGTTAAAAAAGATAAATGCTTGCCCGCTTTGGAATATATAACTAAACATTACGATAACCCCGAAATAAACGGGAAATTTTTAAGCGATTTAACTAACATGAGTTACACTTATTTCAGAAAAATTTTCGCGGAAACATATGGGTGCGCACCTATGGAATATTTGCACATACAACGAATGAAAAAAGCGGCGGAAATGTTAAAAAGCGATTATAACAGCATAAAATCAATATCCGAATCCGTTGGATACAACAGCATATATCATTTTTCCAAAATGTTTAAAAAACATTTCGGAATTTCACCTTCTAAATTTTCACCGCAAAAGCAAATTTAAACCGTTTAACTAAAACGCGACTGCCCGACATATTGTCTATATTGCAATCGCGTTTTAGCCTTAATTCAATTTGTTTTTTTAAGTTTTAAATATCTATCACAATAATTCTGGCAAAGGTTTTTTTTCGTACATTGCCGAAAGTATACTTTCGCAAAGAATAAGACATCTTGGCAAATGATAAGGACCTTTCCAAAGCGAACCCTTTTGCGTATGCGAAACCGTTCCGTCTCTATGTAAATATCCGTACCACTCTCCGTATTCTTTATCGGGAAAATGATTGAACACATATTCGTGCAATTTTTCATACCATTCTTCAAATACTTTTTCTCCCGTAATATGAAGAGCGGTCAAGGTGGCAATCAAACATTCGTTATGAACCCACCAAAGTTTCATATCATATTCCAACTGTTCGCAAGGACGGTTGTAAACATCCACGAAATATTTGACACCGCCATACTCTTTATCCCATCCGAGTTCCAACGACCATTTAAGCATATTCAACGCTTTTTTAAGCAATTCCTTATCCCCCGTAGTCTCTGCGTAATTCATTAAAAACCACGAGTTTTCGATAGTATGTCCGGGATTTATCGTTCTGCCCGTCGGATTATCTAATATGCTTCCGTCAGGATTTACGTTTTCGAGAACACAATGCAAATCTTCTTTATAATGAAGATTTATCATATCTGCAATTACGTCTTTTATGATTTTATCATAATGCTCTTTTCTGCCTTTATCTATCCTTCGCAAAGTCTGAGCGGAACTTACGAGTACCATAGGATAAGCGTTGGAGTGCAAACTTCTGACTTCCGCATTTTCTTTCGGCGTAATCTTAAACGGATCGGAAGAGGGGTCTTTATATATCGAATAGATTAAATCGAAATATTTTCTCGCAAGTTCTAAATCTTCTTGCTTGCCCCTTAACAAATAGTATTCCGCAAACCCTACAACCAAAAAACTTTCGGAAAAGAAATATCTGCGTTTACGTAAAGGCAAACCTTCCTTCGTTACGGTAAAGTACATCCGCCCGTCGCTATAATCTATACAATGATTTTTTATAAATTTAGCGCCATTGTCCGCTGCAATAGCCCATTTTTCGTCAATGCCGTAAACGTTGCATAATTTAGAAAATGTCCATAGACATCTACCCTGAAACCATACGCTTTTATCGTCGTTATATGATTTTCCTTCTCTGTCGATACTCGTTATAAAACCGCCGTTTTCTTCGTCTATCAAGTCTGAATTTATCCAGAAAGGCACAACATTTTTCAGTAAATGCTCATTATAAAAATTTTTTAACTCTTTGATTCTTTCTTTTTCCATAATTTATCCTTTTATATTTTAAGTTTAATCATTTCTTTTTGGAATAATAATTTTTATAAAGATTATTGAGATTGCGGGCGGAAGGATAAATAGATTGCGGACTTAAAAAATGCGAAAATTCAAACGTAATCATTTTTTCAACGAATTTGTCCGCTATCTCTATCTTTCTACGAAGAACGTCAAACGGAATAGGATAAAACATACTTCTAACGTCTCTTTCAAACGTTTCAACGTTTGCCCAAAGCGCAATCTTATATTTATCGCTTACCTTTTTTACATTTGACAGATAATCCGCATAATATTCAAGGCTCACCGTGCCATCCTGAAACGCGCAAATATCGATATCCTTACCGCATTTTTCCCAAATTCTATCCCATTCTTCATAAGTACGTTCAGCGGACAAGGGTTCGCTGGCAAACCCCTTTGCCTTGAAAAACGGACTGATTATTACCTTTTTATCGGGTGTGGAATCTTTACATAATGCTGCAAGCCCGCCCATTGTTTCCTTTATACTGTAAGTATTGTAACTCGTTTCATGCGGAATATACCATCCTGCAAAAGACGGAATATCGCCATACCTTTCTAAAATTTCTTTAACGTAAAGTTTATTCTGCTTTATTTCGCCAAGAGCATCACCTTCGTTCCAACATAAGTTTGAAATATAAAGTCCCATAAAAACCTTCATATCACGCTTATTTGCTCCGTCTAAAATAAGTCTTGCAAAATCTTCGTCATCTTTTTTCAGATTAGGAAAAATTTTCGACGGATAAATTGCTTTATTATAAAACACCCCACGCATTATTACAAGCGTATCTATACCGACTTCCTTCATATTATCAAGGTCGTCCATCCATTGTTTATCAGACCAGTTCGATGATGGAATATCATATGTTATCTCGTCAATAAAGGTTGCTGTTATAGGATATTTTGTTTGCATTTGCACCCCCCAAGTCATTAAAAATGTTTTCCTATTACAAGTTTTGATATTATGAAATATAAATTATTTTGACTTTTCTTGTTTGAAATTTTAAAACATTTTATCTATATTGTCAATTATTGATATCTAAAATTAAAAAACAACTTGCCAAATGTAACAAAAAGCAAAAATATGATAAAACACTTGTCAGTTTATATAAATAGAGAGTCTCTTCTTTCAGATTGATAATAAATTTTTACAAAAACATAACACAATAATGTGGCAAAGTTTCTTTTTCCCCGACTTTTCCGTTTCTGCCACCGATAAGTTTATATGCAACGGACGGTGAAAAATCATTTATAAAATTATTTAGAGACACTGTCGCAGTATTACCCGCTTTTACTTCCACGGGAACGACTTCTCCGTTTTTCTCAATCAAGAATTCGATTTCATGTTCGTTATCAGGTTTATAATAATAAATCGTATATCCGCGTTTTATTAAACACTCTGAAATAATATTCTCATAAATCCCGCCACGCGCGTTGCCCCTTATAGTATCGTTTAATATAGCGAGTTTTGTTTCAAACCCGTACATACAACAAAGTAGTCCCGTATCGTTTATATAAAGTTTAAACTGATCTTCGTTTGCGTTTGCCATAAGCGGAAGGTACGGTTCGTGAATATTGTAGCAAGCGTTTACTATTTCTGAATCTTTCAACCATTGAACGCTACCCCCGTATTTTCTGCGCGTCTGTCCTTTTTCAACGGTGGAATATTGAAACTTCTTCAATTCCTTTGCAAGTTGTTTAGGAATAGCGTCGTAACACATACGTACAAATTGCTTTTCTTTTCCTTTCGCGTGCTTGCTTATATCGTCCCTATACTCTGCAAGTATATCGTTCTGAATTCTGTCTACACGGTTAAAATCTTTATGCTCCGCAAAATCCGCCACCACTTCGGGCATTCCGCCAACAACCATAAATTCACGGAAAAGCGATTCGTATTTATTATGAATGCTTTCGGGTATAGTTTCACCAGACGTATAATACGACCGTAAAACACTTATGGCATTATCGTCATATCCGTAAGCCCATAAAAACTCTTCAAAGTCAAGAGAAAACATAGTAATCTGCGATTCGTATCCAACGGGAACGGACTCTGGAATTTCAACGCTGTCGTCATCATCTTCGCCGTAAGTCAGTCCCATAAGAGAACCGGAAGATATTACGTCGAACCGCAAATCTTCGGCGAGGAACTTGATTGCTGTCCGCGCGTTACCGCAACGTTGAATTTCATCAAGGAATATAAGGGTATCACCCGCAATAAGGCTAAAATCACGAATATTTGCGGTTATTCTTTTAAGAACTTCTTCCGACGTCAGTTCTCCGTTGAATATCGATTTAAGCGCCGGCTGACGGAAAAAATCAATGCAAACAAATGATTCATACTCTTTTTTGCCAAATTCTTTAATGATAAACGATTTGCCGACCTGACGCGCACCTTTAACTAACAGACATTTTTTTATACCTTCCGTTTTCCTTTTATATTTCCAATCGAGTAATTTATCATATATTTTTCGTTTAAGCATAATTATATTCTCCTACAATAACATTTTATTGTATTATACATAAAAATAGGATAGTTGTCAATATGAATATGCATAAAATAAGGATATATATTTGACTTTTTTTGCATATTTTTAGAATATAATAAAACTAAATAATAATGAATTTAATTAATATTTTGGGGACTAAATGGGGACTGAATAGTTAAAATCGTCAGTGTTTTACTTATTATTTTAAAATTGACTTTTAGGTTCGAATCCAGCTACCCCTGCCAAACACGGAATGATACGAACCGCTTTATATTATGCGGGCGGAATTGTTCGGAATAATTGTTGCAAGATAATTTCTTGCAACTTTTTTATTGTTAAAAGCGGGGAATTTTCCAGACGTCTGAAAATTCCCCGCTTTGTTTTTCGTCGAACCGTAGGACACCGCATAACGGCGGAATCCTTTTTTAATGTTTCGTTTTTTAAAATTCAAACGCAAAAACCACAAAACCGCCACCAAGTCGCGCGAGGCGGGAATTGCCACGCCTGCGCCCGTCTTTGTGGCTCCGATTATGCATACCGTTAAGTTAAATATTGCGTTTTTTCCCATAATTTTCATCGCCTTTGGATAATATTTTATCATCAACCGAAATAACGCGTAGCGCCTTGGAAAGCGGAAAAAACAAAACGCCTACCGAAATCGCGGCGCAGATACATTGCGTCAGCATAAACGGCAGGGAAGCATAAAAATACGCCTGCGTTTCCTTTATCCCGAACCCGAAAAAAATCGGAGTTATCGCGTCGTCTAAAAGAGTAAACGCTGCGGTAAACACCGTAGAAAGTATCACGCACCATAAGTAGGCGCAAAAATCCGCCTTGCGGTGAAATTTATTCCCCAAAAATCCGAAAAACAAAGCAAATCCCGTATAGTATACGAGATAAAGTATTATAACGGTCGGGAAAAACCCGAACAAAAGACAGCGAAGTGTAGAAAAACACACGGCGACCGCAACGCCCGCTTTAATTCCGCAACAAAAGCAGAAGGCAAGAAAAAACACGGTAACGAGTTCAACGCCCGCTACCCCAGAAAGCACAAACTGTACGCCGATTAAAAGCGCGGTGTAAAGCGCCGTCAGCGTTATAAAACGCGTGGTTTTCATAAATTAATAATTAATTTCCGTATAAACCCAAATATAAGTTTTACCGTCTTTTACAATTAAGTCCGAAATGCCTTTCGTGGCAGAACCGTAAGTTTTATCCTGATAAGTTATCTGCCCCCAGGCGGTATTTGCGAAATCTTCGTCATCGGTATAAAGCATCCAGTATTTGTTGTCGGCGTTAGTTATGCCGTTTATGGTAGTCACCATACCTTTTTCGACGGTATAATCTATTTGTTCGTTTTGCTTAGCGTTTTCCATCGCTTCCGACAAGGTTTTGCCGTTAAAACCGCTGTCGAAAATCAATACGACGAAATTATCCGGCTCCAGTAAAACGGTAATCTGCTTTTGCGAACAGGCGCAAAGCAAAATGCATACCGCAAGAAGAGTTGCCGCCAAAACGCTTACTAATTTTTTCATAAATTTTTCTCCTTTAATTTACGCTACTTTTAGCATACCTTTTTTTATATTCTTTGTCAATTATTTTTAAGCGCGGACTATAATCACCTTTAATTGACTTTAATCTTTTATAATGTTATAATTTTAAAAACATTAGTAAAGGTACTTACAATGAAACTTACCGAAATACTGAACAGAAAAGAACTGTCGCTGTCTTTTGAAGTCTTTCCGCCGAAAACCCAAGACGTTTTCGACGTGGTGAAAGACGCCACGGAAAAAATAGCGGCGTTAAAACCGTCTTTCGTCAGCGTTACCTACGGCGCGGGCGGCGGCACTAGTAAGTACACACTTAAAATAGCGGAGAACATAAAACGCACTTACGGTGTGGAAACTCTCGCGCATTTAACCTGCGTATCTTCCGATAAAAACACGGTAAGAGAACGAATTCACGATATGCAATTAAGCGGCATCGAAAACGTGATGGCGCTTCGCGGCGATATCCCAGAAGACAAAATTAACGACGACAGAAGTCGCTGGGATTACAGCCACGCGGTCGATTTAATACGCGAATTGAAAAAAAGCGGCGCGGATTTTTGTATCGGCGGCGCTTGCTATCCCGAAACTCATCCCGAAAGTGCAACGAGCCGCGAAGATATATTGCACTTAAAAGAAAAAGTCGACGCGGGTTGCGATTTTTTGACTACGCAGATGTTTTTCGACAACGACCTTTTGTACGCGTTTTTATATAAAATCCGCGAAGCGGGTATAAACGTTCCCATAATTGCGGGAATTATGCCGATAACGAGTGCAAAACAAGTGGAACGGGCGATTAAACTGTCGGGGTCGTTTATGCCGCGCAGATTTAAAAGCCTTGTGGACAGGTTCGGGAGCGACCCCTTGGCAATGAAACAGGCGGGCATCGCTTACGCCACCGACCAGATTATAGACCTTTATGCAAACAACGTCAAAAACGTTCACGTTTACACTATGAATAAGCCCGACGTGGCGGAAAAGATAATGAAAAATTTATCGGATATTTTAGGCAAATAAAAAGTGGAATATACTGTCGAAACGAAAACTTATTCGGGCGTTCCCGTAAATTACGGCGAAGCCATACGCTATGCGGGTGCAAAAGCGGCGGACGAAAACCTATACGCCTTGATTAAAAGTTGTATAGAAGAGTGCGACAAGGAAAACGCGGTAAACTATGCCGTTTGTTTTGCCGTGCTGCCCGTTAAGGTAGACGGCGATGCGGCGGATTTTTCCGCCTTTACTTTTAAAAGCAAAAATCTTGCTTACGTTTTGCGCGGTGCAAAGTCCGCGCTTATATTCGCTTGCACGGTAGGTATGGGAATAGACCGCCTTATAAAAAAATATTCGGAATTAAACCCCGCAAGGGCGCTTGTTTTTCAGGCACTCGGCGCGGAACGCGTGGAAACTTTTACCGATTTCTTTATAAAGGATTACGAAAAAACTTTCGGTATAGAAACTTCGCCGAGATTTTCGGCAGGCTACGGCGATTTGTCGCTTAACGCACAAAAAGATATTTTTAATCTGCTTAAACCCGAAAAACGTTTAGGACTTACCTTAAACGACAGTCTGCTTATGTCCCCGTCGAAGTCCGTAACTGCGATTGCGGGCATAAACGGGCTATGTCAGAACGATAAATCATCTTGCAAAGACTGCACGAAAAAAGACTGCGGATATCGGAGATAAAATGGATATACGACAATTCATTAAAGAAAACAACCTTATATTAGACGGAGCGACGGGCACGGAACTTCAAAACGTCGGCTTAAAGGTCGGCGAACTGCCGGAGAGATGGAATATATCCCACAAAGACGTGCTTATTTCTCTGCATAAAGCCTATTACGACGCGGGAAGTAACGTGGTTTCCGCAAACACCTTCGGTGCAAACTCTTTGCACTACGACGACGCCGAACTTGAAGAGGTTATTTCCGCCGCTATTGAAAACGTCAAAACGGCGCGGGAACTTTCTACGGGAACACAGCCGAAATTTATCGCGGCGGATATAGGTCCTACGGGAAAACTTTTACAGCCGTACGGTGATTTAAGTTTTGAGCGCGCGGTGGAAATTTTTGCAAAGACAGTTAAACTTTGCGTAAAATACGGCGCGGAAATAATCTTTATCCAGACGATGAACGATTCTTACGAGACAAAGGCGGCGGTAATAGCGGCAAAAGAAAACTGCGACCTTCCTGTTTTTGTATCTAACGCTTACGGAAAGAACGGTAAACTTATGACGGGCGCAACGCCTTCCGCGATGTCCTGTATGCTGGAAGGGCTAAACGTCGACGCTGTGGGCGTAAACTGTTCTTACGGACCTGACGAACTGTCGGGCGTTATCGACGAACTTCTTGACTGTTCTTCCCTGCCCGTTATCTTTATGCCGAATGCCGGAATCCCTAAAAACGTTAACGGAAAAGCCGTTTACGACCTTGCGGCAGAAGATTTTTCGGAAAGCGTAGCAAAAGCCGTCAAAGAAGGCGTAAGAATAGTAGGCGGGTGCTGCGGCACTTCGCCGAATTATATTAAACTTTTATCGGAAAAGATAAAAGGCCTTCCCGCAAAAGAAATAGTTCCGAAAGGTTTAACGAGAATTTCTTCCTATTCGCACGAAGTTAGGTGCGGAAATAAAACGCTTGTCATCGGCGAAAGAATAAACCCGACGGGTAAAAAGCGGTTTAAGCAAGCACTTATAGACGACGACAAAAGTTACATCTTAAAAGAAGGCGTCTCTCAGGCGGAGTGCGGCGCGGATATTCTCGACGTAAACGTGGGTATTCCCGATATTGACGAAAAAACCGTTCTGCCGGAGACGGTCGCGAACCTGCAAGCGGTTATCGACCTGCCATTGCAAATAGACACTTCGGACTTTGTCGCTATGGAAAAGGCGGCAAGGCTTTATAACGGCAAGCCGCTTATAAATTCCGTGAACGGCAAAAAAGAAAGCATGGACGCGGTGTTCCCCATCGCGAAAAAATACGGCGGCGCGATAATAGCGTTAACTCTCGACGAAAACGGCATACCGCTAACAGCAAACGGCAGACTTAAAATTGCCGAGAAAATTTTAAAGGAAGCGGAAAAATACGGCATAAAAAAAGAAGATATAATTTTCGACACGCTTTGTATGACCGTTTCGTCAAGCCCCGACGCCGCGCGCGTTACGCTTGACGCATTGAAACTTATTAAAGAAAAAACGGATTGCCGCACCTCTCTCGGTGTTTCAAACGTATCGTTCGGACTGCCTGACAGAGAAACTTTAAACGCCGAATTTTTAACGCTTGCAATGAACTACGGACTTGATATGGCGATAATCAATCCCTTTTCGGAACGGGTAATGAAAAGCGTTTACGCTTATAGCGCGCTTACCGGGAAAGACGTAAATTTTGAAAAGTATATTGAATTTGCAACGCGTAATGCCGCCACGGCACAAAAGCCCGCAACCGTTTCGGATAACACGGAAATAGGACTTAAAACGGCGATAATAAAGGGATTTACGGACGAAGCGGCAAAAAGTGCGGCGCGGCTTTTAACCGATAAAGCCCCTCTTGAAGTTATCAACGAAGAGATAATCCCTGCGCTTGACAGCGTCGGCAAGGGCTACGAAGAAAAGACCGTTTACCTTCCGCAACTCTTAATGAGTGCTGAAGCGGCGAAAGCGGCGTTCGGCATTATAAAAGAAAAATCCGCAGTAAAAAGCGGAACTATTAAATGCGATTTCGTGATAGCGACGGTACATGGCGATATACACGATATAGGTAAAAACATAGTAAAACTGCTTTTGGAAAACTACGGGTTCAACGTAATAGATTTAGGTAAAGACGTACCGCCCGAAACAATAGTAGACGAAGTAGTGAAAAGGCACGTCCCGCTTTGTGGGCTTTCGGCTTTAATGACGACGACCGTTCCCGCGATGGAAAAAACCGTCCAATTATTAAAACAACGTGCGCCGTGGTGCAAAGTTATAGTAGGCGGCGCGGTTTTAACCAAAGAATACGCCGATAAAATGGGCGCGGATAAATACGCTTTAGACGCGATGGAAACCGTTCGCTACGCAGACAAAATATTTAACGAACTTTAAAAAATTCAAGCACCCCAAAAGTTAAACACTTTTGGGGTGCTTAGTATTAATTTTATTTTTTATAAAACTGACTTATTTGTTCTTTTTAAACATTGCAGCGCAAGCCATCATGATAAGTCTGATAATAAGATAAACAATGATTATTACGATAAGCAGCGCGATTAAGAACAAAAGGAAAATACCCATCATCGCTAAAAGGCTGATAAACGGATTCGCAGGGTTAGCACCGTAAAGATTGAACGCACCCGCAAAATAGGATATAAGTATTATCACGCCCGCGATAAGAATAAGTACGCCGTAATAAAGCACGTTATAGAAAGTTCTCGTTTTTCTTTCAGTACCCATAAGCGTAGGATTATCCGCAACTTTTTTAGCGACAAACTTCGGCGCGATGATATGTCCTATAACAATCATAAGGCATACGGTCATTAATATAATGAATAAACACCACGCACCGGACGTAACGTCGTATCTCGGAATACCGAACAATGCCAACGTTTTGGAAACTATGTTGTCAGTTAAAAATGCAAAGGACGAAGGTGCGACCTCTGTTCCGTCTCTCCAAAAGTTATACTCATCGAGTAAGAACATCGATACGGTAGCAAACGCTATAAGCACTAAATACAAGATGTTTCTTGCGCGCCTTGATTTAAACAAAGCGAACAAACGCACTATAAAATTGCTTTTTTGTTTTTCGTCAGCCATAATAAACCCCTAAAAAATTATTATGAAATAATAAAAACACTATTTCACAAAATTTATTTTACCAAAAGTACAATTAAATGTCAATAGTAAAAATATAATTTAATGTAAATTACAACAAAATAATAATTTTTTTATTTGATTTCCACGTCGTCGTCAGGCAAATTTTGTTTTTTAAATAAATTCCTTACGTCAAAATTAAGACAAAATGCGCAGAATTTTTTATCCTTATACTTATCTAAAAGGAAGAAAATAAGTCTCGTTAAAAGATACGCGATAATAGCGGCGATTATTCCGACCGCGATGCCGCCCAAAACGTCCGTAAAATAGTGCGCTACCATATATACGCGCGCCGCGCCCATAATTATTACGCCGAAAAATCCTGCCCAAGACCACTTTTTGTTAAAGCAAATGAATAGTGCCGTCATCGCCGCCATAATCATAGTCGTGTGTCCCGACGGGAAACAAAAACTGTCCGACGTCTTTCCCCCGACGAATTGCCAGAACTCATTATATTCCGCGCTTGCGTCATACGGTCTTACCCGCGCGACCGTGTCTTTTAAGATAAAACTCGTGATTATAGCGCCTATTGCAAGCGCGCCGAACATACAAACGCCGCCCTTACGGGATTTAGCAAAAAGCATTAAAATTATCGCCAGAACGAAAAAGATTATCCCCTTTTCGCCGACGATAGATACCGCCTTAAAAATCGGCGTAAAGAACCCGCCTGCCTTCTCTGCCAGCGTGTGCATAGCGTTAAAAACGCCGCTATCAAGCCCGCTGAAAGTACTGTTAAGCCATCCTGCCATAAAAAATTTCTCCTTTGTGTTAATATAATATTACAATCTTATATTGATTGTCAAATCACTTTACTTTTTTACAAAAATAATATATTGATAAACTCCGTTATGCATATCTATATCATACATAAGCATTTTATTATCTTCAAATTTCACTTCTATTGTTTCAGACGTGCTACCGTCTTGATACAAATAAAACTTACCGTCTTTTATCTGCCAATTAATGCGTAAATTACTTTTTACGCTATTTTCCCATTGTTCGCCCGTTCCGTCGGCATAAAATATAAAAACCACTCTATCTTCCGAAATAAACTCGCCGCCAAGTTCTTCATCCGTACTCATTACGACTTTTTCTTCGCCTGTCTCAATATCTTCTTCCGTCCATAATGATAAATAATAAGTGCCGCAGATTTGTGCAAACGACGGGCTTTCATCTTGCGGAGTGTTTTGTGTAGAGTTCTCATTTTCGCAAGCGGCAAAACCTACCGCACAAAATATGCAAAGGATAAATAGCATTAAAATTACAAAATATTTTTTCATCTTTAAATCTCCACGTCGCCGTCAGTACAATGTACAACCGTTGCGGGAACATAACTGTTCCAATCACTGCCTTTACTTATCGCGTTCCATTGTGCTTTTGTACCGTTAAATGTTATACTTGCCAAACTGCTACAATAATTAGAGAACGCAAAATTTCCTATACGTGTAACACCACTACCGATAGTTATACTCGTTAAACTGCCACAACCAGAGAACGCACCTTCTCCTATACATGTAACACTATCAGGTATTGTTATACTTGTTAAACTGCTACAATAAAACGCATATTTCCCTATACTTGTAACACTATTAGG
This sequence comes from Clostridia bacterium, assembly GCA_017448355.1. Taxonomy (GTDB): domain Bacteria; phylum Bacillota; class Clostridia; order Christensenellales; family Borkfalkiaceae; genus UBA1259. Next base: position 46,784 of record JAFSLQ010000012.1, on the reverse strand, counting down.
TATTGTTATACTCGTTAAACTACTACAATTACGGAATGCATCATGATAAATAATTTTTGTACTATCACTTATAACGCAGGATGTTATACTGTTTGGCTTTGCCTTTACTAAAACAACATACGGGTTAGCATTGTTCCCTAGATAGTACCCGTTGCTATACCTATTATATTGTAAATTTGGAAAATTATTAAGGCTTTCACTTATAACAATACCACTACTAGGTATTGTTATACTTGTTAAACTACTACAACATTCGAACGCATCATATCCTATACTTATTAACTGACTATTTGCATCAAATGTTATGCTTTTTAAACTGCTACACCAAGAGAACGCAGAATTTCCTATACTTGTGACACTATCTGGTATTGTTATACTCGTTAAACTACTACAATTACGGAATGCACCATTTCCTATACTTATTAACTGACTGGTTTTACCAAATGTAATACTTGTTAAATTATCACAAGAAGAGAACGCATAATCTCCTATACTTGTAACACTGTTCGGAATAATTATACTCGTTAAATTTCTACCATTATAGAATGCACGATCTCCTATACTTGTTACGCTATCGGGAATTGTAAGAGTGGTGGAAGAATTATTGCACAAATATGCTATAAATCTTTTTCCATCTTTACTGTATAAATTTCCACGTATCATTTTATACTCTAAATTATTATCTGATATTTTAATATTCGTTAAACTGCGGCAACCGCTGAATGTGCCTTCACCTATACTTGTAACTCCATTGCCTATAGATACATTGGTTAAATCAACACAATTATGAAACGCATCATTCCCTATGCTTGTAACGCTATCAGGTATCGTTATGATCGTTAAACTTCGACAACTAGAGAACGCATAATTTCCTATACTTGTAACGCTATCGGGGATTATTATATTCGTTAAACTATCACAATCTGCAAATGCACGATAACCAATAATTTTTGTACTATCACTTATATCACAGGATGTTATACTGTATGAGCTTGTCTTTACTAAAACAACATATGGGTTAGCATTGTTCCCTAAATAACATCCATTGCTATACCTATTATATTGTAAACTACCACAATCAGAGAACGCATAATTTCCTATACTTGTGACACTATTTGGTATTGTTATACTTGTTAAACTTCGACAACTAGAGAACGCATAATTTCCTATACTTATTAACTGACTATTTGCACCAAACGTTATACTTGTTAAACTTCGACAACTAGAGAACGCATAATTTCCTATACTTATAACACTATCGGGGATTGTTATACTCGTTAAACTGCTACAATCACGGAACGCTGCATCTTCTATACTTTCTAACTCGCTATTTTCGCCAAATATTATACTCGTTAAATTGTTACAACCAGCGAACGCATCACCTCCTATACTTGTTACACTATCGGGGATTGTTACACTCGTTAAACTGCGACAAATAGCGAATGCATTATATCCTATATTTGTAACAAACTTACCTTTATAAGTTGACGGTAAAACAATCTCTTTCGGCAAATTATTTTTATCTTTTGCTTTTAATTCATAAGAATCCGTTTCTGATAAATAAGTAAAAGAAAAATACTCGCTCGCGCCGCATGTTGTACAAACCCCACCAATATAATTATGGACTGTCTCCACAACATAGTTGCCTATATAACTATCATCACATCTAGTACAAGTGTATGTCGTATAGCCTCGTTCCGTACAAGTCGGCGGCGTTATTTCCACTTGATAATAGTGCCCAAGTGCTGGTGTTGCGTTGTTTTTTTTCTCGTCTCCACAAGCGCATTTAAATAATGTATAACCTTGCTCCGTACAAGTGGGCGGTACAATCGTTTCCGTATATATGTGCGTATGCGCAGGCGTATCGGGCGTAGTGATATTTTCGCCATTATCTTCTTCACACGCGGCAAAACCGAAAACACAACAAACGCAAAGTATAAAGAGTGTTATAATCCATAAAAACTTTTTCATAATTTTTCCCTTTTTGTATATTCTTCTACACTTTTTTATAAAAAGTGTATTTTATTACAACATAATCACATTATAAAGCATTATAATGCACCTGTCAAGCCAAAATTTTCAAAAAAGTTGAAAATAATATACCAAGAATTTAAAATATAAGTATGAATATTGAAATTTTAAAAAAGATTTTGAAAGAGAGAAAAATCACTTATGCAAAGTTAAGTGAACTTTCGGGAGTTTCGATTTACACAATAAAAAGTATATTCTGCGGACGGTCAAAAAATCCGACGATTGAGACGGTGAACGCGATAAAGCGGGCGCTGGGGCTTGATACGGACGAGTTCGGCGACGGTATTTCGCAAAACTATATCACGCAGGAAGAAGAAAACATCATTAAAACCTACCGACTTTTGGACGAAAAACATAAAAATTATCTGATAACTTTTTTAGAAGGCTTAAAAATTCAAGCCAAAAAGCAATAAAAAAGCAGGTCGCAAATTCACAGCAACCTGTTTTTTATTTTTAAAAATTTTTATCTTTACAAAAGGCTTGCAAAAATCGGAGTATCGTTGTAAAATTAAAAGAAAAAGGAGTATGAATTATGAAATATGTTTGCAACGTATGCGGATATGTTTATGATGAAGAATTAGGCGACGCAGAGAACGGGATAGCGGCCGGCACGAAGTTTTCAGACCTTCCCGACGATTTCGCGTGTCCCCTTTGCGGAGTTGGCAAGGACGATTTCACCGCAGAATAAACAAAAAAGTACAGATAGCAAAAAAGACACGGATATACCGTGTCTTTTTTGCTGGCGCGCCATAAGGGACGCATCTCCGCAAACTTGCGTTTGCTACGATGTCCTTGCCCGTCAAAGATTGTCCGTCAACGACGGACGAACCGTAAGCGTTCTCGCACTTATAACACAAGAAAACCGACACGTAAAAACGTGTCGGTTTTCTTGGCGCGCCATAAGGGACTCGAACCCCTAACCTTTGGTTCCGTAGACCAACGCTCTATCCAATTGAGCTAATGGCGCAAAATGTTATTAAAATAATACATACTCGTTTTTCATAAGCAAGCCATATTATTGTATAACATTAAAACGCGTTTGTCAAATATTAAATCAGTCTTTTACGCCTTTTTTTAAATATCCTGCAAAACACGTATGGAATTTAATACATTGTCGCAAAAATCCCATAGTCTTGCGGCGGCATTGTTCGTATCCTGATACTTTAATTTCATAATCTTATCTTTACTGTAAACTTCGCCGCAAATAAAGTCTTTATCAGGTGCGCCAAGCGCAAGTTTTATTAGTCTTTCCGCGCTTTTTTCCGGCGATATTGTAAACAGATATTTAAGAGGTGAGTGATAACAAAATTTTACAAAACCCTTTGATTCCGAAGCAAAGTTCGTCCTTACAACCCCGGGTTCAAACGCAACGGCTTTAATGCCTTTATCCTTAAACCTTCTGTCAAGTTCCCTTGTAAACAATATATCTTCGAGTTTCGCGTACCCGTATGCACGAAAGGGCGCATAATTATTTTCGTTATTAAAATCGTCCCCTTTAAAATCCGCCCCGAAAAGATTCGCCGCGATACTTGCGGTCTGTATGACTTTTGCGCGGCACTCAACAAGTTTATCTATTAAAAGTTTTGTAAGAACAAATCCGCCGAGTACGTTTACCTGAAAAGTTTTTTCAAAACCGTCTTCTGTAACGATGCGTTCACCCTGTGCGCCACCCGCGTTATTGCAAAGCACGTCAATTTTATCGTGAGTCTTTAACTCGTCTGCAAGACGAACTACGTCGGAAAGTTTTGAATAATCGGCAAGATGATAAGGCACGCCGAGTTCTTGCGCGGCTTTTTGGGTTTTCTCTGCCGAACGCCCAACAATAACGACGTTATGCCCTAAATCTTTAAGTTGTTTGGCGGCGGCTTTGCCTATGCCGTCGCTTGCACCCGTTATAACAATATTAAGTTTTCCCATAAAAGCACCTATTATATCGAAATCCCGAACACTCCGTTAATTAAAAGGAATAAAAGCGGAATTGTGATTACCGAAAGTATTGTAGAAAGCAACACGCAGACAGACGCAAAATCGCTGTCGCTGTTAAATTTTACGGCAAACATCGCCGTTCCCGTCGCCGCGGGCATTGAAAGCAAAAAGAACACCGTATATTTAACCGTATTTGCAACAGGCAAAAAGGCAACGGCAAGGATTGCGATAAGCGGCATAACGATGAGTTTGAAAAAAGCCGATACGTACGCCCATTTATCCATAAACAACTGTTTTACATTGACGTTTGCAAGTCTTATACCAACGACTATCATCGATACGGGGGTAACCATTTCCGCAATATAATTTAAACTTTGCATTAATTTAGTTAAAATCTTATCGGCGACAGTTCCGTTTGCCGCTAAATCCGCAAGCGGGCGCGGCAGCACGAAGAACAACAAAAGCCCTATCGCAACGGAAATAATAACGGGATTAAGCAATATTTTTTTAGCGGAAACAAGTTTTCTATTCCCCGTCATTATGTACACGCCGAAAGTCCAGTTAAGCACGTTGAACACGGCAATCACCGCCGCGCCGTAAATCATAATTTCCGCAAGCAAAGCGGCGTTATCATTAAACAGAGACTGCAAAAAGGGAAAGCCCATAAACCCGCAGTTAGAAAAAACGCCGGCATATTTTACTACTTTTATCTTGGATTCCGTACTTTTTTTGATAAAAACAAGTTTAAGTATCAAAAACATTAACATATGCACAGCCGTTGAAAGCAGTACTACCCACAAAAGATTAAGTCCTATTGCTGGTTCAAACGCACGCTTTTGGAAACTCGTGATAACGAGTACCGATTGACAGCAGTACAACACGATTGTAGAAAGCGCCTGTGCGGTTTTGTCGGGTAAAAGTTTTAACTTAGCAAAAATAAACCCCGGAAGCGCAAGCACGAGTAAAAATACTACCGTAATTAAAACGTCGATAAATTCTATTTTCATATTATACCTTTAAATTTTTTCACTTCGCGCTCATAAGTTAACGCGTCTGAAATAATTTCAAATTTATTATTGAATATATATGAAATTAATTGCTCGTTCGTGCATATGTTGTCCGGCACGAAAATTCCCGCGGTAATGGGCTGATTTTCGTGATGATAATCTGTGCCGGACAGCCCTATGAGATTGTGTTTTTCACAAAATTCTTTTGCTTTATCGTTATGATTAAAATGGTGAAAATGTCCGTTAAACGCTTCCGCACCGTGCAAAAATTCAGGATTGCCGACGATAACGCCGTCTCTGAAAGGGTGCGTCTGATACATAAAAAGTCCGCGTTTTTCGGCAAAACGGAACAGTTCTTCCTGTGTAAAAGTATAAAACGGTTTATTGTCCGTCATATCCTTTTCGGTGATGCCGTAAACCATAAATTCTTCTCCGAAAATACTTCCGTTTTCGGGAATTACGCGAACTTCCGAACCGCTGAACACCTTTATATTAAACGGTTTCAACTGTTCACGCAAAGTCTCGATTAAAGCGAAGTAAAACCGTATCTTTTCGGCATGTGTTTCGCCTTGCAAAAAAGCATAACTGCCCTTTGCGATATGATTTGTAATTACCACTCCGCCGTAGCCGGCGCGCACGTAATCGTCAATCAGAATTCGGTTCGGCGAGGTGGCGCAAGGGCTTCCGCCTAGCGAGTGACAATGCGTTTCAAGTTTAATCATAATAGAAAACCTTATTTTTTTCATTATAACGGGGGCAAAACGCCCGTTTTGCCCCCGTGAAATTCAATTTTATTTTTAACCGAGAAGGTCGGCAAATCTGTCTTTATAGATTTTAGTACAATCTTTTTTATCGCCGTAACGATATTTAAAGGTAACATTCTGTCTGCTTCTCGTAGACGCGTCGGAAAGTTTTTCGGAAATCAACTCGCCGGTTAAAACAAATAAGAAATTGTTTTCTTCTTCAAATTCTTCCCAGTTATCCATCATTTCGGCAAAATATTCCGCGCCGCTGTCTATACCTAAATATTCAAGATAAGCGTCTAAATCCGCATAACCTTTGTCCAAAGTCCATACTTCCGAGAAGAACATAAAATGATATCCGTAATCGGACGCAACCACTTTATAACTGCTGCCGCCCGCGTCTAAAAGCGCCTTGCCCGCGTCGCCGAAAGTCTTAACATATTCGCTGTTGTCGGGTGAAATTACGTAACCTTTATAGGTATTGACTGAACCTGGGTCGGTGGAGAAGGCAAACAGTAATTCGTTTATCTTAGCGTCATACTCTTCGGGTTTACTGTCATTATTGTATTCGCGGTAAATATTTACGTCTTCGGAATATCCGCCTACGTTTTTATCGCCGTAAACGTACTCGTTCACAAATTCCGTAAATTCTTTAAGCCCGAAAGTTTTAATGCTGTCTATACTGTATACTGCGGAAAGATTGTGTTCTTCGTCCGCGTCTCTGACCTTACTTACTTCGCCTTGGAAGGGAAGACTGTTTTCCGCGTTTTCGGCAAAAGTATAATCGCCAGTAAAAGTCTTGGTTTCAAAATCAAAGTCGTAACCCGATAAAATCCACGTGTTGCGTAAGTCTTTCGCAATCGTATTCGCTAAAACTTTCGCCCTTTCTTCGGCATATTTATCTTCCGACCAGGTTTCGTGCGTGCGTTCTTCCTGTAACTCTGAAATTTTTGCGCTCTGGTAATCGTTTACGCCCAAAAGAAGGTTATAAACGTAGCCGTAAGTTCCGCTTTGGTTGCTGTATAAAATGGGGCTTGTCGCACTTGCGGATTTAAGCGCGGACACAAAATCGCTATTCGACCACTCTTTCTGCGCATTAAGTTTTTCCTGATACAAAGCCTGTAAATTTTCGTAACTGACGCTTGCCTTTATTTCGTCAAGAACGGATTCTTCGTAATTTTCAACTATTTCGTTTTCATAATTGCTTTTAAGTAATAGTTTAAAATATTCCGTTTCTCTTAAATCGCCTTTATAGTCGTTACCCAAAAGGTTCGCGTCTTTAAGAAGTTCGATAACCTTATTGAACGCCGCGCGTTTATAGGTGTCACTCGACACGTCGAAACCGTTTTTATCGATATTTTCGACGTACGCCGCCTTATCGACGTCCTTTTCGGCATTAGCCGCGTCCGTCGGAACGGTTCTTACGTCAAGATACAAAGTATCTTTCGTTTCGGCGTAAGAATTGTCTTTGGAATAAGAATCAAGTAAATCGTTCAAAGACTTATACGTGTTATATTTCGCTTCGGTTATCTCTTCTTCGTCAAGATATCTTTCGGGAGTAAATTGCGCCTTAGTATTGTCTTTAACCGAAGTATTTTCAAACTGTTCGTAAGCGACCTGAACTATAATGCGGTTATCTACGAGATTGTTAAGAATTAGCGTATACACCTTTTCGGCGGTGTAGCCGTAATACTGCACGTAAACGTAACCGTAATTCATATAGCCCATAACAAGGTCTTTTTTATAAATATTTTCTTCCTGATTGACGTTTACCGTCGCAACAATCTGGTCAAGGTCGCGTTCGGAATTTTTAGTAACAAGGCGGCAACCCGAAAGTCCCGCTATTCCGATAACGACGGATAAAATCAATGTGATAAGTTTAATCAATCTTTTTTTCATACAAATTTCTCCGAAAGATAGAAAACAATTTTCGCTATACTCAATAAGTATATACTAAACCGTATAAAATTGCAATCGTTTTTCCGCTTTTTGAAAATTTTAGTTGCAAGAAACTCCGCGATTTTGCGATTATTTTACGGCAAGCGCCAAAAATTCGCGAACACTTACGAGTTTTTCGGCATTATTCTCGCCTTTAAGCGTAAAATCGAGTTTGGGCTTTACCGCCATGGAAATTCTTACTCTGTCCGAAAAGGCGTCAATCGCAGACATAAGTTTGTCATTGTTAAACACGTTAAAAGTCTCGAAAGAAAGGCTTGTTTCGTCCTTCGATACAGTGATTGTGCATGCGGAAATCTTCATAGCGAGATATTTTACGACGGCTATATTGATGAGATTTTTAACTTCGTCGGGAATTTCTCCGTAAGCGTCGGTTATCGCGGAGATAAACTCTTTTTCGGCTTTTTCGGACTGAATTTCCGCTATCTCTTTATAAGCGTCCATACGCGCGACGTTGCCTTCTATATAACTTTCGGGAATATAGGCGTTAAGTCTGACGTCGAGTTCGGGCGTTTTTTCTTCTTTCCCGGCCATCTCTTCGCGGAGTAGTTTAGAATATAATTCGTACCCGATTTTATCCATATGACCGTGCTGTTCCGCACCCAAAATATTGCCCGCGCCGCGAATTTCCAAGTCCCGCATCGCGATTTTAATGCCGCTGCCCATTTCGGTAAATTCGATAATAGCGTTAAGCCGTTCAAACGCGGTATCGCTTAAAATCTTGTCGCGTTTAAAGGTAAAGTAGGCGTAGGCCAAGCGGTCGCTTCTTCCCACTCTCCCCTTCAACTGGTACAGCGTCGAAAGTCCTAATTTATCCGCGTCGATAACAATCAAGGTGTTAGCGCGCGGCAAGTCTATGCCGTTTTCGATTATCGTGGTGGAAACCAAAACGTCGGTATTTCCCTGATAAAAATCCATAACGTTTTTTTCCATCGTTCTTTCGTCCATTCTGCCGTGAATAACGGTCAGTTTAACGTTCGGCATAAGCGCTTTTAACTTTGCCGCAAACGTAAATATGCTTTCAACCCTGTTATAAAGCACGAACGCCTGCCCGCCGCGGTTTATCTCTTTACTTATCGCGTCTTTAATCAAAACTTCCGTTTCTTCAACGACGTAAGTCTGTACGGGCAGCCGCTTTTTGGGCGGCGTGTTTATAACGCTTATGGAACGAATTCCCGATAGCGACATATGCAGAGTTCTCGGTATCGGCGTTGCGGTTAAAGTTAAAGTGTCTACGTTCTTTTTTAAAAGTTTTATTTTTTCTTTATGTTCTACGCCGAAACGCTGTTCTTCGTCTAAAACCAAAAGCCCCAAATCGCGGAACGCAACGTCTTTACTTAAAAGCCTGTGCGTACCGATAATAAAATCTATTTTGCCTTCTTTTAAGTCGTTTAATATTTTTGTCTGTTCTTTCGCCGTTTTGAACCTATTCAGCACGGCGATTTTCACGCCGAAATTTTTAAATCTTTCTTTCGCCGTATTAAAGTGCTGTTCGGTTAAAATAGTAGTCGGTGCTAAAAGTGCCGCTTGCTTTCCGCTTACCACAGCGCGGAATACGGCGCGGAACGCCACTTCCGTCTTGCCGAATCCCACGTCGCCGCAGATAAGCCTGTCCATAACTTTGCGGCTTTCCATATCTTTTTTAATGTCTTCGTCGGCGACAATCTGGTCGGGCGTTTCTTCAAACGAAAACGCGTCTGCAAACGCCTTTTCAAGTTCATCGTCTATAGAAAAAGCAAACCCTTCGGTCGTATCCCGTTCGGAGTAAAGTTTTTTAAGGTCGAAGGACATTTTGCGAATACTTTCTTTAACGGCCTTTTTGATTTTTTCAAAGTCTGCGCCACCGATTTTAGAAAGTTTAGGCTTTTTCTCGCTGCCTAAATACCGCGTTAAAATATCCATCTGTTCGACGGGTACGTACAACACGTCGCCGCCGTGATACTCTACCGCCACGTAATCTTTCGTTCCTTCCGTCGTGGAAATCTTTTTAGAACCTAAAACTCTGCCGATACCGTGAACTTCGTGCACGCAGTAATCGCCTACTTCCGGCGCGGTGAAAAAACTCTGACGACGAACCTTGAATTTACGACTTTCGGATTTTCTCGCGTAAAGATTGCCGCTGCCTATAACGACAACCTTTTCTTCGTGAAAAATAAAGCCCGCGCTTAAAGTTTCGTTAGAGATTACGACGCCTTTCAATTCGCTTTCTTCTTGAAGTGAAGACGCAATCCCATGTTCCGATAAGTCTCCGCAAAGCATTTCGGCGCGGTGAACATCGCCCGCCAACACGAGTACCGAATACCCCGAATACAGCCAGTTATCTATATCTGTGAAAACTTCTTTAAAGTCCAGTCTGTAATTGACTATTCCGCCGCACTTGGGATTTATTATTTTAAGCGGATTAAAAAACGGAACAGCCGTCGAAAGCGCTTGGAGAGTAGTCTCGCGGTATTTTAACAGCCGAGTTCTCAATTCTTCTACGCCAAAAAGGTTATGACCTGCGAACGAAAAGACTTCGCCCGCGGAAAACAACGATTTAAAGCGTTCGTCAAACTCCGTTTGCACTAATACCGCAAGGTCGTAAATACGCTTTGCGTCGTCAAAAACCACTACCGTATCGGGCTTTAATGCGTCGAATACCGTGCCGCAATCGGCTTTAAGCGGCGATAAAACGTCTAACCCTTCGTCGTTTTTCTCCGCGGATAATATAAGGTCGTCGTAAATTTCTCTTAGCCGTGATTTACGGGTCTTGTCTGCGGAAAGAAGTTCGTTTTTCGCAACGGCAAGAAGGCTTTTTATCTCTTCCCCGTTAAAAACGTACTCTTTTGCCTGTAAAATTTCGACCGATTTTATGCCGCCCGTCGATTTTCTCGTTTCTATATCGAAGGTCTTTATATTCTCTACTACGTCGTCGAAAAAGTCTATTCTTATAGGTTCGCTTTTGTCTATTAAAAAGATGTCGAGTACGTCGCCCCGCACCGAAAAAGCGCCTTTTACTTCTACGCTATCCGCCCGCTCGTACCCCGTTTCGGTCAAAAACGCGATAAGTTCGTCTCGTGAAAGCGTTTGACCGCGCATAACGGTTATACTTTTAACGCTTTTCGGAAAAGTCTGCATTAACGCTTCCGCGGTCGTGATGATAACGTCGGCGTTTTTAACGTTTTTTATCGCGCTTATGCGCTGATACAGTCCGTCCTTGGAAAAAGCGCGGGTAGAAATAAGCGTTTCTTCCTTGGCGGGAAGAACGACGGTTTTTTTAGCCGTAAATTCCTTAATGGCGCGCGCGGCGGAAGCCGCCGCGAGATTGTCTTTAACCACGTATAAAACGGGTTCGTCTATCGTAGCGACAAGATAATTTTTAAAAGCGTCCGAAACACCGAAAACCGCCGAAGGTATACCTTGGCGGATACTTAAAAGAAATTCCTTTACGGAATTTCCCCTGTTCCTTAACGCTATGATTTTTTCAAGCATATTCCTACCGAAAATTAAAGCGTTATTTTTTTCCGTTATACTTTTGAACGAGCGACGGTATATCCGCGCCTTTTGCGAAGTCCGCCGCAGCGTGCGCGGCTGTGTCAGTCGCCCTTTCAAATAACGGCTTGTCTTCTTCCTTTATTCCCGAAAGCACGAAATCTATAAGCGGAATTTGCATATCGCCGTCGGGCTTAAACCCCACGCGAACCCGCGGGAAGTTTTCAGTCCCCAACTCTTTTATGATGTTCCGCATACCGTTGTGCGTGCCCGCAGAACCGCTTTCGCGTATTCTGATAAAGCCCTTTTTAAGGTCAAAATCGTCGTACATTACCAGTACGTCTTTAACGTCTATTTTATAAAAAGAAACTATTTCTCTTATGCTTTCGCCCGAAAGATTCATATACGTTAAGGGCTTAGCGATAATTATTTTTTTATCGCCCGAACCGACTTCGGCAATAAGCGCGCGAAATTTTTCCTTTGTAAAGCGCGCGTCAAAAAGCGCGGCGGTTTTGTCCGCGCACATAAAGCCGAGATTATGATAGGTATTTAAATATTGTCTGTCGGGATTGCCGAGCCCTACTATTAATTTCATAGTTTCCAAATAAAAAGCCGTTTAACGTGTCAAACGGCTTTTGTGTTTTTAAGTTAGTCCTCGTAAATTGCCGAAAGCGAAGTGTCGGAATATATCGTCGTTATCGCTTTTGCAATATATTTTGCAACGGGCATTATCTTTATCTTCGGGCAATTTTTAATTGCTTCCGGCATATCGATAGTGTCTAAAACGACAATCTCTTTTATAGGCGAAGCGTTAAGTCTGTCGAGCGCAGGTCCTGAAAGAACGCCGTGCGTGCAGCACGCATAAACTTCCTTCGCGCCGTTTTTAACGAGCGCTTCCGCACCCTGAACGATTGTGCCCGCAGTGTCAATCATATCGTCTACCATTAAGCAGGTCTTGCCTTCGACGTCGCCTATTACGTTCATAATTTCTATGGCGTTGGCTTTGGGACGGCGTTTATCGACGATAGCAAGGGACGCATCCACGCGCGAAGCAAAGTTTCTCGCCCTTCCGACGCTGCCGACGTCGGGGGATACGACTACCCAGTTTTCGTCCATTTTCTTCTTGAAATATTTAGCAAGAAGGGGCGCGCCGTAAAGGTGGTCGACGGGAATTTCAAAAAAGCCCTGTATCTGCGCCGCGTGAAGATCCATAGTCATAACCCTGTCCGCACCCGCGCTGGTGATTATATCGGCAACGAGTTTAGCGGTAATCGGGTCTCTGGGACGTGCCTTTCTGTCCTGACGGGCATAGCCGAAGTAAGGCATAACCGCCGTTATTCTGCCTGCGGACGCACGTTTGCACGCGTCGATTAAGATTAACAGTTCCATAAGATTGTCGTTGACGGGTGCTGACGTGGACTGAATAATGAAAACGTCCTTTCCCCTTACGGTGTGCGGAAGAGTAACGTTTATTTCGCCGTCGGAAAATTTACCGACTTCCGCGTCGGAAAGGGTAAGTCCAAGTTGCTGCGCCACCGCTTCCGCAAGCGGGCGGTTGGCGTTACCGCTGATAATTTCGATAGAGTTGCCGTGTGTTATCATAATTTTTTTCTCCTAATGTAACTTTATGTACATATGGTACACTTATATTTTAAGCCTGCGACGTAAAATAGTCAAGGATTTTGAGTTTTTAAGTCGGCTTTTTTATTTCTTTTTTCCTTAAAATATTCGCGCAAAAGTTTTGAACAGGTTTTTTCTTCCACTCCGCCGCAAAATTCCGCGCTGTGATTAAGTCCGCTATCCGTTAATACGGGGAATTTACTCACGGCGCAGCCGCTTTTAGGTTCGTACGCACCGAAGATTACTCTTTTTATTCTGGCGTTCGCAATCGCCCCCGCGCACATGGCGCACGGCTCTAACGTTATGTATATTTCCGCACCGTCAAGCCGCCAACTTTTCAGTTTTTTACAGGCTTTTTCGATAGCGATAATTTCTGCGTGACGAGTCGCGACGTTAGAATTTTCGGTATAATTATAGCCGCGCGCTATAATTTTATCGTCTAAAACCACAACCGCGCCTATCGGCACTTCGTCTTTTTCTTTTGCTTTTAACGCTTCTTTTATCGCTGAACGCATATATTTTTCTTCTCTTGTCATACTTTCTCCGTTAAAACCTTAATCACGTCTTTATTTTTAGCAAAAATTTCTTCCGCGTGTTCTACACCTATCGGGTGAGTAAGTTCGTCGCTTCCGACTTCTATCGTAAGCGCGGGGATACGCAGTTTTTGTATACACCAGTCTTTATAGCCGCCCGCAGACCTGCCGGCACTCTTTAACGGATAGCCCGTCGCGGCTGATACCGCCGCCGCAATCTCATAATCCCTTGCGCGTAACACGCCGTTTTGAAAAAATTCCCAGTAAATCTCTTCGCCCTTACTGTGATAACTCACCGTAACGTCGGGTTTAACCGAAAGCGTAAAATCGCGTAGCGCACGCGTTTCCGATTCCGAAAACGGGTACTCCCCGATATAGTTTTCGGTGGCTTTATATCGCACGTTCTTTGCGCCGCCGCCCCAGTTTGCGTCAAAATTAACGTTTAAATCTACTTGCCTTGCGTTGGCTTTATACGTCTTATCAAAGTATAACGCTTCCGCAATTCCGTCAAGGTTTACGGCGGGAATAAAGTAAGCCGTACCTTTTTCGCCCCGCGCCGCAAAATCTTTTGCCTGCATCATACCGATATATGCGGTTATATATTCCCGCGCATGAATGGCGTACTGCGCGATAATCACGGGATACTCGGTTTTTGCCACTTTGAAAAATGGAATTAAATTTCCGTTTTCGGTAAAGCCTATGTAGCCTTTATCCAAATTCCACTCGCTGTAAAACGCCTTTAATTGTTCCAAAACGTCCATACGTCATTGTATGAACGCCGCAAATCCTTTGTTTACGAAAATCCGCCTATTTATGGTAAGTAACGCCGCTATTTATCGTCATAGCCCTATAAATCTGTTCTACGCACATAAGCCTGAACAGCGTATGCGGAAAGGTCATATCCGAAAAAGATATAAGTTCGTCGGCTTTTAATTTTACTTCGCTTGATAGCCCGCAAGAACCGCCGATAACGAAAGTTATTTCCCCAACGCCCCTGTCTTTTAACTTCTGTATTTTCGCGGCAAACTGTTCGCTCGAATATTTTTTGCCTTCAATCGCGAACGCGAACACCGCGCCGCGAAGTTTAGGTAAAATATTTTTCCCTTCGCGTTCTACGGTAGGTTCTTCGGCGACTTCGGTTATAGTGAACTCGCAAAACCGCCCTAATCTTTTAGCGTACTCTTCTATCCCAAGGCTAAAATATTTTTCTTTGACTTTCCCAACCGCAACAAGATTTATCTTTAACATACTTCTCCAAAATTATAACGGCAACGAAGACAGCACCGCCAAAGCCGCCGCCACGGCAAGCCCCACCGCTCCGAAAGGCAGATAAAACGATACTACGCTTTCTTTCGCAGCAGCGTTATTTTTATCGGCTTTTTTATATGAAAAACAGGTAATCGCCGCAAAACCAAGGGTTAATACTAAACCTATTATAATAATCAAGGGACTAAAAAGATTGATTTTAATGTTAAAATACTCTATCGCTATTACCGAAAAATTATTAATAAAGTGCGCGATAATACAAGGAATAACGCTTTTTGAGTTCAACGCCAAAACGCTAAGCCCCACGCCGTAAACGAATTGATAGACAAGTTGCGCGGCGTTGCCGTGGTATAGCGCAAAGCACAGCGCGACGGTTAAAACGCCGGCCGTCTTCCCCGTTTCGGAAAGACTATTAAGTAGCACCCCGCGGAAAAACAATTCTTCTATAATTGCGGGTAACACGCACAAAATTACGGTAAACAATACAAACTGAAAGGGCGTATCAAGCGGAATTGTTATTTTTGAAACGTTACCGCCGATATTCTTCACGAATTCTGCAACAAGCGGATTTATAAACCCAAAACCTAAAAACATACCGAACGCTAAAAAAAGCGCGGACACGATAAATCTATATGAAAATTTGCGCACATACGGCAGTTTTCGGGTTTTATCCGCGCTTATAATTACCGCGACGGTTAAAACCGACACGGAAAAAAGAGAACTTACCGCGTAAAAAACCGTTCCCGTTGCGCCCACGGCGTCCAAAATCAATCTGCCGACAAATGCGAACGCTAAAAATAAAAGCAGCGTGGCGGTATAAATAAACCCACCACGTTTTGCGCCTTTAAAAGTATTTTCCACTTTTCTACCTTATATTTTATTTTATAGATTTAGCGATATTGATATCCCGCTCAGCAAAATTCTTTTCCGTTTCGTCGCTAAGAGTTTCTTTTATTTCCGAAATCACCGCCAAAACGGTCGTGCCTTCGTCTTTGTTTAACTTTACTTCCGACAGCAAAACGAAAAAGGCGTTCCTATCGGTATATCCGGATTTTACCGCTTTTTTCGCCGTATCCGTTGCGGCATTTAAGCCGTTTTCATAATAATTCGCCACGGTAAAAATGCCGTAATAGTATTCGTAAGAAGTAAACTTATAACCGCCCGCTTTATCTTCCTTTTCGCAAAACTCAGTAAAATTTTCGCTATCCGTAAAAACGGCAAGATATTTTACCGCTTTTTTGCTGTCGCTTTTTACGTCCAACTTGGCGCACAGGGCGGCTAAATCGGAGATATCACCCGTTTTTTCATACTGTTTTTCGTAATACTTTACCGAAACGGAATAGTTTCCCGCATTTTCCCAAAACTTTGCAAGGGTTTTCGGTGTGCAAAGCGCAAATATCAGATAAACGGCAAACACACAGGCGATAACAGCCGCAAGAGTTATAAGAACGGTTTTAAGCACTAAATTTTTCATACTTTTATCCTTACAACAATTTTAACAAAATAAACGTTAAAAATCAACTTTTTTAATAAATATTTTAAAGCATAGCGCGGGGCGCGCGGTCATACAATTATTTTGGGGGTGGACTATGCGAAAATTTATCGTTATAACAATAATTTTATCGTGCTTAATCTTCACGTCAGGCTGCAAGGAAAACAATATTTATATAGATAAGATAAGCGAACTAAGACAAGACGTTTACACGGGCAGTTCGGACGAATTAAATATTACCGCCAACTACGGTTTTAAAGAGAATCCGTTTATTATAGACGGCAAAGTTTCGGAACTTATATACGGCTATACTTTTAAACTTCACGTAATTCCCGACGAAATAAAACGTTGCGTAGAATTTTCGGACGGCGATAAAACGTACAGTGCCGTATTCGAACTTGACGACATCACAAGCGAATACAAAGCGTTTATCGAAACCAAGACGCATTTTGAAAAGCAGTTTACAATCCGTCTTATTTCGGGAACAGACGTTAAAAGCGTGGTGCTTACGTCGGTTTTGTCTGAAAACACTATCGATTACAAAAAGGCGCTTGAAATTTTAACGGAAAAGCAGCGCCCGCTGTTTGACGCTTATACCGTTAACGGCGAATTTAACGCGGAAATTTTTATGCGGATATTTGTGAAAGATTTAAAACCTTACTGGTATATAGCGATTGCAAATAGCGAAAATAAACTTAAAGCCATGCTGATAGAAGGTTTTTCCGGCGAACTGCTTGCCGTAAAAGACGTATTTTAGTTTAAAAGTTTCGCGCCCGACTTTCCCGTCGGGCGCGAATTATTTATTCAAGATTTCTATTTTCTCAATTTATCTACGTCGTCGATATATGCAATTACCGTCGAACCGGTAAGGCGTTCCAAATCTTCTCTGTCTCTCACGGCGTTATCTAAAAGATAAATTATAAACGCGAGGGCAACGCCTATTACCAAGCCGCCCAAAACGCCCAAAAGAATAAACTTTATAAAACCGTTGGAAGAAGTGGTTATCGGCACGTTATCTATCGGCTTAAAGTCCACGCCGTCAGCAGTAATTAGCGCTTCGCCTTCGCTTAAACCGCCGTTCTGAATAACGTCCTTTGCCGCAACCAAAAACGCGTCGAGTTTTGCTGCCGCCACATTAGAGTCGGCGTCGGTATAAGAAATATTGAGAATCATACCGCTGCCTGCCTGCACGCCTATTGAACCGGCGTAAATATATCCCGAACCGCCTTTGTCTTTATATATCTCATTAGCCGCATTGATAAAAGTCTGCTTTGTAATAACACCCTGAACGGTGGGCATATATTTCTTAGTGAATGATAAGTTGGTAGTCTGCGTACTGCCTTCGATTCTCGCAAGCAAAATGACAGACTTTGTCTGAGTATAAACCGTTTGGTCTTTTTTATACGCAAGCCCCGTGCCTATTCCCAAACCTAAAAGCGTAAATATAAGAATAAGCCAGAAAAATCTACGTATAAACCCGAAAAATAACGAGAACGAACCCATGTTTTGAGTTTCCTGTATTTCTATTGCGGGATAGTGATGCGTCATTACTTCGTTTCCCATTATTTCACCTCCGCAATGTCTTCAAGGTAAGCGATAACGTTCGCACCCGTAAGTTGTTCAAGTTGTTCTTTGCCTTTAACCGTGTTGTCCGCAAGGTACAGTAAGTATACCATAATAAGCGAAACTACAAACCCAAGAACAGCCGCAATTATTATTATGTTTCTCGGAGACATATCCGAACTAAACGATACGTCAGAAACTTTATCGGCAAGTTCGATAAGCCCTGCCGTGCCTTGTCCTAAATCAAGTATCTGATTAAGGGATACGTCCGCGGCGACCGCGTAAATACGCGCCATCTCCCGCGCGACATCGCCATTTAAGTCCTTTACCCAAAGATTAAAGTAAACTACGGTATCCGCGCTGTTTTTACTTGACGTATAATTCGTACCGACTTTACTCGAAGTGTAAAATTTATCTCTCCACTCCGTTTTAAGCGCGTCGGTTACTTCGTAATCGGGAATCTCCGCGCGCGCCGCTCGCACGTCTTCCGAATAAGCGGTTTTCAAATCACCGATAAAGACGTCTATGTCCTTTTTGGAACTAAGATAAAAATGATAATATACGTTAGCCCTGTCTAAAACTTCGCCGCTTTTACAAACGCCTACCGCCGTATCAAGATAAGCGAAAAGGTAGTTCGTACTCGACACCTGGTTAACGGAATTTCCGTCCCCGCCTTTCTCGTTAAACATTTCCGTTTTGAATAGAACGGGTACGCTCGCTGTATATACCGATTTTCTTACTTTCGAGTAGGCAAAACCGCCCGCCCCGAAAAGTGCGGTAATAAAAATTATCAGAATCAAGTGGGCGCGTAAAATATAAAAAATATTCGCGAAGGATATTTCCTTCCCGTTCGCGCCGTTTTGTGGAGTAAATTTTTCTTCGTTGTCCATCCGTAAAAACTCCTGCTTATCAATATATTCGTTTTATACGATAACGATACAAAGTTATTATACATAAAAAAAAATAAAAAAGCAACGCAAAAATAATAATTTTTCAAAATTTAAATAAAAAGTAGAAAAAACTCTTTAAAAGAAAGAGTTTTTTCAATAAAATTTACACTCGAAAAAATTAATTCCGTTAAAATTAAGCGTTTTTCGCGGAGTTGTCGTTGAACCCTAGGCTAATCAAAAGCGCGGAATTGACTTTCTGCATAGTTAAGGGCGAAAGTTCACCTATGCGCTCTTTAAGACGCCTTTTATCGAGAGTTCGTATCTGTTCTAAAAGTATCACCGAATTTTTAACCAGCCCGTAATCGCCCGCGTTTAACTCTATATGCGTGGGAAGTTTCGCCTTCGTCATCTTGCTGGTGATGGCGGCGGCGATTATCGTCGGGCTGTATTTATTGCCCGTATCGTTCTGAACTATAAGTATGGGACGCACACCGCCCTGTTCGCTACCGACTACGGGGCTTAAATCTGCGTAATACATTTCTCCGCGTTTAATCATAAAGTCCTTTTGCGTAAACCGAATATGCTTTATATATTATATGTAAGCATAACAGTTCGTCGCAACCTGTTGTTTATGACGGAATTTTTCCCCGTAATGGATTTTTTATACTATCAAATATTAAAAATATCACAAAACGCGGTGTTTTAATCGTTTTATGCAAGCGCGTTTTCCGCAGCCTTTAAATTTATGTCGTTTAATGTTTTCAGTTCGTAAAATTTACCTTTTTTAGCAATAAGTTCGTCAAACGTACCGTTTTCAACACATCTGCCGTTTTCCATAACTAATATCCTGTCGGCGTCGCGTATCGTAGAAAGCCTATGCGCCACAATAAAAGTAGTCCTGCCGCGTATTGACGATGATATCGCTTGCTGAACGTGATACTCTGATATATTATCCAGCGCGCTGGTCGCTTCGTCTAAAATAAGTATCGACGGATTTCTGATAAGCGCTCTCGCTATTGTTATGCGCTGTTTCTGTCCGCCCGAAAGTTTATCGCCGTGCTCGCCGATAACCGTGTCTATACCGTTCGGTAAATCTTTAATAAACTCGTTAAGATTTGCCTTTTCGACTACTGCGCTTAACTCTTCTTCGGAATATTTTTCTAATCCGTAAGTTATATTTTCACGTATAGTCCCCGAAAAAAGTATGCTGTTTTGCGGAACAACCGATATATTATGCCGATATTCCGACAGGTTATACTCGTCAAGCGGTTTGCCGTCGATTAGTATTTGCCCGTCGACAGGTCTTAATAACCCTATAATTAAATTCATTATCGTGGATTTCCCAGAACCTGACGCACCGACAACCGCTATGCACTCGCCTTTTTTTACGCTGAAATTAAGGTCTTTAATCACGAATTGATTTGTGTTGGGATATTTATACGAAACGTGTTCAAATTCCACGTCGCCTTTAATTTTGACGGCGTCCTTTTTCGCGATTGAAACTTCCACGTCCTTTACGTTCATTATTTCCGATACCGAACGAAGCGCTTCAAATCCGCTACCGAGTTGAGGCACGATATTTACGAGTGCCGACACGTACCCGCTTATCGTAGTAAACAACGATTGATAAAGCACCACTTCGCCGATAGATATATTACCGTTTACCGCGAGAATTGCGCAAAAGATTAGACAAACGGCGGAAAGCATAACGCTGACTACCCACGCGCTCGCGCCGAATTTTGCGTTTGTTTTGTCCATTTCGAGTCCGCTTCCTTCCAGTCCTTTAATAGCGTCTGACACGGCGGAAAACTCCGTCTCTTCCAGTCCGTGCGCTTTGGTGACGGCAACCATTTCTACCATCGTAGAAAGTCGTGTACTCATTTTTTCGGTTTTAAGCCTATAATCGCGATATCTGTTCCTAATGGTTTTACGGAATAAAAACGAAAGCCCCACGTTAACCGGTATCACGAACAGGAAAAACAGCGAAACAAGTCCGTTTTTATAAACCGATATTCCGGTTGCCACTACAACCCCTATAACGTTCGGAATAATGCTGAACATCAACATATTAAAAAGCGAATCGATAGAGTCGGTATCTTTTAAAAATTTGGACTGGATTTTACCCGATTCTAAATCCTTATGGTAAGTTATAGAAAGACTTTGGAGTTTTCTTATAACGGCGCATTTAATACCCGCGCTGGTTCTTCTTAGCATTTTGCTGACAATTCGCCACCGCCACATAGTCGTGGGAATATTTTGAAGTATAAAAAATGCTAAAATAGCAGCGTTAATTGCAAGTTTTGTCCAAAAATCCGCCGTTATCTCGCCCGAATTTACCGCGACGGTTGTCAAATCTATTATATGCGCGGTAATAAGCGGCATAATAAAGGTCGGTGCGGCTTGCAAAATATAAACAAGAGTGGAATATATTATCTGTTTTAAATTCAGTTTTACAAGTTTGGTAAAAAACTTTGATTTCGGTTTGCCTTTTTTGTCCGTTTCTTCCTGAAAAAGGCACTCGTAATCGGGAATAATTTGGTCTCTGTCCAACGGTTTCGGCTTAGATTCTTCCTGACTTTTCATTGTTTTTTCCTCCGAAAAGAAAAGGCTTTAACGTTACGTTAAAGCCTTGTTACACTTAATATATCACTTATAAAAACCCGTGTCAATTATTTTGCAAATTTATATTAAAATATTTACTTTTTTATCCTTTGACCATTTTTGCAATGTGCGGGACTAAGTCCGAAATATTGACGTTCGTAGTGTTTATGCAAATGTCGTAATTAAGCATATCTCCCCACGTCTTGCCCGTATAGTAATTATAGTATCTCGCCCTGTTTTTATCAATCGATTTTATTTGTTTAATAAGTTTTTTACGCGGCAATTCGTCGGGATTTTCACTGCGCGCTAAGCATCTTTCCACTTTACTGTCCATATCCGCGTACACGAAAATTCTGAACGGCTTGAAATCCTGCAATATATAGTCGGCGCACCGCCCCACAATCACGCAATCGGAAGTTTCCGCCATCTTTTTTATGACCTTTTCCTGTTCCATAAAAATCATCTGCTTTTGCTGAATTTCCTGCGTGTCTATATATGAAAACGTATGCGCGACCGTTATCGGAAAAAGTTCGTGCGGGTTCTTTTCGACAACCTGCTTTACGTACTGTTCCGAAAGTTCGGTGTTCTTTGCTATTTCCGCGATTATCTCTTTATCGTAGTATTCTATTCCCAAAGTCTCGGCAAGAAGTCTTCCGAGTTCTCTTCCGCCGCTGCCGAATTCTCTACCTATCGTTATTACCATAATCTCTCTCCTTTTTATTTTATTGTACATTAACTCCAACGCGTTGTCAATACGCAACCGTTTTTTAGTTGCTTTTAAAGGGATAAAGTGCTAAAATACATAAAAATAAAATATTATTTAAGGTAACTTATGTCAAAAGAACAAAGCACTTCACGCGATAAAACCATCGCGAAAACAAGCATTATCGGTATTTTCACAAACCTTTTACTGGTCGGATTTAAAGCGGCGGTAGGTATTATATCAAATTCTATCGCCGTAATTTTGGACGCATTAAACAATTTAAGCGACGCACTTTCTTCGCTTATCACAATGATAGGCAATTTTTTGGCGGGCAGAAAACCGGACAAAAAACACCCCTTAGGACACGGCAGAGTAGAATATTTAAGCGCTATGATAGTGGCGGCGCTCGTCATCTATGCGGGCATTACCGCTGCCGTCGAATCGGTCAAAAAAATAATAACTCCCGAAACGCCCGATTATTCTACCGTATCGCTCGTAATAATAGGCGTTGCGGTTCTTGTTAAAATCGCACTCGGACTCTATTTTAGAACGGTCGGTAAAAAGGTCAATTCTTCGGCGCTTACCGCGTCGGGCGTAGACGCGCTGTTCGACGCGGTTCTTTCGGCTTCGGTACTTGCGTCCGCCATTGTTTTCGTGCTTACCGGCACGAGTTTAGAAGCGTACGTCGGCGCACTCATCTCGCTGTTTATTATAAAAGCGGGAATATCTATGCTGATAGAAACTCTTGACGATATAGTCGGGCATCGTGCCGACAGGGAACTCGTCGACGCTATCAAGCGTACCGTTTGCGAAGAAGAGTGCGTTCACGGCGCGTATGACCTTATAATTCACAGTTACGGACCTGAAAAACTCGTCGCGTCTATTCACGTAGAAATTCCCGACTATATGACCGCCGATGAAATTGACGATATGGAACGCCGTATCGCCGCAAAAGTGTACGAACGGCATAAAGTTATTATGACGGGCATCGGAATTTATTCTTTCAATACCAAAAACGACGAAATAAAGTCGCTGAAATCGCGCGTTATAAGTCTTATCGCCACGCACGACAGCGTTTTGCAAGTACACGGTTTTCATCTTAATCAAGATACCATGACGGTCAACGTCGATATAATTTTGGACTTTGCAACGCCAGATATGAGGGCGGAAATCGAAAGCATTAAAAACGAACTATCGACGGTATTCCCCAAATATAACTTTAATATAGTTATGGATTTAGACGCGTAAAACCTTTTGAAAATAACAAGCCCGCCGCAAATACTTGCGGCGGGCGCTTAGATTTTTATTTGTTGTCTTCTACTATTTTTTCCATTTCGGGCAAAATTTTTTCCATTTCTTCTATCAATTTAAACTGTGTTCTCGCCCTATCGAGATTGTGATTTTCCCGCGTAATCCTGAAATACTTGTCCCCGTTTAGGTGGTCTGTCAAAAAGCGCATACCGCACTCGTAAGTCATCAAAATAGCGCTGAACGCAAGATTTTTACGTTCAATGTCGGTAATGCCGTTTCCTATCGAAGAAAGATATCCTTTTACGAACGCACGGAACAAATTGATATCAAAATGAACTACACTTAGGTCTATTTCGTCTTCTTTTGCAGTATTGCACCCGAATCTTATCGCGTCTCCGAAATCATAACAAATACTTCCCGGCATAACCGTATCCAAATCGACAACCGCCAAACTCTCGCCCGTAATTTCGTCAAAAATTACGTTGTTGAGTTTCGTATCGTTATGAGTGCATCTGACGGGTATAGTTCCGTCATGTAAAAGCGAAGTAATTCTGTTGCAGTAATCCTTTCTTTCAAGCACGAAATTTATTTCTTTTTGCACGTCTTTTGCTCTGCCGCACACGTCCTTTTCAAGCGAACTTAAAAAATCGCGAAAACGTTTTTCGGTATCGTGGAACTTCGGAATTACTTCAAAAAGTTGAGTAGCGTCGAACTCCGCAAGAGAGTTCGCAAAACTTCCGAAAGCCTGTGCGCATTTATAAAAATCTTCTTCCTTTTCAACTGCCTGATAAGAAACGCCTTCTATGTAACGGTAAATCCTGAAATAGCCGTCCGAAGTATGTACAAAAGGTTTTCCATCCTTGGTTTTTACGATGGTCAAGCACTCTTTATCCGGATTGCCGCCGCGTTCTTCCGCTTTGTGCCTTATAAATTCGGTAACAAGCATAATGTTATGCATAAGTTGTTCCGCGTTAAAAACCTTATCGTTTATTCGTTGCAAAATAAACTTGTCGTTATCGGCATACTTTAAAATCATCGTGTCGTTGATATGTCCTCTGGTAACCGGCTGACAATAAGGCAAACCTTCGCTTAAAATATACTTTCCGGTAATTTCTGTTAAATCCATAAAAAAAGCCTTAAAATAAGTAATAAAAAAATGATACCATACTTTTAACCGTTTTGCAATACTTTTGTCCATTTTCGTTGATTTTGTCCATTAATCCCGCAAAATTAAGTGATTTATCTGACAAATTCCACTTAATATGCTATCATTAACTAAATAAATTACGGGGGTGAACGATTATGCGAGCAAAAGTACATTTGGAACTTTGCATCGGTTGCGGATTATGCGCGTCCATCTGCCCGCAGGTTTTTAGCATGGACGACGAAAAAGCAATCGTTATCGCAAACACGACGGTTGATACTTACGACGAAGTGCAAGAAGCAATCGTAAGTTGTCCCGTTGCGGCGATAAGCGAAGAGTAAAATCTACCAAATAAACGCGACAAAAACTCCCGCCTTTGGATTTCCAAAGGCGGGAGTTTTATTTATTTCTTTTAATCTTATTTGATTTCAGAGAAATATTTGATGGTTCTTACCATCTGGCTGGTATAAGAATTTTCGTTATCATACCAGGAAACTACCTGAACCTGATAGGTATCGTCGTCGATTTTGCTTACCATAGTCTGGGTAGCGTCGAAAAGCGAACCGTATTTCATACCGATAACGTCGGAAGAAACGATTTCGTCGGTGTTGTAACCGAAGGATTCGGTAGCCTGCGCCTTCATAGCCGCGTTGATGCCTTCCTTCGTAACGTCCTTGCCCTTAACTACTGCGATAAGGATGGTCGTAGAACCGGTAGCGGTAGGAACACGTTGAGCAGCGCCGATGAGTTTGCCGTTGAGTTCGGGAATAACGAGACCGATTGCTTTTGCCGCACCCGTGCTGTTCGGAACGATGTTCATAGCGCCCGCTCTCGAACGACGGAGGTCGCCCTTTCTCTGCGGTCCGTCGAGAATCATCTGGTCGCCGGTATAAGCGTGAACGGTGGTCATGATGCCCGAAACGATGGGAGCGTAGTCGTTAAGCGCTTTCGCCATAGGAGCAAGACAGTTGGTCGTGCAGGAAGCAGCCGAAATAATGTGGTCGTCCTTCGTTAAGGTCTTGTGGTTTACGTTGTAAACGATGGTGGGAAGGTCGTTGCCCGCAGGTGCGGAAATAACGACGTTCTTCGCGCCCGCGTCGATGTGCGCTTGCGCCTTTGCCTTGGAAGTATAGAAACCCGTGCATTCTAATACAACGTCGATATCGAGTTCGCCCCAGGGAAGTTCCGCCGCGTTCGCTTTAGCGTAGATGGTGATTTCTTTGCCGTCTACGATGATAGAACCGGGCGTTACAACGGTCTTTCCGTCTTCCGCTAAAACAGCGTCTTTGAAGTCAACGCTGTGGTTTCTCGCATAGTTGCCTTGCATCGTGTCGTATTTCAAAAGATGAGCGAGCATTTTGGGGCTGGTTAAATCGTTGATTGCAACGACTTCATAGCCTTCCGCGCCGAACATCTGTCTGAAAGCCAAACGACCGATACGGCCGAATCCGTTGATTGCTACTTTTGTGATTTTGGACATTTTAGTTCTCCTTTTTATATTGAAATAAAATATTTTTTTATTTTCCTTAATACATTATAGTTAGTTCGTCTGTTTTAGTCAAACGTTTTAACGCCGTTATTTTAAATTTTCGGGATTTAAACATTGCAAGTCTTCGGGCAAAAATCTTCCGTTTTTTCGGATAAGTTCGCCGTCGAGATAAATTTCCCCGCCGCCGTACTCTTCCGTCTGAATAAGCACCAAATCCCAGTGGACTGCCGAAACGTTTCCGTTATAGCAGTCGTCATAGCACGCGCCGGGCGTAAAGTGTATTGAACCCGAAATCTTTTCGTCGAAAAGAATATCGCCCATAGGCTTAACGACGTACGGATTTATTCCGAACGCGAACTCGCCCACGTATCTTGCGCCTTCGTCGGTGTCGAAGATAGCGTTTATTTTGTCGGGCGCGTTGCCCGTCGCGCTTATAATCTTGCCGTCTTTAAATGTAAGCGAAACGTTTTCATACTTGAACCCGTTCTGCACAGACGGCGCGTTGTAGGTAATTACGCCGTTCACGCTGTCTTTTACGGGTGCGGTATAAATTTCGCCGTCGGGAATATTATGGTCGCCCGAACACTTTTTGCTGCCGATACCCTTTATCGAAAAGGAAATATCGGTATTCGGCGCAACGATACGCACTTTGTCCGCCTTGTCAAGCCTTGCCTTTAACGCATCCATCGCCCTGTCCATCTTGGAATAGTCGAGATTGCACACGTTAAAATAAAAGTCTTCGAACGCGTCGGTACTCATACCCGCCTGCGCCGCCATGCCCTGATTAGGATAGCGAAGTATCACCCACTTGGTCTTTTTAACGCGTATTTCGTGGTGAACGGGGTGCGAATAAAACTCGCTTTCTATCTGTAAATTTTCACTCGGCACGTCGGAGTTTTCGTTGCTGTTTTCGCCGCCGCGAATTCCGATATACGCGTCCATTTCCGACATACGGAAGGCGTCGTATTTTGCTTTTAAGCGCGCGTATTCTTCGGTTTCGCCAAGTAAGAGTTCCCGCGAAACGCGGTTATCGAAAATCTCTACGAAAGGATACGCCCCCACCGCGTAGGCTTCTTTAATAAGGGCGTTAATAAGCATATAGTCGATGCCCTTGGCTTCGATAAGCACCTTTTCGCCCTTTTTGAGTTTACAGGAAAAATTAATAAGATTTTTCGCAAGTTTAATAATTCTTTCGTCTTGCATAGAGTTCCCTACCGATATTTTTCGTATTTTTAATATAATGATACAACTTTAAAAAAAGTTTTGCAAAGTATTTTGGGTATAAACGCTAAAATATTTGCAAATTTAGAAATTATTTGATATTATTATTATGGTTTTTGACAAAATAGTAAAAACCGCAATAAAAATCAATAAAAAATTTTCAGGAGAAGAAAAAAATGGCATTAGTAAACTCTAAGAAAATGTTTGAACAGGCTTACAAGAACGGCTACGCAATCGGCGCGTTCAACGTAAACAACATGGAAATCGTACAGGGCATCACCGAAGCGTGTAAAGAAGAAAACGCTCCCGTTATTTTGCAGGTAAGTAAAGGCGCACGTGCGTACGCTAATCACACTTACCTTGTAAAACTCGTAGAAGCGGCGGTTATAGAATGCCCCGAAATTCCGATTGTTTTACACCTTGACCACGGTCCTGATTTTGAAACCTGCAAATCCTGCATCGACGGCGGATTTACGTCGGTTATGATTGACTATTCTTCTCACCCGTTAGAAGAAAATATCGCTGAAACCGCAAAAGTTGTCGAATACGCGCATAAATACGGCGTTACCGTTGAAGGCGAACTCGGAACTCTTGCCGGTATCGAAGACGAAGTCAGCCACGCGGTAGGTTCTTACACCCGCCCCGAAGACGTTGAAAAATTTGTTAAAGGCACGGGCGTTGATTCGCTTGCAATCGCAATCGGTACTTCGCACGGCGCATATAAATTTAAGCCCGAACAATGCACGGTAAACGAAAAGGGTATTTTAGTACCCCCCGCACTCCGTTTCGATATATTAAAAGAAGTAAGCAAGAGACTTCCTAACTTCCCGATAGTATTGCACGGTTCTTCTTCCGTTCCGCAGGAATACGTTAAGATGGTCAACGAAAACGGCGGCAAAATGCCGAACGCTATCGGCGTTCCCGAAGAACAACTCAGAGAAGCGGCGCGTCTTGCTGTCTGCAAAATCAATATCGACTCCGATTTAAGACTTGCAATGACGGGTACAATCCGTAAGTTCTTCAACGAACATCCCGACAAGTTCGACCCGCGCGAATACTTGAAACCCGCGAGAGCAAACATCAAGGAAATCGTTCGTCATAAACTCGTAGACGTTTTGGGCTGCGCAGGCAAAGCCGACGAATGCAAATAAGAATTGATTAAATCGATTTAAAAAATTTAACGCCACCGAAACTCGGTGGCGTTAAATTTTTTTGATACGGTTTATTCTCCGTCGGGTTCTAAACTTTCCGCTTCTTCTGCAAGTTCGTCTTCTTCAAGTACCCTACAAAACTCTTCAAACACTTCGTTAAGTAAGCCTTCGTCTTCTATGGGAAGTAGTTCCGCAGTCTCTTCGTCGTCGCCCGAAAGTTCAAAAATTATAAGGTCGTCGTCATCTATGCCGTCGATACTTTCCGCAGGTTCAAACGCAGAGTAATTTTTGCCCTTATACTCTATCGTGCCGACAAAGTAAAATTTAAGTTTTCTTCCGTCGTCGGCAGTAAGTTCCACTATTTCTTCGTCTTCGCATCCGCAATCGCAATGCGCGTCTTCACAATGTTCGTCGTGGTCGTGTTCACAGCTGCAATCACAATGATGCTTTTTGTTTTCTTTATCCATATTATTAACTCCTTTTTGGTTTTTTTCGTTTAAAAATCCTTGTAATATCTCCGCCGCGGCAAGGCTGTCGACGACCGCCTTTCTCTCTTCGCGATTTTTGCCTTGCGAAATAAGTGTTTCGGTCGCCGCGCAAGTAGAACACCGCTCGTCAACCGCATAAACTTTTAATCCCGTCGCGTCTTTTAACTTTTCGATAAAAAACTGCGCTTTTTCGGTCTGAACGGACGCCGTGCCGTCAAAATTCACGGGCAGTCCACACACGAACGCCGTCGCCGCCTTTTCCTTTGCCAAAGCGCACATATACTGTAAATCGGTTTTAAGATTTTTACGCGTATACGTATTAACGGGCAAAGCATAACTGTTAAACGGGTCGGAAACGGCGACGCCTATTCTTTTATCGCCGATATCGAGACACAAAAATCTTTCCACGTAGAGTATTTTAACATAAACGGGTTATTTAAGCAAGGTTTTAAATAGTAAAAAGACGGAAAAACTCTTTTCCGTCTTTTTACGTTTTTATTTACTGTTTTTCTTGTTTGATTTCTTAGTAAGCGATTCCGCCTTTTCGACGACCTGTTGTTGTCCTGATTTTACCATCTGGCGCGCTTTAACGGAATTAGTTACAAGCACCGCGCCGCCAAGCATACCGAGTACCACGCCGAATAAAAATTTATCGTTCATAACTCCCCCTTTATAGGTTTATTATGCGCGATTTTTGTCGGATTATGCTAGTTAGCGACAACCGCCTGTAAATTATCAGGTTCTACTATCTTAGTTTCAAGATATTTTTTAAGTTCGTTAGGGTGAGAAATCCCATATGTATCTATATCCCAACGCCCAACAACGTCTACCTTTACGTCCCCGTACTTAAAAATTCTGCCCCAAACGCTTTGTTCAACGGATACGGAATATATCCCCGCAAACGTGCTTTTCTTTTCTCTTTTACTTAATAGACCGCTTTTTTCTATAACATATCTGTCGTAAAACTCTATCTTATCTTTTTTGTAACGGATAATATCCACAATTAAAACGATAAGCGGAATTATAAGCCAAAAAAACAATATTCTTAAAGGCGTTACCGCGTTCCATGCGGTCTTGCTTGCAACATAATTAGGCGTAGACATAATTTTCTCCTTATTCCACAAATTAATTATTAATAATTTTATACCAAATTTTTTGGTAAGTCAAGCGATCGTACCAACATATTTGGTAAATTTATAGTATGAAAGAAATAAAATTCGCAGAAAATTTAAAAAACTTGCGGATTACGCGCGGGTTAACGCAAAAGGAACTTGCCAAACTGCTTACGGTAGATCAGCGCACGGTAAGTGCGTGGGAAAAGAAAATTTGCGAACCTGACTTTAACACGCTCGCAAAAATAAGTGAAATATTTAATGAAAATATCGACGAACTTTTAACTTAACCCGTTTGCTTATGCAAACGGGTTAATAATTATTTTGCTTGTTGTTTTGCGCGGTAGTCTTCGATTGCCTTTTTTATCGCTTCTTCGGCAAGCACCGAACAATGAATTTTTTGCGCGGGAAGTCCACCGAGTTTTTCTATAACGATTTTATTCGTTACCTTTAACGCTTCGTCGACCGTCATACCCTTTACCATTTCGGTTGCGGTAGAACTCGTCGCGATTGCCGCAGCGCACCCGAAGGTTTTAAATTTTGCGTCGACTATCACGTCGTCGACTATTCTAAGCGATATTTGCATAATATCGCCGCAAGTCTCGTTGCCGACAGTACCTATGCCGTCGGGATTTTCTATTTCGCCCACGTTTTTGGGGTTTTTGAATACTTCTAAAACTTTTTCGTTATACATTTTTAATTTCTCCTTCCGCTTTGAATAAGGGCGACATTTTACGTAATCTTTCTACCGCCTGTTTTAATACGTCTACCGCATAATCAACTTCTTCTACCGTGTTATGTTTGCCGAACGAAAACCTGATTGAACCGTGCGCCAAGCCTTCGGGAAGTCCCAGTGCTAAGAGTACGTGCGACGGCTCTAACGACCCCGACGAACACGCCGACCCCGACGATACGGCAATACCCGCTAAATCGAGTGAAAACAAAATCGACTCGCCTTCTATAAACTTAAACGAAAAGTCGGCGTTCGCGGGAAGGCGATTTTCCTTTCTCGGTCCGTTCAGTTTCACGAACGGAACTTCGGCAAGAACCCTGTCGATAAATCTGTCGCGGAGTGAACTTACGTAGTCAAAATTCTTTTCTCTGTCGCGGTCGGCAATCTTAAAGGCTTCGGCAAAGCCGACAACCCCCGCGACGTTGGTCGTGCCGCCGCGCTTCATACGTTCCTGATGCCCGCCCGTTATAATACTGTCGATTAAAAGTCCGTTTCTTATATACAGCGCGCCCATGCCTTTCGGACCGTAGATTTTATGCGAACTCATACTCATTAAATCAACGCCTAAATCTTTAACGTCGATTTTAAGAACGCCCGCCGCTTGCACCGCGTCCGTAAAACAGATTGCGCCGCGAGAGTGCGCGATTTTCGCTATTTCCTTTATCGGCTCTATCGTGCCGACCTCGTTGTTCGCCATCATACAGCCGATAAACGTGGTATCTTCTCGGATTATTGATTTTAAATGTTCCAAGTCGACGAACCCTTCGCTATCCACCTTCATAAAGTCGACGGTAAAGCCTTCTTTTTCGAGTGCTTTTGCGGTAGAAAGCATCGCCGCGTGTTCAATGGGGCTGATAATAAGATGCTTACCCTTTGCGCTAAGCGCGTGCGCCGTGCCGCGAAGCGCCCAGTTATCGCTTTCCGTACCGCCCGAAGTAAAATACAATTCGTTCGGCTTGCAGTTTATGATTTTAGCGATTGTATCGCGCGCTTCGTCGACGGCTTTCACCGCTTCCCGCCCGAAAGCGTGCTGGCTGTTGGGGTTGCCGAAAATTTCCGTAAAATACGGCTTCATTTTATTAAACGCCTCTTCGCAAAGCGGCGTTGTCGCCGCGTGGTCAAAGTATATATTACGCATTTAACTCTCCTTTAATCTCTCCGTCAAGCATTTGTTTTAATGTCATAGAATCTAAAACTTCGTTTATGCCGTCGTAAAGGCGTTTCCATACAGCCTGCGACGGACAGCATTTGCACTCGCCTTTTTTAGTAACGCACTCTATTATTTCCATATCGTCTTCCAAAGCGCGAACTATTTCACCGATTTTAATCTCTTCGGGCGGTTTTGCAAGATAATACCCGCCGCTTACGCCGCGACTTGCCGCCACAATTCCGCGCGCGGACAGCATACGCATTATTTTTTCGAGATATTTGCCCGAAACGGATATAAGGCTTTCCAAGGTACTTGCCGAAACCGCATTGTCGGGATAACCGCGTGCCAGAATATGGCACGCCATAAGCCCGTAATGCGTTTTAGACGAAAGTTTCATTTCACCTTTATTCCCTTAACAATTCCTAATTGCAACCATTTTGGTTGCAATTAAAGTATATTACTATTTTAGCCTGTCGTCAAGCAAAAAATACACATTTAAAAATTTTTTGCATAAAATTTGGCGGCGCTAAAATCAGCGCCGCCGTCAAGGTGTTTTAAGATTAGTCGTCTATATCTTTTACAAGGTCTAAAACTTCTTTTATTTCTTTTGCCGCCCTATCCATTTGTTCTTCTGTATGAGTTGCCATATAACTCGTACGGATTAAACTGCTGCCGACGGGAACTGCGGGCGAAATGGTGGAGTTAACGTACACGCCGCGTTCAAAAAGCATTTTGCAAGCGATAAACGTTCTGCGGTTAAAATATGTATAGATAGGAATTATCGGGGTATTGTCGCCGCTGTCACGAAGGGCAACGCCCAAATCCACTAATTTATTGCGCATATACGCGCTGATGTCTGCAAGGCGTTTAACCCTTTCCGGTTCTCTTTTAAGTATATTAAGTGCCGCCCTTGCGCTTGCAACACTTGCGGGGGTAATCGACGCGGAGAAAATAAACGGGCGCGAATTGTGACGGACGTATTCGCAGACTTCGTGCGTTGCCGCCATATAACCCCCTAAACTTGCAAGGGATTTAGAAAAAGTACCCATATAAATATCGACTTCTTTTTCTAAACCGAAATGTTCGGCAGTTCCCCTGCCGTGCGCGCCTAAAACGCCGAGACCGTGCGCGTCGTCTACCATAACTCTCGCGCCGTACTTTTTGGCAAGTTTTACGATTTCGGGAAGTTTACAGATATCGCCGCCCATACTGAACACGCCGTCGGTTACAATGAGTATCCCCGCCGTGTCGGGTACTGACCCAAGTTGACGCTCCAAGTCTTCCATATCCGAGTGGTTATAGCGAAGCATTTTCGCAAACGACAGTCTGCAACCGTCGTAAATGCTTGCGTGGTTTTCCTTATCGCAAAGAATATAGTCGGTTCTGCCCGCGATTGCGGAAATTATACCTAAATTGCTCTGAAACCCGGTTGAAAAAGTAACTACGTCTTCTTTACATAAAAACTCCGCAAGTTCCTTTTCGAGTTCGACGTGGATATCCAGCGTACCGTTTAAAAACCTACTGCCGGAACACCCAGAACCGTATTTTTCTATCGCTTTTATGCCCGCTTCCATAACTTCGGGGTGAGAAGTAAGACCCAAGTAGTTATTAGAACCTATCATTATGATGTCTTTGCCTTCCATAACCACTTCGGGGGCTTGCTTGGATTCGAGTTTATGAAAATACGGGTAAATACCCGCGGCTTTCATCTGTTTAACGTAATCGTATTTTTCACACTTAGTAAATAAATCCATTATAGAATAATCCTGTGAACGCTTAATCTTTTTTACGGCGTCCCTATACGGGTTTAATTCTATCACATTGATATAGGTTTGTCAATTATTTTAACGCCCGTGCGCTTTTGACATAGTCGGGCGTTTTAACACATATAAATAAAACGATGTATGTTTATATTTTTTGCGAATACCCCGCAGTAATCAAATTTCAGGGCGTTATATTCGGAACGGTCGATAATTCGGTCAAATTCTGTAATTTAGATAAGCCTTACCCTATGACGGAAATTTGCCCGCTTTTTGGCGGGGAAAACTTTAATTTTTACTTAAATGACGAATTTTTGGCGTCGCCGCCGAAAAACGTTACTGTAACCGACCTTAAAGGCGGGTATTTTTTAAGATTTTCAAAAAAGAACGACGGCGCGGAATTCAAAATTTTAGAACAGGCAAAATTTCAGGACGCAACCATCACGGCGTTTACCGAAAACGGCTATAAAATTTCACTCGATACACAGTCGGGATTTTTTGCGGAAACGCTTGATTTTTCGCCAAACGCGGTACAGTTTTACCGCGGCGACGGGAAAAACACGGGGCTAATTTTTGCACTTTTTAACTGCAAAGACAAAAAAATACTTAACGTATACAAAACTCACGACCCTGCGCTTATTTTTTCAAAACAAGTCGATGATTTTAACGCCGATATGCAAGGCTTTACTATACAAGAAAACCTTAAAGATTTAGCAAAACACTCGATTTTAATTAATTACGCTTTTGACGGAAGTACAATAAAAGAAACGTCGCGAAAAGTTTCGCGAAACGAAAAATTCGACCGTGAAAAACTGCCCGATAAACTTATCCCTTACGCCTTTACGGAAGAGTTTTTGTGCGGGGGCGATTATGCTTTTTACCTTTCGGACGGCATTAAAGAAAACGCCGATAAACTGCAAAGTTATTTCGGCGATTTTTTGGGCGTTATGCCGCCGCCCGTTTTTAGACAATACGATGAAATAGGATTGATTTATAGAATTTCCGAACGGAAATACTCGGTGGAATATTTTACTTTCGACGTAGAAAACGGCAAAATCACGAATATAAAAAAGGACGGCTAATCGCCGTCCTTTCTTGTTCAGAAATTATTTAACTTTAATAGATTTAATTTTCGCCGAAATTTCGCCGCTTGCTTCGTTAGGAATTTTAACCGTCTTTTTGTTAAAGCAAACGAGTTGTTTACCTTCCGCTTCAAACACTTCGGTGTTTTCGTCAAAGTCTTCCGCTTTAACGGCGTTAAAAGTAAGTCCGTAATTTTCGTCCGCTTTTGCCGCGTCGTATTCGCCCGTATAGTATATGACGTATTCAGTGCTGTTGTTAGATAAGATACTCGTTATCGCGCTTAACGCTTTTGCGTTAGCGTCGTCGGCGGTGTCAAAAGTCGCAAACACGCAAAAATACCCGTTGTACGCACTCTTTGTTGACGTCGGCATATACAAGGTCGCCCTGCCGCTGTCACGCGCGTCGCTGCTGGTGGTATAACTTTTATCCTGTTCGTAATAACTGCGCCAGATACCGATTGAACCTTTTTCGCTGACGAGATTAGAACCCGTCGTGCCGTTCGCTTCGAATTCTCCGTAAATTTCCGACGGAAGGCGTCCGTTTATAAGATTTTGTTTGAGTTCGCCGTTTTCAAATTTAAGGTCGCCTATAAAAATAAGCGAAGAATCGGACGCGTCCTGATAGAAAACGGCGTTATCGTAGTATCCCGCCTTTACGTGTTCTAACACCTTATCAACGGTTTTCGGCGCAAGATGACGGTAAAGGTCGACGGAAAATTTCACGTCGCTTTCCGCATAAAACACGTTGTCCGTATAGTTATAAAGGCTTAACGAGATATCGAGTTTTTTTATGTCTTCGCATGCGGCAAGCCCGAAAGAACAAACCGCCAAAAGCGCGACCGCCATAAAATTGACCGCTATTTTAAATAATTTTTTCATAATCCGCTCCAACAAAACAGTTGATATGGTTTTATTTTACTAATATTTTGCCAAAATGTCAATAAAACGAGGGCATTTTCCCGATAAAAAGGAATATGCCCCCGAATTTCAACCGACATTAATTGACAAAGGTTTATTTTGCCTGCTTTATAAGCAGTTCTTTAATGTCCTTTAATAAGTCTTCCGCCGTAGGATTAGCAAGCCTTTCCGCCTTTGCCTTTTCTTCCGCTTCTTTTGCCGCCGCGTCCAAAGCCGCCTGTTCTTTAATCTTCTTTTCGGCAAAGTACGCGCTTACCGCCGCTTTATCCTTTATATCTACGCCTTGGCTTTTAAGTTCTATTTTATCGGCTTTGGTGAGTTTCCCTTCTTTTACGTCTTCTTTGATTTTTTTGTTGGCTTCCGCAACTTTATTTATGGTTTTAACTATCATAAACAGCACGAAAGCGATAAGTAAAAAGTTGATTACCGCGGTAACAAACGCGCCCCAGTCGATATATATCGAATTTGCGGTATCAACGACCATTTTGCCGCTTTCGATGTCGAACACTTCTACCTTATTAAGATAGGTATAAATACTGTCAAGCCCGTTTCCGCCCGTTATAAGCAATAAGAACCAGTTGACGATAGGCATTAAAATGTGGTTGGTAAGTGCGGTAACAATCGCCGAAAACGCACCGCCGATAATAACGCCGACAGCCATATCCATCACGTTTCCGCGGGTGATGAACTTTTTAAATTCTTCAAAAAATTTTTTCATAAAACTCTCCTTTAGTTTAATTAACGGCTAAACGCCGAATAAAACCTTTGTTAAAACCGAAACCGCCGCAAGCAGTACAAGGTACGCGGCAAAGCCTTTGAACTTGGCTTTTTTTATTGCGGCAAGCATAAAATTTACGGCAATATACCCGCACACCGCCGCAGAAATTACCCCGAATATCACGGGAAGTATATCTATATCCGCGCCGCTTTTTATTACTTTTACGCCGCTTACTAAACTTGCGCCCAAAATTACGGGAATACTCATTAAAAACGCGAATTCGGCGTTCTTTTCTTTATCAAGTTTTGCCAGCGCACCGCCCGTTAACACCGTGCCGCTTCTCGAAAGCCCCGGGATAATGGCGACGCCCTGAAACACACCCATTATTATAGACGATTTAAGCGATAAAGGCAAGGCATTTTTATTTTTTGCGGAAATTTTTTCGGCAAAAACAAGTTCCGTTGCCGTAAGTATAAACGCACCCGCAAGCAAAATTGCGGAAATGACACCGCTACCTTTAAATAAAACTTCTATCCCGTCCTGAAACAAAAAGCCCGTTATCGCCGCCGGCACGGACGCTATTATTAAATATAAAAGCGTTTTATATGGTTTTCTGAAAAGCCCCTTTATGCTTTTCCAAAACACGATAAATACGGGCAAAAGCGTGCCGAGATGCAGCATAATATCGAAAAACAGTCCGCCGTCCGTGTTCAAATTCAGCCACCGTTCGAGAAGTATAAGATGCCCGCTTGAAGAAACGGGTAAAAACTCCGTTAGCCCTTGCACCGCGCCGAGAATTACCGCTTCCCATATACTCATAAAAAATCCCCCGTAAAATACTTTTTGTATATTTTACGGGGCAATTCATTAAATTATTATAGTTTAATCTTTTTCGGCAAGTATCATATTCAAAAATTCTTTCACAGCAAAGGTCAGGTTCTCGTCTTTCGGTAGCGCAAGCCCTATCGCCCTTGTCGGAAGCGCGGGATTTGTCTTTATCTCTTTTAACTCGCCGCTATCAAGTTCGTGTTTAACGAATTCTTTCGGAATACACGCTATCCCTATGCCCGTTTTGGCGAGTTCTGTCATAAGTTCAAGGCTTGCAAGTTCTATTTCCGGGTGCAAGTGTATGCCCTGCGAGTGTGCAAAAGACACTATCGCCTGACGGGTCGCGGTGGAAAGTTCAAGCATTAAAAGGGGATAGTCCTGCAATTTTCTTAAATCGACCGTTTCGCCCATAAGTTCGCTGTACGCGTCGCTTGCAACGAAAGTGTCGTGAAGGCGCATAACGGTGTTGGTTAAACTTATTTCGCTGTCGTCGATGGGCAGATTTACAAACCCTATATCGCCCTTTTTGTTTTTCAGAAGTTCTATCGTTTCACTCGAAGTCCCGTTCTGCAAAATCAGGTTCACGTCGGGATATTTTTCGTGATATTTTTTTATGTAAGGCAGCAAAAAGTGTGTGGCGACCGTGTCGGAAGCGCAAATTCTTACAACCCCCGTCGCCGTGTCTTTAAGTTCGGTATACTTAGACTCAGCGTTTTCAAAGAGTTTTAACGCCTGTTCCACGATGGGAAAAATTTGTTTGCCGCCCGTCTCGGATAGTTCCATACCCTTATGAGTACGGTTAAAAAGTTTTCCGCCGAGACTTCTCTCTAACTGCTTAATCGCCTGCGAAACGGCAGGTTGAGAAATGTAAAGTTCTTCCGCCGCCTTCGTTAAACTGCCGCACTTGGCAACGGTGTAAAATACTTTATACAGTTCTAAGTTTACCATATAAAGCCCCCTAAAATTTTTCTATTTTCCTACGCAAAAACGTGAAAAAATATCGTTTATTATCTCTTCCGTCGCGGTTTTACCGGAAATTTCGCCTAAATGTTGCCAGCCCGCCAAAATATCCACGGAAAGAATATCAAGCGGCGTATCCGAAGCGGCTAAAAGTGCCGCCGAAAGTTTTTCACGCGCGGCGGAAAGCGCGTAAAAATGCCGCTCTTCACACAAAAATTCGCCGTTAAAGTCTATCCCGCCCACTGTCTTTTCATAAAGCAAGTTCCGAAGTTCGTCAACTCCTTTACCCGTTTTAGCGGAAATTTCAAGTACGGCACGGCTATCCTTTGTTTCGCCCGCGTCGGTCTTATTCATTACCGTTATGTGCTGGTAATCTTTAATTAAATCGTAAACTTTTTCGTCGTCAGCATCCACGCCGTTTGCGGACAGCACGAAAAGAACAATATCGCTTGATTTTACTGTCTTTTCCGAAAGGCGTACCCCTAAACTTTCTATATCGCTTTCGGCGTCGCGTATGCCCGCCGTGTCGAAAAGATTAAATCTTACGCCGTTTATATCGATATTACCTTCGACGACGTCGCGCGTCGTACCCGCAATATCCGAAACGATTGCTTTATCATAATCAAGCAGCGCGTTAAGTATAGAACTTTTACCCACGTTCGGTTTGCCGCAAATAGCAACTTTAACGCCGTGCGCCGCTCTCGCCCCCATTTTAAATGACGAAATAAGTTTGTCGGTCTTTTCAATCACTTCCGATAGGATTTTTTTAACTTCTTCGCGCGAAGTTTCTTCTAAGCCTTCTTCGGGAAAATCTATATCGGCGTCAATCTGCGACAGTGCGGCGGTCAACTTTTCCTGCATAGCGTTGACTTTTAAGGTCAGTTTTTCGCGGTAGAGAGAAAACCCAGCCTTAACGCCGCTAACCGACTCGCTGTTTATCATATCTATTAAGCCTTCCGCGGACGCAAGCGACAGTTTGCCGTTTAAAAACGCGCGCTTTGTAAATTCGCCCCTATCCGTAGGTCGCGCGCCAAGCGACAACGCCTTTTTAAGTACGCCTTGCGCAATAGCCACGCCCCCGTGGGAGTGGAATTCCACCGTATCTTCGCCCGTAAAACTTTTGGGCGCTTTAAAGTAGACGCAAAGTCCGAAATCGGAAAACCCGTCAGCCACAATTTCGCCCGCGTACATTTTGTTGGGTTCAAAATCCGAAACGGGCGTTTTTGCCGTCGGCTTAAACATTTTTTCGGCAATTTTTAAGGGACTGTCGCCGCTTATTCGTATTACGGCAACGCCCGCCGCACCCATCGCGGTGGAAATTGCCGCTATATTATCGTTTTTCATTATTTATCGTCGTTTTTCTTATCGTTGTCAAATTCCGAAAAAGGTTCGTCAGGGCGGTTATTAAACTCACCGAACGGCTCTTTTTCTCCGTTATCGTTATTATAATAAGGCGTTCCGCGCTCGTCGGTATTCTGACCGTTCCGCCCGTAATTGCCGTAAGGCGTATAGCCCGCGCCGTAAAATCGGTTTCGGATATATTCGTTAAAGTCCACAGCCTTTCTGTTACGTATCGCGAAAACCATTATCGAAAACAGCCCGAAAAAGGAAAGTACAGCCGCAAGGATATAATGTTCCGGCCAGAATTTACGGAACAGCGCGATATATATCGAAACTGTTATAAAAATTTCCGCAAGCCTTAAAATATAGTTAAAAATCAATAAAAACCTTAACAGAACTCTTACGCCCTGAGTGTCGAACAGGTTAATAAAGTCGTTGCCCGTGCCGATATAAATACCGTTTCCGCTGATAATGGATACTTCGCCGCCCTGTAAATAATACATAACGTACGGGAAATAGTTTAAAAAGTCGTAGATAAGCGGCACTAAGGTAGCAATAGAAAACACCACGCAAATCCAGACAGCCGCCTTTTCGATGGTAAACCCGAAAAACCGCGACTTACCTATTACTTTACAGGCGGTAAACATCCAAATACACGGTATAAAGGCAATAAACGCGTTTTTTACGCCTTCGGTTTTAGCAAGTTTATATATGCCTATCGAACGCAACGCGTAAAAAGTCAGATAAAACGCCAAGACAAACAGCAACGTCGCTATAATCGCGCCTTTTGATACAGTCTGATTTAAATATACTTCGCCATTTTGCGATTCGATTATTAAATAAAGCATTATACCCCCCTTATTCCGCTTTAATAAGCGCGCGCGAATATGACTTTATGTTTTGCGGGTTTTCCGCAGATAGCGCATTTTTCGGGAACGCCCTCATCGTCGCACATAACGCGCGCGGTGGCTTGCCCGACTTCTTTAACCTTATCTTCGCACTCACGACAGCCGCACCAGCCCGCTTTAACGAAATTCTTCCCTTCTACGCCCGCTATTATACCGTCAAGGCTATCCGCTTCGACGATTTTCGCGTCTCTTTTTGCGCGCGAACTCTCTAACATATCTTTCTGGATAGTTTTTAAAAGTTCCGGAACGGTCTTTTCTATATCTCCAAGCGCGATTGTGGTTTTTTCAAGCGTATCTCTGCGCATTACGACGGCAACGCCGTTTTCTATGTCGCGCGGGCCTATCTCTATTCTTATAGGAACGCCTTTCATCTCCCACTCGTTGAACTTCCAGCCGGGACTCATATCGCGAACGTCGGTCTCCGCGCGAACTCCCGCTTTTTTAAGGAGCGTTTCCACTTCCCCGCACTTTTCGATAACGCCGCCTTTATGCGCCGCAACGGGAATAATTATCGCCTGAATCGGCGCTACGAGCGGCGGAAGTACCAACCCGCGTTTGTCGCCGTGCGCCATTATTACTGCGCCTATCATACGGGTTGAAGTTCCCCAACTCGTCGTATAGCCATATTTTAACGTTCCGTCTTTATCGAGATATTTTATATCGAACGCCTTGGAAAAATTCTGACCGAAATAATGCGAAGTGCCCGCCTGCAAACTCTTTCCGTCAAGCATCATCGCTTCCATACCGAAAGTCGCGACAGCCCCCGCGAATTTTTCTTTTTCGGTCTTTCTGCCGCAGAGAACGGGGATTGCGAGAACGTTTTCCGCAAACTCTTTGTAAAGCGCAAGTTTATTCATCGTCTCTTCCATCGCCTCTTCTTCGCTTGCGTGAACGGTATGCCCTTCCTGCCACAAAAACTCGCTCGTGCGTAAGAAAGGACGCGTCGTCTTTTCCCAGCGCATAACGTTGCACCATTGATTCATAAGTACGGGCAAATCTCTATAAGACTGTATCCATTTAGAGTACATTGTGCCGATGACGGTTTCACTCGTCGGGCGGATTGCAAGCGGTTCGTCGAGTTTAGCCCCGCCCGCGTGCGTTACCACCGCGACTTCGGGTGCAAAGCCTTCGACGTGTTCGGCTTCCTTAGTAAAATAACTCATAGGAATAAGCAACGGGAAATATGCGTTTTTCACGCCCGTCGCCTTAAACCTTGCATCCATTTCGCGCTGAATATTTTCCCAGATGGCGTAGCCGTAAGGGCGTATAACCATCGTGCCCTTAACAGGCCCATAGTCCACGAGTTCGGTTTTCGTAACCACGTCCGTGTACCATTGTGCGAAATTTTCTTCGATATCCGCTATATCTTTAACGAATTGCTTGTCTTTTGAATTTACCGCTTGATTTTTCTGTTCCATTGTTTGCTCCGTTTATTAAAGTTTCTCACTATACATTTTTACCACGCGCGGATAGAACCTGTCAAGTTATTTATATTATTTTATATTATTTTACTTAAAAAGCCTTAAAAAAGGCTTGAAAAATTGCCCGCAATAATGTTATAATGTGCTTGTTACGTAAGCGCGGGTTACCCGCGCGAATTTAAGGAGATTTTTATGGAAGACGTTAAACAACTTACTGTAAACGCGATAAGAGTGCTTTCCGCCGAAGCAATCGACAAGGCAAAATCCGGTCACCCCGGTATGCCGCTCGGCGCTGCGCCTATCGGCTACTCGATTTTTACCAACATGGTATTCAATCCGAAGGACACAAAGTTCGATAACAGAGACAGATTCGTACTCTCCGCAGGACACGCGTCTATGCTTGACTACTCGCTTTACTATCTTTTCGGTTTCGGGCTTACCAAAGACGACATTATGAATTTCAGACAACTCGGCGCTCGTACTGCGGGACACCCCGAGTACGGCGTTTGCCCCGGCGTTGAAACAAGTACCGGTCCGCTTGGTCAGGGCGTTGCTAACGCCGTAGGTATGGCGATTGCGGAAAACTATCTCGCAAACAAATTCAATAAAGACGGATTTAATATCGTCGACCATTACACTTACTGCCTTTGCGGCGACGGCTGTATGCAGGAAGGCATCGAAAACGAAGCGGCGTCCCTTGCGGGTTCTCTTAAACTCGGCAAACTTATACTTATCTACGATAAAAACGATATAACGATTGAAGGCAATACGAACATAACCTTTACCGAAGACGTTGCCCGCCGCCACGAAGCGCTTGGCTGGCAGGTAATAAAGGTAAGCGACGCAAACGACCTTAAAGCGCTTGCCCGCGCTATCAAGAAAGCCAAGGCTGAAACGGAAAAACCGTCGCTTATTATCGTTAATTCTAAAATCGGTTTCGGTTCGCCGCTTGTCGGCAGCGCAAGTTGCCACGGCGCACCGCTCGGTGCGGAAAACCTTGCGGCATTAAAACAAAATCTCGGCTGGAACTACGAACCGTTCGAAGTCCCCGAAGAAGTGTTTAAACATTGCAGAAAATTCGGAAATAAAGGTAAAAAGGCTGAAAAGGCGTGGAAAGCGTTATTTAAAGCCTATTCCGAAAAATATCCCGAACTTGCAAAAGAGTACGAAAACTGGAAGGCGAGAAAACTTCCCGACCTTAAAAATATCGACGAACTCTGGAATTTTGAAAAGGACGACGCGTCAAGG
The DNA here is from genome assembly GCA_017448355.1 of Clostridia bacterium. Taxonomy (GTDB): domain Bacteria; phylum Bacillota; class Clostridia; order Christensenellales; family Borkfalkiaceae; genus UBA1259. The sequence goes on along the minus strand of JAFSLQ010000012.1, from coordinate 4,059 downwards.
GGTTACGGTGCAACCGTTTTAAATAAACTCGCGAACTACGTACCTTTCCTTATCGGCGGCAGCGCGGACTTAGCACCCGCGAACAAGAGTAATATTAAGGCGCGCGGCAGTTATTCCGCAACCGACAAGAGCGGTTCTAATATGCACTTCGGTATCCGCGAACACGCTATGGCGGCTATCTGTAACGGTATGTATTTGCACGGCGGACTTTTACCTTACTGCGCGACTTTCGCGGTGTTCTCCGATTATATGAAGAACGCTATGCGTATGTCGGCAATTATGGAACTCCCCGTAACCTACATTTTAACGCACGACAGTATCGGCGTCGGCGAAGACGGTCCTACCCACCAGCCGATAGAACACCTTGCGGGACTTCGCACTATGCCGAATATGAGAGTTTACCGCCCCGCGGACGGCAGAGAAACGACCGCCGCTTGGATTTCTGCGGTAACGGGTAAAAATCCTTCCTGCTTGTTCCTTTCCCGCCAGACTCTTCCGATGCTTGACGGTTCGGGTAAAGACGCTTTCCGTGGCGGATATATACTACAAGACAGCGAAAAGAAAACCCCGGACGTTATACTTATCGCGACGGGTAGCGAAGTCAGCCTTGCGGTTAAGGCAAAAGCCGAACTTAAAAACGAAGGTATCGACGCGCGCGTAGTTTCTATGCCCTGCTTAGAAGACTTTGAAAATCAGTCCGCTAAATATAAAGAAAGCGTTCTCCCGAAGAGCGTAAGGGCGAGAGTTGCAGTCGAAGCGGGCGCAACCGCAACCTGGTATAAGTACGTTGGTCTTGACGGAAAAGTAGTCGGTATCGACACTTTCGGTGCATCCGCACCCGCAGGCAAGTTATTTGAAAAATTCGGGTTTACGGTAGACGCAGTAGTTGCCGCCGCAAAAGAAGTTTTGAATAAATAACAATATTAAGATTATAAAAATTTCGCCGCCGACAGGTTCTGTCGGCGACGAAATTTAATTTTAAAAAATTATTTTTGTTTTAAATAGTCCAAAGCGTCCAAGTAGCCGTCTATCCCCTTACCCGCGATGAATTTTTCCGCATATAAAGATATATAACTGAAATTACGGAATTCTTCGCGCGATTTTATGTCCGTGATATGCACTTCGACGGTCGGTAAATTTACAGCCTTTAACGCGTCTAAAATTGCCACGCTGGTATGCGTATACGCGCCTGCGTTGATTATGATGCCGTCGTAACGGCGGTAAGTCTTTTGAATTTTCGTAACGATTGCGCCTTCACAATTAGATTGATAACACTTTACTTTAACGCCTATCTCTTTCGCGTGCGCCTGCACTTTTTTTATAAGCGCCCTGTAACCCGTTTTGCCGTACAGTTCGGGTTCGCGTATACCCAGCATATTTAAATTTGCGCCGTTGATTACGAGTACTTTCATAAATTTCACCTTTCTTTTTTTGTTTTGGGATTAAACTCTATTTCTTTGAAGTTGCGCACGACATTTCTCGCGCAGAGATTAACAGTCGCGTTATTTTCTACGGAAAAGTCCGCCGCCCGCTCGTACAGGCTTTTTCTCTCTTTAAAGAGTTTTTCTATGCCGTTGATTTGCGAAAGCGGTCTACCCTTTACCGATAAAAACGAAAGGTCGCGCTTTATATAACAAATAACTCCGTTTGCTTTAAGTGCGTCTACGTTACTGTCGCGAAGTATCGCGCCGCCGCCAGTCGCGATTATCGCTCCGCTATAACTTGCAACGCGATTTATCGTTTCCGCTTCTATATCGCGGAAAGCGGTCTCCCCTTCCGTTTCAATGATTTCCGCGGGCGTTTTACCCGTAGCCTTATAAATTTCCGCGTCGGTGTCTATAAAAGTCTTACCTAACATTTCCGCAACGATTTTGCCAACCGACGTTTTGCCCGAAGACGGCATACCGCAAAGCGCCAGATTAGATTTTTTATTGTAAAGCGCTTTAATTATTTGTTCGGTGTCATCTCTTACCTTTTCTCCCCAAAGTTCTTCCGCAAGAAGTGCTTGACGAACAAGCATCGGCAGTCCGTCCGAACAATTTATCCCTGCCTTTTCCGCCTGCAAAATTAAAGCGGTTTTAAATGGATTGTATATGCAATCGAAAACAAATTCCACGTTCGGCAAAAAATTTAAATCAATGGGCGAAACTCCGATATTCGGAAACATACCGACGGGCGTTGCGTTTATAAGTATCTCCGTATCGTTGAAATAGCGGTAGTTAGCGTAATTAACTTCGCCGTATCTTCCGACTTTAACCACCGACTTTGCCCGCTGTTTTTTGCATAGCGCAGTAGCGGTAAGCGCCGCGCCGCCGCTACCTAAAATCATAACCCGTTTCCCGCGAAGAGAAATCCCCTTTCTTTTAAGCGCGTAGCGCATCCCTTCAAGGTCGGTGTTATATCCGAAATATTTGCCGTTCTTTTTAACTACGGTATTTACAGCACCGATTTTACCCGCGCTTTCGTCCACTCCGTCAAGCAACGGAATTATATCCCGTTTATATGGAATAGTAACGTTAAACCCGTCGTAGCCCATAGCCGGAAATTTCTCTAAATCTTCGCGCTTTACTTCGCGAAGTTCGTAGTTTAACCCTTTTTGAGAGTGGATTTCCGCAGAATAACTGTGCGAAAGATGTTCGCCTATAAGACAATATTTTTTCATTATTCTTTATACGCTCCGAGAAAAACGAAATTTTCCGAGTCGTTTTCAAGCCCTGCTATTAAATTTTGAACGTTCTTGTCCGTAATGTCGCCTTCGAAATCGAAATAAAACATAAACTCGAAATCAGAACCTGCGATAGGTCGGGATTCAAGTTTGGTAAGGTTAAGTCCCAGCGCCGAAAACCGACCCAGAATTTTATTTAAACTCCCCGATTCGTGCGGGAGAGAAGTCATTACGCTCATTTTGTCCGCGCCTTTATACACGCAAAGGTCTTTTTGGATGAGAATAAAGCGCGTATAATTAGCGTCGCTGTCCTGCACGTCTGCCTGTAAAATTTTAAGTCCGTAGGCTGACGCGCACTCCTTAGAACAAATCGCGGCGACGGTTTTATCCCCGCTTTCCGCCACGCGTTTTGCGGCGATAGCGGTGTTTTCATCAGTTTCCGCGTGAAAATTCGATTTTTTAATAAATTCGTCGCATTGCATAAGCGCCTGCGGGTGCGAAACGACCGTCTTTATATCTGAAACGTTTGCCCCGTCAACTGCCGCAAGACAATGCGAAATCCTAAGCCGCGCCGCCTTTACTATGTGAAAATTATGCTTGCGCATAAGGTCGTACACTTCGAGAACCGAACCCGCGGTAGAGTTTTCTATGGGCAACACGCCGTACTCGCACAGTCCGCTTTCCACCGCACCGAAAACCCCTTCAAAATTTTTCACGTACACTATGTTCGAGATGGGAAAGAATTTTTGCGCCGCAACGCCGCTGTTTGCGCCTTTAATTCCTTGACAGGCAACCGTCGCTAAGGCTGGCAGATTATCAAAGCCCTTTTCTATAAGGTTTTTTAAGTCTTCAACCGTCTTTGAAGTCTTGCCGATTAGTGCGCTTTGATAGGCGCGGCTTGTAAAAAACACCGTTTCGTACACTTCTTTAACGTACATTTTAAGTTCTTCGGGTGCAGTTTTCGCTAAACGGAAAATTATCTCTTTTTCTCTCGAATTGTCCGAAACGGCTTTGCCCGATGACGCTTTCACCTTTGCGACTTCCTTGCAAAGTTCCATACGCTTTAAATAAAGTTCGGTGATTTCGTCGTCGACTTTGTCGATTTTCTCTCTGATTTTACCAAGTTCCATAGTGTTTACCCCTAAAAAAATTTAAAGTATTTCGTCCGCTATCGCAATGGCTACCGCGCTTTCCACCGCGGGAAGCGCGCGCACCGCAACGCACGCGTCGTGCCTACCGTTTATTACGATTTCGGTGTTTTCACCCTTTATTAAATCAACCGTCTTTTGCGGAAGAGAAATGGACGGAGTTGGGCGGAACGCCGCCCTTAAAGTTATGGGATTGCCGTTCGCTATCCCCCCGTTGATACCGCCCGCGCGGTTAGTTACTATTTT
>JAFSLQ010000011.1 GCA_017448355.1 Clostridia bacterium | reverse complement strand
CCGTCTATCCCAAGCGGTATATTGCTTACGGCATATAAAACCAACACCCCGAAACCATATATCGGCAAATAAGGCCCGGTTAAAAAGCCGGGATTCATCCACTTTTTCTGCGACACAAAACGCCTGAAGAATAGTTCTATAACCCAACCGCCCAAAGAGCCGATAACAAACAATGTCGAAATAATAACTAAATAACTCATTTACACCTGAAAATTTAAATAACGATTTATAAATATTTTGTTATGTGTTTTATTGTACCACATTTTATTTTATTTTTCAATCTATATAGGTTCAAATCCCGCTCATTTCACATTTTGACCCACCTTATCTATGTGTGTAGGTAGGGTGTTTTTTTGATTTTTTGCAAATAAAAAAAGACACTTGAAATTCAATGACGTTCAAAATCGCTAGTTTTCGCCTAAAAATATGTAAAAATGGGTCGAAAGACATAAAGACTTTTCGACCCACTTCTTTGGAACTACTGGGCGGACTTGGCGCCTGTGCGCCCTTCTCCGACGAAAGGTAGGTATCTACCTTTCGGTTTGCTTGGCAAACCACTTCGACTGCGTCTCGTGTCTCCCCATTCAAGTCCGCTGTCTCTTTGTTAATCATATCCAAAACAACACCCCGTCCAAATCGGACGGGGTGTTGTTTTGGAGCTGGTGAGCGGACTTGCCTCTCTCGAGCCTCCCGCAAAACAGTCCACAGGACTGTTTTCTTGCCATAGGCAAGTGCGCAACCTTTGGTTGCTTGCTCCTAATTCAAGTCCGCTACATATTTTTACAAAAAGAAAAACCCGACCTATAAGGACGGGTTTTTCTTTTCGTGGAGCTGGTGAGCGGACTTGAACCGCTGACCTGCTGATTACGAATCAGCTGCTCTACCGACTGAGCCACACCAGCATTTTGCTTATTTAACGGCAACTTGCCGTTTCTTTTTTTTTTGATTATATCATAATTCTATCTTAAAGACAAACAAATATGCGAAAGATATTGAAATTTTTTAATTTTTTTGTTATAATCTTTCTATGAAATATCATATAGACACGCAATTACTGAAAGAAAAGTTTATAAAGGAAAGCGAGTGCCCTTTATGCGACGTTAAAAAAACCGTTGAAGACCAAATCGTTTACGAATTTCTAAACGACGCGGTTATGGACGACGATATGCGGATAAAAGTAAATAAATACGGGTTTTGCAGACACCACTTCGACCTTTTGTTCGCAGGGAAAAACAAACTTTCGCTTGCCTTACAACTTTCGACGCGGGTTATGAAAATAAAGGGCGGTTTTACGCCGCCGAAAAACTTTAAGTCGGCAAAGAAACTTGCCGAACAGTTAAGGGCAAAAACCAAAACCTGCGTTATCTGCGACATATTAAACGAGAGTATGGAAAAGTATTATAAAGCGGTCGCCATGCTATATAAAAAAGAACCCGAATTCCGCGAGATTGTAAAAAACGGAAAAGGTTTTTGTATGGAACACTTTGCCTGTCTTTTAGAAAACGCAAGCGAATCTTCCGCCTTTTCTAAAGAATATTTACAAACCCTATCAAACCTATTTTACGACAATACCGACAGATTTTTAAGCGAATTAGACAGGTTTTGTAAAAAACACGATTACAGAAACGCGCTTATGCCGTTAGGTTCAGCCGAAAACGTTTTGCCACGCACGGGCGATAAACTTTACGGTAAGAAAAATATTAAACAATAATATATATTATAAACATAAGAAAACGCGCTATGCAAAAATGCATAGCGCGTTTTCTATTAGAGAAAGTACTTTTGGTATGTGCAACACTAAATTAAATCCTATCACCGTCGTTGATGTATAAAATACCGAGACAGTTTTCCCCGCAATGGCTTGTAATAGTTCCGCCCGCGGTGGTAACGTAAATCTTTTTAAATCCCCTTGCTATAAGGCGGTTTTTAACGCCTTCGATAATTTCGGGGCTTGCCGTAGTGTATGTAATAAACACGTTCGAAAGGTCGGGCGAGTTAAACTCCGCCAAAACGTCTTCGCAATATTTGTTTACGACGTGTTCGAAATTGCCCCTATATTTCTTGCCCGAAACCATCTTGCCGTCTTTTACTAAAATCTGCGGTCTTATTCTTAAAAGGTTTGCGCCGAAATATGCAAGCGAAGAACACCTGCCGCCTTTATACAGATAGTCTAATCTCATTAATTCGAAACTCGCTTGGACGAACGGTACTCTTTCTAAACATTTTTCATAAATATCTTTCGCGTCTAAACCTTTTTTTACGAGTTCGACGGCGTAAAGTGCTAAAAGCGCGATACCCGTCGATAAAGAACGCGTATCTATTACGTAAACGTTTTCCATAGTATCGGCAACCGACTTGGCGTTGTTATAGGCACTACTTAATTCACTCGACAACGAAAAATGTATTATCGCGTCGTAATCCTTTTTTATCGAAGAAAAGTGTTCTTCGAACTGCGCGCTGTTTACCGCGCCCGTTTTCGGTAGTATTTTATTTTTATTTACGAACTCGATAATTTCATGTGAAGTAATTTCCCCGTCCAACTTATTATCGTCGCCCAAAAAAATCTGAAAAGGAACTATCTTAATGTCGTTTGCTTTTTTAATTTCTTCCGTGATATCGATTGTTGATTCTGCCGAAATTGCTATTTTCATAATAATCTCCGAGTCGTCGATTTTTGTAATTTTATAATATACGATATTCTATAAAAACAACAAGAGAATATGACGTTTTTAATACTACACTTGTTTTTCGTTCGGTAGAGTTATGAAAAATACTCTCTCCTACAAGTAGAATTATAGGAAATATCTATCATTTTCGTTTGCAAACGGTGAAAAAATATGATAAAATGAATATATGGACATAAAAGAAAACATTGCGAAAAATATTACGACGTACAGGAAAGCGTCTAATCTGACGCAACTCGATTTAGCGGAAAAACTGCATTATTCGGACAAGGCTGTATCAAAATGGGAACGCGGTGATGCCGTGCCCGATATAGTTACGCTTAAAAGCATTGCCGACCTGTTCGGTATAACGGTAGACACGCTTATCGGCGACCCGAAAAGGGCAAAACCTAAATCGAAATACAACCTATCGAAACGAAGAATAATCCTTGCCGCCTGTTCTGCGGGGCTTGTTTGGTTAGTTGCCATCGTCGCTTATGCGTTTATAGGGCTTATTTTTGAAGAACTTATCTCGGTAAGTTGGCTATCTTTAATCGTTGCAATACCTATAACCTTTATCGTGCTTTTGGTTTTAACTTCCGTTTGGGGCAAAAATATCTGGAACGCCGTTTTCAGTTCCTTTCTCGTGTGGACGCTGCTTTTAGCGGTTTATCTGTGTTTATTTAAACTGCTATCTACTCCGCCACTACGACTATGGCTGATATTTATTATCGGAATACCGCTACAAGTTTTAATCGTTTTATGGTTTACTTATAAAAACGTAAACAGACAACATAAAGACAACGCGGAAATATAACGTAAAATACAAAAGGCGATATGCGTTTGCATATCGCCTTTTTTTTCGTACTTTTTTTATACGGAAATCGCTTTCCCTATTATCGACAGTATTTCGTTTTTATTCTGACCCGAAAGAGATGAAACTGCAATTATATCGTTCACGCCCACTTTTAAGCAGGTCGCAATGCGTTGCAACTGCGGTTTGATTTTGGTCTTCGGCAGTTTATCGCTTTTCGTCGCAACGAGAGAAAACGGTATCTGATAATGATATAAATAGTTTATCATCATCTTATCGTCTTCCGTCGGGTCGTGCCGTATATCGACAAGGGAAATAAGAAGTTTAATGTCTTCTTTTAATAAGAAATCTTCTAAAAGTTTTCCCCACTTATTCTTTTCTTCCTTGCTGACTTTCGCAAAACCGTAGCCCGGTAAATCTGCAAGGACGAAATCGCCGAAATCGAAGTAGTTAATTAGTCGCGTTCTGCCGGGGGTTACCGAAGTGCGCGCTAACTTTTTATTATTGCCAAGCATATTTATCAGCGAAGACTTACCGACGTTCGACTTGCCCGCGATTGCGATTATCGGTTTATCCGTCTTATAAAACTTATCACTCGACGCTACCGAAGTTATAAACGTTGCCGATTTAATGTCCATTTTTTCTTACAATCTTATCGCCGTATTAAACACGGTTTCCACCGTTTTAACGGGAATAAAATCTATCTCCTTTCGTATTTCTTGCGGAATATCGTCTAAATCCTTTTCGTTGCCGTAAGGGATTATTATCGTTTTAATGCCTTGTCTGAACGCTGCAAGCGACTTTTCTTTAAGTCCGCCTATCGGCAATACCTTTCCACGAAGGGTTATTTCGCCCGTCATTGCGATATCGCACCTTACCGGTTTATTCGTTAAAGCCGATAAAATAGCCGTCGCCATAGTTATACCCGCACTCGGCCCGTCTTTCGGCGTTGCGCCTTCGGGAACGTGGATATGAATATCCCTTTCGCTGAACAGTTTTTCGTCTATATTATACTTTTCCGCGTTGGCGTGAATATAACTTAAAGCGGTTTTGGCAGACTCTTTCATTACGTCGCCGAGTTTTCCCGTAAGAACTATATCGCCCTTGCCTTTCATAAGCACGACTTCGATAGTAAGCGTCGTCCCGCCGATACTCGTCCACGCAAGCCCCGTCGTCGCGCCCACTTCGTCCTGTTCCATCGTAATATCTAACAGGCGTTTTCTTTTCCCTAAATACCCTTCTACGTCTTCTTTATTTATAATCTGTTTTTTAAGCCTGTGCTTTTCCGCAAACTTGGTCGCTACTTTTCTTATTAAACTTCCGATTTCCCTTTCAAGGTTTCTGACCCCCGCTTCCATCGTGTAGCCCGAAATAATTTCTTTTATCGCTTCGTCTTTTATTTCTATATTCTTTTTAGTCAGCCCGTTTTCAACGAGTTGTTTCGGAATTAAATAACGTTTTGCAATCTCGAACTTTTCTTCTTGGGTATAGCCCGACAACTCGATTATTTCCATGCGGTCGAGTAGCGGATACGGAATAGTATCGACGCTATTTGCCGTGGTTATAAACATAACTTTCGACAAGTCGTAAGGTATTTCCAAAAACCTGTCGCGGAAGGTAGAGTTCTGTTCGGGGTCTAAAACTTCTAAAAGCGCGCTTGCAGGGTCGCCGTGAATATCGGACGAGAGTTTATCAATCTCGTCTAATAAGAACACGGGGTTATTAACGCCTACGTTTTTCATACCGTAAATAATACGCCCCGGCATTGCGCCGACGTAAGTTCTTCTGTGCCCGCGGATTTCCGCCTCGTCCTTAACACCGCCTAAACTCATACGGATAAACTTTCTGTTAAGCGCCCTTGCAATAGAAGACGCGACCGAAGTTTTACCTACCCCCGGCGGACCTACGAAACAGATTATAGGTCCTTTGATTTTTTTGGTAAGTTGTAAAACCGCGATATATTCGACTATTCTATCCTTTACCTTTTGAAGCCCGAAATGGTCTTTATCTAATATCTCTTTCGCCTTTTTTAAGTCGTTGTTATCTTCCGTACACTCGTTAAACGGCACGCCTAAAAGCCAGTCTAAATAGTTTAATATAATCGAATAGTCGGGCGAAGACGGATTGATTTTATCAAGCCGTTCCACTTCTTTTAACGCCTTTTCTTCAATCTCTTTCGGCAACTTCTTTTCTTTAATTCTCTCTTTTAATTCGTTTCCGTCGTCTTCGTCGCCGAGTTCCGAGTGAATAGCCTTTAACTGTTCGCGCAGATAAAACTCTTTCTGACTTTCGTCGATATTAGTTCTGACTTTCGACGCGATGCGCTTTTCAATCTTTGCGATTTCCACTTCTTTTGAAAACAGTTTTTCAAAAGCGATAAGCCTGTCCTTCGTTTCCGTCGTTTCAAGAATATTAAGGCAGTCTTCTTCCTTTAAGTTTACAAGCGACATAGCGTTGTCGATAAAATTATTAGGGTTAGAAATAGCGGTTATAGTCGACAACATATCTTTCGTGATACGTTTTTCAAACAGAGTAAACTCGTAAAACGCGCCCTTTGCCACCCTGAAATACGCTTCCACTTCTTCGGCTATCGCGTGGTCTTCGTAAGGATAGGCTTCCGCCATAACCTTAAAGCAACCTTTATCCTGCGTAAAAAGTGTTATTCTGCCCCTTCTTAACGCTTCGACGCTGACTTTCATATTGCCGTTAGAAAGTTTAGCAACCTGTTTTATCTTTGCTATTACTCCGACGTTATTTATATCTCTTTTCGTCGGGTTATCTATAAACGCGTTCTTTTGAGTCGCAATAAACAAGTAATTATCGTAAACGCGCGCTTCTTCTATCGCCGAAACAGACACAGGTCTTCCCACGTCGAAATTGAGAATAGTATTCGGAAACAGCACTTTCCCGCGAAGGGCAACAAGCGGATACTCTTTTGCACCCGTTTCAAACGTTTTCCCGTCCGTTTCTTCGGTTTTTTCTATAAAACTTATTTCCTGTTCGGTTTTTATTTCTTCCATTTTAGCCTCTTTATATCATTTGGTATTTTTCTAAAAGTGTTTTAATCGGTTTATCTTTATAAGGCACGGTAATCTCGTCCGCAATCTTTTTTAACTCTTCCCGTCCGTCGCCCACGCAAACGCCGTGCCACTCGCCATTTATAAGTTCGATATCGTTCGTCGAGTCGCCGACGGCGATAATTTTATCGTAAGGTATGTTATAATATCGCGATAAATATCTTACCGCTTGCCCCTTACTGCAAGACGGGTTTATCGCTTCTATTATGTAAGGCGAACCGTTGTTAAAGATTATCTTTCCTTTATATTCTGCGTTTAATTTATCGGTAAGAGTTTTCGACTGTTCCGCCGTACAGTTGACGTTGATTTTCTGAATAATTTTGCCGTATTCTTTAATAAACGCGCATAAATCTTTTTTATAAATAACGTTGCCGTTTAACCTTTTTTTGTAAACTTCTATGTAGTCGGACGGTTCGTTGTAGATTAGCATATCGTCCACTTCGATAATAACTTTTACCTTTTCTTGTTGAAACTTTTTAACTATCTCTATCGCGTCGTCAATTCCGATACCGCCGACGAACAGCGTCTCGTCCGTTTTAACGTCTTTTATCATTGAACCCTGATAGGAAATAACTATACCGTCAAGATTATATTTACGGCATATCGCCATAATTGACGAGTTGACCCGCCCCGTAACGATAGCGAACTTTCCACCGCGCCCCGTATATTTTTTTATCGCGTCAACGGTTTCGTCGTCGATAACGTCTGGCACAGTGCCGAGAGTTCCGTCAAAATCGCTGACCATTAAATCGTATTTCATCTCAATCCTTCTTCCGTAAGTGTCTTAATGATTTCTTGCGCCTGTTTACGTCCTATACCTTCGACCTTTATAAAGTCTTCTTCCGTCGCCTTTATTATACCGCTTACGTCCTTAAAATACTCTAATAACGCGCGGATTTTAACTTTCCCAAGACCGTTTACTTTATCGAGAACGGAAGACATCGCCCGTTTACCGCGCAAGTTCCTGTGATAGGTGATTGCGAACCTGTGCGCTTCGTCCCTTATTCTCTGCAACATCTGTAAGCAGTAGTCGCTTTTCTTTAAGACTATCGGGTCTTTTGAAAAGAGCGTGTAAATCTCTTCGTTCCTTTCCGCAAGCGCGATAAGGTCAATATCTTTTATCCCCTTTTCGTCGAATACTTCTTTAACCGCCGACAACTGCCCTTTACCGCCGTCTATTACGATAAGGTCGGGTTTTGGAAACTTACTTTCGTCGCTACTTAACCTTTCAAGCCTTCTTCTCATCATTTCTTGGTGCGACCTGAAATCGTCCGCACCTTCGAAGGTCTTTATCTTAAACCGCCTATAACTCGCGCTGTCTTTAACGCCGTCCGTAAACACTACCATACTTCCGACTTTATCGACGCCGGAAATATTAGAAATATCGTAGCACTCCATACGCTTTGGATATTTTGAAAGGTTTAATATTTCTTTTAAGCGTTGGCAAGCGGAAACGGTCATATCGTACTTATGCTTTACCCTGCCGATTGCCGTGTCAAGGTGTTCGCGCGCGTTGTCGCCTGCCATATCGGCGAGTTTTTTCTTGTCGCCCTGCTTCGCGTGGAACAGATACACCGTTTTACCGAGTTCTGTCTTAAAATATTCTTCGATAAGGTTTGCGTCCGCTATCTCGCCGTCGGTTATAATTTCGTTCGGAATATCGCTGTTTTTACCGTAATATCTTAAAATAAACTCTGAAATCACGTTCTCGTCCGTTTCCGCGGAAGAAAATGCAAAGTTCTTTCCGCCCTGCATGATACCGCGCCTTATAAAGAGTATCGAAACGGCACAGTAAATCCCGTTCGAGCGGTAAGAAATAACGTCGGCGTCGATAAACTTATTAAGCGCAGTAATACGCTTTAACTTTATCTTATCAAGCCCCGTTAAACAGTCCCTATACTTTAACGCGAGTTCAAAATCTTCGTTGGCGCTTGCCGAAAACATTTTTTCCTTTAATAACTTTTCGGTTTTTGCAATATCTCCGTTCATAAAATCGATTGCTTTATCGACGTTTTCACGGTAGTCCTTTTCGGAAACGTACAAAGAACACGGTGCAAGGCACTTTTTTATGTGGTAGTTAAGGCACGGTTTAATCGGCTTAACGTTCGAGAGTTTTTTATCGCAAGGTCTAATAGAAAAGGCAAGGTTTAATATATCTAAAACGTTGTTTACCGATATTCCGCCCATAAACGGCCCGAAATACTTCGCCCCGTCGTTCTGTATCTTACGGGTAATAGTAAAAGTAGGATAAGTGTCTTTCAGATTGATTTTTATATACGGATAAGTTTTATCGTCTTTTAATAAAATATTATAATGCGGTTTATGTTTTTTTATAAGATTATTTTCAAGAGATAAGGCGTCGATTTCACTCGGAACGACGTAATAATAGAAGTCGGCGATATTTTTTACCATTGCTTCGACTTTTTCGGGTTTTTTATTAGAGTGGAAATAACTTCTTACCCTGTTTTTAAGATTTTTAGCCTTGCCTACGTAAATAATCTGCCCGTCGGCGTTCAACATTACGTACACACCGGGGTTATTCGGCAATAACTGTAATTTATCTGAAATAATACTCACAAATACATTATAACCGATTTTTGCGTTTTTATCAAGGTTTAATAGCCCAAAAATTCCACGCCTTTAAGAAGAATATCGGAAAGCATTTCGTTTCTTATCGAATAGAAAATGACTTTGCCCTGTCTTAAACTCTTTACCGCACCGCTCGTTTTTAATAGTTTAAGTTGATGCGACACCGTCGTTTGATTTATGTTTAATAATTTCGAGATGTCGTTCACGCACATTTCGGTTATCGATAGCGCGGAAATAATTCTTAATCTGGTGTAATCGGAAAACAGCGAAAACAGGTCTACGAGTTGATAAAGCGTGTCGCCACTCGGCACGTATTCTTCCACCATAGTTTGCAATCTTCTGTCTAATAATAATTGTTCCATATCTGCCCCCTTAAATCAATAAATGTGAATATGCAAACATATTACTATAACCAAAAAAGCGCATAATAAAAAGTTTTATCGCATAAAGTAAAATATAGTCGTAATTTATCTATTTGGAGGTCGTATATGAATTCAAACAATATAGTTTTGGTTGCTTTAATGTTCTTGCTTGTCAATAATAACACGATAACGACGACGCAACTTTTACTGCTACTCGCCCTGTTGTCAACGGCGACGGGCAACTGTTTTTTTAACAACTCTAACTCATAACTTTCGATTACGACGAAAAAAGGGCAACCGATAACGGTTGCCCTTTAATTTGATATTTTTCTAAATTACTTGATTTCAGAGAAATATTTAATCGTTCTAACCATTTGGCTGGTGTAAGAGTTTTCGTTGTCGTACCAAGAAACAACCTGAACTTGGTAAGTATCGTCGTCAATCTTAGAAACCATAGTTTGAGTAGCGTCGAAGAGTGAGCCGAACTTCATACCAACAACGTCCGAAGAAACGATTTCGTCTTCATTGTAACCGAAAGATTCGGTAACTTGTGCTTTCATAGCGGCGTTGATTGCGTCCTTCGTAACGTCTTTACCTTTAACTACTGCAACGAGAATAGTCGTCGAACCGGTAGCGGTAGGAACACGTTGCGCAGAACCGATAAGTTTGCCGTTTAATTCAGGGATAACGAGACCGATAGCCTTTGCAGCGCCCGTGCTGTTAGGAACGATGTTCATAGCGCCCGCTCTCGAACGACGAAGGTCGCCCTTTCTCTGCGGTCCGTCGAGAATCATCTGGTCGCCCGTGTAAGCGTGAACGGTTGTCATGATACCCGAAACGATAGGGAACGCGTCGTTAAGCGCTTTCGCCATAGGTGCTAAGCAGTTGGTCGTGCAAGATGCAGCCGAAATAATGTGGTCGTCCTTCGTTAAGGTCTTGTGGTTAACGTTGTAAACGATAGTAGGAAGGTCGTTGCCTGCCGGTGCGGAGATAACGACGTTTTTAGCTCCCGCGTCGATATGCGCCTGTGCTTTTGCCTTTGCGGTGTAGAAACCGGTGCATTCCAAAACTACGTCAACGTCGAGTTCGCCCCAAGGAAGGTCCTGTGCTTTCGGGCAAGCGTAGATAGTAATCTGTTTGCCGTCTACTATGATTGCACCCGGAACGGTAACGGTTTTCCCGTCTTCGGCGTACTGCGCGTCGATGAAATCAACTTTGTGGTCCCTTGCATAGTTGCCTTGCATCGTGTCGTACTTTAAAAGATGCGCAAGCATTTTAGGGCTGGTTAAGTCGTTGATAGCAACGACTTCATAGCCTTCAGAACCGAACATCTGTCTGAAAGCGAGACGGCCGATACGACCAAAACCGTTAATTGCAACTTTTGTTACTTTTGACATTTTTTATGTCCTCCAAAAATAATAATTTTTTGTTTTTTATCACGTTTTATTATATCTTTATCTGTTTTTATTGTCAACTTTTTGATAGCCTTCATTTGCTTTTTTCACAGTTTTCCGTCGTTTTTTACACAAAACCTGACATAAATTAACTATTTATGAAAATAAATATCATTTTATTTGAGATTTTCGGGATTAAGCCCAGTTAAGTCGGCGGGAACGAACCTTCCGTCTTTACGAATCAGTTCGCCGTCGATATATATTTCTCCGCCGCCGTATTCGGGGGTCTGAATCTGCACCAAATCCCAATGCACGGCAGAGATATTTCCGTTGTAGCAATCGTCGTAGCAACAACCGGGGGTAAAATGGATAGACCCCGAAATCTTTTCGTCGAAGAGTATATCGCCCATAGGCTTCGTAATATACGGGTTTACGCCGAAGGAAAACTCGCCCACGTATCTCGCGCCTTCGTCCGTATCGAAAATGGCGTTTAACTGCTCGGGATAATTGCCCGTCGCCTTTATAATTTTGCCGTCCTTAAAGGTCAGCGACACGTTCTCGAACTTAACGCCCTGTTCTATACTCGGCGTGTTGTAAGTAATAACGCCGTTTACCGAGTTCTTTACGGGGCAGGTGTATATCTCGCCGTCGGGGATATTCCTTTCGCCCGAACACTTTTTACTGCCTATTCCCTTTATCGAAAAGGTTATATCCGTATCTTTTGCGATAATATGCACCTTGTCGGCTTTGTCAAGCCTTTTTTTCAGCGCGTCCATCGCCCTGTCCATTTTGGAATAGTCGAGATTGCATACGTTAAAATAGAACTCTTCGAACGCGTCCGTACTCATACCCGCCTGACTTGCCATACCTTCGTTAGGATAGCGAAGTATAACCCACTTCGTCTTTTTAACGCGCAATTCGTGGTGAACGGGGTGCGAATAGAACTCGCTTTCTATCTGCATTTTATCGGACGGAACGTCGGAGTTTTCAAGGCTGTTGTTTCCCCCGCGGATACCTATATACGCGTCCATTTCCGCCATTCTCGCCCCGTCGTACTTGGCGCGCAGTTTCGCCTGTTCTTCCGTCTGCCCCAAAAGTAACTGTCTCGTTACTCTGTTGTCGAATATTTCAACGAAAGGTATGCCCCCAACGGCGTAAACTTCTTTTACTATCTCGTTTACAAGCATATAGTCTATTCCTTTCGCTTCGATTAAAATCTTTTCGCCCTTTTTAAGGTCGCAAGAATAGTTCACAAGGTTTTTCGCTAATTTTTTAATTCTTTCGTCAATCATAATAATTCCTTTTTTAACGGCTTATATCCTTTTTAATATATACAAAATATTGCCGTCTTATAACTATTTTCAGTTTATCACTCTTTTAGCCCCCTTGTCAACGATACGCAAGCCACCTTTTTATTATATCAAATAAATACTATGTTTTGCCGAAACGGCAACGCCGTTGAGTGTATCTTTCTTATCGTACCGAGATTTTGAAAAAAAATCGAGTGTATCTTAATAAAAAAAGAAACGCAAAATTGCGTTTCTTTTTCTTGTCGTTAATTTAAAAGTGTGAAATAAACAATATAAAAATTATTTCTTTTCAGATTGTTTAACATCTTTTTTGTCGTCGTTCTTTTTAATTTCTAAGTTTTTACGGTCAACGACAACGTCTCCGTTGTTAATATCTTTTGTTAAATTATCAACAGCTTTAAGCCTGTCTTTAAAATTCTTAAAAATACCCATAACTTTTACCCTCCTTTTTTTTATTGTATCAAGTCTTATAAGACTTGTCAAGTATTTTTAGACTTAAAACATATATAATAAAAATATGATTTTCAGTCAAAGGTTAAAAGAGTTAAGACTTGCAAACAATTTAAGCCAAATGCAACTTGCTATAAAAACAGGTATAAGTCAATCGGCAATCGCAAAGTGGGAACTTAATAAGACCGAACCGACGGCAAGTGCAATTATAATATTGTCGCAGTTTTTTAATGAAACGACCGATTATATTTTAGGTTTAGAAGACTAAAAAAGTTTTTTATTTTTTATCGCAATAAACATTATTGCAATCAATTTAACTATTATTTTTACCGTGCTAATTCGTATTAGTGCGGTATTTTTAACGGGGATTTCGGTTTTTTGTTAAAATCGTTTGCTTTAATATTAAAAAAGATATATAATTATGGTTAGAAAAACAAATAAAACTGTATTAAGTTTTGGAGGAAATTTTTTATGCCATTAGTTAATTCTAAAAAAATGTTTGAACAAGCCTATAAAAACGGCTATGCAATCGGTGCTTTTAACGTAAACAATATGGAAATCGTTCAGGGCATCACGGAAGCCTGCAAAGAAGAAAACGCGCCTGTTATTCTTCAGGTAAGCAAGGGTGCAAGGGCTTACGCTAACCACACTTATCTCGTTAAGTTGGTTGAAGCGGCGGTTATCGAATGCCCGAATATCCCTATCGTTTTACACTTGGACCACGGCCCTGATTTTGAAACTTGCAAGGCTTGTATCGACGGCGGATTTACTTCCGTTATGATAGACGGTTCGCATCTTCCGTTTGAAGAAAATATCGCACTCACCAAAAAAGTCGTTGAATATGCGCACGCACACGTTCCTTACGTTACTGTTGAAGGCGAACTCGGAACGCTTGCAGGTATCGAAGACGACGTTAAGGTAGAAGCGGGCAACGAATCTTACACCAAGCCTGAACAGGTTATCGAATTCGTTGAAAAGACGGGCGTTGATTCGCTTGCTATCGCTATCGGAACTTCGCACGGCGCTTATAAGTTTAAGCCTGAACAATGCACGAGAAACGAAAAGGGCATTTTAGTTCCGCCTGCACTCCGTTTCGATATATTAGAAGAAGTAAGCAAAAAACTCCCTGGTTTCCCTATCGTATTGCACGGTTCGTCTTCCGTTCCGCAGGAATACGTTAAGATGGTAAACGACAACGGCGGTAAAATGCCGGACGCTATCGGTGTTCCGGAAGAACAACTCCGCCAAGCGGCAAAACTTTCCGTTTGCAAAATCAATATCGACTCCGACCTTCGTCTTGCAATGACGGGTACGGTAAGGCAGTTCTTTAACGAACACCCTGACAAGTTCGACCCGAGAGAATACTTAAAACCTGCAAGGGCAAACATTAAGGAAATGGTTAAACATAAGTTAAAAGACGTTTTAGGTTGCGCGGGAAAAGCAGACGAATGTCTTTAAGATTTAACCTATAAAAAACATAAAGGATAGGCAAAATTGCCTATCCTTTTTTTTTCTTTTTTGTTTTGTTTTTTTTAATCGCTGAATAATGCCGTCGATAAATATCTGTCGCCCGTATCGGGAAGAAGAACGACGATAAGTTTTCCATTGTTTTCTTCTCTTTTAGCAAGCGTGATTGCGGCAAACAGCGCCGCGCCCGAAGAAATGCCGACCAAAACCCCTTCGCTTTTGCCGAATTCTTTACCCGCCTTAAACGCGTCTTCGTTGGCGACCGCTATTATTTCGTCGTAAATATTTGTGTTAAGAACTTCGGGAACAAACCCTGCGCCGATACCCTGTATCTTATGCGGACCTGCAACCCCCGTCGATAATACCGCCGACGAAAGCGGTTCAACGGCAACGACTTTTACGTTCGGGTTTTTGCCCTTTAAGTATTCGCCTACACCCGTTATCGTTCCGCCCGTGCCGACGCCCGCAACGAAATAATCTACCTTTCCGTCGGTATCGTTCCATATTTCAGGACCCGTGGTTTCTCTATGCGCCTTTGGGTTAGCAGGGTTGACAAACTGCCCTGCGATAAAACTGTTCGGTATCTCTTTTTTTAGTTCTTCCGCCTTTTCTATCGCGCCTTTCATACCCTTTGCGCCTTCCGTTAAAACTATTTCCGCACCGTAAGCCTTAATAAGTTGCCGTCTTTCAACCGACATAGTTTCGGGCATCGTAAGAATAAGGCGATAGCCCCTTGCCGCCGCTACCGACGCAAGCCCTATACCCGTATTCCCAGAAGTCGGCTCTATAATAACCGAACCTTCTTTTAATATGCCCTTTTTCTCCGCGTCGTCTATCATCGCTTTCGCTATCCTGTCCTTAACAGACCCCGCGGGGTTAAAATATTCGAGTTTTGCGACTAACTTTGCTTTTAAGCCGTATTTCTTCTCTAAATGCGTCAATTCAAGTAATGGCGTGTTGCCGATAAGTTGGTCGGCTGAAGTATATATTTTTGCCATAATTTTATCTCCTTTATTTTTTATATAATGATTATATCATAAATAACCTACCTTGTCAATAGGTTTTATATGTTTATTTGTAAAAAATTTAAGAGATAAAAATATCTCTTAAAAAGTTTTGCCGTGTCAGATGTTATAGTCGTTACCCGAAAGGTCGATTTCCCTATCGAGAATATCTTGCAGGGTAATGCCGTTCAAATATTCTTCTTCCACCTTTTGCAGCCCTTTCCACACGAACAGCGTAGGGCAACTGCCTGCGCGCGGGCATTGATTAGATTTCGTTTCCAAGCAAGCAACGGGTGCAAGGCTACTTTCGGTAAGCCTTAATATTTCGCCGACGGTATATTCTTTCGGGGATTTTGAAAGTTTATAACCGCCACCGTACCCGCGGGAAGCAATCAGCATATTTTCCCTATTGAAAATAGGAATAATCTGTTCTAAATACTTTTTGGAAATATCCTGCCGCTTCGCAATATCTTTAAGGGTAATAAATTCGTTCTGGCTGTTTTTCGCTAAATCCACCATAACCCTTAACGCGTATCTTCCCCGTGTCGAAATCATTTTCTTCCCCTTTTTATTTAATGTATAAATTATAATACATAATTACCTACCTTGTCAATAGGTTTTCGGCAATTATAACTATTATATTAAAAGGTTTAAGCCGTAAAAAACGCTGTCGATACCGTTTTTATTTATTATTTCTTCTTTTTCTATCCCGAACTTTTTAGCAACGTCGTTAAAATCTTCGTTAGGTAGCACCTGATAAACGTTTTCTTCTTCTATATACAGAATATCGCCCGCCTTTATTTCTTCGGTTAAGTTATTGTTCTTTTTCAGCGAAGAAAAAGAAACGGAAAATCTTTTACAAACAGATAGCGCGGTATCCCCGTCTACCACACGATAAAAAAACTTTTTCATAAAACTATTATATTTATCTTTTCTTACGAATAGACTTATAAAGAAAATATCAAGGGGATTTACTATATTTTGAAAGGGTTTTATAAAACTGTTTTTATAGTAACCGTCTTTTCCGTATGCGAAAAGGCGTTGGGGTTTTTATACAGAATATTTTTATCGAGAACTATCGGCACGGAAGGAATAGGACTATACCAAGTCGCCCTGTCCCTTTTTTCGCTTATTCTGTCGGCGTGCGTTTCGGGAATACCGATAACCGTTTCACGGCTTATGATGAAATACCGTTCGGAAAACGCACCGAAAAAGGTCGGCGGTGTTATAACGGCGGGGCTTACTTCGGCGCTTTTTATAACCGTTCCCGTCTGTCTTGTGTTTTTTATTTTCCACCCATATTTATCTTTCCTGTTTGCCGACAACAGGTGTATGACCATTTTTTTAATACTCTTGCCGTCAATTATCTTTACTTCGCTTTATTCCGTTCTGCGCGGTGTGTTCTGGGGCAATAAAGATTTTCTTCCTTACTCGCTTATCGAACTTTTAGAAGAACTGTGTATGATTGTAGTCGGCATAGTTTTAATATCGTTAAGCACTACGGTAACGGGCGGGGCGATATCGGCGGGAATTGCCGTTTTTATTTCGCTTACCTTTTCCTTTACCCTTGCCACGATAGTATTTTTCGTAAGGAAAAATAAACTCTGTAATCCCATAAAACTTTATAAACCGCTTTTATCGTCGGCAATACCCATTACCGCAATGCGAACGGCTAACACGCTTTCTATTTCGTTAGTGTCGATTATTCTCCCTTTACGGCTCGTTGCGTCGGGATTAAGCAGTGAAATGGCAATGAGTGAGTTCGGGTCTGCCGTCGGGCAGGCGCTACCGCTACTTTTTATTCCGTCGACTATAACTAACTCTTTTACGCTTGTGTTAATACCCGAAATAGCGGAAACCTTTTATAAGAAAAACCACGTTATTCTTCGGAACAACGTGGAAAAATCGGTTAAGTTCACTATCTTTATTTCCTGTCTGTTTATTCCGCTTTTCTTCGTGTGCGGGGAAGAGTTAGGCATTGTAATCTTCGACAACGCCGACTGCGGGAAATACCTTTCCGCTTCTTCACTTATGCTGTTTTTTATCGGGCTTTCGGGAATAACTACAAGTATTCTTAACTCTATGGGGCAGGAAAAGAAAACGCTGTTATATTACGTAATAAGTAGCGTGTTTATGCTCGCTTCCGTGTGGTTCTTGCCGAAATATATCGGCATATACTCGCTTATTACAGGCTTTGCGTTCGTGTACTTACTATCTTCCGTATTAAATATTAAACTTCTGAATACGCAATGTTTTTATAAGCCGAGAATATTCTCGTTTTTAACATACTCGTCGCTACTTCTTTTACCTACGGTATTATTATCCTACCTTATAAAAAATATCGTTTTATCATTTTGCGGAAGCGTGATAACTCTGTTTATAGTCGCCGTCGTGTCCGTTTTAACTCTCGTTCTACTATACTGCGCGTTCGACGTTATCGATATTAGCGTAATGAAAAAGCGGTTCGTTTTAAAAAGAAAAAAGGCGGTTTATTAACCGCTTTTTTTATTATTAAAAATAGTCTTATTCGTTAAATAGATTAAACTTATTTTTCGGTAAAACTTTTGGCAAAAACGCAACGAGCAATAAACATAAAACGGCATTTCCAACTGCAACAAAAGTTTGCCACGGCAACCTGACGAACAGATAGGCAAAGAAGGTTTTTTTGCCAAGCCCGTAAATAAGCCATAGCCCGAAAGTATTAAGAAAACAAGTACAAAGTATAAGAGTTATGATTGATGAAATAACCGTGAGCAAATACTTATTTATTCTGAACTTATCAAAAAGTAGCCCCGGAATAAACCCGAAAAGCCCGCTTGCAAGACCGATAAGCGGATTATAAACGCCTTGCGGAAAGATGATAGCACCGATTAGATCTCCCAAAAAGCCGACGCAAAATCCCCTTTTATAACCGAGCAACAACCCTGCCACAAAACAAATCGTACTGTTAAACGAAATAGCGATATAGTTTTGCGGATAAAAGGTAATAAAACAGTTAAAGATAGTACACAGTGCCGTTAGCATTGCAGTATAAACGAGTTTTTGCGTGTTAGATAAATAATTTCGTTCTTTATCCTTAACGAAAAACAGTGCGATAAAAAGCCCGATAATTAAAAGAAGCGGTAAATATAAATACCATTTTTCAATGATATTGCCGAAAATAGCGGAAAAATCAAAAGATGAAACTAATAGATTTGACATAAAAAAATCTCCCTTATAGAGAGACCGATATAATAGACGGGTAGCCCCGTCGGTATAATAGCGGACGCGCAAAGATACCGCAAGAAAAATTCTTTTCGTTTGCAAACGACATCCCATTTTGCAACACTTTACGCATCTTTGCTACTCTATACGTAAATAATAACATTATTTTAAAATATAGTCAACAAAAAGGAATAAATATCGCCGTTTTATATAATAATAACTTCTATGGCGGTTATTTTTATAAGAACACTTATTATTTACCTTACTCTGACTGTGGTAATACGGTTTTTAGGCAAAAGGCAGATAGGCGAAATGCAACCTTTCGAGTTTATAGTAACCCTGATTATAGCCGACCTTGCCTGCGTGCCTATGTCGGACGTTTCTATTCCGCTCGTTTACGGAATAGTCTCTATTCTCGCGCTGTTTATAATGCACCAGCTTTTTTTCTTACTTGAAAGGCGGGGTAATTTTTTTAAGAAGATACTTTCGGGAAAGCCGAGTATCGTTATCGATAAGGACGGCGTTTGTATAGCGGAACTTAAAAAGAACAATTTAGGGGTGGATGATTTAATAGAGAGTATGCGTTCGCAAGGCTACTTTTCGTTGGACGCGGTGGACTACGCCATTTTCGAAGCGAACGGAAAACTGTCTGCACTTGAAAGAACAGACTATAAAGCGGAAAAAACGTCTATTCCCCTACTGCTAATCAACGAAGGCAGAATAGATAAGTCTAACGCCGATAAACTTCAAATAACGGAAGAAATGTTAAAAGAGTTTTTAGAAAAAAACGACTGTTCGCTTTCTAAAACGGAAATAATGACTGTTGACGGGAACGGCAGAGTTTATTTTCAGAAATACAAGGAAAAGTATAAGATACTTTTTTTTGAGTTAAAAGAAGGGGTGGAGTTTTGAAAACGGTGGTATCTGTTATATCGGCAATAATAATACTGATTGCGGGCGCAATAGTTGAAAACCGATTTATAAAAAAACAGTTTGACGAACTTAATTATTCGTTTAGTATTCTTTACGAAAAAATAGACGACGAAACGGCGACGGAAAAAGACGTTTATGCCGTTAAAGAACAATGGCTCAATAAGAAAAAAAGTTTACACGCCTTTATTCCGCATAACGAGATAAAGGAAATAGATTTATGGCTATTTGAAACGGCGGTTTTAGTCCGCGATAAAGAGTGGACGGAAGCGCTTTCAAAAGTCGACGTGTTAATAAGCCTATCAAAAGAAATACCGAAAACCTTTTCACTGTCTGTTGAAAATATTTTTTAAAACTAAAAGCACCCGAAAAGCCTTTCGGGTGCTTTAATTTTTAAGTTAATTATTCTTTAACTTCTTCGATTTTCTTTGCGCCGTTCGATTTTTTATTTATTATGAACTTGGTAACAAACAACGAACCTATCATAATAGCAATCGAAAGCGGAAGCATAATAATAGCGTTTGTGATAAAGCCCGCTAAAACGAAACATACGAAGGAAATAACCGCAACGTAGAGTGCGTAAGGTATCTGCGTTGAAACGTGGTTAATGTGTTCGCATTCAGCCCCCGCGGACGACATAATCGTCGTATCCGAAATCGGTGAACAATGGTCGCCGCAAACAGCGCCGGCAAGACAAGCCGAAATACCGATTACGAACAACGGGTCGGTGCTTTCAGGATACATAGCGGTTACTATCGGGATTAAGATACCGAAAGTACCCCACGAAGTTCCCGTCGCAAAAGAAAGAACGCAAGCAACAAGGAATATGATTGCAGGCAATAATCTCTTTAACGTTTCAGGAACGCTGTACATTAAGTCTGCAACGTAATATTTAGCACCGAGTTCGCCCGTCATATTCTTTAACGCCGTTGCGAAGGTAAGAATAAGGATAGCGGGAACCATAGCGGCAAAGCCTTTCGGGATTAAATCCAAAGAATCTTTAAAGGAAACGGTCTTTCTAACCGCCAAGAAAATCATAGTGATAATGAGTGCGATAAGTCCGCCCCAAGGAAGCGCTATCGTTGCGTCGGTATCCGCAAAAGAATCAAGGAAAGACGCACCGTCGAATATTCCGCCGACGTACATAACCGCAAATACGCTACAAATAATAAGCAAAACTACAGGGAAGATAAGGTCTAATACTTTACCGTTAGACGCAGGTATTTCCTGTTCGGTTTTAACCATTTTACCGCTGAATAAGTCGCCTTTTTCCGCGTTTTCTTCGTGTTTTTTCATAGGACCGAAATCTATTTTCATAAGAATAATACCGAGAACGAACACGAGAGTTAACAGCGAATAGAAGTTGAACGGAATAGCCATAATAAACAACTTAAATCCGTTTCCGTCCGACGCGTACTGCGAAACTGCGGCAGCCCACGAAGAAACAGGCGCTATCATACAGATAGGCGCAGCCGTCGCGTCGATTAAATACGCGAGTTTAGATCTGCTTACCTTTTCCTTATCGGTAACCGAACGCATAACAGAACCGACCGTTAAGCAGTTAAAGTAGTCGTCGATAAAAATAAGGATACCTAAAACGAAGGTGCAGAGTTGCGCGCCGACTTTCGATTTAACGTGTTTAGACGCCCACTCGCCGAACGCTTTTGAACCGCCCGCTTTATTAACGAGACAAACTAAAAGCCCTAATTCGACAAGGAAGATAAATATTCCCGCCGTCCCCGATACCGCGTCTATTAAACCCGTGTTTACGATATGGTCCATAGTTTTAAGCGGTGCAAAATCGGCAGCCAAGATAGCACCCGATAAAATGCCGACGAATAACGAAGAGAAAACTTCTTTCGTTATAAGTGCCAAGCAAATGGCGATAATCGGCGGAAGCAAAGCCCAGAACGAGCCTTGCACGAAGCCTGTGCCACCACAAACTTCGCACTCTTCGCCTATGCAATCGCGACACGCAATAGAATTATGCGCCCAGCCCGTAGCCGTTACTAAAATAACGAGTGCGAGTGCGATAAACGAAGCAACGATGACCGTGATGGTCTTTTTGTTGAAAAACTTTTTTTCGTTTAACATACCTTCTCCTTTTTTCATTGAGTATTTTTAAAATAAAAAATCACGACGCTACTAAACGCCGTAATCTCGACAAAGTTTGGTAGCACAACATACCGAAACCGGTATGACAGTTGCAAAAATATTCTTTTTGCACCCAGACAATCCGCCCCGTGGAAGAACGCATCTCTTCGGCAATCTTTCCTTTCCCACACTCGGCAAATCCACCCCGAAGTGCTTATCATAAAGATTGCGCCTCTATCCGTAATTTAATTACCACGTATAATATATTACAATATTTTCCTTTTGTCAACAATTTTTACTTTTTTTATCGGCTTTTTTAACAATTTTTTAAAAAAAGGCAAAAAAAAATAAACCCGCAAAGGTTTATTTTCATTTTAAACGATTATATATCCCCCATATATATCATTCAGGAAGAATAACGCAAGTCGCTTTTACTTCCGCAAATAATAATATCATAGAAATATCGGCTTTTCAATACCTTTTTAAAAATTTTTTATATTTTTTTGCGATTTTTCTTACTTTTTGCCCTTTTATTCAGATTTTTCCTTGCTTTTTGAAAACACGCATCCGCAATAATTTTGCCGATAAAGGTCGTATTCTTTTGAAAGTTCAATCGAACGAAGGTATCCGTTTCTCTTTTTGAAATCGGAAGACAGGTAGGTTAAATTAAACTCTTTTGCCGTCTCTTTCCCTATCTCGTTTAATTTATCGCTGTTTTTAAGGGGCGATAAAGTTAAAGTCGTCGCAAAAAAGGGATATCCGTGTTCTTTTGCGTACTCGGCGGTCTTATTAAGCCTTAACCGATAGCAGATAAAACATCTTTCCCCGCCTTCTTGGCAGTTTTCGTAGCCTTTCACCGCAGAATAGAACTCTCGGCAGTCGTAATCGCAGGAAACGAAGTCGACGCCCATCAAAGACGACAGCCTTTTCTGTTCGTCCCGTCTTTTAATATACTCTTCTTCACTGTCGATGTTCGGGTTATAGTAGAAAATGCATATATAAAACCCTTCTTTCAGCCGTTCTATACACGCCGAAGAACAGGGTGCGCAACAACTGTGCAATAAAAGTTTCGGTTTTATTCCCCTTTTAATATTTTCGTCGATTAACGATTGTAGTTCTTTATCGTAATTAACCTTGTTCATATTAAACGGTTATTTCCTTCCTTACTACTTCGCCTTCGTTAAGCGTTTGCAAAAACGCCTTTCCACCCGCGCTTATAACGTTTGTTATAACCCCGTCGGTAAACTCTACCGCGCAGTTATTTTCGATACATACAGCACTTTTTATACCGTTTTGCTTTTGCACTTTTGTAAAATCTTTTTCCCGTTCGTCAAAGTGCGGACAAGCGGTGTTATCGACTATTCCAAGCCCTTCTTTTAAGGTGTATTCGGCGCTTTTTCCACGCATTATTTCGTAATCGGTAAACATTGTCTTAAACCAACAGATAGCCCCCGCCGAAAGCCCGCAAATGATTTTGCCGTTATTATACGCCGAAACGATAAGGTCAAGTAGCCCCGTTTCTTTCCATTTATCGAGCATAAACACGGTATCTCCGCCACCGATATAAATCATATCGGCGTTATCGATTTTATTTTTTATTCTCTCTATATCCATTTCGCCGTACACTATAAGCGCAACTTCGGCTTTAATGTCGAAAACCGAAGTATAAGTCTTTCTGAAACTGTTAAAGTACGGCATAGAATCGTGCGAAGCCGTGCCGATAAAAAGGGCGTTCGCCCGTTTTTCACCCGCGTGCTTTTTTGCAAGGTTTGAAACGTACTCGTCGATTTTTAAAGTCGTTTTGTTTTTTATTTCGCCACCGCCGATTGCGATAATCTTTTTTTCCATAATAATTCTTTTTCCCGATAAAAGGTTAGACCCCTGCCTAACCTTTTATAATCTGCATTGCTACGTCGTGAAAAACCACCTGATAGGCGTCTTCCCCGAACTTCTTTTTAACTATCTGCCCCGCTTCCGACATTTTATTTTCCCTGTTCGCGTGGATATCGCTTGCCACGAAATCGACAAGCCCTTTATTAAAAAGTTTTTTCGCGTTTTTGCCGAACCGCCCCAAGTTCCTTAAAACGTCGTCCGCATTGACCTGCAATAGGCCGTGGCTACGCTTTATATCTATAACGTCGTCTATCGAGAGATAATTATATCTGTTTACGTGCGCAACTATCGGAATATACCCTATTCTCGACAGTTCGTACACTATTTCCGATATTTCAGAGTTAATATTATAGTCGAACTCTAATAAAACGAACTTGGTGCCGTTAAGCGTTAAAACCTGTTTTTCTTTTAATTCAGTTTTAATGTTTTTAGTTACGAATATTTCTTCGCCTAAATAGAGATTTACGGGAATACCCTGCGACTTGGCGCTGTCTTTTAACAATTTAAAAGCGCTTTCTATTTCAGCGGGCGTTTTTTTATAGCCTTCCCTGTAATGCGGGGTACATATAATATCGCTGACCCCTGAAATCGCACTCGTTTTAAGCATGGCAAGAGAGTCTTCAATACTCCTACTGCCGTCGTCGATATTCGGAATAATATGTGAGTGAATATCTATCATACGTTAAACCTTATAGGTTTCCTATTTGTCTTTTTTGGCATCGTCATCAAGAGTACTTCTGTAATAACTGTAATAACCCTTTCCGTAATAGGCGTTCTCGCCGTAAATACTCTTTTTTCTGTCGTACATTGTAAATACCGTACCTAATATTTTAGTGTTGTTTTTATTCAACTCTTTTATCGCGTCGCTAACCTGATTTCTCGTAGTCATACCGTAAGCGACCAAAAAGAGAACGCCGTCTGAAACCTGTGAAATGTTTATATAGTCGGAAACCTGCAATATAGGTGCGCAGTCTAAAATAACGTAGTCGTAGTCTTCCCTTAATTTTTTTATAAGCGTTTTAAACTTATCGGAAATAAACACTACCGACGAATTGTAGATTTTCGCACCGCGGGAAATAATGTCGACGTTTTTATATTCGGTTTTTTTAATAACGTCCTTTATTTCCGCCTGTCCTAAAACGTATTCCGCCAAACCGGTTTCGAGAGAAGTACCCAAAAAGCGGTGAACGTTAGGTCTGTGGAAATCCAAGTCAACGACTACTACCTTTTTATCGGTAAGCCCCAAACTTACGGCAAGGTTAGTCGCAACCGTGGTTTTCCCTTCGTGGGCGACGGACGATTCTACCTGAATAACTTTATTGTTGCCGTCGGCGTTTAAGAATAAAATATTATCCCTTAACCTGTTGTAGCCTTCGATTTTAGCACCGCTTGCGTTTTCGGTTATTATAATGCCGTCCGTTTCTTTGCCGTTAGATTTCCTTTTCTTAAAAAACATAATTACACCTTGAAGATTTTATTTTTCGGTAAAAATATAGTTTGCACCATAGTTATACCGTAATATATATGATAACATATTATATCGGGTTTTTCAATATAAAACCCGTTTTTATTTATTCCGTCTTTTTCTTTTTGCCGATTAGCCCTATCAAGTCTATTTTAAGTTCGGACATGAGTACGCTTAAAAAGATAATCGTAAACCCGACAATCAACGGCACGGTAACCTTTTCTTTTCCAAACAGTATTGAAAACAGCGCGCCGAAAACCGCTTCTAACGATAAAATAATCGCCGCTTCGCTCGGGTTGGTTTTTTTCTGCCCCTTAATTAGCGCAATCTGTGCGTATATTGTCGCAAACACGGTAAGGTACAGTATTTTAAGCCCCTGATTTAAGTTAAGCCTATAAACGTCTATTCCTTTCGGCAGTTCGGTAGTCAGCGATAAAAGGCAAACGAAAACCGCCGTCGTTAAAAGTTGAACAAACACCATAGACGCGGTGTCGCAATCGCTGTATTTTTCAAGATAAACCAACTGAAAGGCGAAAAATACCGCGGAAAAAAGCGTCATACCTTCGCCTAAAAAGGTAAAAGTCAATATTGCTTCCCCGCCCGAAAACGAGATAAACCCCACGCCGATTATACAAGTGCATAACGCGATTATGTTATACGATTTAGGTTTTTCTTTAAGCATAATCCACACTAAAAAGGGCGCTAAAACGCAATAAAGCGAAGTTAAAAAAGCGTTTTTCCCCGGCGTAGTGTGTTCCAACCCTATCGTCTGCGTGGTGTAGGCAAGGGCAAGCGAAATGCCGGCAAAAAGCCCGCCGATTAGCGTTCGCTTATTCATTTTCAGTATTCTTTTGTGAAAAATAACGAAAAAAATAAGGGCGGACGATAAAAACCTTAACCCGATTACGTAAAACTTCGGCACTTCCGCTATCGTGTCGGCAAGAACGACGAAGGAAGTTCCCCAAATAATCGTCGCGCTGAACAACAGCACCTGCCCTATTAAGTTTTGTTTATTCTTTTCGTTCATAAAAATATTATATCGTATTTCACCCCCTATTTGCAAACGATAAAAGGGGATATAACGTCAACTTTTTTATATTTTTAATTATAAATAAAATATTTCATTGACTATGTTTTTAATAAATGTTAAAATGAACGTAGGAGTTAATTATGATTAAAATAATAGTTGATACTTTAGGTGGAGACAACAGCCCTTACGCGGATATAGACGGCGCACTATCAGCGCTTAACGCTATCGGCGACGCGCATATTACGTTAGTCGGCAACGAAGAAGAAATCACAGCGTATTTAAACGGAAAAGAATACGATAAAGAAAGATTAGCGGTTTTAGACGGGAAGGACGTTATCGGTTGCAACGATAAGCCGACCGTCGCGATACGTGAAAAAAAGGAAAGTTCGCTTTATAAAAGTTTTGAACTTTTAAAAAACGGCGAAGACTATAACGCACTCGTAAGCACGGGTTCAACGGGCGCTATTCTTGCGGGCGCGGTTTTAAAAATCGGTAGAATCCGCGGTATAAAACGCCCTGCGTTTTGCCCTATTCTTCCGACAATGACGGGCGGTATCGTATCTATTTGCGACAGCGGTGCGAACGTCGATTGCGACGCGACGAATTTAGAACAATTCGCAATGATGGGCAATCTCTTTTTACAAACCGCTTATAATAAGGAAAATCCTAAAATCGCCCTTCTTAACGTCGGCACGGAAGAAGAAAAAGGCGATTTACTTCGTAAGGAAGTTTTCCCCCTACTTAAAAACAACCCCGAACTCAATTTCGTCGGCAATATGGAAGCGCGCGATTTATTATCGGGCGACTATGATTTAATAGTCTGCGACGGGTTTTCGGGGAACGTGCTTCTTAAGGCGACGGAAGGCGCGTGCATAAGCCTGTTGACGCAGTTAAAGGGCGTTTTTAAAAAGAACTTAAAAACCAAACTCGGCGCGCTCGTTATCAAAAAAGACCTTTATAAACTTAAAGACTATATGGACTATAATAATTACGGCGGTGCGGTTTTATTAGGAACTGCAAAGACGATTGTAAAAGGGCACGGGTCGAGTAAGGCGCTTTCCGTTTTCCATTGTATAAAACAGGCTTACAATATGGAAAAGAACGGTATCCGCGATAAAATAAGTGAGAGAGTTGCGCCGATAACGAACGGCGAAAATTAAAGGAAAGAAATAAATATGAAAATTTATAAAATTATAAAGTTTTTCGTGTTTATTTTAGCGGGTATTCTCGTTTTAATTTTTCACGACTTTTTCATTGAAGAAAAGTTTTCGGCACTACCCCTTTTAATCGGCGGAGTTATGGCGTTTTACGGCATTGAAGAAACTGCGCTTATTATTATCAGAAAAGAAGTAAAAGAAGAACGCGGTGAAATCATAAGTAGTCTTATAACCCTTTTACTCGGCATAGTACTCGTGTTTATCGTTCGTGGTTCGGAATCGGAAATCGTCGCCATATCTATTCTTTGGTCGGTTTGGGCGATAATGCGCGAAAGTGAAGAAATTAACGAGAAAGTGCTTAACCATCTCGACTGCAAGATAACTTCGTCCATTAACTTTATCGAGTCGGTAGTCGTTATCGTTTATAGCATTATGCTAATCGCTAATCCAACGCACCACCACTTAAACTCGCACCTTATTCTTTTGGGCGTGGAACTTATTTTAGAAGTTATCTGGCCACAATTTATTGCCATTGAAAAGAATCATATAGAAAAAAGAAAAGCGATAAAAGATATTAAATAAAAACCGAAAAATATAGGAAGATTACAAAAAATATTTTTTGATTGTAAAACTTGCTTGAAATATCGCTATCAAATGTGTTATAATCAGTATACTATAAATATATAAATAAGGATTATTCTTTTTATGGACATTTTTAACAAGTGCAAAAACTACACCAAAGTTGACGACTTAAAAAAAGCCGATTTATACCCTTATTTCCATACTCTCACTTCTTCGCAGGACACCGTAGTTTTAATGGAAGGCAGAAGAACTATTATGCTTGGTTCTAACAACTATCTTGGATTAACCACCGAAGACAGCGTAAAGAAAGCGGGAATCGACGCTATTAAAAATTACGGCACGGGTTGTTCGGGCAGTAGATTTTTAAACGGAACGTTAGACACGCACGTGCTTTTAGAAAAGGAACTTGCGGAGTTTTTACATAAAGAAGAAGTAGTAACTTTTTCAACGGGTTTCCAGTCTAATCTCGGTATTATAAGCGCGATTTGCGGGCTTGGCGATTATATATTATGCGACAAGGAAAATCACGCGAGTATTTACGACGGGTGCAAGTTGTCTTACGCTAAAATGATAAGATACAACCACTCGGATATGAAAGATTTGGAAGAAAAACTTAAATCGTTAGATTTATCTAAAAGCGGGGTTTTAATAGTAACCGACGGCGTGTTCTCTATGAGTGGCGAGATTGCAAAACTTCCTGAAATCGTATCTATCGCTAAAAAATACGGCGCAAGAGTTATGGTAGACGACGCGCACGGGCTTGGCGTTTTAGGTGCGCACGGCAGGGGTACGGCAGAACATTTCGGACTTGAAGACGAAGTCGATATCTATATGGGAACTTTCTCGAAATCGCTTGCATCTCTCGGCGGTTATATGGCTGCGTCGAAAGTCGTTTGCAATTACGTAAGGCACAATTCCCGCCCGTTTATATTCAGCGCGAGTATCACGCCGGCAAGCGTGGCTACCGCAAGGGCGTCTCTTAAAATTTTATCTGAACACCCTGAAAGAGTTAAACAGTTAGAAGACATAAGTAATTTTATGAGAGACCTTTTAGTTTCAAAGGGCATTAAGATTATAGAAAGCACAACCCCTATTATTCCTATCTACGTTTATGAAGACGAAAAGGCGTTTATGGCGTGCAAAATGCTTTTGGAACGCGGTGTTTACGTAAACCCCGTTATAAGCCCGGCAACCCCGAAAGGTTTTGCGCTACTTCGTACGAGTTATACGGCAACGCATAAAAAGGAAGACCTTATCTACGCGGCGGAACAAATTAAAGAAGTTTTGGATATACTCGAAGTTAAGTAAGATAATATTTAATATTTCAGCCACCCTTTTCAGGGTGGTTTTTTATATTGACAAACGGAAATATTTTATATAATATTGTATTATGATTCTGACTTATGAAATTGATACCCCTACCGATATTAAATCGGTATTAGTAAAAAAAGGGTTTTCTAACAATTTAATATCTGCCCTACTGTTAGAAAAAAAGAATATTTTTATTAACGGTAAAAAATATACAACCGACTATCTGTTAAACAAGGGCGACAACTTACGAATAGTATTAGAAGACCAACCGTCTTCCCTTATTCCCGTCGAAAAAGATATAAAAATCGTTTTTGAAGACGAGTTTTTTCTGGTAGTAAATAAAGAAAAAGGGCTAACAACAATCCCTTCAAAACGGCACTATTCCGATAGTCTTGCGGGCAGGGTCGCATATTATTATCAAAAAAATAAGATATGCGCAGGTATTCATATCTTAAACAGATTAGATAAAGAGACGGCGGGTTTAGTCGTCTTTGCAAAAAACGGCTATACTCATTACGCCCTTTCAAAAGAAAAAATAACTAAAAAATACCGCTGTACGGCAACGGGTATTTTTGAAAAAAAACAAGGCGAAATAAACGCGAATATAAAAAGAGAAAGTATAAACGGTGTTAAGCGTATAGTCGATAAAAGCGGACAGAGTGCCATAACCGTTTATAAGGTTGTCGGCGAAAGGGACGGCGATTCGCAACTTTCAGTCAGCCTTAAAACGGGCAGAACGCACCAGATACGCGTTCACCTATCGTATATCGGACACCCGTTAAAAGGCGACGCACTTTATAACGAAAACGCAAAAGATTATAATGATTTTGACTTAACTTCCTATCATATATCTTTTTACTGCCCGATAAACGGGGAAAATTATAGTTTCACGATATAACCCCCCCCGATTTACTCATAGAAGATTAAAACTTAATGAAATATAATTATTGACTATAAAAAAATTATATGATAAACTATCAACGTTAAAGGAAAAGTTAAAATGTTTAAAAATTTATATGAAACGATTAAATCGTTAAATGCAGACGTGAATAACGTTGCAAATTGTGAGAAGGCAAAAAAATTAAGAAAAAAATTATTGTCAATAGGATTGTCAATAGGAATCTGTGGTCTTTTAGGCGTGTTCGTATGTTTTGCTTTTGCCGCCACGGCAGGTTTTGATGCTTTTGGTCCGAACGGACCTACTGCGAGAATTATGATTCCTTTTTTACTGTTTATTCCTTGTAGCATAGTTGCGGTAATAGGTTTTGCAATCGCTTCTCTTGGATTTAAAATTGTGATTACGGGTTATACTACTGATTTAATCAACGAAACAATAGGCAATACTTGTCCTAATTGCGGTGAAACGTTACGACAGGAAACGATATTCTGTCCTAAATGCGGAACAAAACTTAAAAAAGAATGTCCTAATTGCAAACACGTAAACGATTACAAATCGGAATTCTGTTCTCAATGCGGAACTAAACTCGATTGATTATTAAAAAAACAAACCTAAAACTATTTAGGTTTGTTTTTTTATTAGTTTCAGAATTTTATCTTTTAATCAAAGTTTTTTTATTAAAACTATTTACTTTCCTTTATTTGGCTGATAAAGAGCCCTGCGACGGCGAATACCACCGCGTAAGCAAGCAACACCAAAATATTCACGAGTGCGTCGCCGCTTTCGGCATAGCCCGTAAACGACGTGAACAGCGAACTTATCCAGTATTTAGACGTTTCCATTTTAGCAAGCGTATCAATAAGCATTAAAACGAGAGTAACAACGAGTGGCAGAACGATATTCAAAGCGATAGCGGGCCCGATTTTACCTATCGTGTAAGAAAGCACGAAATAAAGCGCGTGCATAGCGAGAATACCGCACGCCTGACCTAAAATCACGGTAATAACGCTTTCGCCTATATCCTTCGTGATACCGAACGAGAACGCGCCGTAAATAAAGGCGGCGAGTAAGGTAATAATCGCCATAGCGAACGCCGAGACAAGCGAAACGATATATTTCGATAAATAAACCGTTTCCCGTGAATAGCCTTTGCCGAAAATATTTTTATCCGTGCCGTTAGACACTTCACTCGTTGCGAAAATGGCTAAAAAGATTGCAATCAGGGTGTCGTAAATCCCCGCAAGCGTGACTTTTACAATTTTATAAGTATTTACATCACCAGAACCGCCAAAAATTTCTTGTGCAATTTTTTGCGTTTCGCCTAACGCCCAGCATTGTAAAATTGCGTAGACAACGGAAACGGCGGTTATAATGTAAAAATATTTGGAAGTCAAAATCTTTCTGAATTCGAATTTAAGAAGTTTTCCCATAATTATCTACCTATCCTTTCAATAAAATAATCTTCAAAATCAGAACTCGATTTTGCTAATTCGTAAACCCCTATTCCGCCATTTACTAACTTTTCGTTGATAACGGACGACATATCGAGATGGTCGAATAAAGTAACGGTATCCCCTTCTTGCTTATAGTTTTCAAGGAAACCTTCCTTATTTAAGATTTCTAACGCTTTATTCGTGTCCGAAACCTTAATAACGAGTTTATTTTCACATCTTTTCATAAGCGTTTCCGCGTCGATTTCGTCAACCAACCTGCCGTTATTTATTATGCCGTAGGTCGTCGCGATTTTTGCAAGTTCGTCTAATATATGCGAAGAAATTAAGAAGGTTACGCCCTTTTCCTTATTGAGATTTAGGATTGTGTCCCTTATTTCTTTAATCCCCGCGGGGTCAAGCCCGTTCATAGGTTCGTCTAAAATAAGTATTTCGGGATTGCCTAAAAGCGCAACGGCGATACCGAGCCTTTGTTTCATACCGAGCGAATAATTAGCGACTTTTCTTCCGCCGACGTCAGATAAGCCCACTAACGCTAATATTTCTTTAATTTCCGCGTCCGTTCCGCCGAAGATAATAGAAAACCGTTTCATATTCTCGTAAGCGGAAAAGTTTTTATAAAGCCCAGGGGCTTCGATAAGCGAACCTATCTTTTTCCTTGCGTGAACGTAATCGGTTGTGCCGAACAAGTCTATTTCGCCGTAAGTCGGATTAAGTAGCCCCAAAATAAGTTTCATTGCGGTAGTTTTCCCCGCGCCGTTTTTTCCGATAAACCCGTAAATATCGCCCTTTTTAATGTGCATATCCACGTGGTCGACCGCCAACTTCCCAGGGAACTTTTTAGTAAGCGCCCGTGTTTCTATAACGTATTCGTTTTCCATATCCACCCGTCCTTTTTTAGTTGTATTATAATTATACAATAAGAAAAATAATAAATCAACAATAAATAACTGTCGTCCTTTTTTATTTTTGCCAAAAAATCCTTTTATAATGTTCTTTTTTATGATATAATGCAAAAAAAGGAAGTATAAAAATGAATAAGAAGAAAAAACTTTCAATTATTTTTAACGTTTTAATCTTTGTTTTTGTGTTATTCGGCTCTATTATGGCATTTGGAAAAATAACCGTAATCCCCGTTTCATCAGACAGTGGTAATATCTTAAAATACTTCACTGTGCAGTCAAATATTTTGGCGGGTATCGTCGCTTTACTTTATGTCATTTTTTATATTAAAAATAAAGACAAGGATATCAAAGTGCCGTTTTTCGTTTTCGTTCTTAAATATATTGCAACGATTGACTTACTTATTACCTTTTTAGTCGTTGCTCTGTTTTTAGGCTTTATCACGCCTGACGGTTATATTTCCGTTTACTATAACGCAAATTTCTTTTTTCATCTTATCGTGCCGATATTAAACATCATTTCCTTTATCTTTTTTGAACCGTTTTATTTCGTTAAAAAAATTCAAACATTATTCGGGGTTATTCATTTATTCATATACAGTATATTTTATCAGATAGTTGCAATATCGCATTTTGAAAACGGCAAAGTCGATATTAAATACGACTGGTACGCTTTCGCCCAAAACGGCGTAATAGTTGCCCTTCTCTTTGCCGTCGTCCTGTTAGCGATAGGCTATCTCACCGCCTTCGCCTTTTGGAAAATAAAAATAAAACGAAAAAATTAAACGATATAAAAAACGGCACACACTTGTGTGCCGTTTTCGTTATTATTCGATTTGTTTTTATTTTAATTGAGACTTTCAAGATAGATTGACGCTTGCGTCGACGCTACCGCCCCGTCTGCAACCGCGGTCGCTACCTGACGAACGGGTTTCGTTCTGCAATCGCCCGCAACGAAAACGCCTTTGGTTTTCGTTCTGCAAGTTTCGTCCGCAATAATATATCCGTCCTTATCAAGGTCAACGACGTTAGTAAACGCCTTATTATCGGGCACTTGCCCTATCGCTATGAACACGGCAGGGATTTTATGTCGTTTTATCTCGCCGTCCGCGTCTTTATACTCAATCGCTTCGAGTTCCTTTTCGCCGACGTAGTTAAGAACACTCGTGTTCGGGCGAATTTCGATATTGTCTTTTGCCCTTACCGCCCTTTGCAATCTTTCGTCGCCGAAAAACTTATCGAAAAGGGTGTACATATAAACTTTTTTGCAATAACTCGATAATAAAAGCGCGTATTGAAGCGCGGTGTTAGCGTCCCCAACTAAAGCGACTTCCTTATCTTTATAGAACGCCCCGTCGCAAATAGCGCAATAATAAACGCCTTTGCCGACTAAATCGTCCCTATCGTCTTTGGTGCGAAGGTGTTTATGTTTAACGCCCGTCGCGATAATAACGCTTTTACCTTTAAATTCGTTATATTCCGTTTTAACGGTAAAGTCCCCTTCGCCGTTTTTGATTATTTCGGTAACCTTATCGATTTCAAGTTCCGCGCCAAGCGCCGTAATTTGTTCAAACAAGTTGTCGGCAAACTGTTCACCGCTTATTTCCTTTATCGAAGGATAATTTTCAAGTCTCGGGCTTGTCGCTATCTGACCGCCTAAACTTTCGCCTTCCAAAACCAAAACGGTCTTTCCGTTTCTCAATGCGTACAGCGCCGCGGTCATACCCGAAGCGCCCGCACCTACTACTATTATATCGTACATTAGTTTATACTCTCAATATATTTTCTGATTTCGCTTGCGTTATCGTAAACGTCGAACGAACTGCCGTTAGGAACGAGTAGGGTCGGCGCTTTTTTGATACCGAATTTCATTGTAAGTTCTTTTTCTTCTTCCGCGTTGACCGTCGTGTATTTGATACCCGCTTTATCGAGCATCATTTTACTCGTCTTACAGTTAGGGCAACCGTTTCTCGTAAACAGCGTAAGCCCTTCAAGTTCAGGCGTAGCGGTCTGTTTTTTGGTTTCAGTACCGCATGCGCAACCCTTACCGTGGAAATTCGAATTGTCTATATCGTAAACCTTTCTGTCTGCAAACTCAGCCCTTTTACCGTCGTTCCAGTTCTGAACAGGACGATAGTAGCCTGTGATACGGCTGTAAACTTCCGTCGTCTTTCCGCAAACAGGGCATTTATAAACTTCGCCCGCGATATAGCCGTGATCCGAACATACCGAATAGGTCGGCGACATCGTATAGTAAGGAAGTTTATAGTTTTCCGCAATTTTTCTTACGAGATTAGCGGCAGCCTTCCAGTCAGGAAGTTTCTGACCCAAGAAAGCGTGGAAAACCGTTCCCGAAGTGTATAAAGTCTGTAAATCGTCCTGAATATCGAGTGCCGAGAAAATATCTTCGGTAAACCCGACAGGCAAGTGCGAACTGTTGGTATAGTAAGGCGTTTTGTCGTTATCGGACGCCGTTATTATGTCAGGGTATCTCTTCTTGTCGTGTTTTGCCAAACGGAAAGATGTAGATTCGGCAGGCGTCGCTTCCAAGTTATAAAGGTCGCCGTACATTTCCTGATAGTCGGACAACTTGTTTCTCATAAAGTTAAGAACTTCTTTCGTAAATTCCTGCGCGTCATTATTAGTCAGGTTTTGTCCTACCCATTTAGCGTTCAAGCACGCTTCGTTCATACCTACTAAACCTATCGTCGAGAAGTGGTT
This sequence comes from Clostridia bacterium, assembly GCA_017448355.1. Classification (GTDB taxonomy): domain Bacteria; phylum Bacillota; class Clostridia; order Christensenellales; family Borkfalkiaceae; genus UBA1259. Next base: position 26,891 of record JAFSLQ010000011.1, on the reverse strand, counting down.
TGCAAAAGTTCCCAAATATCTCTTCGTGTAAGGGTATAAGCCCACTTCTAACAATTTGCTTATCGTGTCTCTCTTAACTTTAAGAGAACGTGCCGAAATATCCATAAGACGGGTAAGTCTTTCGAAGAACTCTTCCTTCGTTTTAGATAAATACGCTATTCTCGGCATATTGATAGTAACAACGCCGACAGAACCCGTCGATTCGCCCGAACCGAAGAACCCGCCGGATTTTTTGCGGAGTTCACGAAGGTCGAGACGCAATCTGCAACACATAGAACGAACGTCGCTCGGTTCCATATCTGAATTGATATAGTTGGAGAAGTACGGCGTGCCGTATTTTGCAGTCATTTCAAACAATAACTTATTGTTTTCCGTTTCCGACCAGTCGAAATTACTCGTTATCGAATAGGTAGGGATAGGATACTGGAATCCCCTGCCGTTCGCGTCGCCTTCAATCATTATCTCGATAAACGCTTTATTTACCATCGCCATTTCTTCGGCACAGTCTTTATACTTAAAGTCCATTTCCTTTCCGCCGACGATTGCGTTCATTTCCGCAAGGTCGTTAGGAACTACCCAGTCGAGAGTAATGTTGGTAAACGGCGCTTGCGTGCCCCAACGGGACGGCGTGTTTACACCGTAAATAAAGGACTGAATACATTGTTTAACCGCCTTATAGGAAAGGTTATCAACCTTAACGAAAGGCGCTAAATAAGTGTCGAAAGAAGAAAATGCCTGTGCGCCCGCCCACTCGTTCTGCATTATGCCAAGGAAGTTTACCATTTGGTTGCAAAGCGTGGAAAGATGCCCCGCAGGAGACGAAGTGATTTTGCCCGGAACACCGCCGAGACCTTCTTTAATGAGTTGTTTTAAAGACCAGCCCGCGCAATAACCCGTAAGCATCGATAAGTCGTGAATATGAATATCGGCGTTTCTGTGCGCTTCGCCGATTTCATCGTCGTATATTTCAGATAACCAGTAGTTTGCGGTAACCGCACCCGAGTTAGAAAGAATAAGACCGCCAACCGAATATGTAACGGTGGAGTTTTCTTTAACACGCCAGTCGGAAACTTTAAGATAGTCGTCTACGATCTTTTTGTAGTCTACAAGCGTTTCGTTGATATTACGAACTTTTTCTCTCTGTTTACGATAGAGAATATAACTTTTTGCAATATCGACGTACCCCGCCTGAATAAGTACTACTTCGGCGCTATCCTGTATATCTTCAACGGTAACTACCCCGTCTTTAATCTTCTTCGAAAAATCCGCGGTAACGCGAAGCGCCAACATATTGAGTATGTCAGCCGTGTAATTTACCTGCTTTGCGTTGAACGCTTTACTTAATGCCGTCGATATCTTCGACATGTCGAATTCTACTAAACTTCCGTCTCTTTTCTTTACCTGAAACATTTTCTTTCTCCTTAATTGTAATAAGCCTATTTAATATATCATATTAAATTACCGTTGTCAATGGTTTTTTGGAATATTTTGTTAATATTTTTTTAGCCAACCACAATATATTGTGTTTTTAATAAAAAACGCCTTTCTTGCAAATAATGCAGAAAAAGGCGGTTTTTTGTATAATTTTACAGTCGATTTACCTATTTAAAAGCCTTAAAATGGAGTTGTATTTTATGATGGTGAGAATATCTATTAACCACAAGATATTGAACCCGAAAATTAAGCGCACGAGACAAGCGAGATATTTTTTTTCTTTAAATCTTATAATCAGCCCGAAAATCCAGCAAGTTAAGAAGATAACGGCAAACAGTATACTTTGCTTTCTGTTGAATCCGAAATAATCGTTATGTCTTTCCATAACAACCCCCGTACAATATAAGGTAAATATTTTATATAATAATATATTACAACTTTAAAACAAAAAAGTATATCGAATTTAAAAAATAAATATGATTTTTTGTAATATAAATTTGTTGCAAAAAACTAAAAAATATATTACAATGATAAAGACCCTTTAAGGAGGGGTGTCAGAGTGGTCTAATGTGCCCGCTTGGAAAGCGAGTAGAGAGAAATCTCTCGTAGGTTCGAATCCTATCCCCTCTGCCAAAAAATCCGCTGAGACGTTTGTTTCAGCGGTTTTTTGTTTTCGATTAGATAAGATAGGATTCGAATTAGGAGCCAGCCGTTTACGGCGTGCTTGCCGAAGGCAAGAAAACAGTCCTGTGGACTGTTTTGCGGGAGGTTCGAGAGAGACGAATCCTATCCCCTCTGCCACACACGATCCAGTTGAACCTATAATGGTTTGACTGGATTTTTATTTGTGATTTTTGTTAAACGGTAAAAATCAAAAAGACAACAAACGATAATACTAATAAGTGAAAACAAATTGTAAAAAACAAGGTGCCGTATGAATACGACACCTTGTTTTTTAGGAAGTTTATATAATGAATAATCAAGACTAATTTAAAGCCTTATTTTGCCCTATGGACAGTTCCGCCGACAAGGACGATCATTTTAACAGCCTGCAAAGAATAGTCTTGCAAATCGACGTTTAAGACCTTATCGAGCGTTCCTTTTGCGAGAACTTTAACTTGTCCCACGTTTTTAGCGACAAGTTTCTTTTCCCAAAGAGCCTCGATATCAACGGTGTCGCCGTCGTTAAAGTTGGCGGACAGAAGGTCAATATTGATTATTGCCTTTTTGCCTTTATGGACTTTTCCGTCAACGTCGTCTTTGATATAGGTTTCGGCAACTTCGTCGGACATTTCGGCATCAGCCTCACTTACGGTGACCGCGTGATGATGTTCTACGACAGTTTCGGTTGTTTCAACTTTGGTTTTAAGTTCTTTAATAAGTCCTTTTTCTATCAACGCTTCTGTATATTCATAAGGGAACGAGTATTCAATATTATGTTGTTCACCCTTAACTAAACCGAGATTTGCACAAACCGTTGCAATCAAGTCTTTTGCGAGAGTACATCTATGTTCGTTTTTAATGCGATACATACAAGACACAAGTGCGAACTTTTTAGATTCACAAAGTTCAACTTTATATTTTGTTGCCTTAAAATCTTTAACGTCAAGTGCAAAATAAACGCATAACGTTTTGCCCCTTATACCGAATTTAAGAACAGGTTTGCGTCCGTAATATACCGAATCGTAATGCCACGAAACTCTACTTAACGTCTTTTCGTAAGAAAGCACTTCGTTTTTAAGTTCGCCGTAGAACGCTTTAACGTCATCGTCGGACTGAATAAGTTTAGCCGTAAAGGACTTAATACGCCTTATATAGAACTTCGTTCCGTTATCTTCGGTGACGGCGATAGTTTCGCCTTCAATTTCTTCGGTATCGTCTTCGTTAGAAATATCAGGTTCGTCGTTATCTTCTTCTAACGGCGTTTCGTCTTCGATAACTTCCGCCACTTGATTTTTACGTTTTTGAATAAAGAGATATAAGTTTACGCACCAAACGGTAAGAGTAAGCACCACTAAAATATATAGAACAATGAAAGCACCGTCAAAGTAGTGATTTGCAGCAAGAAACAACGGAAGTGCCGAAACACTCAATACTTTCTTTTTGCCGTCGTTATCTTCGTCCTTTCTTTTACGAAGCAGAAGAATAAGAATTATTATACCCCCTACGAGTAATACGCCTAACACGATATTCATAACGGTAGAAAGAGTTTTAGCGTTCTTTTCAATCGTTTCGTAAGTGGTTTCAGCCGTTTCAAGCGCGTCGAACACGAACGAAGGAACAAGTTTTTTCTGGTCGGCGGAAAGCGCGTTGTAAGTAGCCCTTGCTTTTGCAATCAAATCCTTCGAGTCTTCGTTATATCTGATATCGCCGATTGCGTTGACTTGTTCTATCGCGTAAAACGCCGCTTCCGCGTCTTCGAGTTCTTTAACGAAATCGGATAAAACGAGAGCCTTCTGGTCTTCTTTAAGCGCGTCGTAAGTTTTTCTCGCTTCTACGATTTTCCCTTTGCTGGTCGGAGTGTTTTCAATCGTTCCTATCGCACGAATCTTATCCATAGATTCGTACGCTTTTTCGTCGTCGATTAACTTTTTAAGTACGTCTTCCGGGAAGATAGATTTCTGGTAAGCGGAAAGTGCGTCGTAAGTTTCTCTCGCGTCGTCAATCTTCGCCTTAATGTCGGCGGTATACTCAACGTCGCCGATTGCGTTTATTTTGCCAATCGCTTCGTCGACTTTGTCGTAATCGGTGTTTGCCTGCAAAAGTTTATCGTAATTTACAACTAAAAGTTTTTGGTCGTCTTCCAAATCAGCGTAAGCGTCGTTTGCCGCGTCAATCTTCCCTTTGCTGTCCGCCGTGTATTCTACGTCGCCGATTGCGTTGATAAGGTTCATAACGTCAATCGCCACTTCGTAATCGGTCAACGTTTTAAGAACGTCCGCAGGGAAAATCGCTTTCCTGTCAACACCGAGAGCGTTATACTCTTCTCTCGCGTCGATAACCGCTTGTCTGAACGCTTCGGTATCTTGCGGTTCTCCGATAGAGTTTATAACGTTTACCACAGCGTCAACGTCGTTATAAAGAGATATTGCGTTCTGTAAAGCCGTTTTCTTGTCGGAATTTACGAGTTCTTTTTGCGCTTCGTTCAATTCGTTGTCGAAATAGTTTTTAGCGTCGTCAATCTTCGCTTTAATGTCGGCGGTATAACTTACCGTGCCGATTGCGTCGATTTTCGCTTCGGTAACGGACTTCTTTGCGTCGTCAAGATAAACGTTAAGCGCGATAACCGCTTCGGCAACCTGCGTTTCCGTTACGTTAGGGTCAGCGTAATAATCGTTATATATCTGTTGTCTGTGCCCGTTTAACGTTTCCGCTATCGAAGAATAACCGTCTATTATAGTACCGTAATATGCGTCAACGGTAGCGATAATATCGTTTAATTCGTCTTTGTTGACTTCCGCAATAGAAACGGTGAACGAACTTTCGGAAATACCCACCTGATTCGCGTCTTCCGGAACACGGTAATAAACTACGTAATCGCCTACGTTCTGAACCTGCGGAACGGTATTCGTCCACTCGCCCGCATCGCCGAGTTTATATTGAACGGTGCCGTAATTCGACGTACCCGCGGTAAGCAAGGCTTGTGCAGAACCGTTATAAATCAAGTTTTCGATTTTATCGGGCGCGGTCGTATAGGAAACGTTTTCCTGCTGCGTGATTTTTATGGTTGCGCCGCCGAAAAACGGATAATATCCGTCCGCCGTTATTTTATATTCAACGGTAACGTTGCAAACGTTAGTATATTGCGGTTTCGTAGCAGAATAATCGCCGTTACCGACCTTATATTTGATAACGTAATCGCTTTCAGGGGTCGTAACGTTAACGGTTATCGAGTGGCTGGCCTTATCGAAAGGCGCGTTATAACCGGTTGCGCTTGCGCTAATTGTATCACCAATGTCCGGTTCTACCGCCGAAAACTCGTAAGTGCCCGTACTTACGGTCCAAGAGTTTGCACGGTAAACGATTCTATCGCCTACCGTACCCGTTTTTTCCCAACTGCTACCTTTCGGCTTATAATAACCTTCGTCGGCTACAACGTAAAAATAAACGGTGCTGTTATAATCGAAATTTCCGCTCGTAGAACCGCTCGTTGCGTTAGCGTTTGACGAAACGAAGTAAGACGCATGGGCGGTGTTTTCGGGGCAAGAAACGGGGTATTGATTTATCTGCCACTTTGCGGTTAAAGTCGCCGTGCTTGCTGTATCCCAGTTTTTTGCACTCGTTCCGTTTGCGTTGTAATACTTCACGTTGTTCGAATCGAAATATCCCGTAAACGTATAGCCCGTTCTCGTCGGCATAGTTGCACTCGGCATTGCCGAACCGTAGGTCGCGGATACCGAATCGCTGCCGCCCGTTCCGTTGTTTTTACTTAACGTTACGGTATAACTGTTCGCCGTCCAGTTTGCGGTATAACTTTTATTGCCGGTAGAACCTTTTGCTATACTTACACTCGTTTGCTTCGTGCTTCCGTTAGAACCCGTCCAACCCGAGAAAGTATATCCCTTTCTCGTCGGGTTAGAAAGCGAAAAGGTGTTCGTCGTTATATTATAACTCGCAGGGTATCCCGAAGGCAACGTTCCGCCGTTTAAGGTGTAAGAAATAGTATAAGTCGCTAATTGTGCGGAAACCGTGCCGAAACTTTTTTGCGAACTGGAAATCGTTTTTGAACCTACGCAATAAGTCTTACCGCTTACTAAAGTCCAACCGGATTGAGGATTATATCCATCCGCAATCGTCGCAAATCCGTAAACCTTCGTTCCGTCGGCATATTGCGTCCCGCTTGAGTCTCCGCTTGTCGCCGTGGACGAAGTGGACATATAAACGGATTTAACGCCCGTTCCCGCCGTAATGCTTACCGTACGTTTCGTAATCTCGTAAAGCGCGAAGTTCGGGTTTTCAAAGTGAACGCCCGTGGCTGCAGATCCCGAATTGTTTGTAAATTCGAGAACGAGATCCCCACTGCCGGCGATAGAAGTTTCGCCAACGTCATAAGACGTCTTTCCGGAACCGCTTGATAGCGTCGTAGAACCACGCTTTAAGTTATAGCTTATTGCGATACCGGAATCAACCCTGATACTGAACGCTGCTTTCCCTATGCTGTTTGCGGTAAGCTGATTCTCGGCAACCGTAATTCTAAGCGTTCCTCCCGAGGCGATAGATACTTTGGAAGTTTCATGTTCGTGCGCAGTAACACCACTATATGAGAAAGTAATTCCGTTATCAGTCTTAGTACCGCTACCTGCATTTACCGCCCAAAAGTGGAATTCGGCTACTTTTTCGCTTGCCGCGTAAGCCGTTTTAGAATTATTTCTCGGTAAAACAAGCGATATCGTTGCCGAGAGCAAGAATGCGATAACTGCTACTAAAAGGATACGAATTATGTTTCTTTTTGTTTGCGTCATAGTTATTTCTCCTTTAATCAAATAGTTTTCTTTTTTATAAAAAGAGATTATTTACTATGATAACAAATCAAATGCAACATAAGTGCAACAAAAAAACCGTATAATTACGGTTTTTTTTAGAAAGATATGAATATATCAAAATATTTAATTTTTAAAAAATGCCCACGGATATTGTGCCATATATTCCCCACGGTATGCCCTTATTGCGTTCGGGTTATCGTGTTTATACTCGTAAGCGTCGCAATCAACCTTGTTTACGTCGATAAAACACTCGTTTCTACGTTTAATAAAAACTTCACCAGCACCAACCGCTTTAAGCGTAGCCTTTATATCGGCAATAAGATTGCGACAATAAGATTTTTTGTCTTCTTCCCAAAGGATGGCGTTTAGTTCGTTGATATTTACCGCAACACCTTCACGGTCAATCAGGTATGCAAAGAGTTCTTTGCTTTTACTTCTCTGAAACTTAAGCGGTTCACCGTCGAAAAAAACTTCAAAATTGCCAAAACATTTTACTTGCAGTTTTTTTGTCGGCGTAAGTTCAACGGGATAACGCAATCCTTCTATTTCTTCTTTGATTTTATTATCGTTGACAGGTTTGGTGACATAACCCGAAGCGTGCATTTTATAAGCGTCCAACGCATAGTCGTCGTATGCGGTGACAAAAATGATATTTACTTTCGGATTGACCGCTTTCAGTTTTTTCGCAAGACCAAAACCGTTTAGAACAGGCATTTGCACGTCTAAAAACGCAATGTCAATAGGATTGTCGGCATTTTCTTCGGCGGCGAGAACGGCGTTAGTGTAGCATAAAAATTCGTTGTTGTCAGGTAAAGCCTTCTTTACGGCGTCCTTTAATCTAATAAGCCCTAATTCTTCGTCGTCAACTAATAGTATTTTCATTTTTTTACCTACTTTTTAAAAGCGACAGTGACTGTCGTGCCTACGTTTATTTCGCTTTTCACAGTAAGCACGGCGTCGCACATTTTCGATAAACGGTATTCTATATTTTTAAGCCCGTAATGTTTGTTCTCTTTAAAATCAACGGCGTTAATATCGAAACCTATGCCGTCGTCCGCAACTTCGACAACGTAATTTTTTTCCGTTTCATACGTCTTGAAGGTCAACTTACCGCCTTCGAGTTTACTTAAAATACCGTGTTTTATTGCATTTTCCACGATAGGCTGTATAGTTAAAGGCGGAACAAAAAAATCCGTCGTCTGTATATCGTAAGAAACGTTTATTCTGTCGCTGAAACGCATTTTTTCCAATGATACGTACGTCTTTATGTGTTTTAATTCGTCTTCGAAAGAAATACACCGAACTTCGGTAAGCGAAGATAAGTTAGTTCTTAAATATTCTGTAAATGCATCGAGTGTCGCCTGTGCTTTTTCCGGGTTTATCGATATAAGAGTAGAAATCGACGAAAGAGAATTATAAACGAAATGCGGTTTTATTTGTGACAGCATAAGTTTTATTTGTGCGTCTTTATTTTTTTCTTCTTCCTGAGCAAGTGCGATATTACGTTGCACGCTCAAAAACAGAAACAGCATTTCAATAGCGATTATTATGGACACGTATGCTATCGCATAGCCCTTAAATATATTTTGTAATATTATTGCGACAAGCGGTAAAAAACAATATAGTCCGAACGCCGTTTTTTCACGTGCGTTAAGTTTCTTATCGGCAATAATAACAATAAATACTATAAGGAAAATAACAAACTGATAACCTTGTGAAAGTATCATTGTATTGCTACGAACGTATGCACCGCCTTTTGCAGTAAAGAATATGCCCGTGAAAATATTTATTACATCTAAAATCACAAACAGTGTAAAAATGCAAAGATTAAAAAGCGACAAAACCCTTCTCTTCTTTTGTTCCCAGCAAACGTATTCACGCACGTATCGGAAAAGAAGTAAGGCTTCTATGTTATTCATTATATAGAACGTCGTGTAAAATGCGGTAATAAATGCGTCGCTTGTATAATGAGTTTTGATAATAGTAAACGCAAGATAGGTTGAAAAATGGATAATTGTAAAGACAAAGAAAGTAAGCAGTACTTTTTCGTCGTTGCGTTTTCCCCTTTTAAATATAATGTTTAATACGTGAATCATTAAAATCATAATTCCGATTAAACATACCGTTGCATTAAAAATAACGTTTTTAGTCATTTATTTTTTACCGTTAGCTTGTTACCCTTTTATTTTACCAAAAATCTCCGCCTTTCGCAAGTGTTTATAGTTTTTTTAGCGTTTTATAACTTAAAATTCGATTTTGATTACTAATGCCCCGCCAGTTGCAACCAAAATCGAACCTTTCGATTTTGGTTATTTTTTTATTTAATTAAACTCAAATATTTCTTTTGAAGTTTATTTAATTAAATACATTTATTGACTACTATTGATTATTTTTAAAAAGCAACGACCGTGATATTAAATCACGGTCGCTACTTTGTATAAAACGATATTCTTATGGGGGTGTAATCAAAATTGTTTTTTATATTACTTTATCAGTTTTGCCGCTTCTTCGTCCACTATAAGCGTGCAATCGGGGTGCGTTTGCAATATGCTTGCAGGCACTTGTTCCGTTATTTTACCTTTTACCATTTTATAAACGGCGTCGGCTTTATTATCACCGCTTGCTAATATCAAAATCTTTTTTGCGTTCATTATGTTCTTTATTTCCATAGTAAACGCTTGGCGCGGAACGTCGTCTATCGAATTAAAAAGCCTTGAATTGTCCTTTATCGTCTTTTCGGTTAAGTCAACGATATGCGTCGTACTGTCAAACGGGGTGTTCGGCTCGTTGAACGCGATGTGTCCGTTTCCGCCAAGTCCTAACAACTGAATATCCTGTTGCATTGTCGCAAGAAGTTTAGTATATCTTTCGCACTCGGCTTCTTTATCTTCCGCTTTGCCGTTTTCTATGTTCGTATTTTCCAACTTAATATCTATATGGTCGAAAAGATTATCTCTCATAAAATATACGTAAAAGTGATTTTTTCTAAATAATTTTAATAACAAAAAAACAGATGGTAACATCACCTACCATCTGTTTTTTTATACTGTTTTTTATATCAGTTCTTTAATAATCGCCGACATTTCGTCAAATCTGTTTTCCATTTCAGAGGCGAGTTTTAATTGCGTTCTCGCTCTTACTAAGTTATGTTCAGGGTACTGCGTCGCAAAATAAGTATCGCCCTGTAAATAGTCTGTTAAAAATCTCATACCGCACTCGACGGTCATTAAATACGCGCCGTAAGGCAATAACTCTATTTCTTTTTTATTTAGGCTGTTTTTTACCGCCGATAAAAAGCCTTCCGAATAAGCCTTATATAAATCAATATTAAAGTTGACTTTCGATAAATCTTTTTCGTCTTCTTCGTTATCGTTAGCACCAAACCTAATAGAGTCGCCGAAATCGTACAGTACCGACCCCGGCATTATCGTATCTAAATCAATAATCGCCCTTACTTTATTCGTTTTTTCGTCGATTAAAATATTATTGAGTTTTGTGTCGTTATGCGTAACCCTTAACGGAATAGTCTTGTCTTTTAGCCCTTCTGTAACCAAACCGAAAGTATCTTTATGCGAGATAATGAAATCGATTTCCTTTTTGCAGGTTTTCGCCCTATTTAATTTATCTTCCGTTAAAACCAAGGTAAAATCGTTAAATCTTTTAGGCGTATCGTGAAACCTTTTTATCGTTTCGGTTAAAACGCTTGCGTCGAAATCGGCAAGATAATTTTGGAACTCGCCGAACGCCCGCCCCGCATTTTTAAATACTTCTCGGTTTTCAACTCGGTTATACGATTTCGTCCCTTCAATAAACACGAATATTCTATAACACTCGTCGCCTTTTATATAATTTTTATTATCTTTGGTGCAAACGTAATCGAGTGTTTCAACGCCCTTTGCCCTTAAATGCGACGTTATGTACTTTATATTTTCCATAAGTCCGTCCATATCAGGAAAAACGGAGTTATTTATCTGCTGAAAAATATATTTTTTCTTTGTCGTAATAACTAAAAAAGTTTTATTGATATGCCCCGCCCCGAACGGATTAACCGAAAGCACTTCCCCTTCGATATCGAACTTATTTATTATTTGTATCAACTTGTTATCCATAATAATTTCTCTTTATACATTTTAATACACTCCATCTGATTAGTCAACTGTTTTTAAAATGCGACAATTTATTCTCTATGAATTATATTAGATTTATTGTATCAATGACGAACTAATTAGAAAAGGGGAATATATCTTTTGCCCCGACATATATAGTTTGACAAAAATACATAAATAATGATAATATATCATAAATACATATATCGGCTATTGTGCCGAAAAGGCTTTATATGAATATATCTTTTTTTGACGTTTTAATAACCGTTTTATCTCTCGTTCTGCTTGCAGTTCCGGGATTTATTCTTGCAAAACTGAAACTTCTTCCGCAAAAAGCAAGTGAAACGTTATCGGTTATCGTTTTATACGTTGCACAAACTTTACTCGTTATAATGAGTTTTCAGGACAAAGAATATACGCCTACACTTGGCATAAATATGCTTTACGTTGCAATACTGGCAATTATTATTCACTTACTTATGTTTGCAGTATTGTATCTTATATTTTTAAAAAAATCTGCAAACGATAGAATACGAGTTTTAAAATTTGCTTCGGTTTTTTCTAATTGCGGATTTATGGGTTTTCCCTTCTTACAGTCGTTATTTTCCGACCCCGTTATTTGCAGTGAAACGCTAATTTACGGTGCGGTTATTATATCCATATTCAACGTAATGACATGGACGGTCGGTGTTTTCGTTATGACGGAAGACGCAAAACAAGTATCGATTAAAAAAATTATTTTAAATCCTGTAATTATAGGTGTTATTATCGGTTTACTTTTGTTTTTCGTTCTGAAACGCCCTGTAATTTCGTTTTTCACGCCGAACACTATTTCGTATAAAATCACAGAAAAGATCGTTTGGAGTTTAAATACGATTAAAGAACTTGTTACACCGCTTTCCATGATAGTTATAGGTATCAGACTTGGCGGAATAAATCTTAAACAACTCTTTTTAGATAAACTTGCATATCTGTCAGCAAGTTTTAAACTTATTTTAATGTCACTGATAAGTATTCTTGCCGTTGCTTTTTTACCGATTGATACGACGATAAAATACACCGTGTTTTTCCTACTTTCAATGCCTTCCGCCACGAGTACCGTATTGTTTTCAGTCCGTTTTGAAAAAGACAGCGATTTTGCATCAGTATGTGTTTTACTCTCTACCGTTTTATCTACGATTACAATTCCGCTTATGTATCTTGTAATCAGCGGTGTTTTCGGAGTAGTTATTTAAATAACTATTACAGTTACACTGTTATCGGTTTAATATAATAAACAAAACAACCCATTGCCACTTGGCAATGGGTTATTATAATTCCCCCAAATATACTCGGGCGACTTGCCAACATATTGACACCATTAAAAATGGCGCTATAGGCAACAAAGCCCTCGGTAGCGCGATAGCTCGGACGAGCGTCGACGACTTATCTTGCATTAGCAAGATAATCGGATAATTCATCTCCGTCGGGACGACGGTAAAAAACAACACCCGTATCAAATACGGGTGTTGTTTTTTATGTGATTGATGAGTTATTTTGATACAAACAGAAAAAGGTGCATTTTTGGTCAAAAGACGGGTGCAAATTTTCTGCATTTTTCAGAAAAAGGTGCAAATTTTTTACTGCTTGCACCTTTTTACATACAAACGATTGCTGCCCTTTCTCTTTCGCTCGGCATCGGTTATAATGCTTTTGCAGTCCTGAAATATAAATTCCAGTGCATTTTCCAGAACCCTTATTTCTTTCAGAAGTGAAATCGTATTGACCGAAGATAGGTTCAACTGCTGTCTGCCATTCACAATTTCCAATAAACGCTCGTAAACATTCGGCGAACATATTTCTCTGAATTCATCGAGAATTATTTTCAATCGCTCCGGATTCTCATAAATAAATCGTTCAATGGCAATATTCCGAAATTGCAACAATTCTTCATCTGGGATTTTCGGGTTTGGACATTCCTTTTTATAGCACCCATTGCACCGCCAGAACACCTTTCTATATTTGTCGCTTGAATGCGAAATCCGCACTCCATATTGAGACTGGCAATAGCCACAAGTGATGATGCTGTAGCCCTCAAGTTTGCTGCTGTACGACATGCCAAAACGCTCAATTCTCTCTTTACGTATCAATTGCACATAGTCAAATATCTCTCTTGGGATGATTGCCGGATGTCCGTCTTCCACATAAAATTGTGGCAGTTCTCCTTTGTTTTTTCGGGACTTTTTTGATATTGGATCGATGACATATGTCTTTTGTAAAAGGGCATCGCCTTTATACCTTTCATTCTGCAGAATACTTCTAATTGTGGTTTCCTGCCACACGGCATTTCCCGTCGGAGTCGGAATTTTCATAGAACTCAGCAACGGCGCAATCTTATAATCCGTAAAGCCTTCTAAAAATAGGTAGTAGATATACTTAACGATTTTCGCTTCACGCTCATCAACCACCACGGTTCCCTTTTCAGCACCCCGTGCATATCCTAAAAAATTAACTGTGCATTTGGAATACTTTCCATTCTCATATGCCCGTCTTATTCTCCAGCGAATGTTCTCGGAAATGCTCTCGCTTTCCTGTTGAGCGAATCCACCCCACAGGGTGATTAAGAACTCGCCTTTCGTATCAAAGGTATAAACTTCTTCCTTTTGAAAATATACCTCGACGTTTATGGCTTTCAACTGTCGTATGACAATCAAATTGTCTACCGTATTTCTGGCAAAGCGGGAAAACGATTTTGTAATTATCAAATCAAATTTTCCGTCTTCCGCATCTTGCACCATTCTGTTGAAACCTTCTCGGCGGTTTCGGTTAGTCCCCGTGATTCCTTCATCAATGTAAACGCCGCAGAAAACCCAATCGCTGTGCTTGTTTATAAATTTAGTAAAGAAATCACGCTGTGCTTCCAGGCTGTTTTCCTGTTCGCTGGTGTTGGTTGACACTCTGGCGTAAGCAACCACTCTGCGGACTTGAACAAATTTGCCGATCTTCGTAAATTTTGCATTTTGCGGAACTATTTCAATTTTGCGTTCGCTCATTGTTTGCCACCATCTTCCAAGTCTTCCAAAAAAGGTCGATAATGACTAAGCAACTTTATATCGATTTCCAACGCATCCCTTTTGTCTATACACGCCGTATCGCACAGCGTTAACAACAAAATCTTTGAAATAGTATAACGGATTTCTTTTTCTATTGTCTCTTCAAGCATTTTGACCACTCTCCTTTTTTACTATAATAAATCGATCAAAAAAAGAGAAAAGTCAAGGCCTATTCAAAAAATTATATGCTTTAAATATATAGTGCTAATTATCAAATCAAAAGGCAAATTAAGAAAAACCCATGGCAAATATATTGAAAAATGTCTAATGTTGTGATAAAATAATATTGCCAATTAAAAATTGTTACTTTATGAAAGTTTTTCAATCAACCATAAAACAAAGGAGAACAACACTGCTATGCTAATTAATAACAAAATAGAAGCGAGAAAAAACGATGCCATATTAGAATTTCAATATATTCTAACAACATATATAAAGCCTCTCCTTCAATGTGAAGGTAAATTAATATTCAAAGATAAAAAAACGATAAATCATAAACTGAAAAAATATATTTCATGCTATAAAAACGGACAGAGCTTTTATCTTTACTTCTTCCCATCATTAGAAACTCCTCAATTTCACTATCGCATTTTAACAAAAAATCCGAAACAAAAATTAGGCATTGCCGAAAAAATATTGCGTGAAATTATGCTTGTAAGTAATTTTGATTACCGAAATTCGGATTTTTCATTATTAAATTTTTATGATACAAAACAATATGTTTATCGAAATGCGAGATTTGATGTCGCTTATGAATTAGGACTTTGTAATTGGTTAGGAAGCAATTGTCTTTATGAATTAATTCAAAGGCTATATGATTGGGCCCAAAAAACATATGAGGGAAATCATATGTCATTTAGTTTCTTAATTGATTCTTCTAATAAACTTATAGGCACTACTAATTATGTCAAATTCCTTAAAAACGACCATAGTGCCGTTTTTACCGACGCTATATCTTCTGGTATAAAACTCGACAGCAATGGCAATATTATAGAATACTTTTCTACCGCACATAAACATTCGGACGACAAACACACAGCTTGGGCACCATATGAATTTATTGATTTTGCCAGCTTATGCGATTCAGGTTGGATCGGTGTCATAATGCAGAACAATGGCGATATCCTTATTTTCAAAAAAAGGAGTTTGGTCTTTGCAAAAAGAAATGGGAAATGGGCATATTTAAACTCTTTTACAATACAAACTACAGTTGAGAAATTTTACGAAAGACAATCTGATGATTCCAGCAAAAAATTTGCCGATGAAGTTCATTCCTCAGTTCTCGACACTTCTTTTGCTCATACTGGAGGATGTATTGCGATAATCAAAAAGGAGTATTGTAATGATGTTCTTAAAACCCACTTCTTGAAAGATGCGTTAACAGCAGTAGACCCCAAAAATGAGAAAAAAGCAATTGTTCAACGGCTTATAAATGCTGGATCATTAAATGAAGCAGAACCATATTTCCAACATCTAGATAGGAAACTTAGATTAGAATTATTGAGTTTGGATGGTGCCACTGTATTAGATTCTTCTGGCAAAATCCTATGCGTAGGAGCTATTGTGAGAATTGATGGTGGAAGTGATGGCGGTGGACGATTGGCAGCGACAAAAGAACTCGCAAAATATGGATTAGCAATTAAAATTTCAGAGGATGGTGGCATTCAAGGTTTTTCTTCAACCACTCCTAGTGATGATGCTCAAACATTATTTAAAACATTTTTAAATAAGGAAGAGGATAATGCTTAAATAGCTTAATCAAATATATGCAAGCATATAAATTATAAACAATGAAATGAGATAAAAACGTCAATCCTTACTTATTTGACAACTAATTATCGCAATAATTCATTAAAAACCTAAAGTTTTTTCGAATTTATCAAAACCTCTTGACAAAACGAATCTTTCGTAGTATAATACATATACTATATTAGACGTGAATAGAATTCATCGTCAAGGTTCGTCTTGAGCCAGAATCAAACTCTCTACAAGATGAACAGAAGTAGGAACTAGTGTTGACCACATAGTTCCTATTTTTTTATTAGAAAAATGTTGAAGTGTCTTCTTTTCACACCCCAACATTTATTGTAGAACCTAAAAATTTATGATAAACACTTGACAGTACCCACCAATGGCGAAAGAGCGCCGTCCCGGTTCTATGGGCTACGCCGAAGCTATGGTCATCGAATATAATGGTAAAAAGAAGAAAGACTCTGCATACCGTTTATCCATTACCAAGTTAAACTCCAAAGATGCCTCTCTTGAATCCGATACGGAAGATGAAGATTTCGATGAAAGCGAAGATGTGGATTCTCTGCCAAGCATAACTGAAGAATGATTGAAAATGCTCCTGTGATAAAACGCAGGAGCCTTTGAGAAATATAACCAAAAGGAAACAATACTATCATAGCGATTGCCTACAGTATTTCACAGTTTAATATCCTTGGAAAACTCAAAATCCCATTTTATCGTCTTTACTGTTATTGTTTCTTTTTTGAGTTTTCTAATACTATAATTACTCTCTCTCAACAAAGTAAACAAATCAGCAATTTCACTTTTTGAAAAATAGTTTTTAATACCAATGGTATTAGATCGTAATGAAATTAAGAACAGTTCATTATTAAAAATCTGCTTTAATGTCAAAACAAAAGTATTGTAATCTTCATCTTTTGAGCCGAAAGAAATACTACTCCCGCCGAAAAATATAATCAATTTATTTATCCCTATCTGTAGAGATAAATATTGAGAGGACGTTTTATTTTTTACCATAATAAAAAACTCGTCTGATTCTAAAAAGTCATAGCCCTTTTCTGTATGATCGTGAATATCAATTTCATTCTTTTCTATCAGCCTTAAAATATCTTGCTTTCTTTCTTCAAAATCCATTATTTAACTCTTTTAATCTTTTAATTGCTATTCTACATATGCAGAATAATTAAAGTAATAATATTCTAAATTATACTCGTACCCATTCCACACTTCACTCGGTCTAACATTATCAAATTGAATATGTATGTTTCCCTTTTTATACTCATAAGAAAAACCATCGTCATAAATACTCGTCCATCCATTGATATCTAATTTTTGCTTAAAATCAAAAACAAGCGTATGCAACACATCAGACGGGCTTAACTTTACTTCCGAACCTTCCATCGTCTTCGCTTCATCGTTTGACCGAGAATAGGTGTAATACAGTTGACCTTTCTCATCCCTATCCACGGTCATCTTGTTTGGCATCAACGGATACAAGGCTATGACTTCCCCTTTGCCGTTACGGATTATTTGCGCATACGCATTTCCCCAAAGCAACAGATGTGTCATAAGCGTTTCTCTAAAAACAAAACTCGACATCTCTGGATTCGGTTCATCGTGTAATAGCAAATACAAAGGATGGTCTATGGCTTTTTCTTTACCGCCATCGTCCTTGTAACGATATAGATGTAGCGGAAGTCCTGCTATCGCCTCCGAAAGAATACGAACGCAAGCATAAACCGCCGTCATCTGCATGGATGTTCGCTCGTTTACCTGTTTTCCCGCTGTGCTACCACCAAGATAGAAAGCAAAACTACCGCCCGCCGTACTATCTTTAGGCTTATCTCTTGCATGAAAAATTCGATTGAAAACTGACATTTAACTTTTTCCTCCTTGACAAATCAATGTTTTTAGATTATAATTACTTTACAAGATTGCATTTCTTAATAAATTTAGAAAAATTTTAGAAATATGGTCCTTGCCTATTGACAAATGAGATTTGATGGTATATAATATAGACAATAGAACCCACCACGCTTAGGTTTGCTTTTGCATTCATGCGCAACCCGGTGGGACTTTTTCATTTATGGAGCATTTTTATGTACACTTATCCAAAACGTATATTAACATCAACACAATTAGTTTCTAAACTATCAAGTGAAGGAATGATAATTGATCCGACCGACAATGCCGAAGAAGTTCTCTCTTCTATCGGATATTATCGTTTCAAAGGTTATTGCTTTCACTTTTTAGACAGAACCACGCATCATTTCGTGCCAAATACCAAATTTTCAGATATTGTAAAACTATATCGTTTTGATATGGATTTATCTCATTTGCTTTTTGGTTATTTGTCTCAAATTGAAGTCGCACTGAGAGCAAGAACATCTCAAGCATTGCTCCAAGCATATGGAGATGCTCTCATATTAAATGATCCTTCAATCTTTTTAGACAAAGAGAAGTATTGGGAGAACCAAGGAAAACTCTCATCCGAAATTGTCCGCTCAACCGATGCTTTTATCAAACATAATTTTGATAACCACGATGGAGCAATTCCCATTTGGGCAACTGTTGAAATAATGTCTTTCGGTACACTTTCAAAAGTGATTAAAAATTTGAAAGTTGGATCGTCCAGTGCTTATTCGATTTTGGCTCAAAAATACAAATTCGTTTCTTCATCACATGGCAGTCTGGTAACTCCTCGCATAGATATCTTTTCATCCTGGATTAAAGCGGTTTCTTTTCTGAGAAATATTTGCGCTCACAACGGACGAATTTATAATCGCTCAATAAATACCAATCCCTCTCTTGTAGGACTTGACAGAGTTGCTACTGTTCCGCGTTTCACCGGTTTATATCAGATAATGTTAGCAATGAAATATTTACGTCCCGACAACGATTCGTGGAACACATTCGTGGCTAATTTCACTGCTTTGTATAATGCGAGTTCATCAATAGCCGATTTGACAAGGTTAAATTTCCCGGCAGACTGGACAACGCATTTCACCGTTTAAAGTATTTTTCTCGATTCTATGGCATATAATATTATTGAGAGATCCAATCAAGCCTCTCTATGATGCTCAACCCGATTGGACTTTCATTAGGGGACGATTCGTCGTCCCTCTTTTTTTATATAAACAATATCCCTCGGCTATCATATACCGACTCTTGATTATCATTACCACACCGAATTGCTCTATCAAGTGCCATTACTGTAGCAACGGCACCATCGATTTTTTCTGTGGACTTCTCTTTGTCCATCTTGATATTCCCGGCAGGATCGGTTCTCGCACACACATTGTCCATCATCCAATGAAGAACCGGATGTCCGCTATGTGCAATCTTTCCTTCAAGAACTAACTTCATAAGTTCCTTGGTAGGCGGTGACATATCTTTGAAACCTTGCCCGAACGGAACGACCGTAAAACCCATCCCTTCCAAGTTCTGAACCATCTGCACCGCTCCCCATCTATCGAAAGCAATCTCTCGTATGTTGAACCGCTCGCCGAGTTTTTCTATAAACTTTTCAATGTAAGCGTAATGCACCACGTTTCCTTCCGTGGTTTCAAGGAATCCTTGTTGTTTCCATATCTCATACGGCACGTGGTCTCTGCTTACCCTCAAGGCAATGTTGTCTTCCGGTATCCAAAAATACGGAAGAATATAGTATTTATCGTTTTCATCGGTCGGTGGGAACACCAAAACAAAAGCCGTAATATCCGTAGTAGAAGAAAGGTCAAGTCCGCCATAGCAAACTCGACCTTCAAGTTCTTCTTCGTTAAACGCAATCTCGCATTTATCCCATTTCTCCATCGGCATCCATCGCACCGCTTGTTTAACCCACTGATTAAGGCGCAGTTGCCGAAAAGAGTTCTCTTCGGCAGGGTTTTGCTTTGCCGATTCACATGCCGCCACAACCTTGTCTATGCCGACAGTAATGCCAAGTGACGGATTCGCCTTTTTCCATGTCTTTGGATCAGTCCAATCGTCCCCTTCGTCCGCCCCATAAATTACAGGGTAAAACGTAGGATCGACTTTTCGTCCTTCCAGTATGTCTTTCGCCTTTTGATGCGTTTCATAACATATGGAATGTGTATCTGTTCACGCCGTTGTGATCAGAAAGTATAATGGTTGCATTCTCGCATCGCCGGAACCCTTTGTCATAACATCAAAGAGTTTTCGGTTCGGCTGCGTATGCAACTCGTCAAAAACTACCCCGTGAATATTGAATCCGTGCTTACTGTACGCTTCTGCCGAAAGCACTTGATAAAAACTATTCGTGGGTGTATAGATTATATATAATATAATTAATGGTGTATAGTTTTTTGTTAACATCTATATCTTCAATAAAAAACGAACGCCAGATTTTTACGCTGCCGTAGGCACCTCTTTACGACATAGATATTTATAAAGGAACTACTAAGAATCTTATCCGTTTTCGCCTTTATTTCTCTTCCGAGATGATTTCCATAATATCATCGAATCCACAGCCTAACACAGCACATATTTTTGCAAGAGTATCCACATTTACATTTTCGCCGTGTTTTAACTTGTTCAAAGTATAATTACTGATACCTGCCTTTTCGGCTAATTCACCCTTCTGCAAATCCTTATCAATCAGTATCTTCCATAGTTTTTTATAACTTATCGACATGCCCATCACCTCTCCATCTGATGCTAATAGTATAGCACAAACAAAACGATTTTACAATAAAAATTTAGTTTTCGATAAACTTTTTCTAAAAATTTTATGTAAGGAAGATGGTCAGACTCATTTTATATCAATAACTTTTTTCAAAGTAAATCTAAAAATAGGTATAAGCACTACCGGCACTCCGAGCATTATGGCAATTGCGCCAGACGGTGTCAACAGTCCAAGTATCTTTTTTAGTTCGAATATTTGAGGAAGATTGTTCCATATTGCCGTTCCAAATGCAGAAACAATTCCCCAGAATGCTTGCCAAAGTGTGCTTATCACTTCAATAAAAATACCCATTTAGCCTCCTTTTATCATTCATAATTTTCAACCGCACTCTGAACGAGGTTTTTTATGTCTTCAACCACGTTCTTGGGTGCTATAACTTTAAGCGACTTACCAAACCCTATAACCCACGAGTAAAAAGGCTTTGAAACTTGCACTTCCACCGAAAAACCAATTTTCTCTTCGTTAACGGAATAAAAACGAACATCTTCACCGAACTTGTCAAAAATCGCATCGATGACCGACTTGTCGGCTTCAAACGATACACGCTCGGTTTCACCACCGAACATTCCAACAAGTGACCGTTTGTGTTTGGAAAGGTCTAATTTCTCTATTTCTTTGCAAGGCGTAATATCCTTATCGAGCATTTTCACCTGCTCCATTTTATCAATACGATACTGCACTACTTTCAAATGCCGGTCGTTGTAGCAAAACAAATAGTATTTATCATCGTGGAATACCGTAGCAACCGGATTCACTTCATACCAACGCCTATCGTGTGGCTCTTCGTGATGAACACGGTATACTCTTTTGTGGCTCGTATCATAGTCGAAATAATAAAAACCTATTTTCTTACCGCTGTTGATGGCAAGAGATATTTCATTGACAGAATAATAGATGCCCTCGTTGTTTCCTTTTGGCGTTCCAAAGCGGACGATGTTTTGTTTCAACACTTCGCCACGTTGACTCCCGGCAAGTTGAGCGATTTTATCTACCAACTCTGCTGTCTTCTTCTCCGTAATAAAACTTGCTGCCTGGACGGCATCCATCAAGATTTGAATTTCAGGAACATCGAAAGTGCGGTCTATAACGTAATATTGGTTTGTCGTAGAACGGTTGCAAATAATCTCATATCCGAAATCATTCAAAACCTTTATATCTCCGTAAAGCGTTCTACGATCACATTCGATACCATTTGCCTCTAATTTTTTAATTAGTTCCGGCGTTCCCATAGGATGTTCCTCATCCGTTTCTTGCTTGAGAATTTCCCATATACGCAACAATCTGATTCTTTTGATATTTTCTTCTTTCATGGCTTTCTCCATAAAAACTTATATTTCGACTATTATATTATATCAGATTCCGACACAAATGTAAATAGTGAGATGTGCAAAATTCACGACATCTTGCTATTTTTCAAATAACTGCACGATTACCTTAATACTTGCACGATTATCTCTATTCCCTGCACGATTACTAATATCTTTGCACGATTACTTTTTTGCCGAAAAAGAAAAAGGGTGCTACAACTTTCCGAAGAAAGCCATAACACCCTTGATTTTTCGTATTTTTGCTAAAAAAGCCCTATATAGGTCGATAAATAAAGAAAAACGGACGATTATCAAGATACTTTTTGTATCAAAATAACCGTCCGTTTATGGCTGCCCCGATATCGTGTTATGCGAAGGCGTTTTCACCTGTAAAAATATGGCGATTTTATTCTTTTATAATTATAACTAATCCCTTAATTTTTTGCCCGTTCGGCTGTTCACTTTGCCATAGGACAGCGGGAGCATCAAGGATAAAAAATTTTTTAGCCGTATCTTTATAGGTGCGACTTTTTCTATGTGCCTAAAAACTTTTTTATTTCTCCCTTGATTCTCCCAAATAAAATTATAAATCTTCTTAAATCCATTTCGCCCTATGGCGCGTTTACTGTCGCCTTCGGCAAAAAAATTTAAGGAGATTTTATAAATGAATTTCAAATGTAAAACCTATGCTTGTGATGAAATTATCACTGTAAACAACGTTAAAGCATTAAGCGAGTATCTTACCGTTAACTGCGTTAAATCTTTTATGCGTTTCTCTCGTGTGGATTTTTTCTTAAATCTATACGATAACCTTTTCAGAGATATACGCTGTAAAAAAGATTACCGTTATATCTTTTCTTCCGCTTACGATATAGTTATGGACGCATACTGCTTTCTATACTCTCATTTAGGTAAAAGATTAAACGATATTACACAAGTTTCTAAATATGGTGTATTAAAAGATATGCCCATACTCGGCGGGTGTATGTTTATATTATCTAAACATATACGGCAAGACTTCTTTTCTTATAATTGTAAGGACATAGATATATGCAGAAAATCAAAATTACGTATAAACGAAGTTTATGATTATTCGGAAGAAGAGTGGCTTAAAGTTGACGAAACGATAGAGAAACTCGAACTTAACGAAAGCGAACTTAAAATTCTTGACTGTTTAATAAGCGGTAAATCTTTATCCGAAACGGCAAGGACGATATCCTGCGGGGTATCTACCGTCTTTGACCGCCGAAATAAATTACAAAAGAAATATTTAAAACTTATAAATGTTTAAATGCTAAAAGTTAACTTTAAGATTTAAGGCTCGGAGATTTTCCGAGCCTTATAAAAAATCATTTTTTTAAATTGTTCTTTTTGTGAATTATAATCTCAATATAATCAATGTTTTTATCTTGAAATTCGATATAAAAGTCTCCGTTTCGCAATTTATGGCGTAATTGTTTTTTTATAAACTCTGTAAAAAAATTAGCCGCTACGCCAGATAATACACCTATTACTATATTAAGTATAATTGAACCATTCTCAACACTTTCAATTACTGGCTCAACAACAACATTTTTCATATTGTCTTATGTTGACCTATAACTACTGCGCAACATAGTAAAAACTTGTAATGTTTCTATTAATGTTTGAACCCTTATTCCGTTTTCACAGTCTCGTTCTAAATGCACACTAAATCTTTGGGCTTTTGCCTTAATTTATGTTCTCATATGTATATCTCCTATTATTCTTTAATGTCTAGTACTTTTTGTGTTATATTAATTTTATATTTTCGGCAGAAGGCGAAAACTTAATAGTCGCCTTCTGATGAGTTGATTTTAAGTACGTTGCCAGTAACGATAGACATAAGTTGACGTTAGATAAGTTGCAGCAGTAGATGTATTTGATAAATCACTGCTTGTAAGCGTTGTAGGACTGCTCATATCAGAAGATTTTGACACTTTCCACCAGCTTGCATTCTTAAACGTTACACTCTTCAAACTACTGAACCCGAACGCACACACTCCTATACTTGTTACGCCATAACCGATTGTTACACTCGTTAACGACGAGCAATCAGAGAACGCAGCCCCTCCTATACTCGTTACACTATCAGGGATTGTTATGCTTGTTAATGAACTGCATCTAGCAAATGCACCGCTTCCTATGCTTTTTACACTGTTACCGATTTTTATACTTGTTAGCGACTTGCATCCATAGAACGCATCAGAACCTATACTCGTAACACTATCGGGAATTGTTATACTCGCTAACGAAGTACAACCATAGAACGCACGCTCACCTATACTCGTTACGCTATCGGGGATTGTTATACTCGCTAACGAAGTACAACCATAGAACGCATTTTCAAATATACTCGTTACGCTATCGGGGATTGTTATACTCTTAAGAGAAGTGCAACTAGAGAACTCAGACTCCCCTATATATGGAACCCCGTTACCGATTATAACACTCTCTAACGAATTGCACCCAGCAAATGCACTGAGTTCTATACTAGTTACACTGCCTGGTATGTTTATACTTGTTAATGAACTGCACCTAGCAAATGCACCTCTTCCTATGCTTTTTACACTGTTACCGATGGTTACGCTTGTTAAACTACTGCAACCATAGAACGCGTCAGAATATATCCTCTTTGCCGTAGTTATATTCGCTTCGGTTACTAATTCGTCGTTTATATATAGTTTTTCAGTATAATATAATGGGTTTGCTTCGCCATTGCCAAAACTTATCTTTGAAGCCCATTCATCTATCGTTCCTGTATAATTTACACTTGTTAGCGACTTGCATCCATAGAACGCATAAGAACCTATACTCGTAACACTATCGGGAATTTCTATGCTCTCTAAACTGCTACAATAATAGAACGCATAAGAACCTATACTCGTAACACTATCGGGAATTTCTATGCTCTCTAAACTGCTACAATAATAGAACGCATAAGAACCTATACTAGTTAAAGTGTCAGGTATGTTTATAGCTGTTAATAAACTGCAATTATAGAATGCACCGCGTAAAATATCACCGCCCGTTATCTTTACGGATTTTAGTGACGACGGAATATAGAACGTAGAATTAGTAGTAGAACTTGTGCTGTTACCATGATAATATTGTGTTGTAGCAACTCCACCAGTATAAGAAGACTCACCGAATATATATCCAAAAGGATATTGATAAGTATTACTTGTCGTCTTTTTACTGCCACCTACAAAAGGTATAGTTACGCTTTCAAGCGACGAACACCCATTGAGCGCGGCAAGTCCTATACTCGTTACGCTGTCCGGGATTGTTATACTTCGTAAATTATTGCAACCAGAGAACGCAGATATTCCTATACTCGTTACGTAGTTTGGTAATATTATTTCTGTTATAGTATTATCTTTTATGCCCGTAATGTTACAAGTGGTTGGGGTTGATGTAAAATTAAATATTGATAATTCTTCCCATATTTCCCACTTTGCAGTATACGTTACGTTTTCACTCGACATTGTGAAAGTATAACTTAACTCGTCCGTTACTTTTTGGTTGCCTTTATACCATCCAAGCCATGTGTATCCTGTATTAATGGTCGCCTGTAAAGTAACATTTCCCCCAACAGGAACTTTTGTCATGGTAGAATAATTCACACTACCTGCTTCATCCATGTTTTTGTTTACAGCTACAGTGTAATAATTGTATTTTGCAGTATACGTTATATTTTCACTCGGCATTGTGAAAGTGTAACTTAATTCGTCAGTTACCTTTTGGTTATCTTTATACCAACCAAGCCAAACACAAGCATAATTTACCGTTGCTCTTATAGTACAAGAAGAACCATAGTCAATTACCTTACTACTTACAGCGGAATTGTTTATATATATGTTACCGGCAGAAGGGTCGCTTAAATTCACCGTTACTCTATACATTTTTGTTATAGTAGTTGGTGCACTGTAAGTTGAAATTAGGTAATCTGCATTAGAGTTTTTAGCAGCTACACTTAATTTTGCCGTTTGCAATCCTGCCCACAATGAAGAACTTGCCGTTATCGTATAACTAGTGCTACTTGTTTCCGCTGTGCGCTCGCCCAATTTAACCACATAAATATCAGCATTATTTATGCTACTCCATCTTATGGTATAAGATAAGTCGCTTTCGTTTTTATATACTGAAATACTTGGTGTTTTTAACGTTAACTTATTTACTGTAATAGTTGCGGTAGAGCTGTTAAATCCGTCTGCAGTAGCAATTATTTTTATTGAATAATTTCCCGCATCAAAAGAAGACATGTCGTAACTATTTGCAGTTGTTGTAGTGAGTAATGTATTCGAATTATATACATTATAACTTGTTGCATTTTCAACGGCATTCCATGTTAAAAGCGAAGTTTGTAAATCAAATTTAAGATTAGTTGCCGTAGCAAGTATTTTATGCCTGAAAGATTTAGACGCATAAGACGAATTTACTGTTGTAGTTCCGTTACCTTTTGCTCTTATCTTAAAAGTATAACTCCCCGCTTCTAACGAACTAGGGAAAGTCCAACTTGTAGAATAAGTTGTTTCGGTTTTAATTGTTGTATTCGATAAACTTAAAATAATATCATATCCGGCAGAGTTTGATATAGAATTCCAACTAAAAGTATATCCGTTTATCGTTACAACAGGAGCAGAAAGCTGCCCTTGATATATTCTTGCTTCAACCCATTCAGCATATAAAACTAAATTATTGTTTGTTACAATTTGATTGCTATCCCATAGTTTAGTGCATTCAATATCGGTATACCAACCATTAAATTCGTATCCGGTTCTATCAGGCGAATAATTGACTTTCCCATTTACAGTATTTTGCCTTACGCTATTAGCACCACTATAGTTAAGATAAAAGGTTACTGTATGTTCCGTAATATTTTCTTGCCATTTGGCATAGAGAGTTATATCGCTCGTTACGGTGTTAGTATTAAAATTCCAGTCAGTTGTCAGACTTGAATTAGTATACCAGCCTGCAAACGTGTATCCGCT
>JAFSLQ010000002.1 GCA_017448355.1 Clostridia bacterium | reverse complement strand
TTACTTAACAGATATTTTAAGTAATACTATATAAGGGAATTAAAAAATGTAAAATAATTGCCGACTGCAAAAAGTGTAGTCGGCAATTATTTTATAGGTTTGTTTAAGTGCTTTTGATTTTTTCAAAGAAAAAACCCGACTGAAACAAGATTGTCTTGTCAGTCGGGTTTTGTAATTATTTCAAAACTACATTATGGGAATAATGGGGGATTGCCGCCGGGAATGTTAACAGGATCTGCACCACCCACGTTGACGTATTCGCCATAAAGTTCAACATATGTTGCACCTTTCGTGAAATAATAGTCGCCTTCTTTGTATGCGCCGTAGAGAGAATGGATATCATAAGGACTGTTAAGGCTTCTAGTGTAGTCATCAAATTCTGCTGCGCTTATGGTTCCGCTACTTACATCTGCTAAATTAACAGACCAAGCGCCTGCATTTGCGTCATATGCACCCATAGTTCCTTCGTAAAGATTATAGCCACCGTTACCATCTGCAACTGCATATAAACTTGTAGCTATAACATCTTCCGCGTTAAAGCGAACAACTTTAAGTTCCGGATTAGTTATTTTCATAAACAAAAACTCCTATAAAGTATAAAAATTTATAGTAAAATTATACCCCCCCCCATTGTGTCAAGTGATTTACGGTGATTTTTAAAACATTTTATAAATTTATATAAGTACAGGCAAAATTATTACCCCCTTAAAAACAGTTGACAATAAGGTTTTTATATGGTATTATTGTTTCAATTATAAAGGCTGTGATGAAAAGGTCGCATAACAAAAACCTTACAGAGAAGCGGCGGTCGGTGCAAGCCGTGAAGGTGTAGTTTTGCGATGTAGTTTCGGAGCCGAAAGGAAGAAAAGCGGCATATAAAATCGCTTGTAGAACCTTTCCGTGATTGCTGCGTTAACGCATAGGGGTTGATAGACCTTAAAGCGGCAAACTTTACGTTTGCAATTTGAGTGGTACCGCGGGTAATTTGACTCGTCTCAAAGTATTAAAACTTTGGGACGAGTTTTTTTGTCCCTTAAAGGAGAATACTATGGAAAAAAATCTCGACCTTAAAATCAAAGCGATGGCGTCGCGTATCAAAGAACTGCGCGAAATCGAAGGGCTTTCCGTCGCTGAAATGGCGAAATTTACGGACGTTTCGGAAGAAGAATACGCGGCTTGCGAACGGGGAGAACGCGACCTTAACTTTGCGTTCATTTACCGCTGCGCAAACGCTTTTAAAGTCAACGTTACCGATATAATAGAAGGTACAAGTCCGCTTTTATCTTCTTACACTTTAACCCGTAGCGGAAAGGGGCAAATGATAGCAAAGGCGCACGGTATGACCTACTATAATCTTGCGGCGACCTTTCAAAACCGTATAGCAGAACCGCTTTACGTTCGCAGCAAATACGTCGAAGATGCGGAAAACCGCGAGATAGAGTGTACTACCCACAAGGGGCAGGAAATAGATATAGTCGTTTCGGGGAAATTGATGGTTCAGGTCGGCGACCACCGCGAGATTTTGTCCGCGGGCGACAGTATTTATTACGACAGCGCGACCCCGCACGGTATGATAGCGGTCGGCGGAAAAGATTGCGTGTTTTACGCGATAGTGTTAAACCCGTCGGGCGAACCTATTCCCGACCTTCAAGCGGGCGCTGAATATTTTAAAGAAACGGAAGAAACCGCGAAAAAAGACGACAGTTTCAGAGAATATCATAATTTTATCGACGTGGTGGAAAACGAACAGGGCGCGCCCTTATCCATAAATTTCAAAAATACGGACAAGTTCAATTTTGCGTTCGATATAGTTGATAAAATCGGCGAACGCGACCCCGAAAAACTTGCGATGCTGCACATTGCTAAGGATAAAACAGAACGCCGTTTTACTTTTCTCGATATGAAAAAACAGTCGGCACGTTGCGCTAACTACTTTAAATCTATCGGCATTAAAAAGGGCGACAGGGTTATGCTTGTCTTAAAGCGGCATTACCAGTTCTGGTTTGCGATTTTGGGCTTAAATAAACTCGGCGCGATTGCAATCCTTGCCACAAATCAATTACAGGAACACGACTTCGAGTACCGCTTTAAGTCGGCGGGCGTGTCGGCGATTGTTTGCACGGCTGACGGCGATACGGCGCACCAAGCAGACATCGCGGCGGCAAAATGCCCCGAACTTAAACACAAAATAATCGTGAACGGCACGCGCGAAGGCTGGCGCGAGTTCGATAAGGAATATCTTATGTATTCCACGCATTACGAACGCGAAAAGGACGCGCCTTGCGGGGGCGACCCGATGCTTATGTTCTTTACTTCGGGAACTTCGGGCTATCCCAAAATGGCACTTCACAATTACAAGTATCCTTTGGGGCATTTCCATACCGCAAAGTACTGGCACGACGTTGACCCCGACGGCTTGCACTTTACCATTTCCGACACGGGCTGGGCAAAGTCTATGTGGGGTAAATTATACGGTCAATGGCTGTGCGAAGCGGCGACGTTTGTTTACGATTTCGACCGCTTTGACGCGGCGGATATTCTGCCGATGTTTGCGGAACACAAAATTACGTCTTTCTGCGCTCCGCCTACAATGCTGCGTATGATGATAAAACAGGATTTATCTAAGTACGATTTTTCGTCTGTCAAGCATATGACGACGGCGGGCGAAGCCTTAAACCCCGAAGTGTACCGACAGTTTGAAAAACTTACGGGACTGCAAATACACGAAGGGTTCGGACAATCCGAAACTACTATGCTTATCGGCAATATGATAGGCTCTCCGCATAAAATCGGTTCAATGGGTAAACCCGCGCCTATCTACGACATAGACCTAATCGACGAAAACGGCAAGTCCGTTAAGGTCGGCGAAGTGGGCGAAGTCGTAATAAATATTTCAAAAGGCATGCCGTGCGGCTTGGCTACCGAATATTACCGCAACGAAGAAGGCACGAAATCCACCTGGAAGAACGGCTATTATCACACGGGCGACACCGCGTGGCGCGACGAAGACGGCTACTACTGGTACGTAGGACGCGTCGACGACGTCATTAAATCTTCGGGCTACCGTATAGGGCCGTTCGAGATTGAAAGCGTTATAATGGAACTCCCGTACGTGTTGGAGTGCGGCGTTTCCGCAGAACCTGACGAAGTTAGGGGACAGGTTGTCAAGGCAAGTATAGTTTTAGTCAAAGGAACGAAAGGTACGGACGAATTGAAAAAAGAAATTCAGGATTACGTTAAAGCAAACACCGCGCCCTATAAGTATCCGAGAAT
This sequence comes from Clostridia bacterium, assembly GCA_017448355.1. Lineage (GTDB taxonomy): Bacteria > Bacillota > Clostridia > Christensenellales > Borkfalkiaceae > UBA1259. Next base: position 24,531 of record JAFSLQ010000002.1, on the reverse strand, counting down.
AGTGGTGTTCCGCGACGAATTGCCGAAGACTGTTTCGGGTAAGATAATAAGAAGTAAGTTGTAAAAAATAATAAGCTTGCCCCGTTTTTGACTTATCGGTCAAAAACGGGGCTTTCTATTTACAGCGCGGCTTGGTTATGGTATCATTAAGGTGAAAAGGCGCGAATTTGCCTTAAAACCGTAAAGGGGGACGCGAAAATGAAAGAAAGATTCGAGTGGATTAACAGTTGGTGCGACGAAACGTTAAACGCCGACCTTCCCCGCGTTTTACTTGTCGGGGATTCGATAACGCTTGGCTATCAGGATAAGGTGCGGCAAAGACTTAAAGGCATATGCTACGTCGATTTTATCGCTACGTCGTATGCCGTAGATACTAAGTTTTATAACGAACTTATATCTAAGTTTGCGAAGGACAGCGACTATAAACTTATTCATTTTAATCACGGGCTTCACGGTCAGCACATGTCCAAGCGGAAGTATAAAAGCGGAGTAAAAAAACTTACGGAAAAATTAAGTAAAAACGCTAAAATCGTGCTGGCGACTTCCACAATCGTGTACGAAGAAGGGAACGTACGTTTAGACCGCGTCTGGACTAAAAAATTGAAAGAACGGAACGACTCCGTGCGTGAAATTGCTGAAAACTTCGGCTATCCCGTCGACGACTTGTACGCCGTAAGCGTAAACGTGCCGACGGACAGCCGCAGTATGGACGGCACGCATTATACCGACGCGGGATACGAGATTTTTGCCGCTGCGGTTGCGGAAAGCATTTCCGCTAATCTTAAATGAATTTACATTTTAGTCAAAATTTCTTTCAGCCGCATTTTGACAATGTCAAAATGCGGCTGAAACTTTAAAATCCACTCTTTTTTTGAAACTTTATCACAACAATTTGTTAAAAAATCATAATTTTGTACAATAATTTCCCCTTCGTATTGACAGGCTGAAAGATTAGTGATATAATAAACGGGTGATTTAATATTTTATATATTAATATAATATACATTAACGGATACATTGCATGATGAATATATCGTTTTCTCCTCCGGACATTACGGAAGCAGAAATTAAAGAAGTAGTTGACGCGCTGAAATCGGGCTGGATTACGACAGGTCCCCGAGTAAAAAAACTGGAACAACACATAGCTGAAATGGTGGAGGTTGGGCTTACCGAAAACGGTATTCCTCGTTGCGTGTGTCTTAATTCGCAAACTTCGTGTGCCGAACTTGCCTTACATGTTTTAGGGGTCGGCGCTTTATGTGGCGGTTCTTGTGAGGATGAAGTAATTGTCCCCGCTTATACTTACACTGCTTCTGCATCGGTCGTAAATCACGTCGGTGCGAAACTTGTTTTAATAGATTCTGCAAAAGACAGCATCGGTTTAGACTACGATGCTGTTTATAATGCTATCAACGAACATACCAAAGCCATAATCCCAGTGGATATAGGTGGCGTGCCTTGCGATTATGATAGATTGTCAGAAATTGTTGACGCTAAAAAAACGTTATTCAATCCTAACGGTGATATACAAAAAGCGATAGGCAGAGTAATAATACTTGCCGATGCCGCGCATGCTCTCGGTGCGGAATATAAGGGGAAGAAGGTCGGTTCAGTTGCTGATTTTTCCGCGTTTTCTTTTCATGCCGTCAAAAATCTTACTACGGGCGAGGGCGGTGCGCTTGTTTGGAAACATATTGACGGTGTTGACGATGAAAACATCTATAAGACTTTGCAACTTTTATCTTTGCACGGTCAGTCAAAAGACGCGCTTGCTAAAACCAGACTCGGCGCGTGGGAGTACGATGTTGTTGCGCCGTGGTATAAATGTAATATGACCGATATCGCCGCGGCTATGGGGCTTGCACAATTTAAACGTTTACCAGGCTTGCTTCATCGAAGAAAAGAAATCATCGAACGCTATGATGCTGCGTTTAAGCCGTTAGGTGTTAAATCTTTGCCGCATTTTATGCCTGAATATTCGTCGTCCGGACATTTATATATAACAAGATTGTTTAACAAAGACGGCACGCCGATAAACAACGAAACACGCAATGCGATTATGGATGAGATGGCAAAGAGGGGAATCGCTTGTAACGTACATTATAAACCCCTTCCTATGCATACTGCTTATAAAAATTTGGGATACGATATAAAAAATTTCCCGAACGCATACAGTTATTTTATAAATGAAATCACTTTGCCTTTAAATACTTGTTTGACCGACGAAGAAATTGAATATATAATCGCAAATTATTGTGATGTAGTGAAAAGGCTTTGTAAATGATGTTGTTAAAGTGGCAACGTTTGCCTAGCGAAATGCAAACGGAAGAAGTGCGAAAATATTATGATATTTTAAAGAAAAAAAGATTAAGTCTTTTTTTTAAAAGAGTATTCGATATAGTAATTTCGTTTTTAATGATAGTAATTCTTTCGCCTACTTTTTTAGTAATTGCAATTGCTATAAAAATAGATTCCAAAGGTCCCGTGTTTTATCGTCAAACTAGAATTACGCAATACGGAAAATGTTTTAAGATACATAAGTTTAGGTCGATGGTGGTGGGCGCGGATAAAAAAACTCGGATAACCGTAAGCGACGATGATAGAATAACAAAGGTTGGCAGAGTGATAAGGAAATTGCGCCTTGATGAAATATGTCAACTTTTCGACGTGTTATGCGGTAACATGACTTTCGTCGGTACAAGACCGGAAGTTCCTGCGTTTGTAGAAAAATACACCCCCGAAATGATGGCAACGTTATTATTGCCTGCAGGCATTACAAGTGAAGCGAGTGTTTATTTTAAAGATGAAGCACTTCTACTTAATTCTGCAGAAGATGCGGAAAAAGCGTATATAGAAAAAATATTACCCGTAAAAATGAGATATAATTTAAGAGAATTAGAAAATTTCGGTATAGGACGGGATGTAGGCATTATGTTCAAAACCGTTTTTGCGGTTTTGGGGAAAGAATATAAAGACGATAATATTACTTTGAATTTTAATGGTTGATATAAGAAAAATCACAACGGAAGACAAAAACATTATTCCGATAATAGCGGAAATTCACGTAAATACATTTAAAGGGTTTTTTTTAACTTTTCTCGGTAAAGGATTTTTAAAGTTATTGTATACGTCTTTCGTTAGGTTTTCGGAATCTGATGTTGCGGTTGCTTTTGATGACAACGTCCCCGTAGGGTTTATCGCTTATTCCGAGAATATGAGCGGACTTTATAAATATATGATAAAGCGTAAACTTATACCTTTTATTTGGTATAGTTTTTTGGCGTTTATAAGAAGGCCGACGGTTTTTGTAAGGCTTTTCAGGGCATTATTGAAACCCGTCGAGACTAAGAGAGAAGATAATTATGTAGAGTTGGCTTCAATAGGTGTGATTCCCGAAAAAAAAGGTTGCGGAATAGGTTCTGCGCTTATAAATTTTCTTAAGTCAGAAGTGGATTTTACCGCATATAAATACATATCTCTTGAAACCGATGCGGTAAATAATGACGCGGTTAACGAGTTTTACATTAAGAACGGTTTTGGACTATCAAAAGAATTTACTACCCGTGAAGGTAGAACAATGTGTGAGTATCGTTATTATGGAAATCCTTGTAGTTGATGCTTATTTTTATCCCGAATTAACCGCTTTTTCTCATTTGGAAGAAGACTTGTTAAAAGGGATTATTGATGCAGGGCATAGCGTTACGGTAATATGTCCTACACCTACAAGGGGAATAGACAAAGCAACCGCAAGAAAGTTTTCGAAGATAAAATCGGAGACCTTATACGGCGGGAAAGTGGCGGTTAAGCGCTTTTATGTGCCAAGAGAAAGAAGAAATCCGATTTTACGCGCTTTGCGTTATCTTTTATGCAATATTAAAGCGTATAGAACGGCAAAAAAACTTAAAAATATTGATTTGATTTTCTCTAACAGCACGCCGCCTATACAAGGAAACGTTTGTATAAAAATTGCAAAAAAATTGAGCAAAAAATATAAAAGACACGTACCGTTCATTTATAATCTACAAGATGTTTTTCCCGATTCTTTGGTAAATACGGGACTTACAAAAAAAGGTTCGCTTATTTGGAAACTCGGCAGGAAAATCGAAGATAAAACGTATAATGGTGCTGATAAAATCATAGTTATTTCTGAAGATTTTAAGCGCAATATTATGGCGAAAGGTGTTCCGGAAAATAAAATCGAAGTCGTTTATAATTGGATTGATGCCGACAAGGTTAAGCCGGTTGACAGGAAAGACAATACACTCTTCGACGAATACGAAATTAGTAGGGACGATTTTATCGTTGTATATGCGGGCAACTTCGGCGTTTCACAAGGCATTAAAGTCGTTATTGACGCGGCGGCATTGTTAAAAGACGAAGAAGATATAAAATTCGTTTTGTTCGGCGGCGGCACGGAGTACGAAAAAATTAAAGGGTATGCAAAATCTTTTGGATTGAAAAATATAATAATTAACCCGCTGCTTTCAAACGATAGGGTTTCCGAGGTTTACAGCCTTGGTGACGTGGGGTTGATAACCTGTAAAAAGGGGTTTGGCGCATGTTCATTTCCGAGTAAGACGTGGAGCATAATGGCGTGCAATTCGTATATAATAGCGTCTTACGATATTAATTCAGAACTTGCAGATATTATAGCAAAATCAAATTGCGGACAAGTTGTAGAGCCTGAAAATGCCGACAAGTTAGCAAAAGCGATATTGCAAGCAAAAGAAAATGATTATAAGGCAAGCGGCAGAGATTTTGTAATGCAGTTTGCAAACAAAGAAATTTGCGTAAAGAAATATATAGAATTTTTCAACGATTTGCGAAAAATAAGTTTTTTGAAGAGTTGTTAAGCGTTTTATAAGGATTTAGAAATTGAAAATTTTGATTATAAATTCCGTATGTGGGATTGGCAGTACGGGTAGAATTTGCACAGATATCGCACGAGAGTTTGAAAAAAACGGGGATGAAGTGAAAATTGCTTACGGAAGGTCAAACTATGTGCCTGAGCAATTTAGGAAATATAGTGTTAAAATCGGAAACGGCTTTGATGTTAAAATGCATGTCTTAAAGACAAGACTAACAGATAAGCACGGTTTAGGTTCTAAACGGGCAACAAGAAAATTTCTGAAATGGGCGGAAGAATATAACCCTAATCTTTTATGGCTGCACAACCTTCACGGGTATTATATCAATTACGAATTGTTGTTTAAATGGATAAAATCGAGACCTGAAATGCAAGTAAAGTGGACGCTTCACGATTGTTGGGCATTTACGGGTCATTGTTCTTATTTTACTATTTCAAAGTGCGAGCAATGGAAAACGCATTGCAGTCATTGTATTCAAAAGAAAAATTATCCGAGCAGTATTAAGGATAGTTGTAACAGCAATTTCGAACGGAAAAAGCAGGCTTTTACCGGAGTGAAAAATATGACGTTTATAACTCCGTCTAAATGGCTTGCAAATTTAGTTAAACAATCGTTTTTAAGAGAATATGATGTGGAAATACATTATAACACTATCAATACCGATGTATTTAAACCTACACAAAGCGATTTCAGAGAAAAATATTGTTTGCAGAACTTAAAGGTTGTTTTAGGCGTTGCAAGCGTGTGGAATGAGAGAAAAGGTTTAGATGATTTTATAAAACTTGCGGCAATGCTTGACGATAAATATAAAATAGTTTTGGTTGGTCTTAATAAAAAGCAGATAAAATCTATGCCGAAAAATATTTTAGGTATTGAGAGAACGAATAACCCCGAAGAACTTGCGGCAATTTATACCGCCGCTGATGTGTTTTTGAATTTAACTTACGAAGATAATTATCCTACGGTTAATTTAGAGGCACAGGCGTGCGGGACACAATGCATTACGTATAGGACAGGTGGAAGTGTTGAGAGTGTCCCTGCTGAAAATGTTGTCGAACAAGGTGATTTAAAGTCGATTGTGACTTTATTGGCGCAAATATAATTAATTATGAAAGTTTTATTTTTAACTAATATACCGTCGCCGTATCGTGTGGATTTTTTTAATGAACTAGGAAAATATTGCGACTTGACGGTAGTTTTTGAAAAAAAATTTTCCACTGAAAGGGATAAAACGTGGAAAGAATATTCATTTGTTAATTTCAAGGGGTATTTTTTAAAAGGAATTTCAATAAATACTGATACTGTTATCAGTTTTGGCGCGATAAAATATGTTAAAGATAAAAGTTTTGATATAATAATTTGTGCAAACTTTTCTTCGCCGACAGGACTTTTTGCAGTCAAGTATATGCAGAAACACAATATCGCATATTGGCTTGAAACGGATGGAGGATCACCAAAAACAGGCAAAGGGCTTAAAGAAAGATTAAAAAAGAAAGTCATTTCTAACGCATCTGGGTATTTTAGCACAAGTAAAGAAAATGACAGATATTATATAGCATACGGTGCCGATGAAAATAAAATATTCCGTTATCCTTTTACTTCGTTATTTAAAAGAGATTTATTTTCCGATATTGCGCGGGAAGATGAAAAGGCGGAATTAAAAAAGTCATTGTCTATAACCGAGAAATTTGCGGTTATATCTGTAGGTCGGTTTTCTTATTTAAATGGTTACGGCAAAGGGTATGATGTTTTATTAAAATCAGCGAAACAGTTAAGTAAAGATATAGGCTGGTATATTGTTGGTGGACACCCTACGGAAGAGTTTCAAACCCTTAAAGACAAAGAAGCCCTTTATAACGTTCATTTTGTTGATTTTAAACTCAAAGACGAGTTAAAAAAATATTATAGGGCGACGGATTTATTTGTGTTAATGACGGTAGGTGAAGCGTGGGGACTTGTTATAAACGAAGCAATGGCTTGTGGGCTACCCGTTATTACCACGGATAAGTGCGTTGCCGGATTAGAACTTGTCGAGAACGGTAAAAACGGTTATATTGTGCCTGTCGGAGATGACGAAGAATTAACAAATCGTGTGCAAGACACTATTTATGATACGGTTAAACTTGAAGAAATGGGTAAAAACTCGTTGCAGGTAATTAGAAACTGTACCATTGAAGAAATGGCAAAAACGCATATCAATATTTTTAAAAAATTAACGGCTATAAATGACTAAAATTATAATAAACGCGGACGATTTCGGGCTTACGGAAAGTTGTTCAAAAGCAATCGCAAAGGCGTTTAGCGAAAATTTAATATCTTCCACTACGGCGTGCGCTAACGGTGATTATATAGAAAAGGCGTATAATATCGCACACGAAAGCGACTTTATCAATAAAGTCGGAATACATATTAATCTTACCGAGGGTAAGCCGTTAACGGATGGTATTAAAAACGACGCTTTCTTTTGCACGAGCGGTGAGTTTCACGGGCGAATAAATAGACTAAAAAAGCCTACGAAAAAGCAACTTGCGGAAATAAAAGAAGAAATTACGGCGCAGATAGAAAGACTTAAAAGTATCGGATTTGATTTAACCCACGCCGATTCGCATCATCATATCCATACCGATGTGTTTTTTGAAAATACAATTAAGGATGTTTTATTTTCTTACGGTATAAATAAGATAAGGTTGCATCGTAATTTCGGCGACATAAAGTTTTATAAGAAAATTATTAAATGTTTGTACAACAATAAGTTGCGCAAACAAGGCTTTATTACAACCGACAAAATGGGTTCAACGGAAGATTTGGAAAAATATCCAGAAGTCGTAAGAACGGGGATTTGCGAAATTATGGTTCACCCCGATTTTGATAAAAACGGAAGGCTTATCGATAGAGTCGGTTGGGATGAAGAAGGATATCCTTTCGGCAAAGAATTATCAGAGATTAAAAAGTATATAAAAGGGTTAAATCCCGTTTCGTATAAAGAGTTATAATGAAAATTTTATACGGGTACACAAATTGTACCGATAAAAAATATAGCGAAATATTTGCGGGCAAAACCGTTTCCGCGCTGCTTGCCGACCAGAAATATCACTCACTTTTAATCGATGGGCTAGCGAAAAACGGTGCAAAAGTGTTGTGCGTTTCGGGGCTACCGATTAATCGCGCCGTTACTAAAAAACTGTTTATCCGTGAAAAGGACGAAGAAGAAAACGGCGTAAAATATCATTATATCAATACGATAAATTTGCCGTTATTCAGACAATTCGGCATTTATTTCGGGACGTATAATCATATTCTCAAAAATTGCAAGAAAGGCGAAAACGACACGTTTATAATTTGCGACTGCCTGAACCTTGCTAACGCGTACGGCGCGTTAAAAGCGGCAAAAAAAAGAAAAATACCGCTGATTTACGTTGTTACCGATATACCGGAATTTCAGCGTGGCAAGGTGCTAAGGCGAATAAACGATAAGTTAATCGCGGGTGCGGACGGGTTTATATTTTTGACAGAACAGATGAACGAAAAAGTTAACCCGTATAAAAAGCCTTATATTGTTTTGGAAGGACATGCGGATTGTTCGCTGACAGATATTTCCGACGCCGAAAGATATGAGTATAAAGACGGCAAAAAGATAGTCATTTATGCGGGCAGCATAAAAAAACTTTACGGGATACAAAATCTTGTCGAAGGATTTATTAAAGCAAATATAGACAATGCGGAAATTCATATTTACGGCGACGGCGATTTTAGGGCGGAACTTGAAAGCGTGTGCAAAAAAAATCCGTCGGTCAAATATATGGGTATACGCCCTAATCGCGAAATAGTGTATGAAGAACAGCGCGCTGCGCTGCTTGTGAACCCAAGGCCGACAGCGCCCGAATACACGAAGTATTCTTTTCCGTCTAAAAATATGGAATATATGGCGTCGGGAACACCCGTTATGACGACCAATCTTCCCGGTATGCCGAAAGAATATTATCCCTACGTTTATAAAATAGAAGACGAAACACCGAATGGGGTAGCGAAAACATTAAACGAATTTTTCTCTCTTGACAAGACTATCAGGTACGATATTGGAAAACGGGCAAGAGAGTTTGTGCTAAATAATAAGTCGAACGTGGTTCAGGCAAAAAAAATAATAGATTTTATAATGGAAGCAATAACAGCAACAACATGTTAAAGACCAATAAAATTACAACGATTACGCTATTGATATTCGTAATACTAGCGTATTCGATAATGCCGATAGTATCAAGGCTTTTCAGCGCGTACTTAACTACGTACGCGTATCTTGCCGTTGTACTTGTTACGGTTTTAGCGGTGTTGCTTATCGGAAAACAGGACTTTTTGATTAACTTGTTTCCTATTATTATTCCTTTAATAATCTTGAACGTTCTTATCTATTTTTCGACAAATCCTTCCATCATAATGTGGGTATATTCTCTTTTACTCAATATACTTGCAATCGTTATCGGGATATACGTTATACAGTCTTACGATACTAAACTTTTAAAGATTTTAACATATTTTATACTTGTAATTCACGGGATAACCGCTTTAACGACGATAATAGGGTTAAACAATAACCCCGACGCGGCAAGATATCTTGCTACCGTCGCCGATTCAAACGAAGCCGACGCCGTGAAATACGGATTTATGAACATAGGCGGGTTTGAGTTTGTATATTCCGTCGCGCTTATTTATCCTGCGATAATTTACGGATTTAAGCGCAAAAAAATTCACGTATCGATAGTCATAATTTATGCCGTCATCGATTTTATACTTGTAATCAATACCGGCTATACTATTGCATTATTGCTATTTATTGCTTCGACGGTTTTCGTGTTTTTCAGAAATAATTTGACAGTCAAAAACGTTGTAATTATCTTTGTTATCACGCTTCTTGTGTCGTTGCTTGTGTTTCCTTTGTTTTCGTACCTATTAGATGCGTTGGCGGACGTTATAGGCAACGAAACTATTGCAGAAAGACTTCGTGACCTTGCTGGCGGCAGAGAGGGGCTAGAAGCAAGCGAAGATAACAGACTAGCGCTTTATATGACATCGTTAACTTCGTTTATAACTCATCCGTTATTCGGCGGTATGTTTAACAGCGTGTCAATCGGCGGACACTCCGAAATTCTTGACAAAATCGCGCAATACGGAATATTCGGATTGATTGCGATTGTACTCATTTATAGCGCGATTTATAAAAAGTTTTTCAAAGTTTATAAAAATGAATCCGGATACGGATACGTGTTCTGGATTTTTATGCAAGCCGTAATTTTGTCGGTATTAAATCCCGGCATGTGGATTTATCAGTTAGCGCTGATGATTCCCGTAATTTTAGCATATATCAATCAAAAGGAAAACAAAAATGAAGGTTCTTTGGATAGTAAACTCTTTAATGAATAAATTCAGCCTTTACCTTTACAATAAACCTTCGAACGGCTTGTGGATGGACGCGCTTTTGGAGGATTTTAAGGATAAAGAAGGATACGAAATTGTCGTTGCCACGACGAGAAAGATTAGTAAAACAGTCAAATTTATTGACGGAAATATAACTTATTACGCGCTTCCGAATAACGTTCCGCTTTTATATAACGAAAACAAGAAAAGCAATATTCGTGCTTGGCGACAAATGATAGACGAAGAAAAACCGGATTTAATACAGGTTTGGGGTACGGAATTTACTCACGGCCTTTGCGCTTTAAGAGTGGCAAATAATATTCCTTCAGTAGTTTATATGCAAGGATTTGTAGGGGCGATAGCAAAATATTATCAAGCAGGTATTTCTTATACGGAACTGAAAAAAACGATAACACCGAGAGATTTTATTAAACACGATAGCATTTTGCAACGGCAGAAAAAATATTTTAGACAGGCTAGAAAAGAAACTGAAATGCTTAGACTCGCGGGCAGAATAATTTGCGAAAACGATTGGTGCGAAGCGAACGTGAAAGCAATAGTGCCTAGTTTAATAGCGTATCGTTGTCCGCTTAATATAAACAAAGTGTTTTTTAATTACCGCTGGGATATAAACAGTGCGGATAAATTTTCGGTAATATGTACTGCGTCGGGATATACGATAAAAGGTTTACATGTGCTGTTAAAAGCGATTTCGCTACTTAAACAGCGTTATTCTGAAATAAAACTGTACGTTCCGGGTACGCCACAGGTTTCAGAAGGAAGCGAGGGCAGTTTAATTCATAAACGCGGCTATACCAAATATATTGAAGAATTAATAACAAAGTTTGACTTGAAAGACAATGTGATATGGCTTGGCACGTTAACTCAGGAAGAACTTGCAAAAGAGTATGTTAAGCATAGAGTATTCGTTATGCCTTCCGCGATAGAGAACCACTCGAGTTCTTTGAAAGAAGCGATGATAGTCGGCATGCCTTGTGTATCTTCGTATGTCGGTGGCGTTCCGGAATACGTTAAGCACGGCGAAAACGGGCTTTTATATAGGTTTGAAGAGTACCCCGTATTAGCAGATTATATAGGTAAACTCTTTGAAGACGATAACCTGGCGCAAAAATTATCCGAAAGTGCAAGAGCGAGTGTAATCGATTTGCACGGCGGACTTAAACTGTTTGAACGCATCACAGAAATATATAGTGATATATTATGAATAAAGTTCTCATAACAGGTAAAAACGGCAATATATCCACGGCGATAGCAGACTGGCTTAAAAATCGGCACGGAATATTGACGGAACAAGTAAGTTTACGCGGTGGAAGTTGGGGAAATTTGAATTTTTCCGACGTTGACACCGTCGTACACGTTGCGGGCATCGTTCCTAAAGAAGGTGTTGAAGTACGGGACTTTTATGAGATAAATTATAAACTTACAGAAAAGTTCGCCGAAAAAGCAAAAAAGGACGATGTACGACATTTTATATATGTAAGTTCAATGGCTATTTACGGTATTGAACCACAAATTTCTCCTAAAAAAGGAACTGTACAAGAAGATACGCTTTATGCGCCGACGAGCGATTACGGTAAGAGTAAACTTCTTGCCGAAGAAAGCTTAAAAAAACTTAAAGACAAAAATTTTAATATAACAATAATTCGCGTTCCGAGCGTTTACGGAAAAGGCAAAACGGAGTATTTGGATCAATATAAACATATTGCTAATAAATTCGACAAGATACCGAAAGCCTTTACCGCGAATTATAAAAGTATGATTAATATTGATAATTTATGCGAATTAATCTATCTTATTATAAAAGAAAAACAGTATGGGATAATTTGTCCTGATGACGGGCAGATTTCTGCGTTTGATATATGCCGAGCGATATATCCTTATAAAAAGACTTCGAAAGTCTTAGGTCTGATATTTGAGATTTTAAGATTTAGCAATAGGGTAAGAGATTATTTCGGAGCGGTTTGTTATAGTAAAACTCTCACAGATGTTTTTAACGGTGAATATCGTGTAACGGATTTTAAAGACGCGATTAATAAGAGTTATGAAAAATAATTTTACGTTGACGTTTTTTTCTAATTTTCTTTTGCACCATCAAACGCCTTTCTGCGAAGCGATGGTAAGACTTTTAGGTGATAATTTTAAATTCGTTGCTACAGAAAGAATACCGCAAGAGCGTCTTGATATGGGCTACAGGGATTTAAGTAACAGCGTAGATTATGCGGTTAATTCCTATGAAAACGAAGAGAATTATCAAAAAGCCTTAAAACTCGGGGCGGACAGCGACGTTGTGATTATAGGCAGCGCGCCCGACGTGTTTATTGAAGAGCGTTTAAAACAGAACAAGCTGACTTTCAGGTATTACGAGCGGTTTTTTAAAGAGGGAAGATGGCGGATATTAGACCCGCGGGTATTAAAAGCGCACTATAAACAGGATTTTAGATATAGAAAGAAAAATCTTTATATGCTTTGCGCAAGTGCCTATACCGCACCCGATTGCAGGTTTATATTTTCTTACCCGAACAAAACTTATAAGTGGGGATATTTCCCGCCTGCAAAAAAATACGACGATATAGAAGAAATTGTAAAATTGAAGCGTCCTGTTTCCATTTTATGGACCGCAAGGTTCATAAAATGGAAGCATCCCGAAGCGCCTTTATATGTTGCAAAACGGCTAAAAGACGAAGGATATAATTTTACGTTGAATATAATTGGCAGCGGAGAGTTAGAACAAAAAATAAAGGGAAATATAGCAAAAAACGGCTTAGACGACTGCGTTAAATTGCTTGGCACAATGTCGCCGGAGAAAGTTCGGGAACATATGGAACAGTCGGAAGTATTTTTATTTACTTCGGATAAAAACGAAGGCTGGGGGGCGGTAATTAATGAGTCGATGAATTCCGCTTGCGCGGTGGTTGCAAGTCGCGCGATAGGTTCTGTACCTTATCTTATAAAAGACGGCGAAAACGGACTTATCTATAAAGACGGCAACTTAAAAGATTTATACAATAAAGTCAAATTTTTACTGGATAATAGAGAGCAACGCGAAAATTTAGGCGTAAATGCGTATAAAACTTTGACGGACACATGGAACGCTGATGTCGCGGCAGATAGACTATTAAAACTTATAGAAAGTATAAAGGAAGGCAAGGATACACCGTTTAAGGACGGACCTTGCAGTAGAGATTAAGATGAATGATTTTGTTTTTTCTTTTATTGTATCGGTATATAATACAACAAAATATTTAAATGATTGTTTGGATAGTTTAGTTAAATTACATGGCACGAATTTTGAAATAATTATAGTAAACGATGGCTCGACTGACGATAGCGAAAAGATTTGTAGGATATATACTGAAAAGTATTCTTTTGTTAAATATTATTATAAGGAAAATGGAGGTTTATCTTCGGCAAGAAATTTTGGGATTGAAAAAGCTAGTGGCGATTATTTATTATTTATCGATAGCGACGACTTTTTATTGAACGATGATTTTATCGGTAAAATCAACGATATACTGAAAAAATATCGCGTTGAGTTTTTGGGATTTTTGCCTATAGAATTTGACGAAAATCGTAAAAAAGTGTTGAAAAAACATGAAATAGACGTTTCTATAATCGGTACAGTTTTAAAAGCGAACGATATATTGAACAAGTTGTATTTTTCTGATAACCCTTATATCACGATGGCTCAAACCAAAATTATTTGTAAAAAATATCTGATAGAAAATGGTCTTTATTTTGAAAATAACATTTATCATGAGGACGATGAGTGGATAGTGCGAACCCTTTTAAGCAATCCAAGTGTTTTTTTTGCTGATTTAGAGGAATACGGTTATAGGCGCAGGGAAGGTTCGATTATAACATCTAAAGAACAGACGAAACAATTAAAACGGTGTTACGACATGATGAAAATTGTTGATAAAATATTTGGAATAAACGACATATATCGTTATCGACAATGCGTAACTTATTTTATTAACTATTATATTCAAGCGGCAAAAAAAATTTGTGCGAATGATGAACAAAGGCGTTTATATTTTGAAAATACAGATAAAAACAATGTGTTTCATGCGTTAAGATATTCTTTATCTAGAAAACACCGTTTATTATACATGTTTAAGAAAGTTTTCGGAATAAAATTAACAAAAAAAATAATTATAAAAAAGTAGAGTGTGATTTTGTGAAAATTACTTTATTTATACCGAGTTTAGTCGGTTGTGGCGCGGAACGGGTTTTGGTTAACTTGGCCAACTACTTGATCGAAAAGGGGCACAATGTTTGTATATTAAACTATTACGATAATCCATCATCTTATCGATTGAATGAAAGAGTAGAAAGGCGATTTGTTTATAGGAAAAGAGAAAAGCCGAATATCTTTAAAAAGGTAATTCCACATTTCTTACCTAAATTGTACGATAAACTTAGTGAAAGGCATAGATTGCACAGATTAAAACATTTTATAAAAGAGAGTGATACTGACTGCTATCTCGTGATGCTTGAAAGGACGATTTTGGATTTGCTGTCGCTACGTAAACATGTCAGTTGTCCCATAATAGCCTCGGAAAGAAATTATCCTGAAAAATATAATCCCGCTATAAAACAAAAACTTTACGAAATGGCTCCACTTGCCGACGGTTATGTGTTTCAGACACAAGATGCACGTGATTGTTATGAAGATAATATTAACAATTATATTATAATACCAAATGCTTTAAATTCTGATTTTTTAAACGAAGAACAATTTAATGGACAAAGAAGAAATGTGATCGTTAATGTGGGAAGATTGGAAAGTCAAAAAAATCAAGAATTATTGATAAGAGCATTCGCGAAAGCCGAAATTCCCGATTATACTCTTGAAATATACGGAGAAGGACCTTTAAGACCTTTTTTACAAAATCTTATTGAATCTTTGAATTTAAGTGGAAAAGTTTTTTTAAAAGGTCACGTAGATAATATAAAAGATTTAATACGAGACGCGCAGGTTTTTGTTTTATCTTCTGATTATGAGGGGATTCCGAATGCCCTTTTAGAGGCGATGGCTTTGGGATTGCCTTGCGTTTCTACCGATTGCGCCGGCGGTGGGGCGCGTGTGTTGATAAATGACGGTATAGACGGTTTGATTGTGGCCGTTGGTAATGTGGATAAAATGGCTGCTGCCATAAAAACTATTTTAAATGATAGTGCTATGGCGAGAACAATATCTGCTAATGCAATAGAAAAAGTAAAAATGTTTGATGCTGAGTCAATATACTCAAAGTGGGAAGAGTTTATTTTGCAAACGTTAAAAGGAAACAAGAGTTCAGAGATATAGGAAAACGGTAGATTTTATTATGATTGAACATGGCAAAAAAAGTTTATTAGTTATAATGGATTCGTATTATCCTGATTCGAGAGCGACAAGTTATATAATGAGGCGAATACTTGAATTTTTACGCGATAGATATAAAATATATGTTTATTGTTTGGAACTTTTAAATCGTGAAGATGAAAATAATAGACCAAAAGAGCATAATGGTATCAAAATAGAATATGCAAAGTTTGCAAACGCTAAACATTTACTAGAACGCATTTATGTAAAAATAAAGAACTCAGTAGTTGTGATGAAATATAAACGTAAATTCGGTACAGTTTATAATTATTATAAGTTAAGCGTTTTTATGAAACAAATAAAAAAGTTTATTGAAGCAAATGGAATACATAATGTAATTTCTGTTGCGAGTCCTGCAGACATACATGTATGTGCGGAAATGTTGGTTACTTCCTGTAGAGGAATATCATGGTTTCCTGTTTCTTTCGATCCGCATGCTTACGATTACAGATATCCAAAAATTATGCGTGAGAAATTTGAGAAAGAAGAAAAAATATTATACGAAAATGCGAAGAGGATATTTTTTTTAAGGCAGTTTGAAAACGATTATGTGAACAGCGACTTTAAAGAAAAAATAACTTATTTTGACTTGCTTTTGTTTTTAAGCAACAATAATAATTCTGTACAAGTCGTTAATAATTGTTCCGAAAATAAAATTTTTACAATGGTATATACTGGGTCATTGTATAAGGATATCAGAAATCCTACATATGCTTTTGAAACCTTATCTTCATTAAGTGATATTGATTTTAGACTTTACATTATAGGCGGATTTTCCGGATGGAATAAAGAATTGAACGCATATCTCGAAAAATGGAAAATTAAATTTGGCGATAAGATAGTATTTCTTGACAGATTGTCAAGAGAAGAAATCGCACGATATTTCATTCAAGGGGATTTTTTTATCAATATAGGGAATACAACGCATAACCAGTGTCCAAGTAAGGTTTTTGATTATATAGCATATGGTAAACCGATAATTCATTTTAAGAAAATAGAAAATTGTTCTTGTATGCAATATTTGAAAAATTACCCTTTGGTTTGTGTAATAGATGAAAAGGAAGATAAATCTGTAAGCGCATTACGTATCAGCGATTTTATAAAAAAAGTACAAGGTCGAAGAGTGGATTTGTTAACTTTACAAGAATTGTATCAAGAGTGTGATGTAAAGTATGTAGCAGATTTGTTTTCAAAATATATATGAAATAATTACTGATTAAAATTGTAAAAAATGGGTTTAAAGTTTAAAAACAAAAAGAACGCGAATAATGAGTTGACTTTAATTGTTTGTTCGTGCGATAATTATGAAGATGTGTGGTATCCTTATTTTGAATTGTTTAAAAGAAATTGGAAGGGATTTAGGTATGATATTATTTTGAATACCGAAACCAAAAGTTATAGCCATCAAGATCTCAATATTAAATGTTTACAACTTTACAAAAATAAAGACCTTAAAACCATCAGTTGGTCGGATAGGATGATTGAAACTCTTAACTATGTTAGTTCCGATTATGTAATGCTTACTTGTGAAGATAATTTTATTGTTTCGCCTGTTGATAATGAAAAATTTGAAAAAGCCTTTGATATAATAAAAAATGATAGGCGGATAAGTATGTTGTCTTTTGCAGGGAAATTGCGTGATTATGAGAAAACCAAGTGGATAGGCGATTTCGGTCGAATATCTATGAAAAAAAGGTACAGAGTCGTTCTCGACACCGCTATTTGGAGAAAGGACGCATTATTGAGGAATCTTAAACCAGGTGAAAGTCCTTGGGAGTTTGAAATAAAAGGTACGGAACGTGCTTTGTGGGATTTTACCGAGTATTACAGATATAAGAATTATGATGAATTCAACGATGCCGAACCTATAATAAATGTTCCATTTACTTCTTTTCAGGGCATTGGTATAACCGGTGGTAAATGGCGTTGGAGAAACCCTGAACTTTTTGCCGAATATGATATAAAAATGGATTTCTCGATAAGGGGTTTACTTGATAAAGAAACTTGTTTAAAGGAAAGTAAAGAAGCGATAGAATTTTCTGAATCATACAGAAAAAATGTGGAAGAAAACAAGATCGTACAATTCAAGCAACAGTTTGTTAGAAGATCTCCGCAGTGGCTTATAAATTTGTTCGTTAAAATAAAACGGGTATTTAAAAAAATCGTTAAATAATTTAATTTAGTATTCTCTTAAAGGTAAAAGTAACGAAGTGTTTATCAGTTGGTTAAAAAGTAAATTACATAAAGTGGATAATAATGACGAGGTTGCCGTTGCCCGTTCTATAGGCGTTAAAGTGGGAAAAGATTGTCATATAAACGATAACGCGAGAAAAGTGTTTAGTATGGAACCATACTTGGTGACGTTGGGTAATAAAGTGGTTATTGCACCGGAAGTGCGTTTTGTGTGCCACGATGGCGGCATAGCGGTTTTAAGGGGCAATGAAGATTTTGGGAATATAGATTGTTTTGCACCTATAATTGTAGGTGATAATGTTTTTATAGGAATTAAATCTGTAATATTGCCGGGCGTAAAAATAGGAAATAACGTAGTTATCGGCGCGTGTAGTCTCGTTAACAAAGACGTACCTGACGATACGGTGGTCGCCGGCGTACCTGCAAAAAAGATTTGCGATATTTCGCAGTTTAAAGAAAAAATAAAGGATTCTGACAAAAAGTTTTTAGTCCCGACTAAGGGAATGAGTGCAGAGCAAAAGAAAGAATATTTAATGAATAATTTTCCTTATTGGTTTAATAAATAGTTTTAAGGTTATAGAATGATAACGATAGATTTATATTCTCATAGGCATCATTTAAAGCAGATTTTAACGGGCTTTCATTTGTATGGTTTAAAAAGCGGAGAAAAAATAAAAATTTTTAATAAGTGTGATAAGAAAAAGATAGACACTATCGCTTGTTTGGTGCATTATCGCGATAAAAAAATCGTATACGATGTGCAAGACGGATATCAGGATTTTGAGGCAATGAAAACGCTTATCGGTAATTGCGATTATTATTTTAAAAGAAATTATAGCGACGATGAAAATAAAAAATTTGCCGAAAAAATTTCAGATCCGAAAGCGGTGGAAAAAATATTTCCGCTTGGCTTTAATTATACGGTAACTTATCAATGGAGTCCGTTAAATTACGGCACTCCTTGGAAAGAAAGAATAAAAAGGTTGCTTGGATTTAAGAACACTCCGAACGCTTATTTTAAACCGGAAGTATTCGAGGGCGTTCCGAATTACGACGGAAGAAAACCGCATATTTTTTTTCAAACGCGATTATGGGATATTCCCGAAGATTATCCCGATTGGAAAAAAAAGCAATGGAATTGGATTAACCAAACAAGGCTGACCATCGTAAGGACTTTGAAAAAAGAATTTCCCGATACATACGATGGTGGGCTTATAGATAATGAAATAAATAGAAAGATTGCACCGGATCTCATTTTGCCGGAAGAAGAAACGCGCAGAGAAAATTATATAGAAAGGATGAAACACGCCGATATTTGTATAAATACGACGGGATTACATATGAGTATAGGCGGCAAGACCGGAGAATACATTGCTGCCGCCAGAGCAATAGTTCACGAGAAGTTTTATTATGCCGTTACCGGTGATTTCAAAGAAGGGAAGAACTATTTGAGTTTTACTACGGCGGAAGAGTGTATCGCCGCGATAAAAAGATTGATTGATAATCCGCAGTTGATATTGGAAATGCAGAAGAATAATTTTGAGTATTATCAAAATTATTTAGAACCTTGTAAATTGATAGAGAATACACTTGAATATGTAAAATAATTCTATTTTGAGGCGCAATATGTTTAATCGTGTTAAAACAATATTTGCTCTTCGAGCGAACAATAAAAAACGCTTAAAAAGAATTTCCTTTTTATTTAAAGGTGGCTACTATATTTTTTTACGAGATAGAATTTGTAGGCTGAATGCAATAAATGTGAAGTCGGTTGGGTTTTTAAGGTCTTTGTTTTTTATATATCGAGTTTCTAATAAAGGCGTAAAGAAAGAACAACTGATTAAAGCAAGAGTGATAACCGGTAGTTATAAACACGCAGTTATCTCAGATAAATTATGTTATTTGGTGTTTAAAGAGCAAAGTGATTATTTTATATTTAGAAAGAATTACTTTGACAATATCGAACATTTTAATTATCCGTGTATTTCTCCGATTTTATGTGAGGATGTTTTGTTTTATGTTGTCGAACCGATAGCGTCTGGTAGGACGTTAAAATATGACGAGATTCCTGAGTTGTTGCATACGCTTTTGAAATTATTTGAAAATCAATCTTTTGTAATGAAAGATGAAAAGGATATTCTTTACTATGTTCAACATGGGGACTCGCTTCCCTATAATTCATTGATGGATGGAGAAGGGAATATTGTCTTTATAGACCTGGACAGTATTGCAAGTAGACCTGCTTTATATGATTTTTTTAATGTTATTTGCAGGACACAAGGGTTTGATTTATTATTGCAGGCAAGGGAAAATTTTGATAAAGAATTAGAAATTGCTTTTGTTAAGCATAACATTAAATATACAAAATCTATTTATGATTTGTATCTGTCAAAATTTGTTGAAGCGAGGCTTTTTGATATTAAGAACGGTTATAATAATGGTTTATTATACAAATCGCTTGAATGGATGTTTGATCCAATCGTTAAAGAAAAATTTCCTTTAACACATGAATTAGTCGGTAAATATAAATTTGAGTTGACTATTAATGGCTATACTGTGAATTAAATCTACACAGAAAATAGAAATTAAATTTAAATTTTAGAATAAATTATGATTAAAATATCGAAAAACAGTCCTTATTTTAGTATTATAATACCTTGTTACAACTGCGAATCTTATATAAATACCGCAATTATGAGTGTACTAAGGCAATCGTTTGATTCGTGGGAAATAATAGCCGTAAACGACGGTTCTACCGATTCGACTTTGAATATTTTGCAAAAATATGCGAGCGAAGATAAAAGAATAAAACTTTATTCCAAAGAAAACGGCGGATATTGTTCCGCGGTTAATCTCGGTCTCAATCAGGTTTCAGGGAAATATTTTACCTTTATGGGATCTGACGATTCTTTGGTAAACGATATGCTTGCAAAAATATACGGAGAGATAAACTTATGCGAACCGGATATGGTCGGATTCAGAACGGTAAAATACAGAGACGGGCAAAATATCGGTATAGATAGTTTTACCGCTTTTGATACAGGCGTATACGAAAACAATACGACTATAAAAGAATTCCAACGTAAACATCGGACCCATGCAAGGATACTTTGCGTCAGAGATACGTCTAAGTTTTATAAAAGCGAATTGCTCGGGGATTTAAGATATTTCGGCAAATATGGATTTGATGCAGACGGAATATTCGCCATGTTGTTTACTCATAAATGCATTTCTTTCTCGTGCGTTCCCGTTGATGGATATAATTGGACGTTGCGTAGCAATTCGCTTTCAGGCAAAAAAGAGAATCTCGATATTTATACTGACAGGTTGAATAATTGGATGAAATTTTATAAAATTCTTGAAAACGTAGACCGGTCTTTAATAACGGATAATGAAATAGACTATGTAGACTATTATTATGATGCGGTTTGGAAATATGCAGAAATGTTAAGTCTTCACGATTCTCATATTAAAAACTTAAAAAAACATACAAAATATATATTTCATATAATGAGAAAATATAAAATAACGGTAGGTAATTCGTTTAAGGAAAAAATCATCAACTATTTGCGATTATTATTTCCAGTTTCTGAAATTAAGTCAAAAAAATAGCTTTTTAAATTTATTCGTTAAAATCAGGAGTTTTCAATGGCTGAACTACAAAAATTTAAAACGGTAATAACTTCGAAACATAAGTTATTCGATTTGCATATCAAAGAAACCTGGCAGTACAGGGATTTGATATTTCTTTTCGTGAAAAGAGATTTTACATCTAAATATAAACAAACGATTCTCGGTCCGTTATGGGCACTGATACAACCGTTACTTACCACAGTCGTATTTACTTTTATATTCGGATCGCTTGCGGGACTTACTACAGCCGACGTGGCGGGAGAATACGTTATACCGGGTTTTTTATTTTATATGATAGGTAATATTTGTTGGAGTTATTTTTCGACAACTTTGACTGCGACTTCAAATACGTTTATCGGGAACAGGGCGACAATGGGCAAAGTATATTATCCGCGACTCGTTACTCCGATTGCGACGGCTTTTTCCGATTTAATATCTTTCGGTATACAATTTTTGATGTTTTTGATTATTTGGGCAGTTTATGTTATAAGTGGCGGCACTAGTATAACCATTACTCCGATGATGTTGTTTATACCGCTCATTATTTTACAAATGATAGTTTTATCGACGGGATTCGGAATAATTTTGTCTTCGTTGACGACAAAATATCGTGATTTAGCCATGCTTGTGAGTTTCGGATTGCAATTATGGCAATATGCTTCGCCTATCGCTTACGGATTACAATTGATACCTCAAAAATATTTGACGATATATATGCTTAATCCCGTTACACCTGTTGTGACAACATTTAGGTACGCAATGTTTGGAGTAGGCTATTTTGATATTTTTTATTATCTTATAGGCTGGGGAATATCAATACTCGTTTTCTTAATAGGATTGATACTTTTCAGTAGGATAGAAAGAACGTTTATGGATACGGTTTAAGAAGGTAAAACATGTCTGAATTAATGTTAAAAATAGAAAACGTAAAAAAAGAATATAAATTAGGACAAATAGGCGGAACGACTTTGCGCGACGAGTTGCAACGTTTATCCGCAAAAATCCGTAAAAAAGAGGATCCTACGAGAAAGGTTGGTGCAAAGAACTATAACCAAGGCGAAAAATTTATGGCTTTAAACGGCGTATCCTTTGAAGTGAAAAAAGGGGAACGCGTAGGTATAATAGGTCATAACGGCGCAGGCAAGTCAACACTTTTGAAACTCATATCTCGAATCACTGCTCCAACGAAAGGAACTATTTCACTCAACGGACGTGTTGCGTCAATGTTAGAGGTGGGAACGGGTTTTCATCCGGAACTTACGGGTAGGGAAAACGTGTATATGAACGGCGCGATCCTCGGCATGACAAAAAAAGAAATAGATAGGAAAATTGACGATATAATAGATTTTTCGGAGGTGCGTCAGTTTATAGATACGCCTGTTAAAAGATATTCTTCTGGAATGTATGTTAAACTCGCATTTTCCGTTGCTGCGCATCTTGATAGCGAGATAATGATAATGGACGAGGTCTTAGCCGTCGGTGATATGGCATTTCAACAAAAATGCCTTAACAAGATGCGCGATGTCTCAAACTCAGAGGGAAGAACAATTTTATACGTTTCGCACAATATGAATACTATTCGTAATTTATGCGAGCGCGTCATAGTTTTGTCAAAAGGACAAAAAATATTCGACGGAGATGTAGAAGAAGGTATAAATTACTATTTAGGTATCGCCGCAGATCAGTTCCCTAACAAATATAATCTTTATAATGTTGATAGACCTCATGACTTTCAGGGGAAAAAGATTCGCATTACTGAGTTTGAGTTTTTAGAAAAAAATGCTGCAATTTATGATAAAAGCAGAGAAAAATTAAAGTTTAGAATATCTGTTAAATCAAAAGATAACCTAAGTGCGATTAGGGTTTTGCTTGCGATTTCTTCGATAAACGGAGATCGAGTCGGATACATGCAGTGCCAAGAAGCGATGTTTAATAGCGAAAAAGATAAGAACTACGATGTGTATTTAGAGGCGGATATTTCAAAACTTATTTGTGGAAAGTATCGGTTTATTATAGACGTTTTTAGTCTTGACGATAATAATAATCATTTAAGTTACGACCATCCTACGCTTGAAATTCCGTTTTCAGTAGTTGATACGGCTCCAGTTGGAATAAAACCTAACATAACGAGATGGGGTGCTGTTGAGATATCGAAAATTAAAACCATTGAGTATAAAGTTTGACGCAAATGAATAAAAAGTAAAAACCATATGTGGCATAAGTATTGTTTTTTTTGGAAAGTGTTTTATGATAAAAATAAAGGAAAAACTTTGTTCTTTTGTTTTACAAAAAAAATCTTTTAAGAATATTTTAATAAAATATAAAGTTTTACTTTGTATTTTATAATATTACCTCAAAAATATTAATTTATAGGGTAGCATATTAGCTACCCTATAAAATTTAAAAATAATAATATATTATACATATGGAAGGAGGAAAGACTAATGTATAATTATTATGGACAAGGATTTATTGATATGATTAAATCCTTTTATCCTACAGCAAAAGTTGTTGCAGGAATGAAAGAGATAGTTGTTAGATGTAAAGATTGTGGGGATAGTAATGATCTATCGCATGCTCATATGTATATAAAAATTCCACAATCACCTACAGATATTCCAGTATATCACTGTAAGAAATGTCAATCATCTGGAGTAGTAACTCAAGAATTCTTGAGACAGTATGGTTGTAATGATCCTACAATTATAGTGGAGCTATCTAAACAATTACATGAGATTTTAAAAGATCCTACATATGTATATTATAAGACCAAAAAGATCTATAATATACATAATTCATACTCCAATAAATCTAATAATGTAATTAAATTAAGTTATATTAATAATCGTATAGGATCAAACTTTACAGTAGATGATTTAATGAAACTTAAAATATTTTTAAATATTAGTGATATTGTTATTAGTAACAATTTACAATCTACACGAGATCCATATATTATGCAATTATTAGACCAATATTTTGTAGGATTTATAACATGTAATAATTCAAGAGCTATATTACGAAGAGTATTTGATAAGGTAC
>JAFSLQ010000010.1 GCA_017448355.1 Clostridia bacterium | reverse complement strand
TTTTATACAAATAACTTTCATTGTCGGTTGGCTCATGTAAAAGTTGCAGTCTATTGATTAATTCTTCGTAATCGGGCAACTCTTCAAGCGAAGATATCTGGAAACGTTTTAAAAATTTATCGGTTGTTCCGAACATAACCGGACGCCCTACCGCATCTTTTCTGCCTACCGGTTCAATAACGCCGAGTTCTAAAAGTTTTTGTACGGCGTACTCGCTATTGCCGCGTATTTCTTCCAAATCTATTCTGGTAACGGGTTGTTTATAAGCAATTATCGCCGCAACTTCCAGCATACTTTTAGAAAGTTCTTTTTCTTTAATGGGATTAAGTACCGCAGAAACGTCGTCTGCATAAGCGGGATTAGATGAAAATTGCAATTTTTTATTGAACTGCAACAGTTGTATCCCGCTCTCGCCAGAATACTTTTCTTTTAAGACTTTTATCGCTTCCGTCATCTCTTTATCTGAAAGTTCTAACTTTTCCGCTATATCCGAAATTGCGACTTGCGTACCGGATACGTAAAGTATCGATTCAATTATATTCGTCAATTTCTCCAAGTTCTTCATTTCTATCGTCCCTTAAAGTTAACGTTATATCTTCAAAAAGCCCGTTTTGATTGGCGGTGATATACTGTAATTTCAAAAGTTCAAGCATCGCCTGAAAAGTAGTTATTAATTCGTTCTTAGTGTAATGCGAAGAAAACATTTCAAAAAAACTCGCGCTTTTTCTCTCTAAAAGTACCATCCGTATCTCCTGAACTTTGTCTTTTACGGTAAAAACTTCCTTCGGTATTTCTTTAAGAATATTATCCTGCCGCGTTTTATCGTCCACGCGCATCAAAAGTTTTGAAAACGCGTCGATTAATCCTTCTAAGTTAAAGTCGCTGTATACCACCTTGACTTCCCCGACTGATTTGTCCGGTTCTTTATAAAACCTAAGCACGTTTTCCTGCGTCTTTAACTTTTCGCTCGCTTCCTTAAAGAGTTTATACTCTTCAAGTTGTCGGATAAGCGCTTGCTCCGCATCTTCGGCGTTGTCTTCAAGCATTTCGATTTTCGGTAAAAGCGATTTTGACTTTATCTCTAACAGCGTAGCCGCCATGTTTAAATACTCGCTCGCTTTGTCGACGTCTAAAACGGATACGCCGTTTATGTACTGTAAAAACTGTTCGGTTACCTGCGAAACGAAAATTTCTTTTATTTCTATTTTCGCTTCTTTTATTAAGTGTAGCAATAAATCCAAAGGCCCTTCAAAATTCGCAAGTTTCGTCGAATAATCAACTACGGATTCAAATTCAGCCATTAAACAACCACCCCCAACAATCCCCAAAACGCCGTGATGGGTACGCTTGCATAACTGACTAAAAAGTTAACGGCAATTCCCAGCACGTCAAGATAGTAAAGCCCCGTCCAGTCGGCAAGAAAACTCATAAAAACAAGTGCGTATAAAACGTAAATACCGTAAGTTTTATAGTTATAATAAAATTTGTTTCTGCGCTTTATAAAGGTATCTATTACTCTGAAACCGTCCAGCGGAAAAATCGGTAAAAGATTAAAAACGCAAAAAACAAGGCTTAATATTACTACGTATGAAAGCGTCCTTTGCAAAACTGTGGTAAATAGTCCGAATTCAGGGATATAAAGCGATAAATAAACCAAAGGTAAAAAGATAAACGCGGTCAAATAGTTGGTAAGCACCCCCGCTATCGCCACTAAAAAACTGTCGAGTTTATAATGCTTAAAATTCGCGGGATTAACAGGCACGGGCTTAGCCCAACCGAAACCGGCCAAAACAAACATAATAAGTCCTAAAATATCAAAGTGTGCAAGCGGATTAAGAGTATATCTTCCGTTTATTCTCGGCGTGAAATCGCCCGATTTATCCGCAACGAAAGCGTGCGCGAATTCATGAAGCGGTAAGACGATAATTAATGCCAAAAATATAGAAATATATCTTATTAATCTTTCAACCATATTGATTTATATTATATATTATTAATAAAAAAATTGCAAGAAAAAACGCTTGAAAATCAAGCGTTCACTCTTTAATCGGTTATAAGTCGTTTCTTACAATGTCGTTATAGTCCTGTTTTTTTACACATAGATAAGATTTCCCGTTTTCCACCATTACGACAGGCGGAATAAAATTGCGGTTATAATTGCTTGCCATAGAATAATTGTACGCGCCTGTCGACATTACGGCAAGAATTTCGCCTTCCTTCATTTCGGGAAGATTGACGTTTTCCGCTATAATGTCTCCGCTTTCACAGCATTTACCCGCTATCGTGTAAACGGTATTTGGCTTTTCGTTGGCTTTTTCTGCGGCAACAACCGTATATTTTGCTTGATAAAGCGCAAATCGCGGGTTTTCAAACATACCGCCGTCTATTGAAAGATAATTTTTTAATCCGCTTATTTTTTTTATTCTGCCGACTGTATATAAGGTTATACCCGCTTCGCCGACTATTGACCTACCGGGTTCTAAAATCAAGAACGGCTTATTTATGCCCTTTTTCTCCACGCACTCGTTTAATTTTTCGCATATCGACTTAATATAGTCCGCATAGTCTTCATAGCGGAATTTTGGGTCTTGGTCTGTATAGTATATACCGAACCCACCGCCTAAATTAAGCACAGAAAGTTTAATTCCGAAACTTTCACACACTTTTTTATAATAATCCGTCATTTTATCGACCGCGATTTCAAAGGAAGTCTTTTCAAAAATCTGCGAACCTATATGACAATGCAATCCGCAAAAATCCAGATTTTCAGTATTTACCAGTTTGTTGGCGGCGATGTCCGCGTCGCCTGTTTCGATAGAAAACCCGAACTTAGAGTCCGGTTTTGCCGTTTGGATATAATGATGAGTATGCGCTTCCACGCCCGGATTAACGCGCAATAATACTTTTTGTCGTGTATTTAAGCCTTTGCAAATAAAATCTATATCTTCTATCTCCGAAATGGCGTCGATAACTATATACCCTACGCCGTTTTTTACTGCAAATTCAAGGTCAACCTTACTTTTATTGTTCCCGTGAAAACACATATTTTCGGCGTTAAAACCGCTTGAAAGCGCGGTAAAGATTTCGCCCGTCGAAACAACGTCTGCGCCAAGCCCTTTATCTTTAATTATGCGGTAAATTTCTTTGCAACTGAACGCTTTCGACGCGTAAAAAATCTTGCCGAATCCATAATATTTATTTAGACTTTCGGTAAAAATTTCGCAAATGTTTTTTATATATGATTTATCATAAACGTACAAGGGCGTACCGTATAAAGACGTTAAGTCTTTAACGTTTACGCCCCCTATTTGTAAAGTGCCGTTATTAGTAACCGATAAAGTATCTCTTGTATTCATAACGCTTCCTAATGTTTTTCTTAATTTTAACAGTTAAAAAGCATTATTGTCAATTATAAATCAATATTTTTTACTTATACGGTATATACGTTGTAATAATAGCAATTAATTTTAAGCAATTAATGCCCATTTTGCGGTTATATCGCCTATTACGTCAAAATAACTTTTAGCGTCAACGCTTTCAGCGGCAATCACGTTAACAGAATCTACTTTAATTCCGTTTTCGTAAATGTCAAGAACGCCTAAACTATCGTTTATTGAAATCGGCGCTTTGATTTTTGTATTCGGTGTAAATTCAAAATCAAAACCGCGCTTTTCGCCTTTTTTACAGAGAACTTTTACCGAACGTTCGCACGTTGCGGAAACGGACGTCTGTTTGCCGTTTTTAACGCTTACTGTAAAATCCAGCGGGTTTTCGGAACTTACGATGGTCTTTGATTCGTATGCACCAAAACCGTAGTTAAACATTGACGAAACTTCTTTAAATCTAGTTTTGCTGTCCGGTGCGGAAATTACAACGGAAATAAGCCTTAATCCGTCGCGGACGGCAGACGCGCATAAACAATGTCCCGCTTCAGAAGTGTAACCCGTTTTACCGCTGTCGCAACCCTTATAAAATCTTATAAGTTTGTTTGTGTTTGAAATTTGCGTAATTCTTCCTTCAGGATGGTTTATTTCATCCATCCAAATACCCGAAAACCTGAAATAATCTTTGTGTTTTATAAGTTCGCTAAACATTTTTGAAACGTCTAACGCAGAAGAGTGTTGACCTGCTTTCGGGAGTCCCGTACAGTTAACGAAAACCGTATTTGACATACCGAGAGATTTTGCTCTTTCGTTCATTTTTTCAACGAAAAGTTCTTCGTTTCCGCAAAATTTTTCAGCCATAGCAACGCAAGCGTCGTTTGCCGATGCAACAGTTATGCTTTTTAAGAGTTCTTCAACCGAGTACTCTGCTCCGCTTTCCAAAAACACCTGCGAACCGCCCATGCCGGCAGCGTTATCGCTTACAACTATTTTATCGTTAAAAGAAATTTCGCCGTTATCAACACTTTCAAAACACAGTAAAAGCGTCATGATTTTACACATACTTGCAATAGGATAACAAGCGTTTTCGTTTGCCGAGTATAATACCGTGCCGGAGTCCGCATCCACTAAAATTGCAGACTTAGAACTATGCGTTATTTCGCTTTGCACACTTTCCGCAAACGCTCGGTTTATCATAGTGTAACTGAAAAATACACTACAAGAAAGTAAAAATGCCAAAACAATAAAAAATACAGAAAATTTTTTTCTCATAATATCACCTGTAAAAATATTTTCTGTATTTAATATGTTTTTATTCATTATGTCAGACATAATCTTATATCAAATCTTATTTATTTATCATATTATTTATTGAAATACCAAAACCACGTGTCGGGTCGTTTATAAACACGTGCGTAATAGCACCTATAATTTTACCGTTTTGAACAATCGGACTTCCGCTCATACCCTGAACTATTCCCCCCGTAGTTTCAAGCAATTCTTTATCGGTAATTTTAACCACAAAATTTTTTGTATCAGAAAGCAAAGTGTCGGCTTTTACTATTGATACGGAATACCTTTTAGGTTCTTTGCCGTTTATTGTGGTATATATTTCCGCATCACCTATTTTTCCTTCTCCTATCTCAATTTCCGTAAAAGAACTTTTATCAAAACTCTCTATTGTTTTACCGAATACTCCGTACTCGGTGTTTTTTTCTATAACGCCTATTTCTTCGTTCTTAAAAACAACGCCTCTTAATTCCCCGGGATTTCCCCTTTCACCTTTAATATAGCCCGTTATATTGCACGAATAAATTTTACCACTTAATATGTTAAGCAATCCGTCGTTTTCATCGAGTACAGGATGACCGAGAGTTGCGATATTATCGTTGTCAATAAAAGTTATAGTACCTATCCCAGACACATCGTCTCGAATAAAAATACCGAGTTTTCTTTCACCATTTAAATCTGTGGCGGGCTTTAATATCGTTGTATAAGAATTTCCGCATCTATAATAGTCTATTTCCACGTCGGAATCCGTTAATTTAAGTGTTTTTTCAACATCTGCGGCACAGTTAACTTCTATATTATTAATATAATATATTGTATCGCCGCGTTGTAGCCCTGCATCTTTTGCGGGACTCGTTATTCCGTCCTTAGTGATAACGTCCGAAAGTCCTGCAACAAACGCGCCCCTTGTTTCTATCGAAAACCCTGCGGGCGCACCCCCTAAAAGAACTTTTTTAGTTTCCGCAAATGCAAAGTTTGTGTTAAAATTATTTAAAAATAATACGCTGAACGCCGAAAAAACAATAAGTAAAAAAGCAACGATTTTCTTTTTCATAAATACCCCTTCAATTTATGTTGAGTAGATACGGGTATTTTATACAAGAAATAAAAAAATCCCGTAAATTTACCGTTATAATCGGTAAACTTATGGGCATAAATAAAATTTTAATTACTTTGTAATTGCTTTTTAAATTCTTCCGCCTTATTTATCAAGGATTTTGCGTGTTCTACCGATGACTCGTTTTCCATATCGCCGCCTGTAAGTCTTGCTATTTCCGCAATCTTACCCGAACTGTCAAGCAATTTCACCGAAGTTAAGGTCTTCTCGGAAGTTTCGGTTTTTTCAATAAGTATATTATTGTCAGCAAAAGATGCAATTTGCGGTAAATGCGAAACGGCTATAACCTGCACCGAAGAAGCAATTTTTACAAGTTTTTCCGCAACAGTCCAAGCAATCGCACCGCTGATTCCGGCGTCAATCTCGTCGAATATAAAAGTGGAAATATCGTTATACTTTGCGGTTTGGGCTTTAATTGACAACATAAAACGGGACATTTCCCCACCGCTTATTACTTCGGACAGCGGTTTTAACGGTTCACCCGCGTTTGCCGAAAACATAAAACAAATATTATCCGCGCCGTTTACGCCGTCAAATTTACACTCGGAAATATTCGGTAAATCGGCAAAATTAACGTAAAATCGCGCTTTATTCATACCAAGTTCTTTAAGTTCGTCAAGCACGTTTTTAGAAAATATTTCAGCGGAGTTTTTGCGTTTTTCGCTTAGTTTTACGTATAAATCATAAAGATTTTTACGCGATTTAATTATTTTATCATTTAATTTAAACGAAAGTTCGTTAAAGTTTTCAAGTTTTTGTTTTTCGGAAACGGCATTATCTAAAAATTCGCATAACGCCTGATAATCACCGCCATACTTTTTGAAAAGATTTTTTATAAGGTATAATCTGTTTTCAACTTCATCTAAACTGTACTCGCCATACCCCAAATCGTCTAAAAGCGAAGTTATCGAACCCGCAACGTCGTCGATTTCGGCATATGCGTTTGAAAGCCTTTCATAAATTTCGGAATAATCATTACCAAACCCCGCAATACCGCTTAAAGTACGCGTTGCGTTAGATAATATATCCGACGCCCCGCCTTCGTCTTCTATCCCGCTTTTAACGGCGTTAAGCGCAGTAATAATTTTTTCTCTGTGCAAAAGTTTTTCTTTCAAGGCGGATAAATCTTCAAATTCGTTTTCTTTAACACCCGCCGACTCGATTTCGTTTATCTGATAATTTAAAACGTCAAGACGAATAAGACGCGACGATTCGTCCCCGCCGATTTTTTCAAGTTCTTCATTTAAGTTTTTATACTCATCGTAGGCGTTTTTTGTTTCTTCCGAAATTCCGCTTTCGCGAATCCCCGCAAACTTATCTAAAAGTTTCAGTTGGTTTACGGTACTTAAAAGATAAAAATGCTCGCTCTGTCCGTGCACGTCGATAAGTAGGGACGTCAATTTTTTAACCATTGACACCGTTGCGGAATTTCCGTTGATTTTAACGCTGTTTTTGCCTGACACGTTAAATCTTCTCGAAATAATTAAAACGTCTTCATTATCGAACCCGAATTCGTCTAAAACGCTATAAACTGCGGCATTGTCATGAACGTCAAACTCAGCGACAACCATACACTCTTCCGCATTGCTACGAATCATCGTTTTATCCGCTTTTGCGCCAAGCACAAAATTAAGCGACTCTAAAATAACCGATTTGCCCGAACCTGTTTCGCCTGACAAAACGTTAAAGCCGCTTTTGAAATTAATTTCCGCGCTTTCGATTAGCGCGACGTTTTTTATCGTGAGTTTAGAAAGCATTATATAGACCTTAAAATTTTAACGATAATTTCCGCATCCGAATTATTTTTCGCAACGATAAGTAGCGTATCATCGCCCGCTATCGTGCCCAAAATCTGCGGGATATGCATATGGTCTATCGCCATACCCGCGGAACTACCGTTCCCGTTTAAAGTTTTTACGACAATAAGATTGTTCGCGGAAACTATCGAAATGGTGATTTGTTTAAATAAATCTTTGATTTTTTGCGGGATTTCGGTGTTAACGTTATCCGCCTTGCGATAGACTGACTTTTTATTTGTACCGTCGACTTTTATTAAATCGAGTTCGTTTATATCGCGCGAAACGGTCGCCTGCGAAACGTCAAATCCTTTTTGGTTAAGTTTTTCCGTCAACTCTTCCTGAGTCGAAATTTCAAACTCTTTAATAAGTTCCAAAATGGCGTTGAGCCTTGCCTTTTTAGTCATACTTTCCCCTTATCTGTATTGCATTTTTGCATTAAGTCGTGCAAAAAAATCAAAATCTTTCTTTCTTAAAAACAGCGTTTTATTTTCTGCTTTTGAAACGGAAATGCAATCGCCTTGATTTAAAAATCCGACAAGTTTTCCGTCAATAAAAAGCCCCGCTGTTGCCCCGCCCTTATGAGTTAAAGCACAAACGTTTGACGCAGAACATACTACCGCGCGCGACAATAACGAGTGCGCGGCAATGGGAGTGATACAAAAAGCGTCGATATGCGGTTCTAAAATCGCCCCGCCAGCCGAAAGCGAATATGCGGTCGAACCGGTAGGCGTCGCTATGATTATTCCGTCACCTGAAATTTCCGATAACACCTTATTCCCCGCCTTAACGTCAAGGTTTACAATTAAACGTTTGTTGTCTTCGTACGTTCTCGAAACGGAAACGTCGTTCAGGGCGTAATATGTTTTACCGTTAAATGAAATTTTAAGCGTAAGCCGCCCGTCAAGCGTAAGTCCTCCATTTTTCAGCATAAGTATAGCGTCTTCCGCTTCCGTGATTTCAAATTCCGATAAAAACCCGAGTTTTCCGCAATTAATTCCTATAATAGGAGTTTTTGTTAAATTAGCAAACTCAGTTCTATGCAAAATTGTTCCGTCGCCACCTAAAACTATTATCGCCGCATAATCTTTTTTAATAGGCGTATCGTCGCCGCAGAAATACTCGAAATCTATCCCGTGCTTAATAAGCAAGGATTTTAAAAGCGAAAAATATTCGCCGTTAAGGTCTTTTTCGGAATTAATATATAATAAAACTCTCATATATTTAAAAGGATACCATATTTTGCGTTAAAAAACAACGCTTAACTAAAATTTATATAAACTGTCAAAGTCAACGTTTTTTACGTTGTTTTTTGAAAGTAAAATCAAAAATTCAATATTTTTATCTTTATTTATAGGCGCAGTTGTCATATTGCTAACGGAAAACCCCACATTTACAGCCGCGTTATATACACCGAAACAAGCGTTTTTACGAATATTATCATCTTTAATAATGCCGTTTTTAAAGTTCCGCCGCTCACCTATTTCAAACTGCGGCTTAATAAGCAATATAACGTTACCGTTATCTGGCAGAAGGTTATAAAAAATTTCAAGCACTTGTTTTGCGGAAATAAAACTTAAATCCGCCGTTATTAAATCAATGCCTTCTAAATCGGTTTTTGTAAGATTTTTTGCGTTTTTTACAATTTGTACAACTTTGTCGTTATTAACAAGCGACGCGTGTAGTAATCCGTCGTTTAAATCTACCGCATAAACTTTTGCCGCACCGTTTTGCAAAAGACAGTCGGTGAATCCGCCCGTACTCGCACCGATATCCGCAACACTTTTGTCCTTAACCGAAAAATCGAAATCTTTAAGCGCCTTTGAAAGTTTATATCCGCCAAGGGAAACAAAATTTTCAGCCTTTTCGATAATTATATCGTAATGTGCGTTTTCTGACATTTCTCTGGCGGGTTTATTAATTCGCTCATTATTGACTTTAACTTCGCCGTTTAAAATCGCTTGTTTTGCCTTCGTTCTCGAATCAAAAAAACCTTTAAGTGCCAAATATTCGTCAAATCTCATGCTTTTCTTAAATACATTTTATCGGTAAATTCGGTTAAAAATCCCGTTGTATCTATCTTTTGTATAATGTTTTTCGCTTTTAAGTAATGCTCTTTCGCTTTATCTTTTGCACCTTCCGCACCGAAAACTTTAATACTTGTAAGTTTATTCTCAGCGTCGTCTTTATGCGGCGTTTTGCCTATCTCTTCAAGCGTTCCGAACGCGTCCATGATATCGTCGGTAATCTGAAAGAGTATCCCCAGATTATACCCGTATTCGGAAAGTTCGTCAAAATATTTTTTGTTTTGTAAACACGATGCCGCAAGTAAAGGCGCGGTGATTAATTTAGCCGTTTTGTTTAAGTAGATTTTATAGAGTTCTTCTTCCGAAAAAGCGGCGTTTTTTTCATTTAAAAGGTCGTACACTTGCCCGCCTATCATACCGCTATAACCTGAGTATCTTGCAATAATACCCGCCGCGCTAAAATAATTGTCGGAAGCGTCTTTTTTACTAAAAAGCGTCTCGAAAGCGTAATTTAAAAGCGCGTCGCCCGCAAGTACGCCTATGGCTTCGCCAAACTGCTTGTGCGTAGAAAACTTGCCCCGTCTGTAATCGTCGTTATCCATTGACGGAAGGTCGTCGTGTACAAGCGAATATGAGTGAATAAACTCTATTGCGAGCGCAAGTTCTTCAACAGCCGTTATGTCTCCGCCCAGCATTTCACAAGCAGCATAACAAAGAATAGGTCTGACACGCTTGCCACCGCCTTCAACAGAATAAGACATCGCGTCTTTAATAACCTTCGGCGCGGTTTTATCGAGTGTGTTTAACTTGTTGTTCAGGCTTTTTTCAAAAAATTGCAAGTATTCTTTGTATTTAGCGTTAAAATCAAGCATTTTCTCTCCTTAACGCGCACAGATAAGCGTTTTTCATAAGCATAGCAATCGTCATAGGGCCTACTCCGCCCGGTACGGGTGAAATATACGATGCAATCTCTTTAACCGCTTGAAAATCCACATCGCCGCAAAGCCCGTTTTCGGTTCTGTTAACACCGACGTCAATTACTACCGCACCTTTTTTAACCATATCGGCAGAAACAAATTTCGGTCTACCTATCGCTACGACTAAAATATCCGCTTGCTTTGTAATTTCTTTTAAGTTTTCCGTCTTGCTGTGGCAAATACTGACAGTACAATTTTCTTGCAGCAAAAGCATCGAAACAGGTTTGCCGACTATATTGCTTCTGCCTATAACGACCGCATGTTTTCCGCTAAGCGAAACGGGCAAACTTTTCAACATATACATTATTCCCGACGGAGTGCAGGATTTAATGGCATCTTTAAATAAAACGGTATTCCCCACGTTTTCCGCGGTGAAGCCGTCGACGTCCTTTTCAGGCGGAATAAGAGCGAGAATTTTATCTTCGTTTAAATGTTTCGGAAGCGGCAGTTGAACCAAAATTCCGTCCACAGACTTATCGGCTGACAGAGTTCTTATTAAATTCTCGATTTCCGTTTCTTCCGTGCCTTCCGGAAGAGTAAAAGAAAGCGACTTTATGCCCACATTTTCCGCCGCTTTTATCTTATTTTTAACGTAAACTTCGGAGGCGGGGTTATTACCTACCAAAACCACGGCTAACGTTATTTGACGTTTGAAACGTTCATAAAACGACTTAACGTCCGATTTTAGGTTTTCTTTTATTTTTGTAGCAAGTGCTTTGCCGTCGATTATAATTGCCATAACTTCCCCCTATACACCTATATTTTTGGCGTATTCTGCTAAAATACCGTTTACAAAGTCTGTGCTTTTTTCGGTGGAAAATTTTGCGGCAAGTTTTACCGCTTCGTCAATAACCACGGCTTTAGGAGTTTCTCGAAAATTATCAAGTTCCGCCATGCCTATATTTATTGCGCATTTATCGGCGGCAAAAATTCTGTCGTACTTAAAGTTCTTGGATAGATTTGTTATTTCTTCCGCGTATTTTTCTTCCGAATTAAGAACAAAATTAAGCAAATTCTCGGCAAACACTTTATCGTCCGTGTTTAAGTTCTTGCTTAAAACAGCAAAAAGCCCTTCATCTTTTTGATTGAAGAGCCTTGAAAAGAGATATTCGAATACTATTTCTCTTGCCACACTTCTCATATGTTTAGTCCTTCGCCTGCGTTTTTTCGCCGTTTTCTACCTGTTTCTCGCCATTTTCGACCTGTTTTTCAGCAGGTTTCACTTCCCCGTTGCCGTTAAGTTCTTTAACGTTTACGGAAATATCTTCAAAAGTAACGCCTTTAACAATGACGTTCACAGCAGAAACCGTGTAATCGGTCATTGATTCAACGTTATATTTTACCGCTTCCTGAATCATAAATGCCATATCGGAAACGCATTGAGAGAAATGTATTTCAACCTTAACGTCAACGATAACGCTGGATTTATCAATCACAACCTTGACGGCATTTTCTTGGGGAAGTTTGCCTGAAACACCGCGATAAACTTTGGCATAAGGTATTTCGGCAACCGCTAAAAGCACTATTCCTTCGACAATTCCGTCGCCGTAAATAAGTTTGTCGCGGTTTTCTCTCGGGCGAAATTTTTTTACACGCATTATAAATATTCTCCGATAAAATCGATTTGTATTTATTTTACCACAAAATATTTATTTTGCATAGTATTTTTTAGGAAATAGGAATAATTTTTACGTTTTCGGGCGAAACTGAAACTTCTTCGGTTATTATCGTGTAAATCGCGATTGCGTCGTCGGTCGATAGATTAGCGGATTTTGCTATAACGTTGACATTTTCCGAATCAAGCCCTATAACCACGACCGCGTCTTCAAAGCCGTAGGCTTTAATAAGCGTTTCAAGCAACATTTCTTTTTCTGTATTTGATGTAAGGTTGGTTTTCATAGTGAGAGCCGCCGAATATTCGTCGCTACCGTTTTCCGCCGCTTTAAGTACGGAATCAAGTTGCAACATTTCTTCGTTGCGGTTAGTCAGTCTTTCCGCTCTATATTGCGCAAAATACCCTGCCGCACTTGCCGACGATGTTTGAACTGCGGCAGACTTCGTAGTGCCGGTAAACACGTAATTAAATACCGCGGTTACCGCAAGCAACGCCACCATACACGATAAAATAATGATTTTCTTCTTTTTAGCCATAAAAATTCTCCTTTTTTATTTTTCATATTTTATTTCATAGTCAGTATTTCTATCTGACTTGCTTTCACGTTTAATAGCGACAAAGTTGCCTGTTGCAGTCTTCTGTATACGGCAATATTTTCCGCGCCTTCCGCAACTATCACCACACCGTTTATTTCGGGATACATCTCTTTAAGAACTACCGTCTTACCGTTGACAAGTATCGGTTTAGACACCGTTTCTCGCCCGTTTGAAGTCTCTTTTACGACCGTTTCGGTCGCAAAAACCGTTTCCATACCGGATTCGACGCTTAACGCAACCGAAACTTTTCCCGCGCCGTCGATTTTATTCAAAAGACTTTCAAGTTTTTGTTCCATCGAATAAACATATTCTAACGCCGAGTCTCCGCTATTTTCGTTTTTATGTTTTCCGCCGAAAAGGTTTACGCCTATAATAATTATTATTAATGCTAACCCTATGGTAATAGCAACGATACGCGTTTTTCTGTCTGTCTTTAATTTGGCTATAAAATTATTAATGCGGGAATTATTCATTTATTTTAACCCCCTTTTCGTCTATCCGTAAATACTCGCTTATGTCTTTTTTTAATCTTTGCAATATAACTATATGCTCGCCGTCGCCACTTATTACAGCATTTTTAATATTGATTTCCGCGCCGTAAACTATGGGCTGTCCGTTTTCGTCTACGTTATATTCTATTATCGCCGTACTCCCTTTTATGCCGTTTTTTTCGGCGATTTTTACGCAATTATCGCAATACTGGTCGATTTTGGAAATTGTGATTTTATTTAAGAAATCTTTGTCTGTTTCTATAACTTTATTATCATTAAAAACCGTACCGTCGATAAATCCGCGAATATCCGCTATCGGAGAAATAATCACTATTATAACCGCTATAGAAATAAACGGTTTTACAAATTTTGTCATTTTTCCTTCCGGTAATAGCAAAGAGAAAACGGAAATAATAAAAACCGCGGAAAAAACACTCAAAAGCCAACCAACCATCATATCACCGTATTTGCCGAAAAAACCATAAGTAATATAGTCAAAAACGCCATTAATCCAACCGTTAACGCGGAAGCAATAAAATAATTGATTGATTTTGAAACCGTGCCTAAAAAGTCTGAAACCGAATCGCCCGCAAAAACGTCGGTAATTGCCGCGGCAAGTTTAAGCAGCATTGAAAAAACTATCATTTGCAGCACGGGCGACAAAACAAAATAAAATATTCCTATAAGTCCGGCAATCCCTAAAGCGTTTTTGACCATCACGCTTCCTGCCGCTACGATATCTAATCCATCTTTAATAAGTCCGCCTACTATCGGCACGGAATTTGAAATAGCGTATTTAGCGACTTTTATCGAAATCCCTTCCGTATTTGCTACTGAAAGTCCTTGCACGGAAATTATTAAACCGTAAAAAACAATCATTATGCCGAATATCCATTTTAAAACCCCGCCGAAAAAATCCGAAAACTTTTTAAGTTTTATATCCTTTGAAAAATGTGCCATAATGTTAAAAACAGTTAAAATTCCTATAATAGGCAAAACCACGGCATAAAAGACATTTATAACCACGTTTGTAAAAAACACTACGGAAGGCTTATAGACGCTAGCCGACACCGTTCCCCCCGATGCAACCATTAAAGTAAGCATTATGGGAGACATAATCTCACTTAATTTCCCTATACTTTCTATGATGTTTTTTGTTTTATTCCACATTGAAATAAATTGCGGAAAAATTATAAGAATAACGGTTAAAATCGCAACAAATTTGATTATTGGCGCTACACTATCACTTAAATGTCCGCTTTTTATATTTTGAATTATTTCACATAAAAGGCAGGCAATAATTATAGCGATAATGCTTGGCAAAAAATAGGAAATTTCGGAAAAAATTATATCTTTAATATAATCGAAAATATTGTCAGCACCATCGTATTTTCCTTCCAAAATATTTTTAAATGTTGAAATAAAATTAAACCCATCAGGATTATTATCGTCAAAAAAGTCTTCTATTTCTTGTAAATTAAGGTTATCGATTTGGTCTTTTATATTATCGGACAAATCGTCTGCATTTGCTGACTTAACATTATGCCCCCAAAAAAATATAAACACAGTACAAAAAATTAAAATGACATAAAAAATTTTTCTTTTTTTCATGTAATCAAACCTGTCAAAAGATTAAATACGGCATAAATTATGGGTATTGTCGCTACAAAAATTGCTACTTTTCCTATAAGCACCAACTTGTCCGCCATACTTTTAAGTCCTAAATCTTCTACCACACCTGCGCCAAACTCTACAACGTAAGCAATCCCCGTAATTTTTAATATAACGGAAAAATATTCGGCACTAATCTTGGAATTTTCAATAAAATTACGTAAAAACGCAACAGTTTCGGTAAAGTAATCGATGCCTAACGTAATAAGAATTACGCCTGCACCCAAAAGTGCTACGGAAAAAAATTCACTATTTATACCTTTAAGGTAAATTAAAACAAACGCGAAAACAATTGCGCACGCTACGATTTTAAGCATTTCAGTATAAGTAAAAAATATTTTTTATTGTATCAAACAACTCGCTAACCATATTAATTACGAGCGTCATCACAATAATAAGCCCTACAAGCGAAACGAGAGTGGCAATATCGTCTCTATCGCTTTTTTTCAAAACTTGTGTAATTACCGTTATTAAAATTCCTATCGCTGCAATTTTGAATATTATATCGACACTCATCTTTCACCTATATCGCTAAAATAAAAACCACTAACCCTATTAAAAAGCCCATTTTCACGTAAAGCGGACGATATTTTTTATTTTTACTATCTGCATTAAGGCTAAAAGCGTTCAGTTCTGTTTCCAGCGATTCAAGATATTTTAACTGGGAATCTCTATCCATAGTACCAAGACTAACAAAATATTTATTAATAAATTCTTTTTCTTCTTTCCTAAGAAAATTTAACTTTGTAGTTGTTTTTTGATTTTTTACGTAATCTTTTGCAACCGATAAAAACAATTCAGACTTATTTAAATCTTCAAAATTATTAAAAATCTCCAAAATCGAACGCTGAGAAAAAGAAATTTCCGACTTTATTTTTTTATGCCAAAACGAAAAATCTTCCCAAAACTCGTGAGATATAGCGAATTTCATTGATATAATATATCCGATAAAAGCAGTAATAAGCGGAATAGTTGCTAAAAAAAATATTCTCATATTATATTAAATTCTGAATCGTAAATTTCTTTTATTGTCCCCGCACTCTTTAATGCGTCTAAAACGACGTATCTTTCAAATACATTTTTAAGAAAAAAATCCTTATTGATTAAATCTTTAATGTTTTTTCCATGACAACTTGCTATAATTTTTACACCGCTGAACGCGGCGGTCTTTGCGCTTTGCCAGTCATCTTTTGTTTGAAGCTCGTCCGTAATAACAATTTGCGGCGACATAGAACGTAAGCCGTAATTTAAAGCATAAAATTTGTTTGAAAATTTTATTAAATCAATATTTTCGCCTGAAATATTAGAAAATTCGCCGCGTTCGTCAATAATCATAATAGAATAATTCGTATATTCGTTAAATTTTTTCGCAAGGTCTTTTAGAATAGTCGTTTTACCTTTTGAAGGCGGCGCAATAATTAAGGTATTATAAATTTCTTTTAAAAAAAGTTTATCATATATTTTTTTTGCGCAATCTTTAATTTCGTGCGGCACTCTGATATTCAGCGACGAAATATTTTTAATTGTAATAATTTTTTCACCGTCAAGCACACAGTCGCCCGCAAGCCCTATCCTAACCCCGTCTTTTGTTGTCAAAAACCCTTGTTTTAATCTGTCATTAAACGCATAAAGCGATTTTTCGGTAACGCTTTCAATGCATTTTTTAATATCTATATGCGAACAGTTTATTGCGTCAATCTTATTAATGGTAGGTCCTTTTTCGGATAAAAAAATTTTTTTGCCGTTAAAAATACCGAAAATCGGAAAGCCAACTCGCATACGAATTTCTGACAATGCGTTAAGGTCTGCCTTTTTCAGCGCAGATTGTATTTCTTCCGAAAGAAAATATAAACTTATCACATTATAATATATTGAAAATTTATTAAAAAAGAACATAAAAAAAGACTCGTTTATAAAAACGAATCTTTTTTATTAAAATTTTATTTAATTATTTGTCGGAATTGTTAAGAATATCCGCGATAGAAGCGCCGCCGTTATCAACATCTTTCCATTCGTGAAGGTCGGTTTCTTCTTCACTATCTTCCTTTTTGCCGCCTTTTTTACCCTTAGCGTCCGCGTCCTTTTCAGGCTTTTCGATTTCCGGTAAAAGCGCTTTGATTGATAAAGTCATCTTCTCTTTTTCTACGTTGATATCAAGAATTTTTGCGGTAATTTCCTGTCCTACCTGCAAAGCAGTAACGGGATTTTCTAACCACTGGTTGGAAATCTGTGAAACGTGTACAAGCCCGTCGATACCCTTTTCGACTTCAACAAATGCGCCGAAACTTACGATTCTAACGACTTTACCGGTAATAACGTCGCCGACAGCGTATCTTTCAAGAACCGTGTCCCAAGGCTTAGGCTGTAATTGCTTGTATCCGATAGAAACTTTCTTGTTTTCAGCGTCTATTTTAAGAATCTTAAATTCATATTCTTTGCCGAGTTCCAAAACGTCAGAACATTCTTTGCAACCTGTCCAGGAAAGGTCTGAAATGTGTGCTAAACAATCGAAACCGTTAACACTTACAAACGCGCCGAAAGCCGCAAATCTTACAGGCTTACCTAAAACGACGTCGCCTTCTTGAACGTTAGCGAAAAACTCCGCTTCGTTTTCTGCACGTATAGCGTCTCTCTCAGCCTTTTCTTGTTCTAAAATAACACGTTGAGAACCGACTATCTGACGACGCGGACCTCTAGATTCAACCTTTTCGGCTTTAAGTCTCAAAGTTTTACCGACGTATTTTTCAAGGTCTTTAACAAAACCTATACGAATCTGTGAAGACGGAACGAAAACGCTGTAACTACCGAACTTACCGACAAGACCGCCTTTATTCGTACCCGTGATTTCTGCTTCGAATAATTTGCCGTTTCTAATCTCTTCGATTTCGGCTTCTTCTTTTAACACGCCTTCCATCTTCTTTTCGGAAAATTTAAGCGGTTTTTTGCCGATAACCATAACTCTTATCGTTTCGCCGATTTTATCTTTATAATCTTCTTTATTATAATTTTCGTTGAGAAGTTCTTCCTTCGGGAGTTCAAAGTTATCAACCTTCGCGTTGCTGACGGAAAGAGTTAATCCCGCATCGGTTGCGGAAGAAATTTTTGCTTTGACAATCTGACCTATACGCAAATCTTTGGTCGGCTTAATTTTATCAAAAGCCGCTTCCATTTCCGATTTAACGGACGAAGTCGCGGAATCGTTCTCCTTTATATTCTCTTCAACCGAAACGGCAGGTTCTACTGCTTCCGCTTTAATAGCGGCGGTTTCTTCACTTTCAACGGTTTCGGTTGTGATTGTTTCTTCTGTGATGTTAGCCATACAAGACATTACCTCTTGGAATTGTTCCTCGGGCGTAGAAGCGCCGAGTACAATGCCTACCTTATTAAAATTTTTTATTTTTCCGTAATCAAAGTCCTTTGGACTTATAATTCTGAACACATTATTGCAATAAGAAGCGCAAATTTCGTAAAGCCTATTAGTGTTATTACTGTTTTCGCCGCCGATAACTAAAACTGCATCGCTACGTTTTGAAATCAGCCCCGCTTCTTTTTGACGCTTGGTTGTAGTATAACAAATTGTTTTGAAAATATCAACTGTTTTGACCTTATTACGACTAAATTTTTTTATAATAGCGTCAAATTTTTCTTCCGAGAAGGTTGTTTGGACTACAATGC
This sequence comes from Clostridia bacterium, assembly GCA_017448355.1. Lineage (GTDB taxonomy): Bacteria > Bacillota > Clostridia > Christensenellales > Borkfalkiaceae > UBA1259. The sequence continues at coordinate 6,880 of JAFSLQ010000010.1, read as the reverse complement.
ACAGTTTTTCAGCGGAAATTGCCTCCAAATCGCACTCATTTTCGCATATATACGCGCTGTTGTTGCACCAACCGTTTATACCGATTATCTCGGGGTGATTTTTGTTACCGATAATTGCTATTGTATAGCCTTCGTCGTAATGCTTTTTTACAATGGCGTGAATTTCGTTTACGAAAGGACATGTACAATCAACTATCTTGATTCCCTTGCTGTAAAGTTTATCAAAGGTTTCTTTAGGTTCACCGTGAGTCCTGATGAGAAGTGTATCGCCGCTTTTAAGTCTTGTATCGTTTACGCTATCGACGGTTTCCACGCCAAAATCTTTTAACTTTTTGTTAACTTCTTCATTATGGATAATTTCGCCTAAAACAAAGCGTCTGTCTCCGCTTAACGAAAATGCACTTTTTATCGCACGGCGCACCCCAAAACAAAAACCGTTGTTTTTTCCTATAATTACTAGCATTTTATTATTCTTTTATGTGTGACATAATTGTTGAAATTACTTGTTCTACCGTCATATTTGACGTATCTATTTCAATCGCGTCTTTCGCCTTTACAAGCGGAGAAAATTCTCTATGAGAGTCATTGTAATCTCGCTCTTCTATCTCTTTTTTAAGACTGTCAAAATCAACATTATAACCCTTTTCGGTAAGTTCTTTAAATCTTCTTTCAGCACGAACGTTTACCCCTGCCGTAATATAGAACTTATAATCGGCGTTCGGTAACACGTAAGAACCTATATCCCTTCCATCAAGCACACACGACGTCGTTTCGGAGATTTTACGTTGCATTTCCACCATTTTAAGCCTTACACATTTAAGACTGCTTATATTCGACGCCGCCATAGAGACTTGCGGCTCTCTGATTTTATCCGATACGTTTTCGCCGTCCAGATAAGTTTGCTGTTTACCGTTTTCGTATTTAATTTCAAGTTTTAAATCATTTATAAAGCCTAAAACTCCTTTTTCGTCAAAAGTGTCAACTCCTAATTTTAAGGCTTTCAATGCCGTTGCCCTATACATAGCACCGGTGTCAAGATATAAAATATCGAGTTTAGCGGAAAGAATTTTGGCGATTGTGCTTTTTCCGCTTCCCGAAGGACCGTCTAACGCAATTTTAATTGTTTTCATAAAACTCCCCTTTTTTATGTTTGACAAAGAAATTATACCAAAAATACCGATTAAAATCAATTTATTTATTATAGTTTAAGCGTTTTTCCCAGCGACATATCCCGTCGAAAAAGCAATTTGTATATTGAACCCGCCTGTATAAGCGTCAACATCCAACACTTCGCCCGCAAAGAACAATCCCTTAACGAGTTTACTTTCCATTGTTTTAGGATTAATTTCTTTTACCGATATGCCACCCGCTGTAACAATAGCCTCTTCAATCGGTCTTAGTCCTTTTATTTGAAAGGTAAGATTTTTCAGGCTTGCCACTAAATTAAGCCTATCATTTTTCGTTAAGTCGCAACAACGCTTTTCAGCGCTAATCGATGCCACCGATAATATTATGCTTATAAGAGATTGCGGAAGAAGCGCTCGCATCACGTTAGAAACCGTTTTAAGTTTGGCGCTTTCAATTTCACGTAAAAGCCTGTCATCCAAGATTTTATCGCTAATTGCAGGTTTTAAGTCGATTTTGAGCGTTAAATCGTTAGTTTTTGCCCTATTAATTACGCACGAAGCGGAAAGAATTATCGGCCCTGAAACGCCGTAATGTGTAAATAGCATTTCGCCAAAATCTTTATAAATTGCCTTATAGCCACTTAAAACGGTTATCGCAACATTTTTAAGCGACACGCCCTGTGCAGTAATAAAATCCGTGCCGCAAAGTTCCAGTCCTGAAAGCGAAGGCTTTAAGTCAACAATATTATGCCCCGCACATTTTGCAAACATATACCCGTCACCCGTGCTACCGGTAAGCGGATAAGATAGCCCGCCCGTACATACGATAACGGAATCGCAAGACAACAACTCGCTTTCAGTTTGAACGCCTACAATCTGACCGTTTTCAGTTTTAATATTCAGCACATTTGTGTTAAGCATTATTTCAACACCGCTTTTAACGAGTGCTTTTTGAAGAGTTTTAGTAATGTCGCTTGCCTTATCGCTTACAGGAAAAACTCTGTTTCCTCTCTCGGTTTTTAGCGCACAACCATTGTCTTCAAAAAAACGCATAACATCATCGGGTGAAAATTCCGTTAAAGCGCTGTAAAGAAATTTCGGGTTTCCGATAACGTTATTTAGAAATTCGGATACAGGAACATTATTTGTTAAATTGCAGCGTCCCTTACCCGTTATGTATAATTTTTTACCAAGTTTTTCATTTTTTTCTACAAGAATAACACGGTTGTTGCGATTTACCGTTGCTGCGGAATAAGCCGCAAACATCCCAGCCGCACCACCGCCGATAACAATTACAGTATGCATTTTTCTCCAACCGTTTTTAAAATCCCATAATCACTTTTATCATATTTTAATGGTGTAATTGTGATATACCCTTTTTTATTCCACTCAACGTCGCAATCACAAAACTCCGACGAATTGTCAATAATCCCGTTAATTTTATACTTCCCGTCGCTATCTTTTATGTATTCGTCAACGTACACTTTCGCCCCAAGCGGAGTAAATTTTTTGCCCTTTATTTGTAAGTTTATATCCGGAAAATTAACGTTCCAAATGCCGGCTTTATCGGTTATAGGCATAAGTTTGTATAATATTTCCACGGCAATATCTGCGTAAAGGTTAAAATTACTTTCCCCGTGAGAAAAAGCCGAAAAAGCAAATGCCGGAAATCCAAAAAAAGCCGCCTCGTACGCTATGGCGACTGTTCCTGAATACATTATGTCAGAACCTAAATTATGCCCTTTATTAATTCCGGAAAGCACGACGTCAGGCACAAAATCGCCGAACACGTGTCTGGCGATTTTTACGCAGTCCGCAGGCGAACCGGAAATAGCGTAGGCTTTACATCCCCTAATTTTACCGTATTCGGTAATTTTTATAGACTCTCTTACAGTTAACGTGTGAGAACACGCCGAACGATTACCGTCAGGCGCTATAACAAGGATTTCATTTTTATCGGAAAGTTTTTCTGCCAGAATTTTTAAGCCGTTACTCTCAATTCCGTCATCATTACAAATTAATATTTTCATTTTTGCTCTTTTATGTCTGACATAATATATATTAATATCATCAGTATTTTACTTGTTTTTTTGTGTTTTGTGCAAGCGCTTGCTTATAAGCCATACAAACCAAAGCGTAAGGATAAACAGCAGTATCCAAATACATATTCCCCACCACGTGTCATATGGTATTAAATTGTTGTTCAGTGAATATGACGATGTAAAAATTGAAACAATTCTTGCAATTAAAGTCATAATAATAAAGAATTTGGTATCAAGCTTTACAATACCGGCAATGAAACAAAGAAGGTCATCCGGAAAAAACGGGAAAAAGAACATAAGAGTAAAAACCCACTTATCCTTGTCGGCAGTATATGTTAACCATTTTTTTAAGGTGTCTTCACCAACAAGCCACCTAACCGTTTTATATCCGAGCCATCTACCCAAAAAATATGCTACGTAAGTGCCGGCAATTATTCCGATACAACTATATATTGCACCGTAAAACGCGCCAAACATCAATACCCCCGCTGCAACGGTTATAAAAGACGGGATAGGAAGAACCACGACTTGTAAAAACTGTACGGTTATAAAACAAACGGGCGCATAAGTTCCAAAAGACTCTATATAAGCCCTGAACGCTTCAACCGAAGTAATTTTATTAAAAAACCCGCTTTTACCTAAAAAATATAGTCCGATTGCCGCCAAGCATATTAAAACTGTAGTCAATATAAAAGTTTTTGAAACAACTTGATATTTCGTAAACAAAAACGCAACACTTAAAACGGTACAAAGCGTCAAAATTATACCGACCGCATAAAGAAGCAATGTGGAATTTTCATAAATAAAACCGCTTTCAATCGTCTTTACAAACAAGGAAAAGAAAACTATGCCAAAAATTCCGGAAATTGCAACCGCGGCAATAATTAAAACATATGAAACATAACTGTTTACTTTCTTATTATCCATAAAAATAGTATATTTAAAGCAAAAAGTTTATATCCGTTTATTTTTTATTTTTATAAATCCCTACGGCAATTTTGTCACAACGATTATTGTATTCGTTGTCAGAATGCCCTTTGACCTTGATAAAATTAACCTTATGCATCGTTATAAGCGGAATAAGCGCTTGCCATAGGTCAACATTTTTTACGCCTTTTTTAGACGAACCGCGCCAACCGGAATTTGACCAGTTTTCTAACCATTTTTCGTTTATTGCGTTAATAACGTACTGAGAATCGCTGTAAAGGTTCACTTCACAAGGTTCTTTAAGCGCTTCCAGCCCCTTTATCACCGCAAGAAGTTCCATACGATTATTAGTCGTTCCGTCTTCTCCGCCGCTTATTACCCTTTCAATGCCGTTAAATATGAGAATTGCACAATAGCCCCCATCCCCAGGGTTACCGCTACACGCGCCGTCCGTGTAAATATCGACGTGTTTCATATAAGTGTTTCCAACTCTTCCGCCCTTTTAACACACGCGGAAACCGCCTTATCTATTATATCACCTAAACTGTTTTCATTATAAACTTTAACCGCTTCAATCGTAGTACCGCCTTTACTGCAAACTGCGGCAATAAGTTCGTCAAGACTTTTAGCGGAATTTTCAAAAATCATTTTACCGCTACCTATCATAGTATTTACGGCAAGTTTTTTAGCGTCTTCGGGTTCAAGCCCTTGTCTGACGCCTGCGTCTATTAGCCCCTTTATAAATAAATAAAAGTAGGCAGGTGAACTACCGCTTATGCCTGTTACGGCGTTTAATTTACTTTCGTCAAGCACTACCACTTGCGCAAATGAAGAAAAAAGATTTTTTATAAATGTCTTGTCTGTTTCATTATCAAAATCGAATAAATCAATACCAACCGCACCGTACCCCACGGAACACGGCGTATTCGGCATACAGCGTGCAACTTTAACGCTTTTATTTAGTGTGGATTTAATAGAAGACTTTTTAACGCCAGCCATAATAGAAATAAATTTCTCACACGAAATTTCAGCAATATCTTTTACCGCATTTACAAAATGTTGCGGCTTTACGGCAAATAAAACGTACTCGGCATTGTTAAACACTTCGGCGTTATTTAGCGTTGTCGAAACGCCTAAGTTTGCAAGTTTATCAATAGAGAGTGCGTTTATATCGCTTACTAAAATATCTTTCGGCGCTAAAAAAGACGAGTTTATAGCCCCGCTAATTATTGCGGAAGACATAAAGCCCGCACCAATAACGCCTAATTTAAATTTCTTTTCCATTTTTACCTCATTTTAATTGACTAAAAAACGCTTTTATATTATACTTTAATAGTGCTTTTAGGGGAGTGGCTCAACGGTAGAGCAGCGGTCTCCAAAACCGCCGGTTGCGTGTTCGAATCGCGTCTCCCCTGCCAGAAATATCGGGTTTATAACTCGATATTTTTTTATTGTCATTGATTCGCAACCGTCTCCGCCGATTGCTTACTGCTCCGCTCACGCTACGCAGGACTTCGTCCGCACCGCGTCTCCCCTGCCACGTCGGAGCAAGACTTTTTGTCTTGCTTTTTTGTTTTTACAAAAAAGCAATAACCTTTCAGTATGCTCCTCCTTATTTCAAAAAAGATTTGCAAAGCAAAGATTTTTTGAAACATTATTACCGATTATCTTCTTTAACTATTTTTGTAATCTTAATTATTTTGTATTTTTTTTCTTCTTCAAGACATTTTCCGCAGTTGTCGCAAATCTTATTTTTATCCAAATCGCAAAAATCATCTTCGCACTCATTAAACTCGGATACGTCTTTTAAATATTCGGAATACTTATCTTTATCACTCATTTTATTCACCAAATATATTTTAACATATTTTGGCGATAATTAAAAGCAATTTAAAACAAAATTATGCAAACAAATGTTTGACTTTTTAAATTTTTTGTGATATTTTTATAATATGAAAACAAAAATAAACGATAAAATCAATAAAGTGTATCATTTTGTAGTCAATTATATAGACAATAACGGCTACCCCCCGTCAATTAGGGAAATTTGCGCTAAACTTAACATTAAGTCCACCGCAACAGCGTATTCGTATCTTGATAAACTTAAAGAGCGCGGGCTTTTGGAGAAATCTCCGATGAAAAAGCGTGCCATTTCCCCCGCCAATAAAAAGAGTACACATCTAGCAATCCCGCTTGTCGGTACTATTACCGCAGGCGCACCCATTTTTGCGGTTGAAAATATCGAAGGATATTGTCCCCTTCCGGAAGATTTTAACGGCACAGAAGACGATTTTGCCCTACGGGTTTCTGGCGAAAGTATGATAAATGCCGGTATTTACGATAAAGATATAATTATCGTAAAAAAGTGCGATACCGCCGATAACGGCAATATCGTTGTTGCGTTAATAGACGACAGCGCAACCGTCAAGCGATTTTATAAAAAGAACGGCAAAATTATTTTACACCCCGAAAATGACGCTATGGAAGATATGATTTTTGATAATGTTCAGATTTTGGGCATAGTAAAGGGATTGATAAGAAAGTTTTAATACGCCAAAAATTATTAATTATTTTTGGCGTAATCAATTAAAAACTTTTTAACCGCAGAATTTATCAAATCAAAATCTTTGTTAATTAAGGACAATTCTTCTATTTTATCTGAAATTTCCTTTTCCGATTTTAATTTATTGTCATTGAAAAATTCGTGTGCAACATAATTTCTTTTATCTTTCAAATATTCGAGAACCGTTGTATCTCTCTTGTCTTCAATTATTTTTAATTGTT
>JAFSLQ010000009.1 GCA_017448355.1 Clostridia bacterium | reverse complement strand
CCGCGCGTTAGTTCGTTCTGCGCTTGCGATAGCGAAAGAAAACGGCGTGGAGATTGACGGGCTTATAGGACATGCGGAGAACCTTTTATATCGTTTTACAAACACCGCGCTTGCGGACACGGTAGAAAGGGTAGGCAAAGACACAAAGCGCAAACTCGGTGCGAACGACAGGCTTATAGGCGCGCTTAAACTGTGCGAAAAACACGGGATAGACGGTACTTATTTATGTATAGGAATTGCGGCGGGATTTTTATTTTCACCGCAAGCGGACGAATCGAGCATGGAACTTTGCGCGTATGTCAAAGAAAACGGCGTTGAAGCAGCGCTTAACAAATACTCCGATTATTCTGGCAGATATGTGTCCGAGATAGAAAGAATATATAACGATTTTAAATCGGGCAAGTCTCTGTCGCAGATGATTAACGGCATAGATAAAGAAACGGGTAAAACGATTATCGTTTAACTTGTTCGCAATAGTAAGTTTAGCGGAGAAAATTATGGACGAAAGAATTTCAAATTTTTCACAAGTTGCAAGTATACGCCGATATGCTTTAACCGAAGGTGCAGGTAGCGGACTTAAAGTAATAGATTGCGATAACGGTAATCTTCGTTTTTTGATAAACGAAAGTAAGGCTTGCGACATAATGCAACTTTATCATCAAGGACAAAACGTGTCGTTCGTTTCAAAAAACGGGTTTTGTGCAAAAAGTGAAGGTTTTATAAAACGTTTCGAAGGCGGTATGCTTTATACGTGCGGGCTTGACAGCATAGGAGCAAGAGATGGATATGCAATACACGGCACTATTCATAATTTGCCCGCAGAAATAATCCGTGCCGAGTGCAATGAATACGGAATAACAGTAGAGTCAATCGTCCGCGACACGGAGTTGTTTGGGAAAAATTTAGTTCTTAAACGAACAATTTTTTCGGAAATCGGTGGGGACAGCATATCAATTAAAGATACTCTCATTAATGAAGGTTATTCCGAACAAAACTATTGCATTTTATACCATGTCAATATCGGATATCCGTTTTTAGGCGACGGTGCGAAAATTGTTGCAGACGTTAAATCCGTTGTGCCGATAACCGAGTGGGCGAAGGAAAATCAAAACAATGTTTTTCTCATCCAAAATCCTGTTAAGAATATGGAAGAGTGCTGTTATTTTTTAAAAATGAACAAGTCCGAAATTTCTTTAACAAACGACGGGACAGGCAAACGTTTTACTCTTAAATATTCCGCTGATACGTTACCTTGTTTTGTTGAGTGGAAAAGTATGGCAAGCGGCGATTACGCCTTGGGGTTTGAACCTTGCACTACCGAACTTGACGATTTATTTAATTATAAAACAATAAAGGGTAAAGAGAAAATAGATTTTTCCTTGGAAATTAAAGTCAATAAAGTTTAAGTGGATTTTTATCGAGTTCATTAAACGGGAGATTAAATATGAAAAACGGTATAGCGGTTGCGGGAAGCGTGCTTGTAGATAAGTTAAATCTAATTAAAGCCTATCCTAAAAAGGGCGAACTCACGCAGATAAAGTCTATAAGCCGTGCGGTTGGCGGTTGCGTTCCGAACGTTGGGATTGACCTAAAAAAGATAGACGATAGCCTGACGGTCTACGCTTGCGGTAAAATAGGGAAAGACGAAGAAGGCGAATTTGTGAAATCGGAATTTGCCCGTTACGGACTGGATATAAGCGGGCTAAAAACCGACGCGAAAGAAAAGACGAGTTTTACCGACGTAATGAGTGAGATAGGCGGCGAAAGAACCTTTTTTACTTATGCGGGGGCAAGCGCGCTGTTCGGCGAACAAGACGTAGATTTTGATGCGCTTAACGTGGAAATGTTGCATCTTGGGTATTTTTTGTTGCTGGATAAGGTTGATAACAGCGACGGAATTAAAATACTTAAAAAAGCCAAAGAGAAAGGCATAAAAACATCTATCGACCTTGTAAGTGAAAATTCGGACAGATATTCACTCGTTATTCCGTGCTTACAGTATACCGATAACCTTATCGTAAACGAAATTGAGGCGGGGAATTTGGTAGGCATAACGCCTGAAAAGGAGAACATCCGCAAAATTGCCGAAAAACTGAAAGAAAAAGGCGTAAAAGAGAGGGTTATAATTCACTTACCGCAGTTCGGGGTGTGTTTGTCCGAAAGCGGATATACGGTAGTTCCGTCTTTTGATTTACCGAAAGGTTATATACAGGGAACAACCGGCGCGGGAGATGCTTTCTGCGCAGGTTCGTTGTATGGTATATATAAAGGCTATACAGATAAAGAAATACTTGAATTCGGTTCTATGTGTGCGGCAGTGTCGTTGCGTGAACCCGACGCCGTTTCGGGCGTAGTTTCAGAAAAAGAGATACGTAAAACCTGTCAAAACTTTAAGAGAAAATGAGTTTTTAGTCTGTTATTTTTTACTAACACTACTTAAAAATACTTTTAATAATATTTTATTTTATTAAAGATTTGAAGGAAGAAAATACAGATGAGCGAAACTGAGAAAAAAGACAAAAAACGTCTACTTGGACGCCAGTTGGAAATGCTTAAATGGTTTTAAGAGCGGAAACTTCTAACGATAGAGCATTATGAATTTGAAGTAAAGACTTTGACGGAACAAATAAATATAGAAAAATAAAGAATATATTCATTCAGTGGGCGCATATTTTATGCGCCCGATTTTTTTGTGCAACTACATAGGTTAATGTTTGATATAAGGTTCAAAAATAGTAGAACAAAATCGGTAAATTCGAAATCTACTTGTGAGATATTTCACAATAAAAACACGCTGTTAATTAGGACTGATATAGATAGGTTTTTCCCCGAAATTTCCCCAAAAAGTCGATTTTTGGTAAAAATTTTAATAGCGAAAGTGGTCAAAGTTCCCCTAAAACCAAAGGTAGATTGACTGCAAACACAGTCAATCTACCAGTCAAAGTGGGCAAAAGCCACAAAAATGGAGCAGGTGAATGGAATCGAACCTACAAAGCAATTTTAAAATAATCAATAAAACACTGACGATTTTAACTATTCAGTCCCCATTTAGTCCCCAAAATATTAAATATATTATATGTAAATTGTAGCAAGCCTGTGCAATTGTAAATAGATTACAAGTATAAAACTAAATATTTTAACGGAATTAAAGAGTCCGTACGAGAAGAAGTTTTGCCAAACGGCGACGGTGAAAATCGTACGGACTTTTTAGTTTCAAAGGAGTTTTTATGACATAGCAAAGAACAATTAAACGACAACTTAATAGCAAAGTGAGATGGTCTGTGATGGTGTTATCATCGATTTTTTTATAGATTTTATAAAAAACTTTTTCTGTTTGGACAGGCATTGTCCAAGCAGAAATAATAAAATTTAAATTATAACCTTGACTTTTGCCCGAAAATCACCCTTTTAAGTGTAGGGGATAAAAACAGTAATAGACCGACACGTTTGGTTGATTTTCAGCCATTTATTATGAAGGGACAAAAAAATAAAAATTTTTTAGGAAGTTGACCCCACAAACGGCTTTTTTTAGCCCTTTAAAGTGAAGGGATAAAAAAAATTAGAAAAATTTTTAAAATGGGGGTTGATTTTTTCAAAAAAGTGTCCTAGGAGATATGGAGGGGAAAATATTTTTTTGAAAAGTTTTTAAAAAAGTGCAACTTTTTGCCTTTCTATTTGCCTACCTATTGAGAGGCTTAAAAAAACATTTTAAGTAATTTTAAAATTTTTTCTTAAAAAGTGAAATTTTTGGGTGAGTTTAACGGTTATATATGGGGGATAAATATTTGAACATTATGGGGGTGATGCCTATGTGCT